>CAXXFT010000042.1:0-34779 GCA_963675125.2 uncultured Sedimentibacter sp.
CCTAATATAAATATGAGAGATCCAGTAATTTATAGGATTCTTAAAGAATCACATCATAATACAGGTGATAAGTGGTGTATTTATCCAATGTACGATTTTGCACATCCTATCGAAGATGCAATAGAAGGAATAACACATTCTATATGTACTTTGGAATTTGAGGATCATAGACCTTTTTATGATTGGGTCTTAAGCAATCTAGACGATTTTAAAAAAGCACCAACAAAACAAATAGAATTTGCTAAGTTGTATCTTACAAAAACTATGATGGGTAAGAGATATTTAAAAAGAATGGTTGATGAAGGTTATGTGGATGGATGGGATGACCCACGTATGCCAACTGTTACAGCACTTAGAAGAAGAGGATATACTCCGGAAGCTATAAATAACTTCTGTGAAGCAATAGGAGTTTCAAAGGCTCAAAGTGTCGTTGATATAGGAATGCTTGAACATGCAATAAGAGATGATTTAAGTTATAAAGTACCTCGTACAATGGCAGTTTTGGATCCGATTAAGGTTATAATAACAAATTATCCTGATGACAAAGTAGAATATGTTGAGCTGAAAACAACTCTGATAATCCAGAGATGGGATCTAGAATGATTCCATTCAGTAAAGAAGTTTATATTGAAAGAGAAGATTTTATGGAAAATCCTCCGAAAAAATATTTTAGACTTTTCCCAGGCAATGAAGTTAGATTAAGAAATGCGTATTTTATTAAGTGTGAGGATTTTGTAAAGGATGAACAAGGAAACGTTTTAGAAATACATTGCACATATGATCCTGAAAACAAAGAGTGGAACAGGATTTAAAGGTAGAAAAGTTAAAGGAACACTTCATTGGGTATCTGCAAAACATTCTATTGATGCGGAAGTAAGATTATATGATTATATGATGAATGATGAGGATTATGATAAATATAATTTTTTAGAGAAACTTAATCCTGATTTCCAAAATTGTATTAAAGAATTGTAAGGTTGAGCCAACTATGGCTGATAAAAATGTTGGTGATAGATTCCAATTTATGAGACATGGATATTTTATTATAGATAAAGATACAACTGAGGGCAATATTGTATTTAATAGGATTGTTTCGTTGAAGAGTAGTTATAAGTAGTGAAAAATAATATTTTATTCTTCCTGCTAAAATTTTGGAAATTGTAACTTCAAATTACAAAACAATGGCACACATTACGCTTCGTTAAATGTGCCAAAACTGTTTTGTAATTCTCGTACAATTTCATAAAATGTGCGCTAAGTCAGAATAAAATATTACTTTTCACAAGGTGGTAGAAAAAGTAAGGGAATGTAAGAAGGGTTAGGTAGTAATTTTGAATGTAGAACAAATAATTGAACAATGTATTAGTGAGGGTAAGTTCATATATAGTATATTTACAACTCCAAGAAAAAAGTCTGAAAATCCGTATAAAAAAATAACAGCTCGAGTGATTAATTTAAAGGAAGGAAAAGTTATTCAACTTGAAAAATACACCGAAACAAAAGTTTTCCATGAGAATTTAGAATACAAAAATGCTGGAGATGTTATTGTTGAATTAATAAAAAATGAATATAGAAATATTAATATATTTACAGAAGATTCTGATTTTCAGCTAATTGTTAGCAAAAAAGGAAGTATTAAAATGACAGAAAAAGAACCTTCAAAGAAATTGTTGTTGGAAGAACATAATAAGAAAAAACAATATATAATTAATGAAGGTGAACCATGCAGTTTTCTAATCGAGCTTGGTGTTATGAATCAAGAAGGTTTAGTATATGCTAAAAAATATGATAAATTTAAGCAAATTAATAAATTTTTAGAAATAGTTTGATGATTCTTTAAAAGATAATGAAATTAATGATGATTTTATGATAATTGATTTTGGATGTGGTAAGGCTTATCTTACGTTTGCGCTATATCATTATTTTTATAATATTAGGAACATACAGGCTAGAATAATAGGGTTAGACTTAAAAGAAGATGTTATTGAATTTTGTAATAAAACATCTAAAAAGCTTGGTTATCATAATTTGGAGTTTGAAATTGGAGATATAAAGGACTTTGTTTACAAATCAAAAGTAGATATGATTGTAACCCTTCATGCATGCGATAATGCAACTGATGCTGCATTATTAAAGGCGATTAATTGGAATACAGATGTAATATTGTCAGTACCTTGTTGCCAACATGAATTCTACAATAAGATAGAAAATGAGCATTTGGAGCCTATGTTGAAACATGGGCTTATAAAAGAGAGAATGTCATCATTAATTACCGACTCTTTAAGAAGCTTGTTTTTAGAAACGAAGGGGTACAAAGTTCAATTGGTTGAATTTATATCAATGGAACATACGCCTAAAAATATTTTAATAAAGGCTATAAAAACTAACAAAGACACAACTAAAGCAAAGAAACAGTATGAAGAATTTAAGAAGTTTTGGAACTTGGAAAATTTGTTTATTGAACGCTAAACGATTAGTAGATAAATAATATGGGAACTAAAATTAAATAAATTTAGAAAGGCAGTTGAAAAAAACTATTGTTTAGTGAGGTGAATATTAATGATTTTTAAATCTAATTTCAATGAACATGATCAAGAAATGTTTGAATATATTTTAGATAATATTCCAGATTCTATAACTATTGTTGATGAAAAATGTAAGGTCATATTTTTTAATTCAACTGCGGAAAAGTACTATGGAGTATCTAGGCAAGAAATTTTAGGCAAAGATATATTGTCATTTTTCCCTGGAGCTATTTTGCCTAAAGTTATAGATCAAGGAACATCATATTATAATGTATATAATAGTCCTAGGCAAAATAGCTATATAGTTCTAAGTGCTGCACCACTTCTCGATAAGTTTGGAAATATAATTGGAGCACTTGCTAGGGATAGAGATATTACAGAAATTGTTAAGTTAAGCGATTTACTTAATAAGACTCAACTAAGTTTATTGCAGTTAGAACAGGAATTTTCCAAGATATCTTTGACTGGTGAATCTTACTTTAGTAAAATTATAAGTAATAATTCTTCTTTTATTCAGGTTATTAACATTTGTAAAAATATTTCTAAAACACCTTTAAATATACTTTTAAGAGGTGAGAGCGGTACAGGAAAAGAGTTGTTTGCAAAAGCAATTCATTTTGAGAGTGGTCGCAAGGGTAAGTTTATTCCTATAAATTGTAGCGCTATACCAAATGAGTTGTTCGAAAGTGAATTGTTCGGTTATGAACCTGGAGCATTTACAGGAGCTAAACAAGTTGTTAAAAAAGGAAAATTTGAAGAAGCTGAGGGTGGAACATTATTTCTTGATGAAATTGGAGATATGCCTATTGAGCTTCAACCGAAGTTGTTGAGAGTATTAGAAGATGGTGAAGTAACTAGAATTGGTGGAAATAAGGCGATAAAAATTAATGTAAGAATTATTTCTGCAACTAACAAGGATATTAGAGACTTAATTAATGAAAATAAGTTTAGAAGGGATTTATATTATAGACTTGATGTTTTTCAAGTGAATATTCCTCCACTGAGAGAAAGAAAGGGAGATATAGTATTGCTTGCTAATAAATTTCTTCAAGAATTTTGCATGGAGCAAGGAATAAATATTATAGAAATTCCAAAGGATATACTTGATATATTTTTTGCTTATAGTTGGGAAGGTAATGTAAGAGAGTTGAGAAATATTATTCAAAGTTCAGTAGTATATGCATCTCAGAGCGGAAAAGGAAAGATTGAAAAAAAGTTTCTTCCTAGTTATATGCAAAAAATAAAAGTTGATGCGATCAGTAAAATTATAGACTTGTCAGAAATTAAAGAATCAAAAAGTGGTTTAGAGGAGTATATGGCAAGTATAGAAAAAAGAATAATATCTGAAACTATGAAAGACTTAAATTATAATAAATCAGAAGTCGCAAAAAAACTTAAGATACCAAGAGCAACATTATATTATAAATTAGATAAGTACAATATAAAAGTTTCAAACGGTAGTTAAGTAAAAGTTGAAGAATCAAAGAACTATAGCAGAATAGTTATAAAAGAAAGGAAAACTATGAGTAAAATTAAATTAGCTGCAATTTCAGCCTTTGGATTGGAGGCAGTAGTAAAGAGGGAATTACAAGGGCTAGGTTACGAAAATGTAAATACTGACAATGGTTGGATGTATTTTGATGGAGAAATTGAAGATATTCCAAGGACTAATATTAACTTAAGATGTGCAGATAGGATAATGCTTATTATGGGACAGTTTGAAGCACTTAGCTTTGAAGAACTTTTTGATAAGACATATGAATTACCATGGGAAAATTGGATAACAAAAGATGGAAAATTTACAGTTAAAGGAAAATCAGTTAAGTCAAAGTTATATAGTACTCCAGATTGTCAAGCAATAGTAAAAAAAGCAGTATCAAAAAAGTTATGTGAAGAATATGATGTCCAATGGATGCCAGAAACAGGTGAAGAGTACACTATATTAATTTCAATACACAAAGATATTGCAACGGTTTCTATTGATACAACAGGAGCAAGAGAAGGATTGTTTAAAAGAGGCTATAGAGCAAGATCAACTGAAGCACCACTAAAAGAAACTATGGCAGCTGCTCTCGTAATGCTAAGTTATTGGAATAAGGACAGGATACTTTATGACCCAATGTGTGGTTCAGGAACAATACCAATAGAAGCAGCTTTAATAGGTAGAAATATTGCACCTGGTTTAAACAGGTCATTTGCATCCCAAAAATGGCCAATAGTAAAAGAGGAATATTGGAAAAATGTTAAAATAGAAGCAAGGAAAAAAATAGACCTAGATTCAGAAATAAAAATTTATGCTTCTGATGTTAGTGAAAAGGCAATAAAAATTGCTAAAGAAAATGCAATAGAAGCAGGTGTAGATGATTGTATAGAATTTTTTGTAAAAGATATTAATCAAATTGAAAAACCTATTTGTGAATATGGTATACTTATTACTAATCCTCCATATGGTGACCGTATAGGAGATATATTAAATATTGAAAATATCCATAGAAAGTTAGGGCAAGTTTATGGGAAAGATAATACTTGGTCTAAATATATAATTACTGCAGTAGAGTCATTTGAAAATGAATATGGCAAGAAGGCTGATAAAAAGAGAAAACTTTTCAATGGTGATTTAAAAGTTAATTATTATCAGTATTTTGGAAAAAGACCAGATTAATTGATTTATTTTATTTATATACTTAAAAACATTAAATATTAATAATAATTTATGTTAAAGTAGTTGAAATATATTTGCTTTTATTGTAAACTATAAATATATGTTTTATTTTTAATAATATTGTGTTATTATATTAACTACGATATTAGGCAGTGAGGCAATTATATGGTTGAAGAGATTAGTGCAGGAGGCATTGTTTTTTTTAGAAATAATATTTTGATGCTAAGAAAATTCAATGGAGATTGGGTTCTTCCTAAGGGAAGAGTAGAAGAAAATGAAACAATAAAAGATGCAGCTATAAGAGAAGTCCTCGAAGAAAGTAAAGCAAAAGTAAATGTCATAAAGTATCTTGGTAAAATAAATTATGAATTTAACAGAACTTGCTTCAAAGAAAAAGTTAGAATTAATAAACAAGTGTATTGGTATTTAATGGTTTCAAGAAACATGAACTGCACTGCTCAAAAAAATGAAGGTTTTAAAGAAGCTAAGTTTCTTCCTTTTGAAAGAACTTTAATGATTGCTCGTTACGATGATGAAAGAAAAATCATAAAAAAGGCTATAGAGGATATTAAATTCCATTGTTATAAATAAGGGGAGAGAACATGACTTTTTCTTCAGTGATAAAAAATGAATTGTCTAGAACTGAAATAACTGATATGTGTTGTGCTAAGGCTGAAATTTCAGCATTATTAAGGACAACAGGATATATTACACTAAAAGGATTTAATAAAATAGAAATTGAGCTTATAACAGAGAATGCCGCTATAGCAAGAAGAATTTTTAGATTGTTAAAGGTGTTGTACAATATGTCAACAGAAGTAAGTGTTAAAAAAAGTAACAGGCTTAAAAAGCATAATAGTTATAGCATTAGAATTGAGGAAGAAAAGGTTAAAAGTTTTTTAAAGGATGTTAGTCTTATAAAAGATGAAGAAATAAACTTTATGAACTTTGATTATGGAATTCCATTAGGCATATTGAAAAACGATTGCTGTAAGAGAGCGTATGTGAAAGCTTCTTTTATGGGATGTGGTTCGATTAGTGATCCTGAAAAATCATATCATGCAGAGTTTGTAAATAATAAAGAAAAACATAGTCAAGATCTTTGTGAACTTTTAAAAAATTATGATATAAATGCAAAAACGATATTTAGGAAGAATTATTATATTACATATATAAAGGAAGGTGAGCAAATATCTGATTTAATGGCAGTTATGGGCTCGCATAATGCACTTTTAAATTTTGAAAATGTGAGAGTAATAAAGGAAACTAGAAATCGAATAAACAGGGTTATTAATTGTGAAACAGCTAATCTTGACAAAATAGTCGATACATCTATGCGACAAATTAAACAAATAAAAGTTTTGAAGAAATATAAAGCCATAGATAAGCTACCTGAAAATTTAAGAGAGCTTGCTTACTTAAGATTAAAACATAAAAACGCAAGTCTAAAAGAGCTTGGTGAAATGTTAGACCCACCTTTAGGCAAATCAGGTGTGAATCATAGATTAAGAAAAATTGAAGAAATTGCTGAAGAATTATTAGAACAGGAGAAGAGAGGTGTAAAATATGAGATCTCAAAAAGTAATATTAAAAAATAAGATTGGATTGCACGCTAGACCGGCAGCCATATTTGTTAAAAAGGCAAGAGTTTTTGATAGTGAAATTATTATTAAAAAAGGAATTCAAGAAGCTAATGGAAAGAGTATCATTAGTATAATGGCACTTGGTGCTATGAAAGGCGATGAGCTGATAATTTTAACCAAAGGTTCAGATGAAGATAAATGTATAACAGAATTATCAACATTATTAGAGTCAATGGATGAAGAAGAATAAAAATAAACTAATCAAAAAAGGGGGGTCTTGTGCCCTCTTGTTTATTATATAAACAAAGCTAAAATACAAAATAAAAATTAGGAGTACAAATGGATAATAAGTTAATAGCAGTTGTAGATGGAAGAGAAGTAAGAGAGTCAGATTTTAGATTATTAATGAATAATTTAGGACAAAATGCACAATATTTTCAAGGTGAAGAAGGAAGAAAAAAGCTAATTGAAGAACTTGTGATGCATGAATTAGTATATTCTGATGCAATTGAAAAAGGATTGGATAAAGATGAAGAATTTATTAAAGCACTTGATACAATGAAAAAATCAATGCTTCAACAATATGGATTGAGTAAAATGTTAAATAATGTTACTGTATCAGATGATGAAATAGAAGAGTATTACGAAAAAAACAAGCAATTGTTTAAAACAAAAGAAATGGTAAAAGCTAGCCATATTTTAGTTGATACAGTAGAAAAGGCAAATGAAGTTTTAGAAGATTTAACAGATGGATTATCTTTTGAAGAAGCAGCACAGCAGTATTCTAGTTGCCCTTCTAAAACTGCTGGCGGGGATTTGGGACAATTTGGCAGAGGTCAAATGGTAAAAGAGTTTGAAGATGCAGCATTTGCAATGAAAAAAGGTGAAATAAGTGAGCCTGTTAAAACACAATTTGGATATCACATAATCAAATTGATTGACCATGTACCTGCTAAGGATTCAGAATTAGAGGAAGTTAAAGAAGATATAAGAAAAAATTGTGTTATGGCAAAGCAAGATAAAGTTTATATAAACAAAAAAGAAGAACTAAAAAACAAATATAAAATAGAAGTATTTGAATAATAAAAAAGGTCCAAATTTTGGGCCTTTTTCTAAAATTATTTATAAAATCCATTGCTAAATAAAGAGTATTGTGATAATATATTTTTTAGTTAAATTAATAAAATAGAAAATGCGGATATGGCGGAATTGGCAGACGCGCACGGTTCAGGTCCGTGTGGGGTGACCTGTGCAGGTTCAAATCCTGTTATCCGCACCAAACATATAAAGAAATAAGGTATTTGTTTGTATTGTGGAGGAAACTTGAAGAAGGTATCTTTAAATAGATTTTTTGTATTTTATGCATTATTTGCTATTTTTGCTAATGTAGCACACCCTATAACGCCAACGATGTTTACTAATTTAGGATATCCTGATTATATGTTTGGGGTTTCATTTGCAGCAATGGCTTTTTTAGTGTTTATATCATCACCATTTTGGGGCAAAATGGGAGATTTATATGGGCATTCTAAAATATTTGCTTTTTCGTTGCCTTTGTATGGCATATCACAAATGTGTTTTGGATTGTCTACTACTATTTTTATGACTACATTATCAAGACTATTTTGTGGCTTTTTTTCTGCAGGTACTGTAGTTTCCTCAATGGCATATGTAATTAATGTCACAGACCAGGATAATAGGGGACGTTATATGTCATATTATGCTGCAACTAACTCTATATTTTCTGCATTTGGATATTTTATAGGAGGCGTATTAGGGAATACATCTATTTTTATGGTTTTTATTTTGCAGACAGGAGCCCTTGTGATATCTGGTGCTTTAGCATTTGTTAATTTAAGTGATCCTGTAAGAAAAAAATATACATACAGTACATCATCAATAAATCCATTTCAAGCATTTATTGATATGAAAGAAATTATGACAGCTACGATTATAACATTTCTCATAGCTGTATTTTTGACTAGTTTTGCAACCACCGCTTACGACAATGCATTTAATTATTATATTAAAGCAGCGCTTAGTTTACCATCTTCGTATAACGGGACTATAAAGGCCATAATAGGCATAGTTTCACTTATAGTTAACTTTACAATAAATATTTATATAGTTAACAAAACTGATACTAGAAAATCAATTGTAATTGTACTTTTGCTCTGTGGGCTATCTTCAATGGTGGTGCCATTTATTAAGGAAACAATGTTATTCTTTTTAGGAAATATTGTATTTTTTATGTTTAATGCAATTTATTTACCTATACAGCAAGGTCTTGTTACAAAAGATCAGAATACTGATACAAGCGGAATAATTTCTGGTGTATTTAATTCAATTAGAGCAGTAGGTATGATTTTTGGAGCATTGTTTGCAGGTTTTGTTTATTCGTTAGGTAATATTTTACCATTTGTTGCAGCATCAATAGCTTTTTTATTTAGTTCGGTTATTAGTTTTATAAATTATAAGCAATATAAATGATTATTCAATATGCAATCAATAAAATGTAATAAGAGGATATTATATTAATGGTTGAAAAATTATATGATAAAAAAATAATAAGAAAAGAAATTTATTTGCTTATTATACCAATAATGTTAGAAAATATTTTTCAAGTATCAGCTGGTCTAGTATCTGCTGCGATGATTGGCAGGCTAACCCCATCTCTTATAGCTTCCCAAGGGATTGGTTCTAGAATCACAGGTGTGCTTTGGTGTTTATTTAAAGGAATAGGCATAGGGGCAACTGTAATTATAGCTAAAACCAATGGGGAAGGGAATATGGGTAAATGCAAAAAAACATTTGAGCAAACAGCCATAACAGGTGTAGTAGTCTCAATTATCTCAATCTTAATCGTATTATTTAATTTAAAGGATATACTATCTTTTTTTACGTCTAGTAGTGAAACATTATTATCAGCTAGCAAATATTTAAAAATAGTGATTTTTAGTTCTCCATTTCTTTTAATAATGTCAGTAGTAACAGCTGTATTTCAAGGTTGTGGAAATACTAAAACTCCCATGTATATTGCAATAGTAGTCAATATTATAAATGTTGTACTAGGATATTTGCTTATTTATGGTAAGTTTGGTTTTCCGAAATTATCACTTATAGGTGCAGGTATAGCACTTTTAATCTCTCAAATAATAGGGGCAATGCTAGGTTTATATCTTTTATACAATAAAAGACATGGATTATTTAGTTCATTTATTAGTGATAAAGATAGGTTTAAAATTGACTTTAGTCTTATGAAACAAGTTTACTCTATTGGTATCCCTGCAGCTTTCGAGAGTATGTTCTGGCAACTTTCTTCTGTAGTAATGAGTAAAGTTATATTATCCTATGGTGAAGTTACATTTGCAGCATATCAATTGGGTTTACAAGCAGAGATACTATCCGAGATGCCTGCTGTTGGAGTGGGAGTTGCATCCACATCCTTAACTGCTAATGCAATAGGTAAGAGAGATGACACTTTATTAAAATCATATACAAAACAGCTAATTAAGACAACAACAATTATAAGTTTATTTTCATCACTCTTAATAATAATATTTCCAAGAACATTTATGAGTTTCTTTACAAACAATGCACAGATACAAACAATAGGAGTTAAGTATCTTATAGCTATGGGATTTATACAAATCCCTCAGAATTTATCAAAGGTTTTAAATGGAACTATTCGTTCTGCAGGTTACAAAAACACACCAATGGTTATTTCTTTTTTAGGAATTTGGGTTATTAGAGTACCGTTAGCAATGATTTTTGCATATTGGTTAAAGCTAGATGTAGTATTTATATGGTTGAGCATGGACATTGATCAAATATTTAAATGTGCACTAAGTGCAGTAGTATTTAAGAAGAAAAAGGTCAATTACATTTTATAGGAGTGATTATAGTGGCAATAAATTATACAGCAATATTTATAACGTTAGTAGTAATGTTTTTTGTGATAATTATTAGTATTCAGTATACTTTAAATAAAATTTTTGTGATTTTAAAGGAAATAAAGGCAATTTTGATTTTAAAAGGTGAAAAGAGGGAATAATTTTTTCGTTTGAATACATAATATTTATATAAAGATATTATGGAGGATAACATGGCGAAAAAAAAGAAAAAAGAGCTTACACCTAATGACATTATGAAACTTGAAATAGCTAAAGAGATTGGATTGATGGATAAAGTTGAAGAGTTAGGTTGGGGTGGTTTGACTGCAAAAGAAACAGGTAGAATAGGAGGAATTATGACCTCTAAAAAAAAGAAAAGGAAGTTGCAAGATGCAAAAAAACAGCTATAAGGAATTCTCGCAAATATATGATTTGCTTATGAATGATATAGACTATGAGAAATGGACATCTTTTTTAATAAGTAAAATAGGTCAGAATAAAAATAAGATATTAGAGGCTGCATGTGGTACAGGTAGTATTACATGTATTTTGTCTGAAAATAATTATAAAGTTACTGCATTTGATTTATCTGAGGACATGCTTATGAGAGCGTATGATAAACTAGGCAGAAATAGAGGTGTTAAACTTTTAAATCAAAACATGATAGATTTTGAAATTGATGATAAATTTGATGCTGCAATTTGTTGTTGTGATGGCATAAATTATTTAAAACGAGATGAAATTATGTTATTTTTTAATAGAATAAATAAGCACCTTAATAATGGAGATAAATTTATTTTCGATATTAGTACAGTATATAAATATAAAACTATGTATAATGAAAATTATATTTATGATGATGGAGAGGTTTTTTATGTTTGGGAAAATATGTTTAACGAGGATAGTAATTCAGTAGATATTGAAATCAATTTTTTTATAAATGACTCAGAGGAAAAATATGATAGAATAACAGAAATACAAACCCAATACATATATTCTGTTGATGAAATACAAAATATTTTAAGATGCACTGGATTTGATAACATAGAAATATATGATGACTATAATGATGTAGCCTTCAACCAAGAATCATTAAGGGCAGTTTTTTGTTGCATCAAAATGTAGGTATTTTATATAACTAATCGAGCAATTGAAAAAGGAAAGGAAAAAATAATGGATTACATGATAAGAGCGATGGATAAGAAAAAATCTTTTAGAATTTTTATGGCGAAAACTACTGAAACAGTAGAGAAGGCTAGAAAACATCATAATACAACACCCACAGCGTCAGCAGCACTTGGAAGGACTCTTACTGCGGGCTTAATGATGGGATATATGATGAAAAATGATGAAGATAAAATAACAGTAAGAATAAATGGTGGAGGGCCTATTGGTAATATCCTAATAACAGCTGATAATAAAGGTAATATTAAAGGATATGTAGATAATCCGACTGTTGATTTAGATATCAAAGAGAATGGTAAGCTAGATGTTGGTAAAGCAGTTGGTATAGATGGGAAGGTTACTGTAATTAAAGATATAGGAATGAAAGAACCATATGTAGGAAGTACAGACATTGTAACAGGAGAAATAGCTGAAGATATTACAATGTATTATTGGTTATCTGAACAACAGAATTCTGCAGTAGCGCTAGGTGTTTTAATAGATAGAGACTATAGTATAAAGTCATCAGGAGGATTTATAGTTCAGACGCTGCCATTTATTGAAGATGAAGATATAGCTTTGATAGAAAATAAATTAAATAGCATTAAGTCAGTTTCTGAATATTTTGATAATGACAGTGATATAGAGGATATTGCTAAAGAAATTTTTAAAGAGTTTGATATTGAAATAATGGATAAAATACCAGTTGGTTTTAACTGTGATTGCTCTTTTGATAGGATGGAAAAGGCACTTATATCATTAGGAAAAGATGAATTAAAAAAAATAATAGAAGAAGATGGTCAAGTAGAAGCAGTTTGTCATTTCTGTAATGAAAAATATTTGTTTGAAGGTGACAAATTAGTAAAATTATTAAATAGTATTGACAAATAGTTAAATCTTTATTATATTATTTATTAAGAGTTATAATATTTGATATTAATAATTATACTGAGCAGGCGATGAACCTATTCAAAGGTCATGGGGCTGGGTCACCTAATGAGTGACAGCAGATTAAGGCATAAGCACATCTGTGGGACAGAAATGTTCTACTTATGTGCTTTTTATATATTAGATTATATTTACTATTAATTTGGTAATATTCTGTATTTTAGAAATAAACTATAGAGAGTTCTTCAACCATAAAGATTTAATATTAAGCTAATTTTATAAATATTAATAATATTGGAGGGGTATAATGAAAATTCTTATTTATGGGGCAGGAGTAATAGGTAGTATTTGTGCGTGTAAACTTGAAAAAGCCGGAAATGATGTCACAGTTTTAGCAAGAGGAACTCGATATTCAGAGCTTAGTAATTATGGAGTCAGAATACAAGATATTAACTCAAAGTCTCGTTCTGTTTCAAAAGTAAAGGTTATAGAGAGTTTGAATCCAGAAGAGTATTATGATTATATTTTGGTTGTCATGCAGAAACCGCAAGTAGAAAGTATATTACATATACTTGAAAAAAATTGTTCATCTAATATAGTTTTTATGGTGAATAATGCACTTGGCTACGAAAGATGGGCAAAGGTAATTGGAGATGAAAGGCTGTTGATAGGATTTCCGTCAGCAGGAGGAGAAAGAGTAGACGGTATTGTAAAATACTTTGTTGGTCGAGGAATTATTCGACTCTTTCAAACAACGACTTTTGGAGAATATAATGGGAAACAATCTAAAAGAGTAAAGAAGTTGATTAAAGTTTTTAACAATGCAGGAATTCCGTCAGTTTTTTGCAATGATATGGATGCATGGCAAAAATATCATGTTAGCATTGTCACAAGTATAGCAAATATGTTATATAAATATAACGGAAATAATTACGAACTTTCTAAATCTTCTGAGGATATAAAATTTATGCTTCAAGGAATAAAAGAGGGGTTTTCTGTACTAAACTCTTTAGGTTACTCGATTACACCTTTTAAGTTGAACTATTTTAATCTACCGAATGGTTTTTTATCGTTAATGCTTAAACCTCTAATGGCTAGAAAAATTGCAGAGATTACTATGTCAAGACATACAATGGTAGCAGTAGAAGAAATGAAATGTTTACAAGATGAATTTGATTCGTTAATATCTAAAAGCGGAATAAGAACACAAGCTATAGATGAATTAAAAGGATATTTATACCATCAAGTTAATATAATTATGTAGTGGATTTAGGATAATAGAGGAGGACTATATGTACAATCATGATATAACTGACGAAAGACGAAGCCATGAAGCAAAAAAAGTAACATGGATTGGTTTTATTACAAACTTATTATTGACAAGTATTAAAATAATAGCTGGTATACTAGGGACGAGTAATGCTATGCTAGCTGATGGAATACATTCATTATCGGATTTTTTTACGGATATAGTTGTATTAGTTGGTTTCAAATTTACAGAAAAGCCTGCTGATGAAGAACACAGTTATGGACATGGTAAATATGAAACTTTTGCAACTGTCATCATTGGGATAGCTTTATTTCTCGCAGGTTATAAAATTTTGCAAAAAGGATTAGTTAATATTTATGAAGTTCTAGTAAAAAATGAAATAATGACTAGACCCAAAATGATTGCAATGATAGCAGCCATAATATCAATCATATCAAAGGAAATTTTATATCGCTATACTAAAAAAGTTGGTAAAAGAATAAATTCTCCAGCGGTGATTGCAAATGGTTGGCATCATCGGTCAGATGCATTTTCTTCCATTGGAACGCTTTTAGGAATAAGTTGTGCGTATTTCTTAGGAGATAAATGGATAATACTAGATCCTGTAGCAGCTATTGTAGTAAGTATATTAATACTAAAAGTAGCTTTTGAGATTATGTCACCTGCAGTCAATGAATTATTAGAAGCATCTCTTAATAAAAAAGAGGTTCAATATATAACAAATCTGTTTGATGAATCAAGTGAAATTCAAAAATATCATCATTTAAGGACTAGACGTATAGGTTCCAATATAGCAATTGAAGCACATTTACTATTTGAAAAAACGATCTCACTATACGCTGCACATGAAATTTCAGAACAACTTGAACAGCAGTTGAAGCATTATTTTGGTAAGAGAAGCATTATTACTTTTCATTTGGAACCTAATTTTAAAGATACTAACAAAAACACTGAAAATCCTTGATGAGATTTAGAAAAACAGTCATAAACCTTTTACGTATACCATTACAATGTATTATTATAAAAATAATATAAGTCTAAACATATAAATATTACTAAAAGTAATATTAGGTAGGCCTTATATTACATAATGCTGTTGAATTTAAGGTATTATTCAATTATAATATTAATTAAGATATAATAAAAATTATAGTATTATTTTAAATAAATAATTCGAGGAGGCAATGAATAAATGAAGTATTTAGCGAAAGATGATAGTAAATGTATCCAATGTGGTTTGTGTGAAGAAATATGTTCTAGCACATATTTTAAAGCCAAAGATAGAGCTAAATCATGCATAATTATTGCAAACGATGGCAAACCAGAGATTAATGTTTGTAATCAATGTGGTGAATGTATTGACAGATGCCCAGTTGAGGCAATTAAAAGGGATAAGCTAGGTGTTGTTAGAATTAACAAAAAAGATTGTGTGGGTTGCTTTATGTGTGTTGGTTTTTGCCCTGAAAACGCAATGAGACAGCATGATGATTATATAGAAGCCTTTAAGTGTATTGCTTGTGGACTGTGCGCTAAAAAATGCCCTACTGGAGCTATATTTATTGCAGAAAAAGATAATTCTGAAGCAAAAGAAAGAGTTTGTTCAAACTAAACAGAAGGAGATGATAATATGGATATTAATACTTTAAAAGAAGGTAGAAAACTTTTAACAGAATATAAATATGAGCTTGGAAAATTAGATAAAGGCTATACAGATAGAAGTCTATATATAAATATTTCTGAAAATAAAATTGATTCAAAACCCGTAACTCAAATGATGAAAGATAAATTTGTAGGAGGAAAGGGATTTGGACTTTGGTATTTGTGGAATGGAACAACACCTACTACAAAATGGAATGATCCCGAGAATGAAATTATAATTTGTGGGGGTCCTGTTTGTGGAATAACTCAATATCCAGGTTCAGGAAAATCACTAGTATGTAGTATATCTCCTATGACTGATATTCCAATTGATTCAAATGTTGGTGGATATTTTGGACCATTATTAAAGTTTGCAGGCTGGGATGCATTAGAATTACAAGGAAAAGCAGAAAAAGACATTATAATATATATAGATGGAAACAAGGGTGTTATCACAATAGAAGAAGCTCCTCTTGAAGCAATAGATTCACATGTTTTAGCTGAGCAGCTTACAGAAATGTATGCAGATAATGAGGCGGATAAAAGAAATGTATCTGTTGTAACTGCTGGAACTGGAGCAGAGCATGCTAAAATGGGTTTATTAAATTTTTCTTTATATGATACAAGACGTAAAGTAACTAGATTTAAGCAAGCAGGTCGTGGTGGAATTGGTAGAGTATTTAGAGATAAAAAAGTAAAAGCAATTGTAGTTAAATTTAGTGGAGTTAAAGGTAACTTAAATAATCCTGTTGACCAAGGTATTATTAACAAAGCAGGAATAAAAATGCATAAAGAGATGCATGATTTAGATGATAAACAAAATAGAATGAGACAAGTAGGAACTGGTTATTCGGTAGAGATCATGAGTGCATATGACTTGCTGCCTGTTATGAATTATCAGTATGGTGGTCATGAAGATGCTAAAAAAATAGGACCAGATATTTTAATTAATAATTACTTAACACAAGGTTTAGAAGATGGATGTTGGTATGGGTGCTCTATGGCGTGCGCTAAAACAGCTGATAACTTTGAACTTCAAACGGGTCCATATAAAGGTCAAAGAGTTACAGTAGATGGTCCAGAGTATGAAACTACTGCGGGAGTTGGATCTAATTGTGGTATATTTGACCCAAGAGCAATATTAGAAATAAACTTTTATTGTGATACCTATGGTATAGATACTATATCTTTTGGAACTTCAACTGCCTTTGTTATGGAATGTTATACTAGAGGTATTATAAATAAAGAAATCACTGGCGGCTTAGATCTTAAATTTGGAAACTTTGAAGCATCGGTTGAATTGTTACATCAAATGTCAAGAGGCGAAGGCTTTGGGGTAATAGTAGGTCAAGGTATTCATCAGATGAAAAAGATTTTTGCAGAAGAATATGGAGCAGATCCAGATTTCTTATTTGATATAGGAATGGAGCAAAAGGGCTTAGAATATTCAGAATATGGTTCAAAGGAATCTTTAGCGCAACAGGGTGGATTTGGACTTACAAACAAAGGTCCACAGCATGATGAAGCATGGTTAATATTCATGGATATGGTAAATAATCAAATTCCAACATTTGAAGATAAAGCAGAAGCACTTTATTAC
This sequence comes from uncultured Sedimentibacter sp., assembly GCA_963675125.2. Taxonomy (GTDB): domain Bacteria; phylum Bacillota; class Clostridia; order Tissierellales; family Sedimentibacteraceae; genus Sedimentibacter. Next base: position 17,224 of record CAXXFT010000042.1, read on the forward strand.
TTCCCAATGTTTAGAACGTGGTTTGGTTTGTATGGCTTATGTAAACTTCCTTGGAATGATATAGTTCCAGAAGGAAATAAATATACATCTGAACCTGCTAAAATTCCAGAGCATGTTCAAAATTATTTAGATGTAGTATATGGTGTTACAGGTAAGAGATTAAATACAACGGATATGGTTAGAGAATCAGAAAGAGTGTATAATTTCCAAAGAATATTTAATATTAGATTAGGTAAGGGATTAAGAGCCAATGATAGAATTCCATATCGTTCTATGGGTCCTGTAACTAAAGAAGAATATGAATCAAGACAAGAAAGATATGATGGACAATTAAAAGAACTTTTAGGATATGAAACGGAAGGTAAATCTACAGAGGAAAAAATGGCAGTTTTAAGAAAATATAGAGAAAATCAATATGAGAAACTAATAGATGCAGTTTATGCAAGAAGAGGTTGGAACTCAAATGGAGTACCAACATTAGAACGTTTAAAAGATTTGGGAATGGATCTACCAATACTATTAGACGTAGTTAAAGACTTACAATAATATATATTTGTAGTGTTTGATATAGATTAAACTAAGTTGAGGTGATATTAATAATTAAACTAAATGGAAGAGATTTTCCTTGGGAAGATGGAATGACAGTTGAAGATATTATGAACAAAAATAAGTTTATATTTCCTAAAATAATAGTAAAAATAAATGGTCAGCATATAGAAAAAGAGGATTATCCTAAGACTGTTGTAAAAGACGGTGACAACGTGCAAATGATTCATCTTTTAGCTGGTGGCTAATATAAGATAAAAAACCAACCTATAAGCAATAAATATAGGTTGGTTTTTTATTGATTAAGTTTATTAAATTTTACTTAGACAAAATAGTAAATTTTATGATATACTAAAATAAAAAATTTGACGATAAGAAAAATTTTAAAATTGTTTTAAGCTTATTTAATATAGGAGTATAGTATGAATAATCTAGAAATTAAATTTTTAGGAATTCCTTCAATTAAATTAAACGGGTCTGATATACATCTTCCATTTGTAAAGGCAGAATGCATTATTTATCTTTTAGCATTTGAGAAAAGTATAACAAGGAATAAGATGTGTTCTTTTCTTTGGGGTAATGTGAAAGAGGAAGTTGCAAAAAAAAGTTTGAGAAATGCCGTATACACAATAAGAAAGAATCTATATGATAATATTATAATTTCACCAAAGAGATCTTTGCTTCAAATAGATGATGATTGTGGTTTATATACAGATGTAAGAGAGATAGAAAAGTTTACTATAAATGATAAATTGGAAGAAAACGATATATATAATTATATAAGCTTATATAATGGAGATTTTTTAGAAGGAATTGAAAATAAATTATCTCTAGATTTCGAAGAGTGGTTAATTGTTTTAAGAAATAAATATAGAAAAATATTTATAGAAAATTTAAAAGAAATAATTAGTATGCTGATAAATAAGAATAATTACAGTCTTTGTGAAAAATGTTGTATAAAACTCATTGAAATGGAAGAATTTGAAGAAGCGGGTTATAGAAATTTAATGTCAATATATAGTAGTCAGGAAAGATACAGCGATGCAATAAATATATATAATAAGCTGGATAAAACATTAAGAGAAAACTTATCAGTAAATCCCTCTGTAGAAACAAGAAAACTTTTTGATGATATACTAAAAATGCATGCAACTATTAAAGTAGTAAAGAAGAAAACTAATTTTTATGGTCGTGAAAAAGAGATACAATTACTAAAGGATAATTTTATTAAGTTTTTTAGTAACAAAGATTTCTGTTCATATATTGCATATGGTGAAGCTGGTGTTGGAAAAACAAGACTATTGGAAGAAGCAATTGAAAATCTAGATAAGGATTTTCTACTAATCAAAATATCTTGCTATGATGTTGAATCTGAGTTTATGTTTAAACTTTGGGACAAAATATTTGAGAACTTAACATATTTAGTTAAATTAAAAAATATAAATATTCCATCCGATATTATTGATTATGTACAGCAAGCATTTCCCACATTAACTATTGAAGCAAGTTCACTTGACAAACACATAAAAAGAAATTATCTTTTTATGGAAAATTATATATGTGATATGTTCTCCATTATAAGTAAAAGTGAAAAAATAGTTTTTGTTATTGATGACTTGCAATGGGCTGATAAAAGTAGTCTAGAGCTTTTATGCAAAGTAATATCATCAAATCGATATAAAATAATGTTTGTAGCATCATGCAGAAGTGAAAACGTAAGTACTGTTGAAAAATTTTATTTAAATTTGTGCCCATATAAAAATGTATCTAAACTTGAACTAAATAGATTTTCTAAATTAGAAACTAAACAATTTATCCATTTAATTATGCCAGAAGTTGAAGGAGATAGCGAGCTTATTTATGATGAGAGCGAAGGTAATCCTTTGTTTATAACAGAAATGATGATTAGTCTTAAGCAAGGCATGAATGAAAAAAATATTACCGATAAAATGGCATTTTTAATCAATAGTAGAATTTTAAACCTTAGCGAAGAGGCTAGGAAACTTTTGACTATTTGCTCAATGTTTTATGAATCTTTTGATATAAAAATACTTTCAAAAGTTACAGGTATAAAGAGTATAGAGTTAATGGATTTAGTAGAAGAATTGTTATTGAAAAACATTTTAAAGGAAGAGAAATATTCAGACAATAGCTACATGTTGATTTTTACGCACCAAAAAATTAGAGAATATATATATAACAATGTTTCTAATTCAAAACGAATGGTCTTGCATGAAATTATAGGTGAGTATTATGAAAGTAGGCTAAACAATAATAAAAATGATAGACTATTTCATCCTAATTTAATATATCATTTTACTAGGTCTGACAACAAATATAAGGTATTCAAATATGAAATGAAAGGAATGCAAGTTATACTTGATGTTAGCCATGAAATATTTCCTATAGTAGATAATAAAAAGACTGTGGGTGTTTTTGAGTATTATACTGATGAGAAGGTCTTAGAAGAAAAGTTTGAAAAATTAAAGGAAATGTATGAAGATTTAATGTGTCAAAGTGATGAAGAAATATATGAGTTAGGTATAATTTATCTTCATTTATATGGTAGGTTTCATAAGGATATAGGTAATCCTTTGAAAGGATTAGAAGCAATTGGAAAAATGATAGAACTTTCATTAAAAAAGGAGTATTATTCATATGCATTTGAGGGGTATCTTCAACTTATACAATATGCAATAAATACAAATAATTTAGATTTGATGACAGACACTATTGAAAATGCAGAAAAGATTGCTATTATCGAAAGTGATAGGGCTAAATTTGGTTTGTTACTAAGATTTAAAGGATATTTAAATGTTTTGCAAGGTAAGTATGAAGATGGAGAAAAGTATATTTTGCAAGCAATAGATTTATTTAATTCTTTAGCTGATAGAGAAAAATATATCTTGAATTTAGTTGCAGCTAGGTTTTATTTAGGAGAAAGCAAGAGACTTCAAAAAAAATATAGTGAAGCTATAAGTCTTTACTATAAGGCGTATGAGCTATGTGATGATGATGAAGATTTTCCAGCATTAGCACTAATTTTCTCTAAAATTGGTTATACGAAATTTGAACTTGGAATTTATGATGAAGCACAGTTTTATTTGTTGAAATCCTTAAAATCATATAATAAAACTATATTCGCTTGGGGTAGGGCTGAAGTTTACTACTACCTAGCACTTATATATGATAAAAAGAATCTCAAAGATAAATCAAGAAATTATATAGAATTAGCGATTCTTTATTCTAATAAATATTGTAATAATGATTTAAACAAAAAGTCAAATCAGTTTTTTGATAGTATTAAATAAAAATATTTAAGTCAAATAGTCTTTTAATATAGATTATTTGACTTTTTTTTGACTTCTGTGTTTTATAATATGAAAAATGGCAGATGAACTATCGTTTGGAGGACATATGAAAATAGAAGTAGTAGTAAATAAAAAAAATATAAAAATGAATGTAGATCCAACAACAAGATTAATAGACTTTTTAAGAGATGATTTAAATTTAACTGGTGTAAAAGAAGGCTGTTCAGAAGGAGAGTGCGGTGCTTGTACAGTAATATTAGATGGAGTGGCTGTAACATCATGCACGATACTCGCAGGTCAGGTAAATGGTTCTGAGATAATAACAATAGAAGGTCTAGAACAAAGTGGAGAACTAGATGTTATACAAAAATCATTTATAGAAAATGGAGCTATACAATGCGGATTTTGTACTCCAGGAATGATACTTTCTTGTAAGGCCTTATTAATGAAAAACCCTAACCCCTCAGAAGAAGAAATAAAGAGGGCTATAGAAGGAAACCTGTGCAGGTGTACAGGGTACAATAAAATTGTAAAAGCTGTAAAAGATGTAGTTGGAAAAGAGGTGTAAATATGGCAAGATTTGAAGCTCCAAATACAATTGAAGAATTGTGCATTGCACTTAAAACTAAGGATAATAATACCTACTTAATAGCAGGTGGTACAGATTTAATAATTCATTTTAGTAAAAAAGGTATTTTCGGTTACAACATAATAGATTTAACAAAATTAAAAGAATTTAAAGAAATAAAAGAGACGGATGAAGAAATCATGATAGGTTCATGTGTAACTATGACTGAAATAGAAAATAATCCATTAATAAGTGCGCATGTACCTGCCTTAATAGATGCAGTATACAACTTAGGTTCTCAACAAATAAGAAACAAAGCTACTATAGGGGGAAATGTTGCAAATTCATCTCAGAGCGGAGATACAATACCCGTTTTGTTTGCATATGATGCAAATGTTGAAATAATTAATTCATTAGGAAATAGAAGAATAGATAAGATTGAAAATGTAGTTGAAGGATTAGAAAAAAACAACCTAAACTCTGATGAGGTAATAACCAAAATAATTATTAAGAAATCAAATTATAAATCGGCATTTTCGAAGATTGGTTCAAGAAAAGCTGTTACAATTTCAAAGTTAAATTGTTGCGTTAAAATTAAAATTAATAACAATATAATTGAAGATTCAGTTGTATATCTTGGTGCAGTTGGTCCTAAACCTATTAGAGCAAAATTTATTGAAGAGAAATTGTTAAATGAAAACATTAATGATATAGTATCTGCTGATATACATGATGCAATTTATATGGAGATAGAAAAAGCTATACCAAATAGAACCTCAAAACACTATAAAAAATCGGCGGCAGAAGGTTTAATAGATGATATATTAAATAAGCTTGGGAGGTAAAAATGGAAGAATTGAAATATGTAGGTAAAAGTATAATTAAAGAAGACACATACGATAAAGCAACAGGAAAAACAAAATTTATATGTGATATGAAAAGACACAATATGCTTTATGCAAAGCTTGTATTAAGTGAAAAACCCCATGCTGAAATTGAAATTGATAAAAGTGAAGCATTAAACATTGAAGGTATTGAGGCTGTATATACTTATGATGATATTCCTCATGTTTTATATAATTCTCATGAGTGGTTTGCTGGTGCCAATCAATATAAAGATGAATATTTATTGTGCAACAGAGCTAGATTTGTGGGAGATAGAATAGCATTAGTAGTAGGAAAAAGCAAAAGAATTGTAGAAGAAGCTATATCAAAACTAAGTATAGGGTACAAGGAACTAGAAAGTGTAGTAGGTATAAAACAAGCAAAAGAAAATAAAACAATTATAAAAAATGATTCAAATGTAGCATTTTCTAAAAGTATAAATTGTGGAGATTATGAAGAAGAATTTAAAAAAGCGGATTATATAATAAAAGATTCAGGAAAAACACAAAAAATTCATCACTCTGCAATTGAGCCGCACATATGCTTAAGTGAAATTGACGAACATGGAAGTTTAGTTGTATGGAGCCCATGTCAAACTGCATTTCAAATACAATATCACGTAGCTAGTGTTCTTAATATTCCATTCAATAAGGTTAGAGTTATAAAAGCTGTCATGGGAGGTTCTTTTGGTGGAAAAGGTCAGACAGTATTAGAACCAATATGTGCTTTTGCAGCATATACACTTAATCGCCCTGTGATGCTTTATATGGATAGAAAAGATGCCATATTAGGAACTAGAAGTAGAAACGCAACAGAAATTAATGTTGAGACTGCAATTAGTAAAGAAGGTAAAATATTAGCTAGAAAAATAATTACAGATATTGATGGTGGTGCATACCATACTAACGCAACAGCAGTAGCAATGGCTATCGGCAAAAAATTATTTAGGATGTATGATATTCAAAATCAATACTTCCAAGGTAATGCGTATTATACAAATACTATACCTGGAGGTGCATGTAGGGGATATGGATCCCCTCAAGCACATGCAATAACAGAAATAAATATAGATAATGCAGCTAAGAAGATAGGAATGGATCCATGTGAGTTTAGGCTTAGTAATTTAGTAAAAGAGGGAGCAAAGGATCCTACTGGCGGAACAGATATAGGAAATACTAAAATTAGACAGTGTGTTATAAATGGAATGGAAGCATTTGACTGGAAAAACAAAAGACAAAATATTAAAGCAAAAGATAACGATAGATATGCATATGGTGTTGGAATGGCATGTGCCGCACATGGTAATGGATACATGGGGGCTTATCCTGATTTTTCTAATGTAGATATGAGTCTATTTGTAGATGGAAGCGTACTAGTGAAAATAGGGATACATGATCAAGGCTGTGGTACTGTAACAACTATGCAGCAAATAGCTGCTGAGTCCCTTGATATAAGCATGGATAAAATAAGAGTTTTAGAAGTTGATACAATTGCAACTCCTTATGATTCAGCTGGAACACAAGCAAGCAGGGTAACATTTGTATGTGGAGGAGCTGTTAAATCAGCAGGGGAAAAGTTAAGGAAAAAAGTTATTGATGCTTTTTGTAAGTTAAAGGGATGCTGTGAAGATGGTGTAATAGCAACAAATGGATATGTATATCGAAAGAATACAGATGAAAAGTATTCGTATGGAGATGTTGCATTAGAATTAGAGACAAAGTATTCTCAATCATTGTCTGTGTTTGAAAGGTATGAATCACCAGCAAATCCAGCAACACATTCTGCATGTTTTGCTGAAGTAAGAGTTGATAAATATACTGGATATGTTGAAGTAATGGATTTACTTGCAGTGCATGATATAGGAAGATCAATAAATCCACAGCTTGTAGTAGGTCAAATACAAGGTGGAGCTCATATGAGTCTTGGAATGGCACTTTTGGAAGAAATTGAAGTTGATAAAAATGGATATGTAAAGTCAACTAATTTTTCGAAATATCACTTATTGAATGCACCGCAAATGCCGGAAGTGAGAGTTATGACTATAGAGGAAAATGAGCCATTTGGTCCATATGGAGCTAAGAGTGTTGGTGAACTTGCAGCAGTAGCTCCTGCACCTGCAGTTCTAAATGCAATAAATTTTGCTTTAGGCACTAATATAACGTCTTATCCTGCAATACCTGAGGTTGTTATGAAGGCTATAAAAAATATTTAAATTTAAATGTTGGTAATATTATAATAAATTACGGAGTTATATATTAAATAATATTTTACATTAACAACGTATTATATTAAGATTATTTTTTCTTAGGCATAGTGATTATATGACAAGCCTCAATCTTAATATAATAATTATTTAATCCTCACCTTATATTTTTATCTAGATAGAAATAAATTGTATTTATTGATCTATCTACTAAAATCGCCATAAGAATAATAGAAAATATAAAGAAATTACTTGGTGAGAAAAGTATAGGAACTTATTTGTTATTAAAAAATGACAAATTTATAATAAGTTTAATAATCACATAGCTGATTATTTTGGAAATATCAATTTATTAAATTAAAAAGGAGAAAAGTGATATGAAAAAATGGTTATCATTGTCTATAGCTATAATTTTAGTTATGGTGTTAGTAGTGGGGTGTTCATCTAGCCCTGGGTCAGAGGAACCAAATAACAAAGGATCACAGGAAGTTACTAAAGGCGAATTTGCTATTAAAGTAGGTCTTGTAACTCCTGAACAGGATATTGCAACTTTATCAATGCGACATTTTGAGGAAAAGCTTGAAACTATTTCTAATGGACGTATAGACGTAGAGGTGTATCCAGGTGGATCATTAGGTGGAAGTGATGATATATTCAACGGTGTGCAAGATGGCAGCATTGAGATGTGTGTAAACATATATCCACCATTTGCTCAGTTCTCTGATTCATTCTTGCTTTACAATTTGCCATATCTTTTTAGTAGCAAGGAAGTTGCATTTGAATTTTTGGATAGTGACATTGCAAAAGGTATTGCAAAGGGCATAGAAGATAAAGGGTTTAAACAACTGGCAGTTTTTGATGGTGGGTTTCGTAACGTGTCAAATAATAAAGCGCCAATAAAACATCCTGATGATTTGAAGGGCTTGAAAATAAGGACACTGAATAATCCAATACAATTGGATTACTTTAAGGCATTTGGAGCAAATCCAACACCACTACCATACGGAGATATTTATGTTGGTCTTCAAACTAAAACAATCGATGGACAAGAAAATAGCTTTAGTAATACTGTAAGCATGAAATTCAATGAAGTACAAAAATATATAACTGATACACAACATGCATTTGATCCTGTTGGAATGTTCATTAATACGGGTGTGTATGAATCTTATCCGGACGATATCAAATTAATGATTGAAGAAGCAGCAATGGATACACAAGCTTTCAACCGTGAGCTTGCGGTAAAATTGGATGAAGAAGCAATTGAAAAAATAGCTGAAACTACTGAAATCACATATCTAACAGATGAAGAAAGGCAAGTATTTATTGATATGTCAATGCCTACTTATAAGAATTTTGAAGAAAAGATCGGGAAAGAGTTACTTGCAGAATCATTAGCAAAAATTAAGGAAATCGAAGAAAAGTAATATTTTTTACAATTATTGGCGAATAAGGTGTCTTGAGGGTACCTTATTCGTTGAATATGGAGGTATTTATGAAATTACTAAAATTATTGGATGAACACATTGAAGAATGGCTTCTGATAATGCTGTATACAGCTATGTTATTAATTGCATCTGCTCAAGTTCTTTTTAGATATGTAATAAATCTTTCTATTTCATGGAGTCAAGATTTAATTACGTATATTTTGATTTGGTCAGTATTTATTGGAATCTCACTTACAGTAAAGAAACGACGACATATAAAGGTAGAGTTAGCATATGTAATTTTCTCAGAACAGACACAGTTTTTCTTAAAGATATTATCAAATGTAATATTTATGATTTTTTGTGTTTTTTATAGTTATTTTGCAATTTTAAAAGTAAACAATTTGATTTTTATTAATCCACAGATTTCTGATTCGACAGGACTATCAATGTGGATGATCCAGATAGCTATTCCAATTGGACTTTTATTGAGTCTCTATAGGCTGATAGTTGATACAAAACTTCTGAAAGCAGAGCATAAAGAGGAGTTGGAAAGGAGAAATAAACCATGCTAATATTATTGCTGATAAGTTCATTTTTTATATTTATGTTTCTGACTGTGCCTATTGGTGTTGCGATTGGAATGTCTTTGATACTTTATTCGCTTATGGGTGGAGTGATGGGGATTAACTATATTTCTCAAGCAATGTTCTCCTCCATGAATAGTTTTCCACTGATAGCGATCCCCTTCTTTATTTTGGCGGGAGCTTTAATGGAAGGTGGAGGGATTTCAAAGAGACTGATTGATTTATCAAATTCACTAGTGGGCCATTTTACAGGGGGCTTGGGTATAGTAACTGTTTTAACATGTATATTTTTTGGGGCTATTAGTGGATCAGCAATTGCAACAGTTGCTGCAGTTGGTACAATTATGATCCCTGCAATGGAAGAACAAGGATACTCGAAATCTTTTGCAACAGCACTTACAGCAGCTGCAGGGGTGCTTGGAACTATAATTCCACCAAGTATACCTATGGTTATGTATTGTGTAGCTATACCAGCTGCTTCACCAGGAAAAATGTTCATGGGTGGAGTTGGACCTGGTCTTCTAGCAGGAGCAGCACTTATTGTAATGGTTATTTATTTTTCAAAACGAAATGGATACAAAAATGAGTCAGCTCACTTTTCATTAAAAAATGTTTTTGTAACAACTTTCAGAGCGATTTGGGCATTGCTTGTGCCAATTATAATTATAGGTGGAATATATGGGGGTGTCTTTTCTGCGACAGAAGCTGCTGTAGTAGCATGTGTATACGCACTTATTGTTGGTAAATTCATTTATAAAGAACTAACATTAAAAACAACCAAAGAAGCTTTTGTTAGTTCGGCAATAACAGTTTCTTCAATTTTGATTGTAGTAGCTACAGGATCAGTTCTTGGTAAGATTCTTACAGTAGAAGGAGTTCCTAATATGGTTCAAAGTGCATTAACATCAATGAGTAGTAACGTTTATGTCCTACTTATCGTAATAAATTTAATTTTATTGGTTGTTGGATGTGTTATGGAGACTTTTACTGCAATAATTATTTTAAGTCCGATTTTGTATCCAATAGTTGCACAATATGGAATTGATGTATACCATTTTGGAGTAATGATGATACTCAATTTGTCAATCGGGTTCATCACACCTCCAGTTGGATCAAATTTATTTGTTGCAGTTGGAATTACAGGAATGAAGTTTGAAAAACTGGTAAAAGCAATTTGGCCATTTTTATTGGCATTGATTGTTGTACTATTAATGGTAACATTTATTCCTCAGATTACTTTGTTAATACCAAATCTTCTTGGAATGTAATTTACAGAAAATAAAATAATTAATGGTATAATTGTATTATAAATAAAGCAAAATTAGAGGGTAATGATATGAATTATAATTATGTGCTTAAATTAAAAGAATATGGTAAGCGAATAAAAGATGATGAATAGACTGTTCTTTTAAAATAAACTAAGTTAGGTGGTTTTAAAATGGAAAAAGTAATTTTAAATGGTAATGATTTAAGTCTTGAAGATGTTTATGATGTTGCGTATAATCATAAGCAAGTTGAGATTGATAAGAAAGCATTAGAGAAAGCTGCCAAAGCTAGACAGATTCTTTTTGATTTAGCAGCTAAAGGGCATCCTGTTTATGGTTTAAATAGGGGTGTTGGCTGGAACAAGGATAAAGAATTTGATGTAGATTTTTTTGAAACATATAACAGGAATCTTCTCAATAGCCACAGTTTAGGAGTTGAGCCATTTAGTACCGATGAAGAAGTTAGGGCTATGATGCTCATTAGATTAAATACTGCACTTTATGGTTGTACAGGTATTTCAGTAGAAATTCTAGAACATTACAAGGATTTTCTTAATAAAGGAATTCATCCTCGGGTACCTAGGAGAGGTTCAATAGGAGAAGCAGATATAACTACAATGTCTCATATTGGATTGTCTATAATTGGTGAAGGTGAAGTAAGCTATAAGGGTGAGATACTAAGCTCTATGGAAGCAATGCAAAAGGAAGGAATGAAACCTGCAGTTCTTGGACCTAAAGATGGATTGAGTATAGTTTCATCCAATGCACAAGGAACAGCATATATTGCAATGCTTGTAAAGGAAACAGAAGATTTAATTAAGATTTCTAACTTGATTTATTGTCTAGGAATGGAAGGTCTTAATGGTGTTGTTCAATCCTTAGATGAGAGTGTAAATAATTTAAGAAAGTTAAAAGGTCAAATAAAATGTGCAAAAGAGTGCAGAGATTATTTAGAAGGCAGTTATTTGAATGAACCTCATGATGGTAGAGCGTTGCAAGATTCTCTGAGCTTTAGATGTTCATTTGCAGTTAATGGTTCAATATATGATGCATTAGATTATATTAAAGAGTTTTTGCAAGTTCAAATAAACTCAACAGATGATAATCCATGTATATTAACTGATGAGAATAGAGTTTCTGTAAGTGCTAATTTTGAAATAACATCCTTAGTATTAGGAGTTGAAATGCTTGGAATCGCCTTGTGTCATCTTTCAAAGGCTTCTTGTAATAGAATGATAAAGTTAGCGGATCCATCATTTACAAAACTTACAAGGTTTTTGACTCCGAATGAAGCTAATACTATAGCATATGGTACTATTCAAAAGACATTTACTTATTTAGATGCAGAAAATAGAATGCTAGCTAACCCATCATCTATGGATTGCTTTGCATTGGCAGGAAATATAGAGGATAGAGCTAGTAATGCTCCACTAGCTGCAGATAAAGTAAAAAAGATTATAGATAATTTAAGATATATAATAGGAATAGAAGCAATACATGCAGCTCAAGCAGTTGATTTGAGAGGAAATGTAAAAATGGGGAAAGCAACAGAAATAGTATATAAAGCAATAAGAAGAGAAATTCCATTTTTAGATAAGGATAGAAATTTGAGTATAGATATTAAAAAATCATACGAGTTAATAAAGTCTGGAAAATTGTTAGTATAATTTTAGCTATTATTGTAGACTTCAGATAAATTCATGAAAATGAAAACGATACATTTTGACTTTTTTTTGACGATTGTAATATATAATCATGTTGAAATTAATTATATATACTAGAGGAGGATTTACATGAATAGTAAAGTAAAGGGTTTGGACAAGGTAGAAATTAGAAAGATAGTTTTCGTACCTATGGTAATAATTTATATCGCCATAATTGTTCTCGGTTTAGTATCACCGGCTTCATTTGCTTCAGCAGAAAGTTCTATAGTAAACTTTGCAGGTCAATGGTTCGGTTGGCTTTATGATTTGGTCGCTTTAGCAATGATGTTCATATGTATTTGGTTATTATTTTCAAAGAAATATGGAGATATAGTATTAGGTGGAAAAGATGCAAAACCTATAATGAGCAAATGGAATTGGTTTGTTATTTCACTTTGTGGTGGGATTGCAACAGGTATAGTATTCTGGGGAATTGCAGAACCTTTAACACACTTAATGTCTCCAATACCTGGATTTGGATATGAAGCAGCGACTAAAGAAGGAGCGTTATATTCATTGAGTACATCTTACATGCACTGGGGTCCTGCGTTATACGCATTCTATTGTGTAGCAGGTATTGGTATTGGTTATGCTGTATACAACATGAAACTTCCATATCGTGTATCATCTTGCTTATACCCTGTAATTGGTAGCAAAGTTAATGGTATAGCAGGGGATATAGTTGATATTCTTTGCTTATTTGGCCTTGCTGGTGGAGTTTCAGCTTCATTGGGAGTTGCATCAATGCAATTAGGAAGCGGAATGAATTTGTTGTTTGGAATTCAACCTACAACTTTAGTTTGGGGAATTATACTATTAACAATAGTTGTTACATTTATTGTATCAAGTTATACCGGTATAGATAAAGGTGTAAGGTTCTTATCTGATAAAAATGCAAAAATATATATTGGATTGATGATTTTTGTATTATTATTTGGACCTACAAAATATATACTTAACATGACAGTTGAAGCTATGGGATTCCATTTAGATAATTACTTTACGCAGGCTACTTATCTTGGAACGTTTGATGGAGATCAATGGCCCGTTTGGTGGACAATTAATTACTGGAGTTTTATGATAGCTTATACACCATTGATTGGTATGTTTTTAGCTAAAATAGCAGTAGGAAGAACATTGAAAGAATTTACATTATTCAACTTTTTATTACCAGGTATGTTTGGTGTAATATGGTTTGGAGTATTTGGTTCATCAGCAATTAATCTTCAAATGAATGGTGCTCAATTATGGGAAGGTATACAAGCTGGTGGTTTAGAATCGGCAGTATTTAATTTCTTCTCTAATTTCCCGCTAAGTAAATTATTAAGTGCATTATTTATGGTAACAGCATTTTTGTCAGTTGTAACTTTAGCTGACTCAATGACTACAACAGTTTCATCACTTTCCATTAATGCTAAAAATAACTCTACAACTGAACCACCTAAACATATAAAGATGTTCTGGGGTATAGTAATGTCATCTGTTGCATTTATTAACATAGCAACAGCAGGTAAAGTAGGAGCTGTTAGTGGTATAGATGCAACAAAACAGCTTGCAATAGTATCAGCATTCCCTTTATTGTTTGTTGTTGCACTCATGGTTTACAGTACAGTTAAAATGTTAATTAAATATAAAGAATATGATGTAGTTGACAGTCCTTCTACAGCGATTGTTGATAAAAATTTAATACAAGACTAATAAAGTTGAAGAATTATGTAAAGAGATGTCTTGTGACATCTCTTTTTAATACTTCAACTTCGTTTATATTAGCGTTATACTTTTTAAAATATAACAACTTACTTTAAATTTTAGAGTTTACTATTAAATTAATATTGAAATTATACAAAAAGTAGTTTATAATGTTATAAGCGTTATATTATTAAAAAAATAACGGTGTAATATTTATAAAATGTGGAGGCATTATGATTTTTTATAAAGCTTTAAGTCAATTGGATAAAAACAAGAATAATATTGTTATAACAATTGTTTCGGGCAATAATATTGGTTCTAAATTATTGCTATCAGATGGAGAAATTATTTATACTTCTAATAATGAAGTAGAGTGGGAATCAGTAATTAAGGTCATTCCTAAAGATAAAAAAGTCAATTAATTAAAATTGGAAATGATAGTATATATATTGAATTTATGAGGCAAAATTATAATTTAGTAGTATGTGGTGCTGGTCATATTTCAATTTCAATAATTAAAATGTGTAAGTTCTTAGATTTACCTGTAACTGTGATTGATGATCGCATGCTCTTTGCTAATAATGCTAGAGATGCAGGCGCTGACAATGTAATTTGTGATAGCTTTGATAATGCTTTAGACAATATAACTGGCGATAAAGGAACATTTTTTGTTATTGTTACAAGAGGGCATCGTTATGACCAAACTTGTTTGCATAGAATTATTGAGAAAGAAAGTGCTTACGTTGGAATGATTGGCAGTCGGTTAAGAGTTGCAAAGGTGCTAGAATATCTTGAGGAGGAGGGTATATCTCGTGAAAAATTAAATAAAGTATATACTCCTATTGGATTAAAGATTGGTGCTGAGACACCAGCAGAAATTGCTATTTCTATAATGGCGCAGATAATTGAAGTAAAAAACAAAGGTGCTTTGAGTGGAATGTACAGTGATGAAGTGATGGATTGTATATTAGATGAAAAGTATGATATTCCTAAAGCAATGATTACAATTGTTTCAAGAAAAGGATCAACCCCTAGAGGGGTAGGTACAAAGATGGTGGTATTAAAAGATGGTACCATGATTGGAACTATTGGAGGTGGTTGTGTGGAAGCTTCAATTAGGCAAACCGCACTTACTTGTATGGATAATAATAAGTCGAAATTAGTAAAAGTTGATATGACAGGACAAGATGCAGAGGAAGATGGAATGGTTTGTGGGGGAGTAGTTGAAATATTTGTAGAGCCAATAAGGAGGAAAAATGAAGCAAATTAAAACAGTAGACGCAGTAGGGCAAGTTTTATGCCACGACATAACACAAATAATAAAAGGTGTAAAAAAGGATGTAGCATTCAAAAAAGGTCATGTAATCAAAGAAGAAGATATTCCAGTTTTACTTTCTGTTGGAAAAGAAAATATATATATTTGGGAAAAACAAGAAGGTATTCTACATGAAAATGAGGCAGCAGAAATACTTTATGGTATTTGTAAAAATGAACATATGAATCCAACTCCAGTAAAAGAAGGAAAAATTGAGGTAATTGCTAATGTTGATGGTTTGTTTAAACTAGATTCAGATAGATTATATCAAATTAATAGTTTAGGTGAAATGATGATAGCCACAAGGCATGGAAATACTGCAGTAAAAAAGGGTGATAAATTAGCTGGAACTAGGGTTATTCCTCTAGTAATTGAAGAACATAAGATGAAAAGGGCTGAGGAAATTGGTGCAGGAAAGCCTATCATGGAAATAATGCCATTTAAACATAAGAAGGTTGGAATTGTAACTACAGGTAGTGAAGTTTTTCATGGAAGAATTAAAGATACATTTGGTCCAGTTATTGTTGAAAAGTTAAGTGAATTTGATACTGAAATATTAGGTCAAAAAATTGTAGATGATGATATGGAAAGTATTACAAATGAGGTTATCAATTACATAGAGAATGGTGCTGAACTTGTTGTTTGTACTGGTGGAATGAGCGTAGATCCTGATGATCGTACACCTGGAGCTATTAAAAATACTGGTGCAGATATCATATCTTATGGTGCTCCAGTTTTACCTGGGGCAATGATGCTAGTAGCATACTACGATTATAATGGTAAAAGAATACCTATTCTAGGGTTACCAGGTTGTGTTATGTATGCAAAAAGGACTATTTTTGATTTAATTTTACCTAGAGTTATGGCGGATGATAATATAACTAGTTCAGATATAAGTGGACTTGGGCGAGGTGGAATGTGTCTAAACTGTGATATTTGCACATATCCAAATTGCGGTTTTGGAAAGGGAATGTAAAATAAATTATTATAGTTTAATTAAAAAGGGAGTTTGAAAATGAAAAAGATTATTAGTATTATTTTAGTTTTTTGTTTAGTTTTATCTTTAGTGGGTTGTGTTGGTAGTGAAAATGAAAATATAACAGATAATTCAAATTCATCAAATCAAGAAAGTGAAGCGAGTACAACAATTCTTCTTGCAGCTGCAGCAAGTTTGCAAAATTGTTTAAAAGATGAAATTATTCCTATGTTTGAAGAAAAGTATCCAAATGTTAAAGTTGAGGCAACTTATGACAGTTCGGGTAAACTTCAAGCACAAATTGAAGAAGGTGCTGATGTTGATGTTTTTATGTCTGCTGCAATGAAGCAAATGAAGGCATTGGATGATAAAGACATGATGATTAAAGATTCTATTATTCCATTGCTTGAGAATAGTATAGTAGCTATTGTTCCAAAAGGGGACAAAGGTAATTATAATAGTTTTGAAGACATATTAAAGGCTGATATAATTGCAGTTGGAGACCCTGAAAGTGTACCCGCAGGACAATATGCAAAAGAGGCTTTTGAGAATTTAAAAATTTGGACGAAGTATCAGCTAAATCAAGCCTTGGAACTAATGTGACAGAAGTTTTGAATTGGGTTGCGGAGGGTAGTGCGGATGCAGGTGTTGTGTACTCTACTGATGCAGCTACAAATGATAAAGTTGAAATTATTGGTTCTGCTCCAGAAGGAAGTGTCTCAAAGGTAATATATCCTGTTGGAATTGTGAAAGATACAACTAAAGAAGAAGCTTCTAGACTATTTACGGAGTTCTTAAAATCAAATGAAGCAATTAAGGTATTTGAATCATTTGGATTTAAGGAAAATAAATAGGTATTATAATGGATTGGTCACCTTTAATAATTTCTATAAAAACTGCTTCTGTATCAATTTTAATTACTTTTGTTATCGGGATTTTCACAGCAAGATGGGTTGTGGGGTTGAAATCTGATAAATTAAGGGCAATAGTGGATGGTGTTTTAACTTTACCATTAGTATTGCCTCCTACTGTTATGGGTTTTTTTATTCTGTATTTATTTGGTATAAAGAGGCCAATAGGT
>CAXXFT010000043.1:0-251095 GCA_963675125.2 uncultured Sedimentibacter sp.
GACAGGAAAAACAGTATTCACTGATATCTTAGAAGGCACAACATTTACAGATGCAGTTACAGAACCAACAGTAACAGCAGACTTCGGATGGACAGCAAACGGATGGGATGCAACAATTCCAGCAACTGTAGAAACAGACTTAGTATTTACACAAACATATGTGAAAGATACAAGTAAGTGGCATACAGTAACATTCTATGAAGGAACAAATGGAAGCTTGACAGGAAAAACAGTATTCACTGATATCTTAGAAGGCACAACATTTACAGATGCAGTTACAGAACCAACAGTAACAGCAGACTTCGGATGGACAGCAAACGGATGGGATGCAACAATTCCAGCAACTGTAGAAACAGACTTAGTATTTACACAAACATATGTGAAAGATACAAGTAAGTGGCATACAGTAACATTTGTAGCAGATGAAAATGGAAGTTTAATTGGAACAACAGTATTTGCTGAAGTACTAAATGAAACAGTATGGGCAGATGCAGTAACAGTACCAACACCAGTTGCAGACTCAGGATATAAGTTTAGTGGATGGACACCAAGCTTCCCAACAATAGTAACAGATAGTGTAACCTATATAGCAAACTTTACAGCAATTACCATTGAAATACCAGTAATTAAGGTATGGATAGGATATGAAGCTGAGACTGTGGATGTAAACTTATTGAATGGTGAAGAAGTAGTTGACACTATAACATTAAGTGGACCTGAATGGACTGGAACTTTCGTAGCACCAAAATATGATGGTCAAGGCAATGAAATCCAGTACACTGTAGAGGAAGTTAATATAGATGGCTATATATCAGAAGTTACTAAAAACGAAGATGGAAGCTATATAGTTACAAACACCGAAACTACAGATATACATGTAAGAAAAGACTGGGTTGATGATGAAAGACCACAAGTAGCAATGCTTATGAAATCAGATGAAATTAACACGAAACCATCTATAACAATAAGATTGTGGGTTGGCGAAAATGAAATTGATCATATGGAATTGAAGTTTCCTAATGAAACATATGATGAAGTAACATTCTCTAATTTACCAAAATTCGATAGTAACGGAGACTATATTGATTATAGGGTTACTGAAGATGAATTAGAAGGTTATGAATCTGTCGTTCGTGCAGTAGACGGTCCATATTATATTGTTATAACAAATACTCTCAAATCTTACACTGTAAGCTACGATGCAAATGGTGGAACAGGAACTACTCCTGATGAAGTATACAAATATGGTTCGCCTGTTGAAACAATTGTAAATCCATTTGAAAAAGCGGGTAATAAATTCACAGGATGGAATACAAAGGCTAATGGCACAGGAGATTCTTATGATGAAGAGGAAATATTCCAAATGCCAGCAGAAGATGTAACTTTATATGCACAATGGACACCAAATACAGGAATAAGCTACACAGTTTACTACGTAGATGAAGATACAGATACTAATTTGGATTCTAAGGTAGTTGGTGGTAAGGTATTTGGCGATACAGTTACAGAAAGTGCGATTGACTTTGTAGGATATGTAAAACAAGACCCAACAAGTAAATCAATAACTTTAGGTGAGTCTGATAATGTGATGAAATTCTATTACAAAGTTAGAACTGATATAGAGTATGTTGTAAACTATTTAGAATCAGGAACAAATAAAGTATTAGCTGAACAAAAAGTTGTAACAGGTCAAACTTTCGGAGATGAAGTAACTGAATATGCAATAGACATCGATGGTAAAAATAAAGTTGGTAGAATTGAAAAAACTATAACATTGGGTGTAGAGGATAATATAATTAATTTCTACTATTCAGATTATGAAGTTATAGAAGAATCTGATTTCTACACAATTAACTGGAACTATGAAACTGGGTATAACACTTATAGTTACAATCAGAGATATACAGAAGATGGTGAAGGTTCAATTACCGAAGATGTAACAAATTATGTACAGCTACACTATGATTCAGGATACACGTATTCTACTTATACAACAAGTACTACTACAGCAGAAAAGGCTGTTATAGTTGATACTACTAGTGGTTCTGCGATTACAGGTTCTGCAATTACTGGAACTGCTATAGTATATGAAACAACTACTACATTAGATTTGTACTATGATAAAAACAGATCGAAAAAACCAAATAAACCTGTAATAATTGAAGATCCAATAATCCCATTGGCTGAGCTAGAAAAATTAGACCACTTTGCGTACGTCATAGGTTATCCTGAGGGGGATGTAAGACCTCTCAACAATATAACGAGGGAAGAAGTTGCGATGATTTTCTACAGATTGTTAACTGATGAAAGCAGGAACGAGTTGCTTAGCGATACAAACCCATTTAAAGATATGACATCTGATAGATGGTCAAATAGAGCTATATCAACATTGTACAATGCAGGAATATTGGAAGGATATTTAGATGGAACATTTAAACCATCAGATCCAATTTCAAGAGCAGAATTTGCTACTATAGCAGCTAAGTTTGATAAGCTAGAGTTAAATAACAATAGCAAGTTTACAGATATTGCAGGACATTGGGCAGAAAAATATATTACTTCTTCTGAAGTTAAAGGCTGGATCAAGGGCTATGAAGATAATACCTTTAGACCTAACCAGGATATAACGAGAGCGGAATCAATGACATTGATTAACAATGTACTTGAAAGAGCAGTTCCAGAAGAAAATATTCACCCAGATGCAATGTTCTGGCCAGATAATTTACCAACAGCTTGGTACTATGAAGCAGTTGAAGAAGCAACAAATAGCCATGATTACATCTATGAAGAAGATGGAGATGAATTATGGACTGGATTGAAAGCTAATAAAATTTGGCCATAAACTAATTAAAACGAAAAAGCAATCATTGGTAATCAATGGTTGCTTTTTCGTTTTAAAGTAATTATGGTTAAATATAAAACAAATTTATTAAACAATTTTCTTTCCTTTTCGACAACATTGAGGTATAATGATATTATACATAATTTGGAAGATGGAGCATAAACTTTATGGTATGCTACAAAGTTAATTATTAACAAAAAATACAAATATGTGATACATATAATGATAGGGGGTTTAGCTATGACAGAATGGTGGAATGGATTAACTACATTGGAACAAGTATTTTATTATTGCGCAGTTCCAGCTACAGTAATTTTAGTATTGCAGACTATTTTAAGCATTTTAGGTATTGGCAATGGAGATAGTGATGTTGATTTTGATGCAGGCGGGAATGTAGATTTTGGTGGTCAAATAGATGCTAATATAGATTCCGATGTTGATTTTTCAGGTGATACTATTGCTGAGCCAACTACTATTGATACCATAGAAAGTGCATCTAGTTTAAGATTTTTTTCAATTAGAGGTATTGTTGCATTTTTCTCATTATTTGGTTGGGTAGGAGTAGTTTTAGCAGAAAGTGGAATTAATACATTTGTGATTTTTTTTATTGCTACTATATGCGGTTTGATTGGAATGTTTGTAATTGCAATGATGTTTTATTTAATATCCAAAATGCAGCGTAATGGTAATATCAATATTAGAAATGCAATTGGTCATACGGGTCAAGTTTATCTAACAATTCCTGCAAAACAATCAGGCACTGGAAAAATACAAATAATTATTCAAGAAAGATTAACAGAAGTTAATGCTATGACAAACAGTTATAAACCGCTTTCAACAGGAACTATGGTTCGTGTTGTTGATATCATAGATATTAATACATTACTTGTTGAGAAACAAGATTAAAAAACATAATTAAAGGGAGGATTTATTAAATGCCACAACTTATTTTAACAATTGTAATTGTTTTACTAGTTTTTGGTACTCTTATAGCATTATTATCACGTTATAAGAAGTGCCCATCAGACAAAATTTTGGTAGTTTATGGAATGGTTGGGAAAGGATCATCTGGGGGAAATAAAAGTGCAAAATGTATTCATGGAGGAGCATCTTTTATTTGGCCAGTAATTCAGTCATACCAGTATTTAGACTTAACACCTTTGTCAATTGAAGTTAATTTGAAAAATGCATTAAGTAGACAAAATATTCGTATTGATGTTCCATCAAGATTTACTGTAGGTGTATCTACAGAAGATGGAATCATGCAAAATGCTGCTGAAAGACTTTTAGGTCTAGGTTTAGGTGAAATTCAAGAATTAGCAAAAGATATAATTTTTGGTCAGCTACGTTTAGTAGTAGCAACAATGGATATAGAAGAAATTAATACAGATAGAGATAAATTTTTAGAAGCTGTATCTTCTAATGTTGAGTCAGAATTAAAGAAAATAGGACTTAGATTAATAAACGTTAACGTAACTGATATCAATGATGAATCAGGATACATAGATGCTCTTGGTAAAGAAGCAGCAGCAAAAGCAATCAATGATGCAAGACAAAGTGTTGCTGAGAAAAATAGAGATGGTTCTATAGGTGAAGCTAATGCTCAAAGAGATGAAAGAGTTAAGGTTGCTAGTGCTAACGCTACAGCTGTAGAGGGTGAAAATACTGCAAAGATAACAGTTGCTAAATCAGATGCTCTTAGAAGAGAACAAGAAGCTGAGGCATTAAGACTTGCAACAGCAGCTGAGAAAGTTCAGTTAGCTAAGTCTTTGGAAGAGGCATACGTAGCAGAGGAAGCAGCAGAAAAAACAAGAGCTGCAAAAGAACGTGCTACTAAGGAAGCGGATATTATCGTTGAGGCTCAAATTTACAAACAAAAACTTGAAATCGAAGCAGAAGCACAAGCAGAGCAAACTAGAAGAAAAGCTCGTGGTGAAGCTGATGCAATATTTGCTAAGATGGAAGCAGAAGCTAGAGGTACTCAAGAAATATTAATGAAACAGGCTTCTGGTTTTACTGAAATAGTTTCAGCTGCTGGTGGAAATGCAGATTCAGCAGTAAGATTGATGTTAGCTGACAAGATGGAAAATCTAGTTAAAACTCAAGTTGAAGCTATTAAAAATATTAAAATTGACAAAGTTACTGTTTGGGATGGTGGCAATAATGATGGCAAAACATCTACTGCAAATTTCTTATCAGGAATGATGAAATCTATACCACCTATGCAAGAAATGTTTAATATGGCTGGTATGGAATTACCTGAATATTTAGGCAAAGAAAAAACAGAAAAATCTGATAACGAAGAAAACACTAAAGTTCAAGACGATATCGAACAATAAAATAGTAACAATAACCCCTAGGATAACTTAATAATCCTAGGGGTTTATTTGATACAAAAATAACAATTTATTGTTTAATTCTTAGAAATATGGGTAAATATATCTTCATGATAGGAATTATTCAAAGTTATAAAATACAGGAGGAAATACATAAATGAAAACATTAAAATTAAAAGATGATATTTATTGGGTTGGAAGTTTAGATCCTGACTTAAAAGTATTTGATATTATAATGTATACAGAATTTGGTACATCTTATAATTCATATGTAGTTAAGGGAAGCGAAAAGACAGCTCTAATTGAAACTGTAAAAATTAAGTTCTTCGATGAGTATATGGAAAAATTAAAAGAACTTGATGTAGATATAATGAATGTAGATTATATAATTATAAATCATACTGAGCCTGATCATTCTGGTTCAATAGAAAAAATGCTAAATATTAATCCTAATATTAAATTAGTTGGTTCTAAATCTGCAATAGAATTTATGAAGCATATTTGTAACAGACAATTTGATGCTATTGAAGTGAAGGATTCTCAAGAACTATCTCTTGGAAATAAAACATTTAAATTTATAGATGCAAAATTCTTACATTGGCCAGATACTATTTTTACATATATAGTAGAAGACAAGGTTTTATTTACATGTGATTCATTTGGTGCACATTATTCATTAGATACTGTGTTACAAAGCTCTATTAAAAACCAAGATGACTACATGAGTGCATTTAACTATTATTATCAAAACATACTTTATCCATATAAACAATTTTTCGTTCAGGCTATCAAAAAGATTGAGCCTCTTGATATAGATATGATTTGTACAGGACATGGACCAATTCTTGATGAAGATCCTTGGAAAATTATTAATTTGTCTAAGGAGTATTCAGAAAAACCTAATCCAAATGATAGTAAATTAGTTGTTATACCTTATGTATCTGCATATGGGTATACAAAGGAACTAGCAGATGAAATAAAAAAAGGTATAGAAGAAACTGGAGCTAAGGTTGAATTATACGATATGGTGGTTGGAGATGAGGCTAAAGTTTTAGATAGAATTTATTGGGCAGATGGTGTTTTGTTTGGATCTCCAACAATGCTTGGTGACGCGCTCAAACCAATATGGAATCTTTTGACTAGCATGAATGCCCCTATTCATAAGGGTAAGATAGCTTCTGCGTTTGGTTCATATGGATGGAGTGGAGAGGCAGTACCTAATATAATTGCTAGACTAAAGCAAATAAGAGTTAAAATTTTTGGAGAAGGTCTGAAAGTAAGATTTAAACCATCAGAGGAACAATTGTATTCAGCATATGATTTTGGTATTCAGTTTGGAAACTCAATTCAATCATGCACAGTTCCAGAAAAAGTTACACTTAATACTAAGAAGCAAGAATCTAATCAAGTATATAAGTGGAAATGCACTATTTGTGGTGAAATAATTGAAGGAATTGAACCTCCAAATGTTTGTCCTGTATGTGGAGTTAGTGCTGAATATTTTGTAAAGTTAGATGATGGAGAAGTTGGAAAAAAATCTACTAACAATAAGGAAAAATTCGTAATAATTGGGGCTAGTGGTGCTGGTATGAGTGCCGCAGAACAAATACGAAAGAGAGATAAAGATAGTGAACTAACAATTATTTCAAAGGAAAATGTTAAAGGCTATTATAGACCGCAATTATCTAAAATGTTGAGCCGTGATATTTCACCTGATTCAATAGCAATTAAAAAAGATGATTGGTTAAAAGAAAACAATGTTAATTTAGTTTTAGATAAAGAAGCAATAAAAATTGATTCAAATAATAAAAAAGTTATATTAAATGATAATTCAGAAATGGATTACACTAAACTTATAATTGCAACTGGTGCAGAATGTTTTATGCCACCTATTCCTGGAAATAACAAAAAGGGTGTATTTACATTGAGAAACATAAACGATACAGTTGAAATTAAAAAGTATGCCAAGGATAAAAAGCAGGCAGTAATAGTTGGTGGAGGTATTTTAGGTCTTGAAATAGCATCAGAGCTTAGATACTATGGACTTGAAGTTACAGTTTTAGAAATGGCTAATAGAATATTGCCAAGGCAGTTAGATAGTCAGGCATCTTTAGTTTTAGAAGAGCAAGTTAAAGACATGGGCATAGAATTTAAAAAAAATACATCTACTAAGGAAATAGTTGGAGATGATGTAGTTACAGGAGTATTGCTTGGTGATGGAGAAATTGTCAATGCTGATATAGTTATTGTATCTACTGGAGTAAAAGCAAATGTTCAAATAGCAGAAGGAACAAATATAAAAGTAAAAAGAGCTATAGTAGTTAATGATAAAATGGAAACTGGTTTAGATGGTGTTTATGCATGTGGTGATTGCTGTGAGTATGATGGTGTGAATTATGCACTTTGGAGTGAGGCTATTGAACAAGGCAAGGTTGCTGGAATGAATGCTTCGGGTGAGGACAATATATATGAGCAAATTATACCATTAACTACTTTAAATGCATTTAATTCTAGTGTTTTTTCCATAGGTGACATTGGCTCAGATCCTAATTTTATTTATCAAGTATATGAAATAAAAGATAAATCAGATAAAAATTATAAAAAAATGTATTTTAAAGATGGTTTGTTGTCTGGTGGTATTCTAATAGGGGACACTTCAAAAGCTGTTACTTTAATAGAAGGATTTGAAAAAAGAAGAAATATGGAAGAAATGATTGGAAGACTTAAGTATTAACTAAAATATTTAAAAATGTGGAACTTTGTTCTGCATTTTTTTTTATTTTCAAGACATGTTATGACAAAATAATTTCTGTTTGTACTTTATAATGAATATTGTTACTTACAAATTTTAAACATAGTGAGGTAGCGATGGAATATTATGTTGAATATATCTTCGCTGAAAACTTTTTAATTGATTTTATTTTGCTATATATAACAGGTAATTTGATTAAAATAAAAATTATCTATAAAAGGTTAATTCTAGCAGCTTTAATAGGGGCAATATATGTAATACTAATTGCATATATACGAAAACCTTTCATGACATATTTTATTGTTAAGATTAGTGTTTCTATTTTAATGATTATGGTTGCTTACGATATTAAAGGTATAATAAAAAATATAAAGGTCATTTTATGTTTTTATATTGTAACTTTAGTAATGGTAGGTGCTGTATTTGCTTTATACTCTATTACTAACAACAGGGTAACTGTAAATATAATTCTTATATCTATATTTATGGTTTTTGCATTATTAAAATTCCTATTTTATGAAATAAAATTAAGAAAAGAGAAAAATAATTATATTCGCACTGTTACTATAGAGGTTAATGATAAAATAAAATCCTTTAGAGCATTTATAGACACAGGAAATGAGTTAGTTGACCCTATGTCTGGTAAGCCAGTAATTGTAGTGAATATAGGAATTTTAGGCGATATTTTAGGTGGGGATGTAACCAAGGAAATAGTGGAATTTTACAAAAACGAAGGAAAAAACTATGAAAATCTTTTTCTAGAAAAAAACTACAAGTTGAAGTTGAGAGTAATAAGGTATAACACAATTAGTAACAAAAATGAGTTAATGATATGTATAATACCTGATAACATTACAATCTCTGGTAATGATAAAAATATCACTAAGGCAGATGCTGTCATTGGTATTTATCCACAAAAGATTAATGGAAAGGAAGATTATGACGCATTGCTTTTTAAAAAATTACTAGA
Source organism: uncultured Sedimentibacter sp. (assembly GCA_963675125.2). Taxonomy (GTDB): domain Bacteria; phylum Bacillota; class Clostridia; order Tissierellales; family Sedimentibacteraceae; genus Sedimentibacter. The sequence goes on from CAXXFT010000043.1 coordinate 8,901, forward strand.
TTGGGAGTGTGAATTAGATAATGAATGCGGTCCATGTGAAAGAGCTATATAATAAAATACGTAAGTATATTTTAGAAAAGTTCGGATTATCAAAAAATATTTTTTTTATAGGCGGAAGTGATACTCTTCCACCTCCGTTAACACCTGAAGAAGAAAAGGAAATGTTGAGCAAATTTGGCGAATCTGATGAAGCTAAAACTGTTCTTATTGAACATAATTTAAGGCTTGTTGTATATCTTGCTAAAAAATTCGAGTCAACTGGTATAAATGTAGAGGATCTTATTTCCATAGGTACTATTGGACTAATTAAAGCAGTTAATACATTTAAAGTTGAAAAAAATATTAAACTTGCTACTTATGCATCAAAATGTATTGAAAATGAAATATTAATGTACTTAAGACGAGTGGGCAAGGCTAAAACTGAAATATCACTAGATGAACCTTTGAATATAGATTGGGATGGTAATGAACTATTACTATCAGATATTTTAGGAACAGAAGAGGATATTGTCTTTAGAGATATGGAGAATGAGGTAGATTTAAACTTACTTAATGAATCAATCAAAAAACTTAATAAAAGGGAATATATGATTATGAAGTTAAGATTTGGATTAAATAACACTAGAAGTTTTACGCAGAAGGAAGTTGCTGATATGCTTGGAATTTCACAATCTTACATATCTAGGCTTGAGAAAAAGATACTTAACAGGCTCAAAAAAGATATAAGCAAAGCAGTATAAAAATATTATGCTGGGAAATAATTTTAAAGGGGGATAATATTTATAAAGGGGAAAAACGACGATGATAAACAAAGTAGTAATATGTGGCGTTAATACATCTCAATTACCAACAATAAAAACTTCAGAAATGAGGGGAATGATTAAGAGAATTCAAGAAGGTGATGACGAACTAAGAGATCAGTTTATTAATGGTAATTTAAGGCTCGTTTTAAGCGTAATACAAAGATTTAATTCTAAAAATGAGCCTGTAGACGATTTGTTTCAAATTGGTTGCGTCGGTTTAATAAAGGCTATTGATAATTTTGATTTGTCATTAGATGTAAAGTTTTCTACATATGCAGTGCCTATGATAATTGGTGAAATCCGAAGATATATGAGAGATAATAATTCAATTAGGGTTTCTAGATCAATGAAAGATACTGCTTACAAGGCTTTACAGGTTAGAGAAAGACTCACAGCTCTAAATTCTCAAGAACCTAGTATTACTGAAATTGCAAAAGAAATTGGAGTAGATAAGGAAGAGATTATATTTGCACTAGAGTCTATACAGGAACCAGTTTCGTTGTTTGAACCAATATACAATGATGGTGGAGATGCTCTGTATGTAGTTGATCAAGTGCGTGATGAGAAAAATATAGATGAAAAATGGATTGAAAAAATGACGTTAGAAGAGAGTATTAATAATTTGTCAGATAGAGAAAAACAAATCGTTGATATGCGTTTTTATAAAGGTAAAACGCAGATGGAAGTTGCTGAGGAAATCGGCATATCTCAAGCACAGGTTTCTAGGCTTGAAAAGTCGGCATTAACGCAAATTAAAAAGGGATTTAAATAAAATAGAATAGAAAAAAATATTTGAGTGTCATAATTAAGAATTTTGTACATATTTTATAGTATAAACATATCTTAATTGTGACATTTTTAATATATTTGGAAATATCTCTTCCTAGTATATTAAAAAACGAGGATCTTTTTAATATAAAATGGAGGAACTTTAAATGACAAATTATTTAGATTTATTAGAAAAAGATATTATTAATATAAAAAACGGAGAGGTCATTGGTAGGTTTGACGATGTAGAAATAGATGCTAGCAAAGGAAAAATAACAGCATTTTATATAGAAGAAGGCAGTCGTTTTATGGGTATTTTAGGAAAGTCAAAAACTAGAAAAATTAGGTGGGAAGATATAATTAGAATTGGCATTGACGTTATAATTGTAAATGCAGATGATGACAATAGAGCTATAAAAGAAATGCTTGAATGATTAAATCCAAATGTAGTGGTCGAAATAGGGAACGGTTCTTTTTGATTGAAGAGTCGTCTTCAATCAAAAAGAACCGTTCCCTATTTCGATGAATAAAAGACCTAATATTGTTCTAATATTATTTTTTTTGTCCATTCTTCCACTTCGAGGATTGTTTCTATTGAATCTATTTTTATTGCTGAATGCTTTAGCATAACACTTTCATTTATATTTCCTATATCAAGAAAACTTATTTTTTTATTTAAAAATAAATCTACAGCTGTTTCATTTGCAGCATTTAGAACAGTTGGCATAGTACCTTTGATTTTTAAAGAATCAAAAGCTAATCGAAGGCATTTGAAAATATTTTTGTCAGCTTTTTCAAATGTAAGTTTTCCAATATCAAAGAGTGAGAGACTCTTATAGCTATTTTCTACTCTATTTGGATAGAAAAGTGCAAATTGTATTGGAACCTTCATATCGGGTAGACCTAGTTGAGCTAGGGTTGAGTGATCACAAAATTCTATTCCAGAATGAACAATGCTTTGAGGATGAACTACAACTTCAATTTTTTCTGGTTCCACATCAAATAAAAATTTTGCTTCAATTACTTCTAAACCTTTATTCATTAATGTAGATGAATCTATAGTTATTTTCTTTCCCATTGACCAATTAGGGTGCTTAAGAGCATCTTCTAATGTAACATTTTCTAAAAATTCTAAATTTTTACCTCTGAAAGGTCCTCCTGATGCAGTTAATACTATTTTATTAATATTTTTATTATCATTTGCCATTAAACATTGAAAAATTGCGCTATGTTCACTATCGACTGGCAATATTAATGAATCGTATTTTTTCGCAAGGTTCATTATATAATCTCCACCAGTGACTAGTGTTTCTTTATTTGCTAGAGCAATTGTTTTGCCTTTTTTTATTGCAGCTACAGTAGGTTTTAGTCCAATCATTCCAGAAACAGCAGTTACTATAATTTCACTTTTATAGTATTCGGCAGCCGATATGAGTCCATCCATTCCATATACTATTTCTGTCTTATAATTAAAATTTAAAGAAGATTCTAATTTCTTTTTTAATCTTAAAGCATTTTTCTCATTCATTACACAACATAGTTCAGGATTGAACTCTATAATCTGTTTTTCTAATAAATCAATGTTATTATTTCCGGTTATTGCACAAACCTTAAGTTTGTCAGGATGTTCTTTTACAACATCAAGTGTTTGTGTCCCGATTGAGCCTGTTGAACCTAAAATACTTATATGTTTCATAAGATTTCTCCTTATAGCAGTTGGATTGTATCCTCAACATTAATTGTATCTTGCGTAAAATACATTTGTTTCAGATTTGTTTAATTTTTTAAATAATTCTTGTGATTCTTTTAATGTTAATTCATTTGTTACTACAACATGTGAAGAATCTAGTTTGAAATAATCGTTAGCTATATCTTTAAATATTTCTTTGGATTGTTCATTTGAAAATCTTATAAAATATTTGCCTGTTATTAGATTTTGATTTAAGCTTAATTTTTTATCAAAATAATAAGGATAATTTTGATATCCATTAGTGTATATGTCAATTATATCTTGTACAATGGCATTACCCGTAGGAAGTTTACCTGCACCTTGACCATAAAATTTTAGTTCACCTATGGAACTACCAGTTAGAGATCCGATATTAAAATTTTCAGAAACATTAGCTTCAATTGTGTTATTTGCGAATAATACAGGTTCAACACATGAACAATACTCATTATCATTTTGAACAGATGTTGCAACTAATTTTAGTGTGATATTTTGTTTTTTAAAATAATTTATATCGCTTTTAGTTACATTTCTTATTCCAAATGTAGGTATACTTTCTTCCTTTATAACAGTATCAAAGGCGAGTGAAGAAATAATTGTGAGCTTTCTTTGAATATCTACACCATCTATATCAGCAGAAGGATCTGATTCTGCATAACCTTTATCTTGTGCTATTTTTAATATCTCATTAAAATCATATCCCTTTTCAAACATATTGTAAAGAATAAAATTAGAGGTTCCGTTAAAAATACCATAAACTTTAGAAATTTCATCTATTCTCTTTACTTGTTTTATTGATTTTAGCCATGGAATACCTCCACCTACGCTAGCTTCATATAAAAATCCAACATTGTGTTCTTTTGCTGTTTTTGTAAATTCTTCTAAGTATTTTGAAATTACTGCTTTATTTGCTGAAACGACGTGTTTTCCTGATTTTAATGCTTTCATAATATATTCGTAAGCTGGATGTATACCGCCCATTACCTCAACTATTACATCTATGCTGTCATCACATAGCAATTCGTCGGGTTCAATAGTCATATTATCTAAAGTAATTTTGTTTTTATTTCTAACTAATATTTTACTTACTTCTAGATTTTTCATTAAATAATTACTGCTATTAGATATTATTTCATAAACACCAGACCCTACAGTACCAAATCCTAATATACCAATTTTCATAATATTCTCCTTAAATTCTATATATATTTGTTTCGTAAATTCATAACATAACTGAAATTATACTATATATGTTTTTATATTGCAACAATTTTGTTTTTTAGAAAAAAACACTTGTAATATATTCAAGAACATTATATTATATAAGAGCAAATATTCAGAGACAATAGGAGGCTATGATGATGAAAAATTATGAAAGTACAAGAAGTGCTAATATTAAATCTACTGCCTCGGAAGCTATTCTTAAAGGAATAGCTGATGATGGTGGTTTGTATATTATGAGAAATTTAGATGGAAAGAAGGTAGATATAGAAAAACTTCAAGGTAAAGGTTATAAGGATATTACTAGAATAATAATTGAACTTATGATAGATGATTTTTCAAAGGAAAAAATAAAGGATTGTGTTGAAAAAGCTTATACAAATAAGTTCAGTACAAAAGAAATAACTCCAGTTGTAAAAGTTGGACAATGCTTTATAACCGAATTATTCCATGGTCCTACTTCAGCATTTAAGGATGTTGCACTTTCAATATTACCACATTTAGTTACAACTTCATATGAAATGAATGATATGAAAGGAGAGGTAATAATTCTAACTGCAACTTCTGGAGATACTGGTAAGGCTGCACTCGAGGGATTTAAAGATGTAAAGGGAACTAAGATAATAGTTTTCTATCCTGACGGAGGTGTAAGTCAGGTTCAAAAACTACAAATGGTTACACAGGAGGGTTCAAATACACATGTTTGTGCAATAAAAGGAAATTTTGATGATGCCCAGACAGGAGTAAAAAAAATATTTACTAATGAAGAGTTAATAAATGAGTTATCTAAAGAGAACAAGATGTTTTCGTCAGCAAATTCAATAAACATTGGTAGGTTAGTTCCTCAAATAGTATATTATTTTTATTCGTATATTAATCTTGTTGAAAAAGGCGAAATTAAATTGTATGATAAAATTAATTTTTCTGTTCCAACAGGCAATTTCGGAAATATATTGGCAGGATATTATGCTAAACTTTTAGGATTACCTATTAATAAGTTGATATGTGCATCTAATGAGAATAATGTTTTATATGACTTTATAAAAACAGGAATATATGATAGAAATAGAACTTTTTATAAAACAATTTCTCCATCAATGGATATTCTTGTATCTAGTAACCTTGAAAGATTGTTGTATTATATTAGTGAAAAAAATAATGAAGTTGTAAAAGAACTTATGAATAAACTTAATAAAGAGGGAAAATATGAAATAAATGAAAAAATGAAACAAACTTTAAACTCTCAGTTTTATGCAGGTTGCGTATACAAAGAAGAAACTCAAAATATAATTAAAGAAACATATGAAAAACAAGGATATTTATTAGATACTCACACTGCAGTTGCATATAAAGTTCTTCAAGATTATAAAAATGAAACTGGAGATAATACAGTTAGTGTAGTTTTGTCAACTGCTAGTCCATTTAAGTTTTCAAGGAGTGTCTATGAATCGTTGTATGGGGAATCAGATGCGGATGAATTCAAAATTATGCATGAACTATCAGAAAAAACTGGTGTAAAAATACCTGAAAATTTACAAGGGTTAGAATATAAACCGGTACTCCATCAAAAATTATGTGAAATAAATGAAATGGGAGAATACGTTAGAATATTAGGAGATTTAAAATGATTAAGGTAACTGTGCCAGCATCTACTGCCAATATCGGACCAGGATTTGATTCTCTTGGTCTTGCGCTTAATTTGTATAACACCTATGAATTTGAAGAAATAGGTAATGGACTAATTTTTGAAGGTTGTATAGAAGAATATTGTAATGAAAACAATTTAGTATATAAATCATTTAAGAAAGTGGCGGATAAAATAGGTCGTAGTTTTAGTGGATTAAAAATTAAAATGGAAACTCAAATCCCAGCTTCTAGAGGGCTTGGAAGCAGTTCTGCATGTATAGTTGGAGGGGTTTTTGGAGCAAATGCACTTCTTAATGGAAATTTATCAAAAGATGAGCTATTTAAAATTGCTGTAGAAATTGAAGGTCATCCTGATAATATAGCACCAGCTGTTTATGGAGGATTAACTACTTCTTTAGTTGATGATGGTGTTCCTTATTATGTTCGCTATGAAATTAGTGATAAAATATTGTTTTGTGCCCTAATACCTAATTTTGAAACATCAACAAGTCAAGCTAGAAAACTTCTGCCACAAATGGTGTCGTTTGATGATGCAATTTTTAATATCTCAAGGATAGCTGCACTTCTTAAATCATTAGAAGTGGGTGACTTCAATATGATTAAGAGATCATTAAAAGATAAACTTCATCAAGTGTATAGGAAAAATTTAATTCATGAATATGATGAAGTTGAGAAGATATGTATGGAAAATAATAGCGTTGTAATGTTTGTAAGCGGTTCTGGGCCAACATTAATGAATATTATTGAAAATTCTGATTTTACAAAAGCAATAAATAATAGTATAATAGAATTGAAACATAAATGGGAAATAAAATTTCTTAAGGTAGACAAAAATGGAGTTTTAGTAGAAAAATAATAAAAGGTGGATTTAGACATGTTAAAAAAATACCTAATAGTAAGTAAAAAAATATTGCCAGATGTATATGAAAAAGTTATTGAAGCCAGAAATTTAATTAATGATGGGAATGTAAAGGGGATAAGTGAGGCAGTAAAAAAAGTTGGGATAAGCAGAAGTACTTATTATAAATATAAGGATTATGTTTTTTCTCCGTCAGAAAATTCAATTGGGAGAAAAGCAGTAATAACAATGATGCTTAGACATGAAAAAGGGGTGTTGTCTAACGTCTTAAATCACATATCATCAGCTAAAGCCAACATATTAACTATTAACCAGAGTATTCCAATTAATGGTAAGGCTTCGGTAAGTGTGTCTTTAGATATATCAGATATTGAAAAGTCAATAGATGATGTAATTTTAGAGTTGAAAAAGATTAAAGGAGTAAGTACGGTTAAATTAATATCTATTGAATAGGGGGAGTAATATGTACGGATTAGTTTTAGAAGGTGGAGGTGCTAAAGGCGCCTATCATGTCGGTGCATATAAAGCTTTAAAAGAACTAGGGGTAGAAATTGGTGGTATTGCAGGAACATCCATTGGTGCTTTAAATGGAGCAATTTTGATTCAAGGTGATTTAGAAAAATTAGAGGATATTTGGATTAATACAAAATCTTCTGACTTGTTTAATATTGATGAAAAGGCAATAACTAATTTAAAGACTTTTAATTTGCAAGAAATTAATTTACCTTATCTTTTGAATGTTTCAAAGGAAATTTTAAGTAATAGAGGATTAGATACATCAAAAATAAGAGCACTTTTAGAAGAATACATAGATGAAGATGTAATAAGAAAATCGAAGCTTGATTTTGGAATTGTAACTGTAAACTTAACTGACTTAAAGCCTATGGAGCTTTTATTGGAGGATATTCCAGAAGGAAAATTGATTGATTATTTATTAGCTAGTGCCAACTTACCTGCATTCAAACAAGAAACTTATGATGGTAAAAAGTTTTTAGATGGAGGTTTTCATGATAATTTACCAATAGGTGTTTTAGTGAAGAAAGGTTATACAGATTTTATTGCAGTTAGAACCTTTGGTATAGGAATAGTTAAAAAGCCTAAAAATAAAAAACTAAATATAACTTATATACAGCCTGTTGAACAACTTGGAGGGTTACTTGATTTTAACAAAGAGCAATCAGAAAGAGATATGCTATTAGGATATTATGATACGATGAAGGCTTTTAAAAAATTAAGAGGATATAAGTATTATTGTGAACCGTATGTTGGCGATTTTCTTCAGTTTATGGTGGATTTTGTTTTGGATAGAAGCGATAAAATTGAAAAATTAGGCAAGATTTTAGGATATGAAGGTACACCTACAGATAGGATGTTATTTGAAAAAATAATGCCACGTCTTGAGAACATACTTGATATGAAAGGAACTAATGATTATCAGGATATTGTTATAAGAATTGTGGAGCAGATAGCTGAAAAGTATAATGATATAGAAAAATTTAAAATATATAAAACAGAAGAGTTTATTAAAATTGTAATAGAAAAAGTTATGTCAAAGCCTTTAGAATACAATAAAAGTTTACCAGATTTCATAAAGCATAACAAGCTGTTGTCACTAGCGGTTAAGGATAGCCTAATAAACGAAGTGTTCACAGAAATGTTTCTTTAAGTTGATTTTTAAATAAAAAGAAGACAGATTTGAGGATGGTTCCCCAAATCTGTCTTCTTTTTATTTAAAGTAATCAATTATTCCGTTTGCAAGTTTTTCTACCATTAAGTTTTGAAAGCTATCAGTATTTACATTTAATTCTTCTTGAGGATTAGACATAAAACCTATTTCTATTAATGCTGCAGGTGTATTTGTTTCTCTGAGGACTTGATAATTTCTATCATATATTCCATCACGATATACACCGTTAAGTGTAATTGCATTTAAGTAAAGGGCTTCAGCTAAATCATAGCCATATCTAGTATCAGCGTAGTTTATAGTGTTGTAGTATGTTGATAATCCAAAGTAATCAGGTCTTGATGAACCTAGAGAATTATGATGAATTGATAACAAAATATCTACACCTAATCTATCTGCCATTTTTCCTCTTTCAATATTATGTATGTATGTATCTCCTGTTCTAGTCATATACACTGTAGCACCTAGAGATTCAAGTTTTTCTTTTAACTTTTTAGCTACACTAAGGTTAACATATTTTTCGAACTTTCCAGAATAGCTAATGGCCCCCGGATCTTTACCTCCGTGTCCTGGATCTAAAAGGATTTTCTTGTCTAATAATGGTAGAGTTGACTGTAAATAATCACTTTTACACCAACCAATTTGTCCATTATTTGTAATAATCTTGTCCCAACCATTTTCAGTGTTAATTACTTTAACACGTGACGTGGGATCTAATGATTCTATTTTTTTGTGTTCAGTTGATGGGCCAGACCTTATATTTAGACCGTCTGTTGCATATTTGTAATCTAGATGTCCTTCTGAGTAGTAATTTAAATCATATGAAGCAAGCCAACCAGCTATGTATCCATAATTACCCTCAGGAAGCTTTATTTTTAGCCAACCATTTTTTTCACCATGTACTGTATATGTTTCATATTTATTTCCTTGTGCAATAACATTACTGTTAATTGAACTATTATCTCTAATATTTATATTATCGTAAAGAAGATAAATTTTATCAGAACCATCGGAAATAATATCCGTTAACCAGCTAGCAATATAATATTCTGAACCATTGTATTCGATTATATGCCAACTGTGATATGTACTTATATATTTAGCATGTTCACCTGGTAGAAGTTGTCCTATTTGGTCAGTAGAAGTTGAAGGTCCTTTTCTTATGTTAACATTGTAGTCAGTATTATTTACTACATATTTTGTTGCTGGAACAGTTACAAAATATGTTTCTATCCAACCTACATTTTTATCTTCTGTTTGAATTTTAAACCATTCGTTTTCTTCCTCTAATATTTCAACCTTGCTGTTTAGCTTTAAAACACAGATTTTAGATGAAGCATAATTTGGACTTTTATAAATTCCTATGTCAGATATATTGGTATACCCAATTATATTTTCACCATATACTACTGTTGTTGACATGGTGAAAATAATAATTAATAAAATTAAAATGCTTTTTTTCATGTCTCAACTCCCCTTGTATTATTTATTGTTGCAAGATGGTGTAATGAAATGCTCATCCAACATTTCATAAATATTGTGCTACAATGGTTTTAGGATAAACACTTTATGTATAATATTTAGTTATAATAATAAAACTAAATGTTAAAAAATTTTATTATTTTTATTATTATAACATATTTAGACAAAATATCCATTACAAAATCATTACATTTGGTTGAAATTAGTGGAAAATAAGTATAATATTAAGATATATGTAAAAATAATAACATAGAAAAAATAACTTGATAGTATAAGTTTTGTAATATATAATGAATTATTAAAAGTAAAATTATAGGAGGTTACAAATGTCAGTAAGATTGAGATTTGCACCTAGCCCAACGGGGTACTTACATATAGGTGGTTTGAGAACTGCTTTATATTGTTATTTATATGCAAATAAAAATGGTGGTAAATATATTCTTAGAATAGAAGATACAGATCAAAGTAGATTTGTAGAAGGAGCTATGGAAAACTTAATAGATTCTTTGTTATGGGCTGGAGTAAAACATGATGAAGGTGTCCTTTGTTGAAGATGGTGAGATTGTACAAAAAGGAGAATATGGTCCTTATATTCAATCTGAAAGGCTTGAAATATATCAAAATTATATAAAACAACTATTAGATAGCGGTCATGCATATTATTGTTTCTGTACAAAAGAGAGGCTTGATTTAGTTCGTGATAAACAAAGAGAAGAAAATAAAACTCCAATGTATGATAAACATTGTATGAATTTGACTAAAGAAGAAGTGGAAAGTAAAATTGCCTCAGGTGAAGAATATGTAATTAGGCTAAAAGTTCCTAAAAATGAGGATATAACATTTACTGATCTTGTGAAAGGAACAATTACAATTAATTCATCAGAAGTTGATGACCAAGTATTGATAAAATCAGATGGATTTCCAACATATCATTTTGCTGTAGTAGTTGATGATCATCTAATGGGAATAACGCATGCTGTAAGAGGTGAAGAGTGGCTTACTTCAACACCAAAGCAAAAACTAATATATGATTATTTGGGCTGGAATATGCCGATGTATATTCATTTGCCTACAGTTTTAAACAAAGATAAGAAAAAATTAAGTAAAAGACAAGGGGATGTAGCAACTTCTGATTTCAAAAATAAAGGGTATTTGCCAGAAGCACTAGTTAATTATTTAGCACTTGTTGGATGGAGTCCAAAAGATAATCAAGAAATTTTTTCATTGGAAGAATTGGTTCGTGAATTTGATTTTGATAGAGTTTCTAAAACAGGTGGTATATTTGATATAGATAAATTAAATTGGGTTAACAATCATTATATTAAGGAGTCAAACCCTGAAAGAATTGCAAAACTAGCAATACCTGCTATAATAGATTCTGGTTTAATGACTAAGGAAGAAACTGAAGAAAAATTTGAGTGGTTAGTACAAGTGACTGACGCGCTTAAGGAAAGACTTAATTATATAAATGAAATAGTTAAACACATGAGTATATTCTTTGGCGATACGGTTGAATTTGAAACTAGTGAAGTTGAAGAAATAGTTAAGGCTGACCATGTTAAAAATTTACTAGAAGTATTTGTAGATGAACTTAATAGTATAGATGAGGTAACATTAGAATTTGCTAAGGGTATATTTAATGTTCTAAAATCTAAAACTGGTGCTAAGGGTAAAAATTTATTTATGCCTGTAAGGTGTGCAGTGACAGGACAGCAACATGGACCTGAAATGGATAAAATTTTAGTTGCACTAGGAAAAGATAAAATATTAAATCGTCTTAAATATGTAATAAGTTTATTATAACATTATGCTATTTGCAATGTTAATTTATAATGTAATCATAAGAAAGGTGGAATAAAATGAAACTTTATAATACCTTATCAAGGTCAATTGAAGATTTCAAACCATTAGATGAAAATTTAGTTAAAATGTATACATGTGGTCCTACTGTGTACAACTATGCTCATATAGGAAATTTAAGAACGTATATACACGAGGATATCCTTGAAAAAACCTTAATATATCTTGGATATCCCGTTAAAAGAGTAATGAATATAACTGATGTTGGCCATCTAGAATCTGATGCAGATGATGGTGAAGATAAAATGCTTAAGGGTGCTAAGCGGGAAAATAAAACCGTATGGGAAATAGCACAACATTATACAGATGCGTTTTTTAGTGATATGGAAAAACTTAATATTAAAAAAGCAGATGTTATTGGAAAAGCTACAGATTATATTGATGACTATATAGAATTTATAAAAACTCTTGAAAATAAGGGATATACATATATAGCTAATGGCAATGTATATTTTGATATTACCAAAAGAGATGATTATACAAAACTATCTGGAATGGACTTAGAACAATGTAAAACTGCATATAGAGAAGATGTATCTGAGGATTTACATAAAAAATGTCCTCAGGACTTTGTGCTTTGGTTTACAAAATCTAAATTTGACAACCAAGCAATGAAATGGGATTCACCATGGGGAGTAGGTTACCCTGGATGGCATATTGAATGTTCGGTTATATCATTAAAAAATCTTGGAGAACAAATGGATATACACTGTGGTGGAGTTGACCACATACCCGTTCATCACACTAATGAAATTGCACAAACAGAAAGCTATACAGGAAAAGAGTGGGTAAAATATTGGTGGCATGGAGAATTTTTAATTGATAATGGTGGAAAAATGAGTAAATCAAGCGGAGAATTTTTGACGTTATCATTGCTTGAGAAAAAAGGATTCAACCCTTTATCATATAGATATTATATATTGAATTCTCATTATAGAAAACAGCTTGCGTTTTCGTTTGATTCTCTTAAATCAACAGAAAATGCTTATTATAAGTTAAAAAATAAAATTAAAACCTTAAAAGAAAATGAAGATGCTAATTGCAAGGTTGGTGATTCTGTAAATAAATATATTAATGAATTTAAAAATTGTTTAGCTGACGACTTAAATACTGCTAACGCCATTACAGTATTGTATAATGCATTAAAATCAGAAGATTTAAATAATACTGAAAAGTTATTTATAGTTAGTAACTTTGAACAAGTACTTTCTTTGGATCTTTTAAATTTTGATGAAGAAAATGGTAATGATGTTCATGAAGACGAAGTTAAATTTATTGAAGAAATGATACAAAAAAGACAGGAAGCAAAGAAAAACAAAGATTTTCAACTTGCTGATGCAATTAGAGCAGAACTTTTAGAAAAAGGGATTGTATTAGAGGATACAAGACAAGGTGTTAATTGGAAAAAAAGAGGATAAAATGTTTGACAATGAATTATTAAAAAAGATTAATGATAATATTGATAATAAAAAAATAATGCATTCACCTGCACAACTAGCATATGCAGGTGATGCGATTTATGAATTGCTTGTTAGAAGCCATATAATTAATAATCATGAATACAGTGTTAATCAAATGCATAAACAAGCGATAAAATTCGTAAAGGCAAAAGCACAAGCTGAGCTAGTAAAAAAGCTTAATCCAATTTTAACAGAAGAAGAAATAAAGATAATCAAAAGGGGCAGAAATGCTAAAGTTACATCATCACCTAAAAATGCTAATTTAATGGATTATAGGTATGCCACAGGTTTTGAAACATTGTTTGGATATTTGTACCTCAATAATGAATTCGAAAGACTAATGATGTTGTTTAATAAAATAGTAAATATTATAGAAAAAAAGGATGAAAAAGATGAGAATAATTGAGGGTAGAAATCCTGTTATAGAAGCAATGAAAAGTGATGTTCAAATAGATAGGATACTTATTAGTAAAGAGATTGCAGAGGGTTCAATATCTAAAATACTTACAATGGCAAAAGAAAATAAAATACTTGTTAAATATGTTGATAAAGCAGCATTAAGTAAAATAAGTGAAAACGGAAGACATCAGGGAATTATTGCAGAGGCAATGGAGTATGAATACAAGGAAATCGAAGATATATTTGAAAATGCTAAAAAGAAAAATGAAAAGCCATTTGTAATAATACTTGATGAAATAACTGATGTTCATAATCTAGGAGCAATAATAAGAACGGCTGAATGTTTGGGTTCTCATGGTGTTATTATTCCCAAGAGAAGAGCAGCTGGAGTAAATGGAGTTGTTGCTAAAACTTCTGCTGGTGCGGTAGAATATTTGCCTATTGTAAGAGTTACAAATATAAGTCAAACATTAGAAATATTGAAAGAAAAAGGTTTATGGATTTATGGTGCAGATATGGATGGAGAAAAATATATTAGTGAAGAAAATTTAGATGTTCCAATTGGGGTAGTTATTGGAAGTGAAGGTTCAGGCATAGGAAGATTGATTAAAAAGAATTGTGATACCCTTGTAAAGATACCTATGAAAGGAAATATAAACTCATTAAATGCATCCTGTGCAGCGTCGATAATTATTTATGAGATTATGAAACAAAGAGGAATATAAAATGTCTAGAACAAAAAAAGAATACTTGTTCATAGACGGGTATAATATTGTTAATCAGTGGTCTTATTATAATGATATGTCAAGAAACATAGAGAATACAAGAAGTAAGTTGATTGAGCTTTTGGTTGAATATCAGGCTTACAAGGGTATAAAAGTTATTGTTGTCTTTGATGCCCACTTAGTAAAAGGAAGTTTAGAAAAAAGAGAAAATATTGCTGGAGTTGAGGTAGTATATACAAAGGAAAATGAAACTGCAGACAGCTATATTGAAAAACAACTTGATAAAATAGGAAGATATGAACGTGTGCAGGTTGCAACATCTGATAATTCCATACAACAAATAGTTTTAGCTAGGGGAGGTACCCGCATTACTGCGCAAGAAATGCTTTTAGAACTTCAAAACACAAAAAAAGATATTCAGACAAGAACAGATATACCTCGACAAAAAGGCACAAATATTGACCAGATCATTGATTCTGAAACTAGGATAAAGCTAGAAAAGATGAGAAGAATGGTAGAATAGCTTGACGAAATACGAAAAATTGAATATAATTTTTTTAGTAAAATGTGGATGGGGGATTTGACGGGTGAGTAATTCTTTTGATTTATTTAGAAAGTATGCAGTATGTAGTAATGAATACAAAAATTTTACTGATAAAGAACTTGTTAATTTAATCAAAAATGGAGATCTTAAGGCAGAGAAATATTTATACGCTAGATATTCTTTTGTAATAAAGAAAGTTGTAAGCGCATTTTTTATTTTAGGTGGGGACAAGGATGATTTGTTTCAGGAAGCTATGATTGGGTTTATAAATGCAGTTAAAAGCTTTAATTTTGATACTACTAATAATTTTAGAAGCTATGCAGAATTATGCATTCGAAGGCAAATTATTTCAGCTATTAGAAAATCAAGAGGTTATGAGAAAAATTTATTAAATAGTAGTATTTCGATTTATGAATGTTTTAGTGATAATTCTGAGGACAATCTTATAGAAAAACTAGAAGATTTAAGTTGTCCAAACCCTGAGAACGTTATTATAAAAAAAGAACAAATGAATAATTTACGTGAAATTCAATCTAAAATATTAAGTAAGTTTGAACAAGATGTGCTAGCGGAGTATCAAAGCGGCAAAACTTATGAAGAAATATCAATTGCATTAGATAAAGATGTAAAAGCAATTGATAATGCTTTACAAAGAATTAAGTTAAAAATTAATAAAATTAAAGATAAAATTATATAATATAATGAAAATATACATTATAGTGTTTTTGAAAAAAATCATTGATTTATCTTTATCTAATTGATATAATGTTAATTGAAATCTTTTGGGCATTATATTGTGTGCGATAGTTTAATGTTCATTATGAAAATTATTTAAGTTACATAAGAATGCCTGTGTAGCTCAGGAGGTAGAGCACTTGCATGGTAAGTAAGAGGTCACCGGTTCGAGTCCGGTCGTAGGCTCCAATGATAAAAACAGGAGGATAAATAAATGGCAAAACAAAAATATGAAAGAACCAAACCACATGTTAATATTGGAACCATAGGACACGTTGACCATGGTAAAACAACATTAACAGCAGCAATAACAATGGTGTTACACAAAAGATATGGAACTGGTGAAGCAGTATCATTCGACAACATAGATAAGGCACCAGAAGAAAGAGAAAGAGGAATAACAATTTCAACAGCACACGTTGAGTATGAAACTCCAAGCAGACACTATGCACACGTTGACTGCCCAGGCCACGCTGACTATGTAAAGAACATGATAACAGGAGCAGCACAAATGGACGGAGGAATCATAGTTGTATCAGCAGCAGATGGTCCAATGCCACAAACAAGAGAGCATATCTTGTTATCAAGACAGGTAGGTGTTCCTCAGTTAGTAGTATTCTTAAACAAAGAAGACATGGTAGATGATCCAGAGTTAATCGAGTTAGTTGAAATGGAAGTAAGAGAACTATTATCAGAGTATGAATTCGATGGAGACAATATTCCAATAGTAGTAGGTTCAGCATTAAAAGCTCTTGAAGATCCAGATGGACCTTGGGGAGATAAAATATTAGAATTAATGCAAGCAGTAGATGATACAATACCAACTCCAGAAAGAGATGTTGATAAGCCATTCTTAATGCCAGTAGAGGACGTATTCTCAATTACAGGTAGAGGAACAGTTGCAACAGGAAGAGTTGAAAGAGGAATATTAAAAGTTCAAGATAAAATCCAAATCGTTGGATTATTAGATGAACCAAAAGAAACAGTATGTACAGGAGTAGAAATGTTCAAGAAATTGTTGGATCAAGCACAAGCTGGAGATAACATAGGAGCATTACTAAGAGGAATTCAAAGAACAGATATCCAAAGAGGTCAAGTTCTTGCAAAACCAGGAAGTATAACACCACATACAAAGTTTACAAGTGAGGTATATGTATTAACAAAAGAAGAGGGTGGAAGACATACACCATTCTTTAACGGATACAGACCACAGTTCTATTTCAGAACTACAGATATAACAGGATCAATAGATTTACAAGAAGGCGTAGAAATGTGTATGCCTGGAGATAACGCAACATTTACAGTAGAATTAATCCACCCAATAGCAATAGAAGAAGGATTAAGATTTGCAATCAGAGAAGGCGGAAGAACTGTTGGATCTGGAGTTGTTGCTCAAATAATTAAATAGACAATTAAAAAAATTGCATAAAAACTAAAAAAAATATTGACAAACTATAATTTAAAGTATAATATGATTTAATGTAGATGGTTGAGAATAGCTTTTGCTTTAGCAGAAGCTATTTTTAATGAAGATTGTAATTTTGAAAGACAATGTGCAAAAAAATAAAAAAATATTGACACACCAATAATTTTGTGATATCTTAAATTGGATAATGTTTAAATAGCGGTACCTATATTGTATGATGATAAAACATACGATAATAATATAAATAATATAGATCCTTGGAGGTGTATAAAATGAGGGTTGCTGTAAAATTAGCTTGCACTGAATGTAAGCAAAGAAACTATGACACAGAGAAGAACAAAAGAGAAAATCCTGAGAGAATAGAATTGAACAAATATTGTAAATTCTGCAAAAAACATACTCTTCATAAAGAAACAAAATAATTTACTGAGGTGTTTAAATGTCAAATAAAGAGAATGAAAACAAACCAAAAGTAACAGCGAGAATTAAAAATTATTTTAAAGGTGTTAAATCAGAATTAAAAAAAGTAAATTGGCCGACAAGAAAAGAACTAATAAACTATACTATAGTTGTACTTGCTACAGTAGGAGTTATGGTTGTAGTTATATGGGGATTAGATCTTGTTTTTGAAAACATAATTGGATTAATTGTATAATCGTCTAAAATGTTTATAATGTTTAAAAAGGAGTACAGCGGGTATGAAACAAGAGTCACAAGGATCAAGATGGTATGTTGTTCATACATATTCGGGGCATGAAAATAAAGTAAAGGCTAACATCGAAAAACTTGTAGAGAATAGAGAAATGCAAGATATTATTTTTGAAGTTAGGGTGCCGGTTGAAGAAGTATCAGAAACAAAAAACGGCAAGAAGAAAATAAAAGAAAGAAAGATGTTCCCAAGTTATGTTATTATAAAAATGATTATGACTGATGAATCTTGGTATCTTGTAAGAAATACAAGGGGAGTTACAGGCTTTGTTGGACCAGGATCTAAACCAGTTCCTTTGTCAGATGAAGAGGTAAAAGCACTTGGAGTTGTTGAGAGACTTCCTGCTATAGAACTTGACGTTGATGATACAATTAAGGTTATGGAAGGACCTTTTGAAAACTTCATAGGTACAGTAGAAAGCATAAGTCAAGAAAAAAGAAAAATCAAAGCTTTTGTGTCAATGTTTGGGAGAGAAACTCTTATCGAACTTGATTATAATCAGATTGAGAAAGTTTAATAACTTTTCAATAAATAGTAAATAAACAGATACCGTCGTTAAACGATTAAGGAGGTGCAACGATATGGCAAAAAAGGTAATGGCTATAGTTAAACTTCAGATTCCAGCAGGCAAGGCTACTCCAGCTCCACCAGTTGGAACAGCATTAGGACCTCACGGTGTGAATATAATGGGATTTTGTAAAGAATTTAATGCAAAAACAGCAGATCAAGCAGGTATGATTATACCAGTAGTATTAACTGTTTATCAAGATAGATCATTTACATTTATCACAAAAACTCCACCAGTAGCAGTACTAATAAAAAAAGCAGTTGGTATCGAAAGTGGTTCCGGAGAACCTAACAAAAAGAAAGTAGCAACTATTTCAAAAGAAAAAGTTGAAGAAATCGCTAAGTTAAAAATGCCGGATTTAAATGCTAACACTATAGAAGCTGCTATGAGTTTAGTAGCAGGAACTGCAAGAAGTATGGGTGTTAACGTAGAAAAGTAAAATTAAAATTAAATTGCAACACGGCAAACAGTGGGAGGCCTATAGGCTGTATGACCACAGAGGAGGTAATATAAATGCCAAAAAGAGGAAAAAAATATCAAGATAGTATGAAGTCATTTGATAAAATAAAATTATATGACTTAGAAGAAGCTGTAACAGTTATGTTAGGTACAGCAAAAGCTAATTTCGATGAGACTATTGAAGCTCACGTGAAATTAGGTGTAGATTCAAGACATGCAGACCAACAAGTAAGAGGCGCTGTGGTTCTACCTCACGGAACAGGAAAGACTGTACGTGTATTAGTATTTGCAAAAGGTGATAAGGCCAAAGAGGCTGAAGAAGCTGGTGCAGATTATGTAGGTGAAGCTGAATTAGCTGATAAGATTCAAAAAGAAAGCTGGTTTGATTTTGACGTAGTTATTGCTACTCCAGATATGATGGGTGTAGTTGGTAGACTTGGTAGAGTATTAGGTCCTAAGGGATTAATGCCTAACCCTAAATCAGGAACAGTAACTTTTGATGTAGCTAAAGCTATTCAGGAGATTAAAGCAGGTAAAGTTGAGTATAGACTCGATAAAACAAACATAATTCACGTTCCTGTAGGAAAAAAATCTTTCGGTACAGAAAAATTAGTTGACAACTTAAAAAGTATAATGGATGCAATTGTAAAAGCTAAACCAGCTGCTGCTAAAGGTAAATATTTAAGAAGTGTTACTGTAGCAAGCACAATGGGACCTGGTGTTAAAATTAATCCATCAAAATTAATTGATTAGACTAATAATTTGTATTGACATAAATATAGAACTATTGATATAATTCAAGCGACAATTAAATATATACCGCAGACAGTTGGTGCTCTTAAGAGCTTAAATACCCAACCGAGGTGAGATTAATAAAAATTACTTCTCTTCGTCTGCGGGGAGAATTTTTTTATACCACTAATTAAGGAGGTGTAACGGTATGAATCAAACAGTATTAGAACAGAAAAAACAATTGGTTACAGAAATAACTGAAAAGTTTAGAAGCGCTAAATCGGTTGTACTAGTTGAATACAGAGGTTTAACTGTTGAAAAAGTAACAGAACTAAGAAATAAATGTAGAGAAGCTGGAGTTGAATATAAGGTTTATAAAAATTCGATGATGAATTTTGCATTTAAAGAATTAGGTTATGAAGATTTTAATATTAATTTAGAGGGTCCTAATGCTATAGCAATGTCATTTGATGATGAAGTTGCTGCTGCAAGGGTAACTAATGATTTTGCTAAAACTAGCAATGATACATTGAAAATAAAAGCAGGTATTGCTGAAGGCAAAATAATGAGTGCTAGTGAAGTTCAATCATTAGCAAGTATACCATCAAGAGAGATACTTCTTGGTCAATTGGCTGGAGTATTACAAGGAAATATCAGAAACCTTGCTTATATGCTTGATCAAATAAGCAAAAAAAATGAAGAAATAGCAAGCTAATTAAATATAAAACGGAGGTAAATAAAAATGGCAAGTGAAAAAATAACAAACTTTGTTGAAGAAGTTAAGAAGTTAACAGTTTTAGAATTAAATGAATTAGTAAAAGCAATAGAAGAAGAATTTGGTGTATCAGCAGCAGCACCTGTAGCAGTAGCTGGTGGAGCAGCTGGTGGAGCAGCTCCTGCAGAAGAAGAAAAAACTGAGTTTGATGTTGTATTAGCATCAGCTGGTGCAAGCAAAATAAAAGTTATAAAAGTAGTTAGAGAATTAACTGGACTTGGATTAAAAGAAGCTAAAGAAGCAGTTGATGGAGCTCCTACTACATTAAAAACTGGTGTAGCAAAAGATGAAGCTGATAAAATGAAAGCAGCATTAGAAGCTGAAGGCGCATCTGTAGAAATTAAATAATTTAATTAATTATATATTTTAAATGCAAATTAATTAACAAATGAAAAAAGACTTTACAATAATGTGTAGAGTCTTTTTTGACTAACTCATTGTAAATCAATATTATTAACATAATAGTCTAGTAAATATTTGCAAAATTATAATTATTATGAATATTTCTCATGAAATTGTAAATAATATAAATCGTAGTTTGCTTATACGGATTTAAAAGTCAATTAAGTAAATTGTAAAAATTAATAAATTATATATATAAAATAATAAATATTATACTTTTTATTAAGATATAAAAGAATATTTAAAAAAAAATATTGACATAAAAAATGTATAATGTTATTATTATATAATGCATAAGCATAAAATGTTGGCATAAAAATTGTATGTCAACAAAATTATTATAAACTAAGGGGTGAAAAAATGCCGCATCCTGTGAAAATAGGTAATAGGGTAAGGATGTCTTACTCTAAAATTGATGAAGTTTTAGAGCTACCGGATCTAATTGAGGTTCAAAAAAGATCCTATGAATGGTTTATCAATGAAGGCTTGAAAGAGGTTTTTGATGATATTTCCCCAATAGAGGATTATACCGGCAATTTGATTTTGGAGTTTGTTGACCATGCTTTATATGGTGAACCAAAGTACAGTCAAGTTGAATGTAAAGAAAGAGATGCAACTTTTTCTGTTCCACTTAAGCTTAAAGTAAGATTAATCAACAAAGCGACAGGTGAAATTAAGGAACAAGAAGCATTTATGGGAGATTTTCCTCTAATGACTGAAAAAGGTACATTTATAATAAATGGTGCAGAACGTGTTATTGTAAGTCAGTTAGTTCGTTCGCCTGGAGTGTACTATCATATGACAAGGGACAAAATCGGTAAGGAATTATATGCTTCTACAGTAATTCCAAATAGAGGTGCGTGGCTTGAATATGAAACAGACTCTAATGATATTATTTACGTTAGAGTAGATAGGACAAGAAAACTTCCTGTTACAGTTCTTTTAAGAGCAATGGGATACTCTACAAATTCGCAAATGATTGAAGCCATGGGAGAGACAGAACAGCTATTAAAATCATTAGAAAAAGATAATACTACTAATTCTGATGAAGCTTTAATAGAAATTTATAAAAGACTTAGACCAGGTGAGCCTCCTACACTAGATAGTGCAACATCATTAATTAATTCTTTATTTTTTGACCCTAAAAGATATGACCTAGCTAAAGTTGGTCGCTATAAATTCAATCAAAAGCTTAGCCTTGAGAATAGAATTGAAGGAAAGGTATCAGCTGAAGATATAATAGATAAAGAAACTGGCGAAGTAATAGTACATAAAAATGATATTATTAAAATAGAAGCCATAAGAAAAATAGAAGCAGCAGGTATATTTACTGTCGATATAATAAACTCTGAAGATAAAGTAACAAGAGTTGTTAGCAATGGTTTTGTATATCCTGAGGTTTTTGGATTAGATATAGATTTTGAAAAACTCGGATTAAAAGAACGAGTTTATTATCCTGCTATGAAGAAGATATTAGCAGAAAATAGCACCTTAGATGAAATTGAACGAGCTATTGTAGATAACTACAAAGAATTATCGCCTAGACATATTATTGTTGAGGATATGATGTCTTCTGTAAACTATCAATTTGGTTTGTTTAAGGGGATAGGTTCTATTGACGATATAGACCATTTAGGCAATAGAAGAATTAGATCTGTTGGAGAACTTCTTCAAAACCAGGTTAGAGTTGGTTTGTCAAGAATGGAAAGAGTAGTTAGAGAAAGAATGACAATTCAAGATGTTGATGTTGTTACACCGCAAGTGTTAATCAATATTAGGCCAGTATCTGCTGCAATAAAAGAATTTTTTGGAAGTTCTCAGTTGTCGCAGTTTATGGACCAAACAAATCCTTTAGCTGAACTTACTCATAAAAGAAGAATGTCAGCTCTTGGACCTGGTGGTTTGTCAAGAGATAGAGCAAGTTTTGAGGTAAGAGACGTTCATCATTCTCATTATGGAAGAATGTGCCCAATTGAAACACCAGAGGGTCCTAATATAGGTTTGATTACATCTTTAGCTACATTTGCTAGAATTAATGATTATGGTTTCTTAGAATCACCATATAGAAGAGTAGATAAAGAACGTGGTGTAGTAACAGATATTATTGATTACATCACTGCTGATATAGAAGATAATAAAATAGTAGCACAGTCAAGTGAGCCTTTAAATGAAGATGGTTCTTTTGCAAACTCAAGGGTTGTTGTAAGAGGTTTGAATGGAGCCAATGAAATAGTTCCAAAGGAAATGGTTGATTACATGGAGGTTTCTCCTAAACAGGTAATATCTGTTGGAACTGGAATGATTCCTTTCCTTGAAAATGACGATGCAAACCGTGCATTAATGGGTGCTAACATGCAGAGACAGGCAGTGCCGTTGTTGATTACAGAAGCGCCTGTAATTGGTACTGGTATGGAGTATAAAGCTGCTAAGGATTCAGGAGCAGTTGTTGTAGCCCAAAATGATGGTTTAGCAGTGTCGGTAACAGCATCTGAAATTTTAATTAAAAGAAATGATAATGGAATGATAGAAAAGTATCCTTTATTAAAATTCAAAAGATCAAATCAAGGTACATGTGTAAATCAAAGACCTATAATCTCTAGAGGGGATGAAATAAGAAGAGGTCAAATTATTGCTGATGGACCGTCTACTGAAAATGGAGATATCGCTATTGGTAAAAATCTCTTAATGGGATTTATGACATGGGAAGGATATAACTACGAAGATGCGATGTTGTTAAATGAAAGACTTGTTATGGATGATGTTTTAACATCTGTTCATATAGAAGAATATGAGTCTGAGGCTAGAGATACAAAACTTGGTCCAGAAGAAATAACAAGAGATATACCTAATGTAGGTGATGATTCACTCAAGGATTTAGATGAAAGAGGAATTATAAGAATTGGTGCTGAAGTTGAATCAGGGGATATTCTTGTAGGTAAAGTAACTCCAAAAGGGGAAACAGAACTTACAGCTGAAGAAAGACTTCTTAGAGCTATATTTGGCGAAAAGGCTAGGGAAGTTAGAGATACATCTCTTAAAGTTCCTCACGGAGAGGCTGGTATCATTGTTGACGTAAAAGTTTTCACCAGAGAAAATGGAGATGAGCTAAGCCCAGGAGTAAGTAAACTTGTAAGAGTTTATATAGCAACTAAAAGAAAAATAAACGTTGGCGATAAAATGTGCGGACGTCATGGTAACAAAGGGGTTATTTCTCGTATAATGCCAGAAGAGGATATGCCATATTTACCAGATGGCACACCATTACAGGTAGTTTTAAATCCTCTAGGGGTTCCGTCACGTATGAACATAGGTCAGGTATTAGAAGTCCATTTAGGATTAGCAGCGAAAAAATTAGGATGGCATGTTGCCACACCAGTATTTGATGGTGCGTCCGAGGATGATATATTTGATGCTCTTGAAATGGCTGGATATCCAAGAAGTGGTAAAATAGCACTTAGAGATGGTCGTTCTGGTGAATATTTTGATGGACCTGTAACTGTTGGATATATGTATATGCTAAAACTGCATCACCTTGTTGATGACAAGATACATGCTAGATCTACAGGACCTTACTCTTTAGTAACTCAACAGCCATTGGGCGGAAAAGCTCAATTTGGTGGACAGAGGTTTGGAGAGATGGAGGTTTGGGCTTTAGAGGCATATGGTGCAGCTCATACACTGCAAGAAATACTTACTGTTAAGTCCGATGATGTAACTGGTAGAGTAAAAACATATGAGGCTATAGTAAAAGGCGAGAATATTCCAGAGCCTGGAATTCCAGAATCATTCAAAGTTCTTGTTAAAGAATTACAGAGTTTATCTCTTGATATAAAAATAGTTACAAGTGAACAGGACGAAGTTGAAATAATAGAAACTGTTGACGATGATGAAGATGATTATCCAGTAGACAAAGAAAATATTGGAGATGTTAAATATGAAGAAGGGGCTGAAGGCATGACTGAAATAGATGTGCAAGATGACCTAGATGAAATAGATGACATTGATGATGTTGATGATACGGATGATTTGGATATTGATGATGAGTTGTTTGATGATGACGATGATGACGAGTTTTAAGATTAGAATTAAAAAAATTATAATTGAAAATTATAATAACTTGAAAAAAAATAAAGAAGGGAGCGAACTCCTTGGTAGATTATAATAATTTTGAATCAATTAGAATCGGCTTGGCTTCTCCGGAAAAAATCAGACAATGGTCAAGAGGGGAAGTAAAAAAACCTGAAACAATTAACTACCGTACTTTGAAACCTGAAAAAGATGGCCTTTTTTGTGAGAAAATTTTCGGACCAACAAAGGATTGGGAATGTCACTGTGGAAAGTATAAGAGAGTAAGATATAAAGGTGTAGTGTGTGATCGTTGTGGAGTTGAAGTAACAAAAGCTAAAGTAAGAAGAGAAAGAATGGGGCATATTGAACTTGCAGCTCCAGTTTCTCACATTTGGTACTTTAAGGGGATACCAAGTAGACTTGGTTTAATACTTGATATGTCACCTAGAGCTTTAGAAAAAGTATTGTATTTTGCTCAATATGTTGTTACTGAAGCGGGAGATACTTCATTATCAGAAAAACAATTGTTAACTGAAATGGAGTATAGAGAGTACAAGGATCATTATAAAAATGCTTTTAAAGCAGAAATGGGAGCTGAAGCTATAAGAAAGCTTCTTATGAAAATTGACCTTGAAAAAGAGTCAGAGGAGCTAAAAAGCCAGTTAAAAGACAGTAAGGGTCAAAAGAAAATTAGAATCACACGTAGACTTGAAGTAATTGAAGCTTTTAGAATTTCAGGTAATAGGCCAGAATGGATGATACTTGAAGTTGTTCCTGTTATACCACCAGAACTAAGACCTATGGTTCAGCTTGATGGAGGTAGATTTGCTACATCGGATTTAAATGATTTATATAGAAGAGTAATAAATAGAAATAATAGGTTGAAAAGGCTTCTTGACCTTGGAGCTCCTGATATAATTGTAAGAAATGAAAAAAGAATGCTTCAAGAGGCAGTAGACGCTTTGATAGACAATGGTAGAAGAGGAAGACCTGTAACAGGACCTGGAAATAGACCATTAAAGTCATTGTCTGATATGTTAAAGGGTAAGCAAGGACGTTTCAGACAGAATCTTCTTGGAAAAAGGGTTGACTATTCAGGACGTTCAGTTATAGTTGTTGGTCCTGAACTTAAGTTTAATCAATGCGGATTACCGAAAAAAATGGCTCTTGAATTATTTAAACCATTTGTAATGAAGAAACTTGTTGAAAATGGATTGGCGCATAATATTAAAAGTGCTAAAAAGAAAGTTGAAAAGGTTGATAATTCTGTATGGGATGTATTAGATGAAATAATTAAAGACCATACTGTAATGTTAAATAGAGCGCCAACGCTTCATAGATTAGGAATTCAGTCCTTTGAACCAGTTTTAGTTGAAGGTAAAGCTATAAAGCTTCATCCACTTGTATGTACTGCATATAATGCAGACTTTGACGGGGACCAAATGGCAGTTCATGTTCCTTTATCTGTAGAGGCACAGGCAGAATCAAGGTTCTTAATGATGTCGGTAAATAATATTCTTGCACCTAAAGATGGTAGACCAATTACTACACCAACACAGGATATGGTACTTGGAAGCTATTATATGACTTTAGAAATAAAGGATGCAAAAGGTCAAGGGCTGATATTTAAAGACTTTGAAGAAATGACAATGGCTTATTATAACAAAGTTGTTGATTTGCATGCTAGAGTTAAGCTAAGAGTTGTTAGAGACGGCGAAGCAAAGCTTGTTGAGAGTACTGTAGGAAGATTCATATTTAACGAAGATATCCCACAAGACCTCGGTTTCGTTGATAGAGATGTTGATAAATTTTCACTTGAAATTGATAATACTGTAAATAAGAAAATTCTTGAAGAAATAATTTATAAATGCTTTAGAACACATGGAAATTCAAAAACAGCTGATGTGCTCGATGGTATAAAATCAAAGGGATACAGATATTCAACAGTCGGTGCTATTAGTGTAAGTATTAGTGATATAACTGTTCCAGAGGAAAAGAAACTTTTAATTGAAAAAGCTGAAAAACAGGTTCTTGAATATGAGAAAAAATATCGTAGAGGTTTGATGACTGACGATGAGAGATATGAAAATGTTATAAAAATTTGGAATCAAACTACAGAGGATGTTACAAATGCTCTTATGGGTAATTTGGATGAGCTGAATAGTATTTACATAATGTCAGTATCTGGAGCCCGTGGTGGTCGTAACCAAATTAAACAGCTTGCAGGTATGCGTGGACTTATGGCGAGTGCCTCAGGTAAAACAGTTGAAATCCCAGTTAAGTCTAACTTCCGTGAAGGACTTTCAGTTCTTGAGTTTTTCTTGTCAGCTACTGGAGCCCGTAAAGGTTTAACGGATACTGCTTTAAGAACTGCAGATTCTGGATATCTTACTAGAAGGCTTGTTGATGTAAGTCAAGATGTTATTATTAGAGAGACTGATTGTGGAACAACTGATGGTATAGAGGTTGAATCATTTATAGATGGAAAAGAAGTTATTGAAGAATTAAGTGAAAGATGTGCAGACAGATATGCATCAAATGATATAATTAATCCTCAAACAGGCGAGGTTATGGTTAAGTCAGGAGAATTCATATCAGAAAAATTAGCACGTAAAATACAAGATTCTGGAATAAAAAAAGTAAAAGTAAGGTCAGTGCTTACATGTAAAACGCCTCATGGTGTATGTGCTAAATGTTATGGAACAGACCTTGCAACTGGTAAACTTGTTCATGTTGGTAATGCTGTTGGTATAGTAGCAGCTCAATCAATAGGTGAGCCAGGTACACAGCTTACGATGCGTACTTTCCACACAGGTGGTATTGCGGCAGCTGCTGATATTACCCAAGGTTTACCTCGTATAGAAGAGTTGTTTGAGGCTAGAAAACCAAAAGGGCAGGCTATAATTTCTGATATACCTGGTGTTATAACCCTTACAGAAAAAGTTCATAAGAGAGAAGTTACTGTAACTAACAATGCTATGAGTGAGAGCAAAACATATTTGATTCCTTATGGATCAAAAATATTAGTTAGTGATGGAGAACAAATAGAAGCTGGGGATAAAATTACTGATGGTTCAATTAATCCACATGATATTCTTAGAATCATTGGTGCAAAAGCCTTAGAATCATATATATTGATGGAAGTGCAGAGAGTTTACAGAATGCAGGGTGTTGATATTAGTGATAAGCACGTTGAAGTAATAATAAGACAAATGATGAACAAGGTAAGAATTGAAGAAGCTGGGGATACTAACTTGCTCCCTGGAAGTCTTGTATCGACATATGAATTTGATCAACAAAATGAATTAGCTATACAAGAGGGTAAAGAGCCTGCAGAGGGTGAAGTTACACTTCTTGGTATTACAAAATCGTCTTTGGCTACAGATTCATTTTTATCTTCTGCTTCATTCCAAGAAACTACAAGGGTTTTAACTGATGCTGCTACAAAAGGTAAAGTTGATGCACTTAGAGGGCTAAAAGAGAATGTTCTTATAGGAAAATTAATTCCAGCTGGAACAGGAATGAAGAAATATAGAAATGTGGGTATTACAATACCTGATATGGTTCATGATGATGAAGTAGAGATTGAAGAAGAAGTCGAGTAAAATAATTATATGAAAAAATAAGTTAAAGTATTTAAAAAATCAATTTATTAAAAAATGTTTGACATATAAAAAATATAATGATAAAATACTCAAGTGTTTTAATCCTTTAAATTATTAAAAATTATGTTTCTAATTAGAAACATAATTTTTATAGTGTTTGAAAGGTGATGAAATGGTTAATAATATAGTAAATAAAGAAGAAAAGAAAAAAGTTGTAATAGGTAAAAAACAGACTTTGAGAGCACTGCTTAAAGATGAAGCAGAGAAAGTATATATCTCAAAGGATGCTGATTTTCACGTTACGGAACCTATCGCACAAGCTTGTAGAGACAAAAATATTGAAATAGTGTTTTTCGATAATATGAGAGACCTTGGAATAGCTTGTGGTATAGACGTAAACGCAGCGGCGGCTGCCGTTTTAAAATAGATACAAAAAAGAAGGAGGTGCACGAATGCCAACAATTAACCAGTTAGTGAGAAAAGGAAGAAAAGCAGTAACTTACAAATCCAATTCTCCAGCATTAAATGTAAGCTATAACTCATTACAAAAAAAGATGAATGAGACAAACTCACCACAAAAAAGAGGAGTATGTACATCAGTTAAAACAGTAACACCTAAAAAACCTAACTCAGCTCTTAGAAAAATTGCCAGAGTTAAGTTAACAAACGGTTCTGAAGTAACTGCATATATTCCAGGTGTAGGCCACAACTTACAAGAACATAGTGTTGTTCTTATAAGAGGAGGTAGAGTTAAAGACTTACCAGGGGTTAGATACCATATAGTTAGAGGTACCCTTGATACAGCTGGTGTTAACAAAAGAGCTCAATCTAGATCTAAATATGGAGCTAAGAAAGAGAAGAAAAAAGCATAACAAATTAGACGATATCCGGCACATATGCCATAATATATATATTACGCATGTTGTGCACAACGGCAAGAAATATTGTCGAGTACCTATGAATTAAATTTTTATTAAGGAGGGAAGTACAGTGCCAAGAAAAGGACACATACCCAAAAGGATAGTGATGGAAGATCCTATCTATAAAGATAAAGTTGTGAGTAAACTAATTAATCAACTAATGTATGATGGCAAAAAAGGTGTTGCTCAAACAATTGTTTATGATGCATTTGATATCATAAAAGAAAAAACAGGTGAATCTCCGATTGAAGTTTTTACTAAAGCTATGAACAATATAATGCCGTTGCTAGAAGTAAAAGCAAGAAGAGTCGGTGGTGCAACATATCAGGTTCCAATAGAAGTTAGACCTGAGAGAAGACAGACATTAGGACTTAGATGGTTAGTAACATATTCTCGTAAAAGAGGAGAAAAAACTATGCGTGAAAGGCTTGCAAAAGAATTAATGGATGCAGCTAATAACGTAGGAGCAAGTGTTAAGAAAAGAGAAGATATGCACAAAATGGCAGAGGCTAATAAAGCATTTGCACATTTTAGGTGGTAATTATAGCTAAGAATGAAAATTAAAATAATAATGAGATTTTAATTAGCAGCTAGAAGGAGGAAATAATGAGAGAATATTCTTTAGAAAAAACAAGGAATATTGGTATAATGGCGCATATTGATGCAGGAAAAACTACATGCACCGAAAGAATCCTGTTCTATACTGGAAAAATCCACAAAATAGGGGAAACTCACGAAGGTGCATCTCAGATGGACTGGATGGAGCAAGAGCAGGAAAGAGGAATAACAATAACTTCAGCTGCTACTACATGTAAGTGGAAAGATGTAAGAGTAAACATTATAGATACACCTGGGCACGTAGACTTTACAGTTGAAGTTGAAAGGTCTTTGAGAGTGCTAGATGGTGCTGTAACAGTATTTGATGCAAAAATGGGGGTTGAACCTCAATCCGAAACAGTATGGAGACAGGCGGATAAATATCATGTTCCAAGAATTTGTTTTGTAAACAAAATGGATAAATTAGGTGCTAACTTCTTTTATTCAGTAGGTACAATGATTGAAAGATTAAAAGCTAACGCTGTTCCTATTCAGTTACCTATAGGTACTGAAGATGAATTCCATGCTATAATAGATCTTGTAGAAATGCATGTGGTAAAATACAATGATGAATCTGGAGCTAATCTTGAAATCATTGAAATACCAGAAGATTACGTGGATCAAGCAAATGAATACAGAGAAAAATTAGTTGAAGCAGTATCTGATTTTGATGAAGAGTTGATGGAGAAATACTTAAATGGTGAAGAAATCACAACTGCTGAATTAAAAGCTGCTATAAGAAATGCAACTATAAATGTTCAGATTATACCTGTACTTTGTGGTTCTGCATATAAAAACAAAGGTGTAAGACTTTTATTGGATGCAGTAATTGATTACTTGCCAAGTCCTTTAGATGTACCACCAATGAAGGGTTTCGATCCTGATACTAAGGAAGAAATAATGGTTCCAGTATCGGATGAGGCTCCATTAGCAGCATTAGCATTTAAGATAATGACAGACCCATTTGTAGGAAAGCTTACTTTCTTTAGAATTTATGCTGGTACTATGGAATCTGGTACCTATGTATTAAATTCTACTAAAAATAAGAAAGAACGAATTGGTAGAATCCTTCAGATGCATGCAAACAAGAGAGAAGAAATAAAAACATCTTATACGGGAGATATAGAAGCAGCTGTAGGTTTAAAACAAACTACAACTGGTGATACATTGTGTGATCCTGATCACCCAGTAGTATTAGAATCTATGGAATTCCCTGACCCAGTTATAGAAGTAGCAATTGAACCTAAAACAAAGGCAGGACAAGAAAAAATGGGTATTGGTCTTCAAAAGCTTGCTGAAGAAGATCCAACTTTCAGAACTTTCACAAATCCTGACACAGGTCAAACAATAATTGCTGGAATGGGAGAACTACATTTGGAAATCATAGTTGATAGACTTTTGAGAGAATTCAAAGTTGAAGCAAATGTAGGTAAACCTCAAGTTTCTTACAAAGAAACAATTTCAGGTACAGCAGATGTTGATTGCAAATATGCAAGACAATCTGGTGGTAAAGGACAATATGGTCACGTTAAAATTACTATGGAGCCACAAGAACCTGGTCAAGGCTTTACATTCGTTAATGCAATTACAGGTGGAGCTATTCCAAAAGAATATATACCAGCTGTTGAAGCAGGAATACGAGGAGCTGCAGAAAATGGTATTCTTGCTGGATATCCAGTTATTGACTTCAAAGTTACATTATACGATGGATCATACCACGATGTAGACTCAAGCGAGATGGCATTTAAAATTGCTGGATCCATGGCTTTTAAACAGGCAATGGCTAAGGCATCAGCTGTATTGTTAGAGCCTTATATGAAAGTTGAAGTAACAACTCCAGAAGAATATTTAGGAGATGTTATGGGAGATGTTAGCTCAAGAAGAGGAAGAGTTGAAGGATTTGCAGATAGAAATGGAGTAAAGATTGTAGATGCATTTGTTCCATTATCAGAGATGTTTGGATATGCAACTGTACTTCGTTCTATGTCTCAAGGTAGAGCAAGCTATGCAATGGAATTTGACCATTTCGAAAGAGTTCCTAATAGCGTGGCTGAAAAAATAGCAGCTAAGTAACAAAAAATATAAATCAAAATAGATAAAATATATCTAAAAAATAATCCGGGAGGAAATATTAAATGGCAAAGCAAAAATATGAAAGAACCAAACCACATGTTAATATTGGAACCATAGGACACGTTGACCATGGTAAAACAACATTAACAGCAGCAATAACAATGGTGTTACACAAAAGATATGGAACTGGTGAAGCAGTATCATTCGACAACATAGATAAGGCACCAGAAGAAAGAGAAAGAGGAATAACAATTTCAACAGCACACGTTGAGTATGAAACTCCAAGCAGACACTATGCACACGTTGACTGCCCAGGCCACGCTGACTATGTAAAGAACATGATAACAGGAGCAGCACAAATGGACGGAGGAATCATAGTTGTATCAGCAGCAGATGGTCCAATGCCACAAACAAGAGAACATATCTTGTTATCAAGACAGGTAGGTGTTCCTCAGTTAGTAGTATTCTTAAACAAAGAAGACATGGTAGATGATCCAGAGTTAATCGAGTTAGTTGAAATGGAAGTAAGAGAACTATTATCAGAATATGAATTTGATGGAGACAATATTCCAATAGTAGTAGGTTCAGCATTAAAAGCTCTAGAAGATCCAGATGGACCTTGGGGAGATAAAATATTAGAATTAATGCAAGCAGTAGATGATACAATACCAACTCCAGAAAGAGACGTTGATAAGCCATTCTTAATGCCAGTAGAGGACGTATTCTCAATTACAGGAAGAGGAACAGTTGCAACAGGAAGAGTTGAAAGAGGAATATTAAAAGTTCAAGATAAAATCCAAATCGTTGGATTATTAGATGAACCAAAAGAAACAGTATGTACAGGAGTAGAAATGTTCAAGAAATTGTTGGATCAAGCGCAAGCTGGAGATAACATAGGAGCATTACTAAGAGGAATTCAAAGAACAGATATCCAAAGAGGTCAAGTTCTTGCAAAACCAGGAAGTATAACACCACATACAAAGTTTACAAGTGAGGTATATGTATTAACAAAAGAAGAGGGTGGAAGACATACACCATTCTTTAACGGATACAGACCACAGTTCTATTTCAGAACTACAGATATAACAGGATCAATAGATTTACAAGAAGGCGTAGAAATGTGTATGCCTGGAGATAACGCAACATTTACAGTAGAATTAATCCACCCAATAGCAATAGAAGAAGGATTAAGATTTGCAATCAGAGAAGGCGGAAGAACTGTTGGATCTGGAGTTGTTGCTCAAATAATTAAATAATTAAACAATTAAATTAAGGAAGGTTTCATTTATATGGAGCCTTCTTTTGTTATTGTTGCATCTTCACTATAATAAAAGAATGATATCTCTAATAGAGTTTTAGTGTTACAAATTTTTGTACACATGTAAGGAAAATGTGTATAAAATATTGTGATTTTCTTTGACTTATTATAAAAAAAAGTAATGCGTAAATTCACATATAAAATAATGTGAATTTAATTATATTGTATTTTACTACTTTTTATTATTGAAACGGTACAGTTTGGAAAGGAAAAGAAGAATTGGCACATTAGTTGCATATATAATACCATACTTGTTAATTTATATATGTGAGTTTTATATAAGAACATAAATTAACAATGTTTTAATGACAGGCATTAAATGAAGTACGTGTTATGGTATTTCGCAAACGCTATCTAATATATTAAAAGGGAGGTGTTTTTGAAGGTAGCATATTTAAACATTATGCGTAGCAATAATGAAAAGGTTTTATTATTCAGATTTTATAGTACAAATCTGAACAGTCATTAAATTTTTAGTACTAGCTAAAAATGAAAAAGCAATAATAATAATAAACAAGGAGATAATTTATGGCAAATATTTTAAATAGTTTTGTTAATTGGGCAAATGGCTATATTTGGGGTATTGGTATGCTCGTGCTTATCGCTGGTGCTGGTATCTACTTCACAATAAGATTAGGTTTTTTTCAATTTGTTCGTTTTAGAGATATGTGGAGTCGTATTTTAGAAAAAGGTGAATCTGAATCAGGTATTTCATCTTTTGCATCCTTCTGTACTACAATGGCTATGCGTATCGGTACAGGTAATATAGCAGGTGTTGCTGTTGCAATTTATTCCGGTGGTCCTGGAGCATTATTTTGGATGATCCTTATAGGTATGACTAACTCTGCAGTTTGTTTTGCTGAGTGTACACTTGGTCAGCTTTATAAAATTCGTGTTGACGGTGCATATCGTGGTGGCGGTGCTTACTGCGCAGAGAAAGGTCTTGGCTGGAAAGCATACGGTACATTTATGGCTATAGTATTTGGTGTTGCTTGCGCTATATTTATGCCTGCAGCTGCAACATACACAATTTCTGATGCATTCCATCAAGCTACTGGTATTCCAATGGCAGTTACATCTGCTTGTATCGCGGTATTACTTTTTGTAACAGTTTTTGGTGGTATAAAACGTATTAGTGCCGTAGCTTCATCAATAGTTCCGTTTATGACAGTTGTGTATATGGCAGTTACTCTTATAGTAATAATTTTAAATATTACAAGAGTACCGGCAGTGATTTCTAGTGTTATTTCTTCTGCATTTGGATTAAACGCTGTATTTGGTGCTACTATAGGTACTGCTATTCAACAAGGAGTTAAAAGAGGTACTTTCTCATCTGCTTCAGGTATGGGTGAATCTACACCAACGGCTGCAGCTATTGAAACTAGTCATCCTGTTAAACCTGGTTTATCAAATGCAGCAGGTGTATGGTTAGATACAGTTATCGTGTGTACATGTTCAGGTCTTTTGATTCTTTTAGCTGACACTTTCACTACAGCAGGCGGTTATGTTGGTAGTGGTATGACTGAAGGTGTTAAAGGCGGTATTATATTTGTTCAAGCAGCTGCTAGTACAGTTATGGGTGGGCTTGGAAATATTTTCATTGCAATTATGCTGTTATTATTCTCTTTCACATGCTTAATCAGCTACTACTATGAAGCAGAAACAGCAGCTATGTACTTATTCCAAAAACCAGATCAACAAAAAATTCGTAAAATGATAACAAGAATTTTACAATTTGGTATGCCTGTTCTTGTATTCTTTTGGGGTATAATTGAATCCGGTACAGCATGGAATCTTTCAGACCTTGCTCTTGGTACAACTACATGGGTTAATATGTTAGTAGTTATCATGTTGTTCCCAAAATGCATTGCTTTGTACAAAGACTATGATGAACAAATGAAAGCTGGCAAAGATCCTTACTATGATCCTAATAAACTTTCTTGGAAAGGTGTTGATGTGGAACTTTGGCAAGAAATCAATGCTAAAAAAATAAATGCTAAATAATTCACTTTAACGGTTAAAATATAAGTTATTAAATAATAATCCTGTCTATGACAGTTGAAGAAAACATTAAGCCTACGAATTATTAATAAATGATTCGTAGGTTTTTATTTGTATTATATTATGTTTTTAAGCGTTGATATTATTGCAGTTTTCATATATTATGTAATAAAGAAATTCTGCATACTGAATTATTTTGTTCAATTATCTGTCAGTTGTATAAAAATATATTTATATTTTTTAGAACATATGATACAATAATATAATACTATTAAGGTTTATTTCGATGCTATAATCATAATATGGAAAAAACGTAACAGGAGAAAAAATCATGGACTATAAGAATATTTTAAAGTTAGTATCAGAAAATATATACAGTGGAATGTTTATTGTAGATAAAAATGGAATTGTGCAGTTTTATAATCAATCTGCCAATGATTTAGCAGGATTAAATGTAGAAAATGCCATTGGAAAGCATATGCTTGAAATATTTCCAAAGCTTTCAGAGGAAACAAGTACTATAATGCGTGCTCTTTCTACTGGAGAGAGCATAAAAAACTATGTTCAGAACTATTATAACTATAAGGGTAAGCTTGTGTCAATTCTATCGACAACTCTACCTTTTTATGAAAACGGAGAAATTGCAGGTGCAATAGAAATATTTTCTGATGTGGACCAATATAAAAATATTAATCAAAATAAGCATAATAAGAAGATTGACAGTGATTTTATTGAAAGTGCAAATTATACAGTGGATGATATAATAGGAATCAGTAAATGTGTAAGAGATATAAAAGCTAAAATTTTAAAAATTGCGAACAGTAAATCTCCCGTATTAGTTTATGGTGATACAGGAACTGGTAAGGAATTAATTGTACAAAGCATACATAATGCAAGCTATAGAAAGGATAACCCATTCATTGCACAAAACTGTGCAGCTATTCCTGGAACTTTGCTGGAAAGCATATTATTTGGTACGATGTTGGGAAGCTTTACAGGAGCTAAAGATTCAAAAGGTTTAATAGAAGCAGCTGATGGAGGAACATTGTTCTTAGATGAAATAAACTCCATGGATGTTACTCTTCAGGCAAAGCTGCTCAGAGTTTTACAGGATGGGCAAATTAGACGAATTGGGGAAAATAAAGTTAGAAATGTTGATGTAAGAATTATTACAGCATTAAACCAAGATCCATATAAAGCTATTGAAGAGGGAAAAATAAGAAGTGATTTGTTTTATAGATTAAATGTAATTAATTTTTATATATTGCCACTTAAAGAAAGAACTGAAGATTTAAAAAAATTATCTGAATTTTTTTTAAATGAGATTAATAGAGAGTTAAATAAAAACATAGTTGGTTTTTCAGATGAAGTGATTGAATTTTTTTACAAATACGACTGGCCTGGCAATGTTAGAGAGTTGAGGCATTCTATAGAGCATGCGGTTAATATCACAGAAAAAAATATTATTACTAGATCAGATTTACCAAAATACATTGGTGTGAATAGCTTAGGTGAAAGAGTGATTGATGGAACTAAAAACGTAAGAGACAATTCAGTTCCCAAAATAATCGATGGACCATTAACAACTATACTTGAAAATTATGAAAGAAAAATAATTGGCGATGCTTTGATGCAAAATGATTATAATATTTCCAAAACATCTAGAAAACTAGATATACCTAGGCAAACATTATACTATAAGATGGATAAATTAGGAATTAAGGTAGATAAAAGTATAGATTAATTTATTAAGATTATTGATTAATGAAAAGTTAAAAAATCAACACTTTTAACTTGCATTGTAAAGTTAAAACAGAAACTTTGTTAACAAAAAGCAACAAATGTTAAGAATTAGAAATATATATAAAAAACACTTGATTTATGTTTATATATGGTTTATTATTAACAAGCTTGCCACATGCGATGACGCAAAAGGTTGCTGATTTCAGGGAATTTTTGCAGAGTATGTCCTGTTTATAAAACGGGGCGACCGGTATTGCTTTTAAAAAAAATTAGAAACACCCGGATAGGTGTATCAAGCAATTCCGAGTTGTATGGATGACATACGAAAAAGGAGGTAAAAAAATGGCAAATGCACAAAAAATAAGAATAAGGTTAAAAGCTTATGATCATCAATTAATTGATCAATCTGCACAAAAAATAGTTGAAACGGCTAAGAGTACTGGCGCAACAGTTGCTGGACCGATTCCACTTCCAACAGAAAAGCAGATCGTTACAATACTTAGAGCTGTTCACAAGTATAAAGATTCTAGAGAACAGTTTGAGCAGAGGACACATAAAAGATTAATTGACATAACTAACCCTACTCCAAAAACTGTAGACTCGTTAATGAAACTTAATTTGCCTGCAGGGGTAGATATTGAAATCAAATTATAACGAGGATACCTCGTTGAAACGGTGTGATGAAATTGCAAAGCAATTTCTTCGATGTTTTAAAAGCAAGTAGAGAAAAAATATACACTCTGCTTAGAATGATTACTTATAAAAGTAATCCGCTGTAAGAAATTAGGAGGTGTAAAATGAAATCAATTTTAGGAAAAAAAGTTGGAATGACACAAGTATTCACTGAACAAGGTGATGTTGTTCCTGTAACGGTTGTTGAATCAGGAGAAATGTTTGTGGTTCAAAAGAAAACTGTTGAAAAAGATGGATACAATGCGATTCAAGTTGGATTTGGAAAAGTAAAGCCAAAGAATGTTACTAAACCTATAAAAGGTCATTTTGAAAAAGCTAAATTAGAACCTAAAAAGTTCTTAAGAGAATTCAAAGTAGATAACATTGATGACTATGAAGTGGGTCAAAAAATTGGAGTTGAAGTTTTCCAAGCTGGTGATAAAGTAGACGTTATTGGTACATCAAAAGGTAAGGGATTTGCTGGTAGCATTAAAAGACACGGACATCATAGAGGACCTATGAGTCATGGTTCTAAATTTCACAGATTAAGAGGTTCTTTAGGAGCTTCCTCATACCCAGCAAAAGTTGTAAAAGGAACAAAAGCTCATGGACATATGGGACATGAAAGAGTAACAGTATTAAACCTTGAAGTAATAAAAGTTGATGTAGATAAAAATGCAATTCTTTTAAAAGGTGCAATACCAGGACCTAAAAAAGGTTTAGTAAAAATAAGAGAAACAGTTAGATTTAATAAATAATTGTTGGGAAAGGAGGATTAAAGATGCCAAAAGTAGCTCTTTATGATATGACAGGTAGCCAAATAGGTGACATAGAGTTAAACGATGATATATTTGGAGTTAAAGTTAATACTCATGTAATGTATGAGGCTGTTAAAAATTATTTAGCTAATCAAAGACAAGGAACTCAATCAGCAAAGACTAGAGCAGAAGTAAGAGGTGGCGGAAGAAAACCTTGGAGACAAAAAGGTACAGGTAGAGCAAGACAAGGTAGTATTAGAGCGCCACAATGGAAAGGCGGCGGTGTGGTATTTGCACCAAAACCAAGAGATTACAGCTACTCGATTCCTAAGAAAGTTAAAAGATTGGCTCTTAAATCAGCATTAAGTTCAAAAGTTGAAGATTTAGAAATAATAGTTGTAGACCAATTAGCATTGGAACAACCAAAAACAAAAGAAATGGTTAAGGTTTTAAAAAATCTTAATTCAGGAAAAAAGGCTTTAATAGTTATTCCTGAAAGAGATGAAGCTGTTGTTAGAGCATCAGCGAACATAGCAGGAGTTAAAACATCTTATGTTAATACAATTAATGTATATGATATTTTAAACTGTGACTCTTTAATATTAACTAAAGAAGCAGTTAATAAAGTGGAGGAGGTGTACGCATAATGCGCGATCCACATGATATAATAATTAGACCGATAGTAACTGAAAACAGTATGGATTTAATGGCAGATAAGAAATACACATTTGTTGTTGATAAAAGATCTAACAAAACTGAGATAAAAAATGCTGTGGAACAAGTATTCGGTGTAAAAGTAGAAAAAGTTAATACAATGAACATGCTCGGAAAGAAAAAGAGAATGGGCGTGCATGTTGGTAAGAAAGCAGATTGGAAAAAAGCGATTATTACTTTAACAGAAGGCAGTAAAACAATAGAGTTTTTTGACGGAATATAATTACAATTGGAGAGCAATGGTTTAGCAATGGCTGAGCGATTGGGGAACAATTGAAAAGATTAAAAAAATAAAGAGTTTAGAATTTAAGCAAGATAAATTGAACAAAAGGAGGAAAATCTCATGGGTATTAGAAAATACAGACCAACCTCTCCGGCTTTGAGACAGATGACTGTATCAACATTTGAGGAAATTACTACTAACGAACCTGAGAAATCTCTATTAGCTCCATTAAGCAGTAAAGCAGGAAGAAATGCTTATGGCAGAATAACAGTACGTCATAGAGGCGGCGGAGAAAAGAGAAAATATAGAATTATAGATTTCAAAAGAAATAAAGATGGAGTTCCGGGAAGAGTTGCGACTATTGAGTATGATCCAAATAGAAGTGCAAATATAGCACTTATAAATTATGTTGATGGTGAAAAAAGATATATTATAGCTCCTTATAAAATAAAAGTAGGAGATATGATTGTTTCAGGACCAGATGCAGATATCAAAATAGGTAATGCACTTCCTGTTAGAAACATTCCAGTTGGTACAATGATACACAACATAGAGCTTAAACCTGGTAAAGGCGCTCAAATGGTAAGATCAGCAGGTAATGCAGCACAACTTATGGCTAAAGAAGGCAAATATGCTCAAGTAAGACTTCCATCTGGTGAAGTAAGAATGGTAAGCATGGATTGCAGAGCAACAATTGGTCAAGTAGGAAATTTAGATCATGAAAATATTTCAATAGGTAAGGCTGGAAGAAAAAGACATATGGGTATTAGACCTACTGTAAGAGGTAGTGTAATGAACCCTAACGATCACCCACACGGTGGTGGTGAAGGTAGAGCTCCAATAGGAAGACCTGCACCAGTAACTCCTTGGGGTAAACCAGCACTTGGTTATAAAACTCGTAAGAAAAAGAAAAAATCAGATAAGATGATAGTAAGAAGAAGAAATGGAAAATAGTAAAAACAGGTTTTGTGAAAGGAGGAAATAGTGAATGGGTAGATCATTAAAGAAAGGGCCTTATTGTGAGCCAAGTCTTCTGAAAAAAATCGTGGATATGAACGACGCTAATAATAAAAAGGTTTTAAAAACATGGTCGAGAAGATCAACAATATTCCCCGAAATGGTAGGTCACACATTAGCTATACATGATGGCAGAAAGCACGTTCCTGTATATATAACTGAAGATATGGTTGGACACAAACTCGGTGAATTTGCTCCGACAAGGACTTATAGAGGACATGATAAGACTGATAGATCTTCAAAAGTTAAATAAGAAGGGAGGCAAGCTTAAATGGAAGCTAAGGCAATTGCTAAATATATAAGAGTATCACCTAGAAAAATGAGATTCGTGTGTGATATGGTTAGAGGTAAAAATGTTGATGAGGCATTAACTATATTGAAATTTTACCCAAGCAAGGGAGCTAAAATTTTAGAAAAAGTGGTTAAGTCTGCAACAGCTAATGCTGAAAACAACTTCGATTTAGATAGAGACAAATTATATGTTTCTGAGGTATATGCTAATCAAGGGCCTACTCTTAAGAGATGGAGACCTAGAGCAAAAGGCTCTGCATATAAAATATTAAAAAGAAGTAGTCACGTTGGTGCGGTTGTAAAAGAAAGAGAATAGTAAAACAGCAAAGGAGGTTAAAAATGGGTCAGAAAGTAAATCCTCATGGAATAAGAGTTGGAATTATTAAAGATTGGGACTCTAAATGGTATGCTGACAAAAAGAGTTTTGGTATAAACTTAACGGAAGACTATAAAATCCGTGAATATATAAAAGAAAGCTTATTTCAAGCAGGAATAGCAAAAATTGAAATCGAAAGATTCGCTAGTAGAGTAAAAGTAAGTGTATTCACAGCGAAGCCTGGTATGATTATAGGTAAAGGCGGTTCTGGAGTAGAACTGTTAAAAAACAGCATAGAAAAAATAACAGGAAAAACTGTTATAATAAATGTTGAGGAAATAAAAGTTCCTGAATTAAATGCTCAATTAGTTGCAGAAAACATTGCAAGTCAAATTGAAAAACGTGTTTCTTTCAGAAGAGCAATGAAACAATCAATTCAAAGGTCTATGAAAATGGGCGCAAAAGGAATAAAAACATCAGTATCAGGAAGATTAAATGGTGCTGATATGGCTAGAACAGAAGGATATAGTGAAGGTAAAATACCTCTACAAACTTTAAGAGCTGATATTAGTTATGGATTTGCAGAAGCAAATACAACATTTGGTAAAGTTGGCGTTAAAGTTTGGATATGCAGAGGTGAGATATTAAGACAATCTGGATCTTTATTGTCTGATAACCAAGAACCAACAAAGGCTCCTGGAGATAGCAGAGATAATAGAGACAACAGAAAGAAAAGAAAACCTAATAACAATAATAACTTTAAAAGAGATAAAAAGTAATAAGTCCTGAAGGAAGGAGGAAGATTATTATGTTAATGCCTAAAAGAGTAAAACGCCGTAAGGTTCAAAGAGGAAGAATGACTGGTGTAGCTACTAGAGGAAATACTATAACTTATGGCGAATATGGGCTTCAAGCAACAGAACCTGCTTGGATAACATCAAATCAAATAGAAGCTGCCAGAAGAGCTATGACAAGATATATAAAAAGAGGCGGAAAAATTTGGATAAAAATATTCCCTGATAAACCAGTAACTAAAAAACCTGCCGAGACTCGTATGGGTAAAGGTAAAGGATCACCTGAATACTGGGTAGCAGTTGTAAAGCCAGGCAGAGTAATGTTCGAAATGTCAGGAATATCTGAGGAAGTAGCTAGAGAGGCTATGAGACTTGCCATGCATAAATTGCCTATAAAGTGCAAATTTGTTACCAAAGATCAGGCAGTAGAAAAGGATGGTGAAGCAAATGAAAGCTAAAGAATTGAGAGATAAATCAGTAAACGAACTGAATCAATCAGTTGTTGATTTGAAAACAGAGCTTTTCAATCTGAGATTTCAACTTGCTACTGGCGAGCTTGATAATCCCATGAGAATAAATAAAGTTAAAAAAGACATTGCGAGAGTTAAAACTATTCTTAGAGAACGGGAATTAAATATAAATGCGCAATAGTTTAAGAAAGGAGGATTATTTACTTTGGAAAGAGGCAACAGAAAAGTAAGAATTGGAAAAGTAGTTAGTGATAAAATGGATAAGACAATAGTAGTTGCTACTGAAAGTCTTGTAGCACATCCTCTTTATAAAAAACAAATCAAAGTAACAAAGAAATTTAAAGTTCATGATGAAGACAACCAATGCAAAATTGGCGATACAGTTAAAATAATGGAAACTAGACCATTGTCAAAAGATAAAAGATGGAGATTGGTTGAAGTACTTGAGGAAGCTAAATAACCCTAAGACAATTGAAGGGAGGTTTTGAAAGATGATACAAACAGAGTCAAGGTTAAGAGTCGCTGATAATTCAGGTGCTAAAGAAGTACTTGTAATAAGAGTAATGGGCGGATCAAAACGTAAATATGGAAACATTGGCGATATAATTGTATGTGCGGTTAAATCTGCAACACCTGGTGGAGTTGTTAAGAAGGGTGATGTAGTAAAAGCTGTAATAGTAAGATCAAAGACTGGTGTAAGAAGAAATGATGGCACATATATCAAATTTGATGAAAATGCTGCTGTAATTATAAAAGAAGATAAAACACCTGTAGGAACTCGTATATTTGGACCTATAACGAGAGAATTAAGAGATGGAAAGTTTATGAAAATAATCTCATTAGCACCGGAAGTACTTTAATAGGAGGTGTATAAGGATGCACGTTAAAAAAGGCGATAAAGTAGTAGTAATAGCTGGCAAAGATAACGGTAAGATTGGCAAGGTACTTACTAGCTTACCAAAACAAAATAGAGTTATTGTTGAAGGCATAAATATGGTTACTAAACATAAAAAAGCAAATCAACAAATGCAACAGGCAGGTATCTTGCACCAAGAAAACTCTATAAATGTATCAAATGTTATGCTTTACTGTGATAAATGCAAAACAGGCGTAAGAACTGAAAAGAAAATATTAGATAGTGGAAAAAAAGTAAGAGCATGCAAAAAATGCGGAGAAATGTTTGAATAATGCAGGGAAGGAGGTACGAACTATATGGCTAGATTAAAAGAGACATATAAGGAAAAAGTAGTGCCGGCGTTAATGGAAAAATTCCAATACGAAAGCATTATGCAGGCACCTAAGATAGAAAAGATAGTTGTAAATATGGGAGTTGGCGAAGCTAAAGAAAATCAAAAATTCTTAGACAACGCTGTAGAAGAAATGACAGTAATTGCAGGACAAAAACCTGTAGTTACAAAAGCAAGAAAATCAATATCTAACTTTAAATTAAGAGAAGGCATGGCAGTAGGCTGTAAGGTAACACTAAGAGGCGAACACATGTATGAATTCTTCGATAAATTGGTTAATGTTGCATTACCTAGAGTAAGAGACTTCAGAGGCGTTTCTAAAA
Source organism: uncultured Sedimentibacter sp. (assembly GCA_963675125.2). Classification (GTDB taxonomy): domain Bacteria; phylum Bacillota; class Clostridia; order Tissierellales; family Sedimentibacteraceae; genus Sedimentibacter. The sequence goes on from CAXXFT010000043.1 coordinate 53,038, forward strand.
CTGCTTTTGATGGTAGAGGAAACTATGCTTTAGGAATAAAGGAACAGTTGATTTTTCCAGAGATAAATTATGATAAAATCGATAAAATAAGAGGTATGGACATAATTGTAACAACAACAGCTAATACTGATGAGGAAGCTCGTGAGCTTTTGAAATTATTGGGAATGCCTTTTAGTAAGTAAGGGAGGGTTGAAAGTGGCAAAAACATCTCTAAAAATTAAACAACAGAGAAAACAAAAATTCTCTACGAGAGAATATACAAGATGTAATATTTGTGGAAGACCTCATGCTTATTTAAGGAAATTCGGTATATGCCGTATATGCTTTAGAGAACTAGCTTATAAAGGACAAATACCAGGCGTAAAAAAAGCTAGTTGGTAAAATTTAAAAATGGAAGGAGGTTACTTACATGGTAATGACAGATCCTATCGCTGATATGTTAACGAGAATTAGAAATGGTAATCACGCAAAACATGAATTTGTTGATGTACCGTCTTCAAAAATAAAGAAAGAAATTGCTAATATATTGTTAGAAGAAGGCTATATTAAAGGCTTTGATGTTATAGATGATGGTAAGCAAGGGATTATAAGAGTTGAACTTAAATATCAACAAAATAAGGAAAGAGTAATAACAGGTATTAAAAGAATATCTAAACCTGGACTTAGAGTGTATGTAAATAAGGATGAAACTCCGAGAGTACTTGGCGGATTAGGAATAGCAGTACTTTCCACATCAAAAGGTATCTTAACAGATAAAAAAGCAAGAATACAAGGAGTTGGCGGAGAAGTAATCTGCTACGTATGGTAATAATAGACGAATAGGAGGTGCTAAGATGTCAAGAATAGGTATAAAGCCTATAAATATACCTGCAAATGTTGAAGTGAGTATTAATAAAGATAATTACGCAGTTGTAAAAGGACCTAAAGGAACTTTAGAGCAACAATTGCCAAAAGCTATGGTTATTGAAATAAAAGAAACTGAAATAACAGTTTCAAGACCTTCAGAAATCAAAGAACATAAATCACTTCACGGATTGACAAGAACACTTATCAACAACATGGTAGTTGGAGTAACTGAAGGCTATCAAAAAGTTCTTGAAATAGTAGGTGTTGGATATAGGGCACAAAAACAAGGTAGTAAACTAGTATTGAACTTAGGTTTTTCTCACCCAGTTGAAATGGAAGATCCAAATGGAATTGAAACTGCAGTTGAAGGAAACAACAAAATATTAGTAAAAGGTATAGATAAGCAACAAGTAGGAAATTATGCAGCAGTAATTAGAGACTGGAGAAGACCTGAACCATATAAAGGAAAAGGAATTAAATACTCTAATGAAGTTGTTAGACGTAAAGCAGGTAAAACTGGTAAATAATTAAGAAAGGAGTGAGTATTAGTGCTTAAGAAAATTGATAGAAATCAAAAAAGAATCGAAAGACACTTTAAAATAAGAAATAAAATCCAAGGAACTCCTGAAAGACCAAGATTAAATATTTATAGAAGCGCTAAGCACATATACGCTCAAGTAATAGATGATGCTACTGGAACTACTCTTGTTTCAGCTTCAACAGCTGATAAAGAATTAAAAGATAAAGTAGCAGAATTGACTAAAACTGAAGCAGCCAAAGTGGTTGGTCAGGCAGTAGGCGAAAGAGCGAAGGAGAAAGGTATAAAAGCAGTTGTTTTTGATAGAGGCGGTTATTTATACCATGGCAGAATTAAAGTACTTGCGGATGGAGCAAGAGAAAGCGGACTTGAATTTTAATAAGGAGGTAAATCAATGGAGCGTGGACGTATAGATGCAAGCCAACTGGATGTAAAAGAAAAAGTTATTAGCATTAACCGTGTTACTAAAGTTGTTAAGGGTGGTAGAAACTTTAGATTTAGCTGTTTGGTTGTTGTTGGTGACGAAAATGGCCATGTTGGAATTGGAATGGCAAAAGCTATTGAAATTCCAGATGCTATAAGAAAAGCTATTCAGGATGCTAAAAAAAGAATGATTGAAGTGCCTATGATTAATACTACTGTACCACATGAAATAATTGGTAGATATGGCGCTGGAAGAGTTCTTGTAAAACCAGCATCTGAAGGTACTGGAATTATAGCTGGTGGACCAGTTCGTGCAGTGTTAGAACTTGCAGGAATTAAGGATATCAGAACAAAATCTTTGGGCTCTAATAACCCTAGAAATGTTGTAAATGCAACAATTGAAGCCTTAAAAGCCCTCAAGAGACCTGAAGATGTAGCAAAAATTAGAGGGAAATCTGTAGAAGAAATTTTAGGTTAAGAGGTGAAAATTATGGCAACAATTAAAATAAAACAAACTAGAAGTATAATTTCAAGAACTCCTAATCAAGTTAAGAATATTAAAGCTCTAGGTTTGAGAAAAATAGGCCATGTAGTTGAAAAAGAAGATACACCTCAAATTAGAGGAATGATTAGAAAAGTAAACTTCATGGTAGAGGTTATAGAATAAAACTATAAGGAGGTGTACAAATGAAACTTCATGAATTAAAACCTAATCCTGGTAGTGTTAAGAAAAGAAAAAGATTAGGAAGAGGTACAGCGACAGGACAAGGTAAAACTGCTGGTAGAGGTATGAACGGACAAAAATCTCGTTCAGGCGGCGGAGTAAGACCAGGTTTTGAAGGTGGACAGATGCCTCTTTACAGGAGACTTCCAAAGAGAGGATTCACTAACATTTTTGGAACTATATATGCTGAAATAAACGTTGAAGCATTAAATAAGTTCGAAGATGGTGCGGAAGTTACCCCTGAAATGCTTAAATCAGAAGGAATATTAAAGAAACAACTTGACGGCGTTAAAATTTTAGGTAACGGTGACCTTGCTAAGAAACTGACAGTAAAAGCTCACAAATTTAGCAAATCAGCAGTTGAGAAAATTGAAGCTGCCGGTGGAAAAGTTGAGGTGATTTAAACGTGTTTGAAACTTTGAAAAACGCTTGGAAAATTCCTGATTTAAGAAAAAGAATCGTATTTACATTGTTGATGATAGTAGTTTATAGACTAGGTGCTGTTATTCCTGTTCCAGGAATAAACAGAGAAATAATAGCTAACATGTTTAATGCTGGGAGTGCAGGAGCAGGGTTATTAGATTTCTTCGATTTAATGTCAGGCGGTGCATTCAAAGATTTTACAATATTTGCTTTAAATATATATCCATACATTACAGCGTCAATTATATTGCAATTGCTTGCAATTGCTATTCCTAAACTCGAAGAAATATTTAAAAGAGAAGACGGAAAGAAAAAGATGGCTCAATGGACTAGATATATTACTGTTGTTTTAGCATTGATTCAAGCTACTGCATATAGCGTAGGATTTTTTAATCAAGCTATAATCGAAAAAAGTTTTTCATCAATATTGACAGTTGTTATAGTTCTTACAGCAGGTACTGCATTTTTAATGTGGCTTGGAGAATTAATAACAGATAGAGGTATTGGTAATGGTATATCATTAATAATTTTTGCTGGTATAGTATCAAGATATCCAACAGATATTGGTAGTACTATTCAGTTAATGATGGCTGGTACAGTAAATATAATAGAAGTTGTTGTATTTTTAATATTTGCATTGATCATAGTAATGGGTGTTATAGCAATACAACAAGGTGAAAGAAGAGTACCTGTACAATATGCAAAAAGAGTTGTGGGTAGAAAAATGTATGGCGGACAAAGCACACATATTCCGATGAAAGTGTTAATGGCAGGAGTTATGCCGGTTATATTTGCTTCAACATTGTTGGCAATACCTCAAACATTAGCATTCTTCTTCCCAGGTATGACTGTTGGAATTCAAAAATATTTTTCTTTAGCTCAAAGCCCAGGAGTATACATTTACACAATATTAAATATTATATTGATAGTGTTCTTCACATATTTCTATACAGCGGTTCAGTTCAATCCATTTGAATACTCAAACACGCTTAAAGAAAATGGAGGTTTTATACCAGGTATAAGACCAGGCAGACCTACAGCAGAATTTTTAAATAAAGTTTTAAATAGAATAACTATAGCAGGAGCTCTTGCACTTGCATTTATAGCGACAGTACCGACTTTAGTATTTTCATTTACAGATTTGCAGGTTCGTTTTGGTGGAACTGCACTTTTGATTGTGACTGGTGTTGCTCTTGAAACTATGAAGCAAATAGAAGCACAAATGATGATGAGACATTACAAGGGATTCTTGAAATAGAAAAGAGGTACAAAAATGAGAACAATATTATTGGGACCACCGGGAGCCGGTAAAGGGACACAGGCTGAAACAATTGTAAAAGAGTTTTCAATACCACATATTTCTACAGGCGATATATTTAGGCATAATATTAAAGAGGGAACTTCCCTTGGCAAAAAAGCTAAAGAATATATGGATCAAGGACTTTTAGTACCTGATGAATTGACAGTAGAATTGGTAAAAGATAGATTACTAAATGACGATTGTAAGAATGGATTCCTTTTAGATGGATTCCCAAGAACAATAGCTCAAGCTGATGCACTTGAAGATGCTTTAAAAAGTATGAATCAGAAACTTGATTATGTTGTTAATATAGAAGTAGATTCAAACCTTCTTATAACTAGAGCAGTTGGAAGAAGGATATGCAAAGACTGCGGTCAAACATATCATATGACTTTTAACAAGCCTTCTAAAGAAGGTATTTGCGACAAATGTGGCGGTGAATTACTACAGAGAAAAGATGATACTGAAGAAACAGTATCAAAAAGAATTAGTGTTTACCAAGAACAAACAGCGCCTCTGATAGAATATTATTCTAACAAAGGTATATTAATAAATATAAATGGCGAAAAACCAATAGCTGAGGTTGGCAAAGACATTGTTGCAAAATTGAGGGGAAGATAATATGATTATCCTCAAAACAAGAAGAGAAATTGAGATAATGAAGAAAGCTGGGAGATTAGTTGCACAGGCTCATGAACTTGTGAGAAGCAATATTAAACCCGGTATTACTACTAAAGAACTTGATCAAATTGTTGAAGATTTTTTAAAATCACAGAATGCAATACCAACATTTAAAGGTTATAATGGATTTCCATATTCAATATGTGCTTCAATCAATGAAGAAGTTGTGCATGGAATGCCTGGAGATATAAAGCTCAAAACAGGCGATATAATCAGTGTAGATATTGGTGCAACATTCGAAGGATACGTTGGAGATTCAGCAAAGACTTTCCTTGTAGGTGAAGTTGACGAAGAGAAAAGACGTTTAGTCGAAGTAACTAGACAAAGCTTTTATGAGGGTATAAAGTTTGCAAAAGAATCATATAGGTTATCTGACATTTCTCATGCAATTCAAGAATATGCTGAAAGTGCTGGATTTTCTGTTGTTAGAGATTATGTTGGTCATGGAGTTGGTAAGAAAATGCATGAATCACCACAAATTCCTAATTTCGGAAAGCCTGGAAAGGGACCACGTCTACAACAAGGAATGGTCCTTGCGATAGAACCTATGATTAATGCTGGAACATATAATGTTAGAGTACTCGATAATGATTGGACAGTAGTAACGCTTGACGGTAAACCATCGGCTCATTATGAGCATACAATAGCAATAACAGATGGTGAACCAGAGCTATTAACTGTATTGTAGAGGTGATTTATTGGAACTGACAACAAATTTAAAAATAGGGCAAATAGTTAAATCAAGAGCTGGAAGAGATAAAGATAGAATCTTTATTATATGTGAAGTTATTGATGAAAACTATGTATTAGTATGTGATGGTGAGCTAAGAAAACTTAGTTCTCCTAAAAAGAAAAAAATAAAACATTTAGTTGTGTATAATGCAGTATTGACAGAATTTGCTGAAAAATTACAAGGTAACGAAAATCTAAACGATGCATTTGTTAGAAAGCTCCTTGAGCCTTTCAACAAGAATGTATCTGATGAATGGAGGTTGAGTGATCAATGTCCAAGAAAGATGTAATAGAAGTCGAAGGAAAAGTCCTTGAAGCACTTCCAAATGCAATGTTCAGAGTTGAGCTTCAAAACGGACACCAGATTTTAGCGCATATTTCTGGAAAACTGAGGATGAACTATATCAGGATTCTACCAGGTGATACGGTAGCTCTTGAATTATCACCATATGATTTGACAAGAGGAAGAATAACCTGGAGGAAAAAGTAAGGAGGGATTACAATGAAAGTAAGACCATCAGTGAAACCAATTTGTGAAAAGTGCAAGATTATTAAAAGAAAAGGTAAAGTCATGGTAATCTGTGAGAATCCTAAGCACAAACAAAAACAAGGTTAATAAATTGTTTTTAACTATGACAATAGAAAAATTTATATTAAGTAACAACTATGGTAGGAGGTGTAAGCTTAATGGCCAGAATTGCTGGTGTTGATTTACCAAGAGATAAAAGAGTTGAAATAGGTTTGACATATATATTTGGTATTGGCAGACAAACTTCTAATAAGATACTTAAAGTAGCAGGAATTAGCCCTGATACTAGAGTAAAAGATTTGACAGAAGATGAAATATCAAAATTAAGAGCAGAAATAGATAAGCGTCCTGTTGAAGGTGACTTAAGAAGAGAAATAGCATTAAATATTAAAAGATTGAAGGAAATTAACTGCTATAGAGGATTAAGACATAAAAGAGGATTGCCTGTTAGAGGACAAAATACTAAGAACAATGCAAGAACTAGAAAAGGTCCTAAGAGAGTTTCAGGAAAAAAATCTAAAAAATAAAAGGAGGGACTTAAGTGGCAGCTAAAAAACAACAAAAAACAACTAGAGTAAGAAAAAGAGAACGTAAGAATATAGAAAAAGGCCAGGCACATATTAAGTCTACTTTTAACAATACACTTGTAACTTTGACTGACTTGCACGGAAATGCAATCTCATGGGCAAGCTCAGGTCAATTAGGGTTCAAGGGATCAAGAAAATCTACTCCTTATGCAGCTTCAATCGTAGCAGAAGAAGCTGCAAAAAGAGCTATGGTACATGGCTTGAAATCAGTAGAAGTATATGTTAAAGGACCGGGCTCAGGTAGAGAAGCTGCGATCAGATCTTTACAAGCAGCCGGACTTGAAGTAAATTTAATAAAAGACGTTACTCCAATACCTCACAATGGTTGTAGACCACCAAAACGTAGAAGAGTATAAGTAGATTAGAAACGAGGTGAAATAATGGCAAGATATACTGGACCTGTATGCAGAATATGTAGAAGAGAAGGTTTAAAGCTTTATTTAAAAGGTGATAGATGCTACTCTGATAAATGTGGAATTGGAAGAAGAAATTACGCTCCTGGTCAACACGGACAGAATAATAAGAAACTTACAAACCACGGTATACAGTTAAGAGAAAAACAAAAAGTTAGAAAGTATTATGGAGTTTTAGAAGGTCAGTTCCATGAGTATTTCAATATGGCAGAAAAAATGTCAGGAAAAGCTGGAGATAACCTTTTAAAATTATTAGAGCTTAGATTTGATAATGTAATATATAGATTAGGTTTTGCTAGTTCAAGACCAGAAGCCAGACAATTAGTAGTACATGGTCATTTCACTGTAAACGGTAAAAAGGCTGATATTCCATCTATGGTACTTAATGCTGGTGATGTAATAGAAGTGAAAGAAAAAAGCCAAAGCTCAGCTAAATTCAAAGAATTAATTGAAAATCATAAGAAAACTGCGCCTCAATGGTTGCAAGTTGATCCTGATAATTTCACAGGAAGAATAATAGCTGAACCAGTAAAAGAAGATATTGAAATACCTATAGAAGAACATCTAATTGTTGAGTGGTATTCTAAATAACAAATAATTAAGAATTATTACCCTCGGCAAAAAAAAATCAAGTAAGGAGGGTTTGGGATGATAGAAATTGAAAAACCTAATATTACGTTAATTGAAAAAAACGATGAAAATACTTATGGTAAAATAGTAGTTGAACCACTTGAAAGAGGTTATGGGACGACACTTGGAAATTCACTAAGAAGAATACTTCTTTCATCTTTACCAGGCGCAGCCGTTACATCTATAAACATACAAGGTGTGTTGCATGAATTTTCAACTATACCAGGTGTTAGAGAAGATGTAACAGAGATAATTCTTAATATTAAGAATCTTGCTGCTAAAATGAATGTCCCAGGACCAGTTCAATTATTAATTGATGCAAAGGGACCTAAAGAAGTAACAGCAGGAGACATAATAACAGGTGGGGATGTAGAGATTGTCAATGAAGACCTGCATATTGCTACTTTAGAAGAAGGTTCTGAACTCATAATAGAGATGGAAATGGAACAGGGTAGAGGGTATGTAGTAGCTGATAGGAACAAAAAAGATAGTCAATCGATTGGTGTAATACCAATTGATTCGATCTACACTCCTGTTAAAAAAGTTAATTTTACAGTAGAAGATACAAGAGTTGGCAACAGAACAGATTTCGACAGATTGACTATAGAAATATGGACAAATGGAACCATAGAACCAGAAGAAGCTGTTTCACTTGGTGCTAAAATAATGAACGAACATCTTAATTTATTTATATCATTAACTGAACATATTAATGATGTTGAAATAATGATAGAAAAAGAAGAAGATGAAAAAGAAAAAGTACTAGAGATGACAATAGAGGAACTTGATTTATCGGTTAGATCATACAATTGTTTAAAGAGAGCAGGAATTAATTCTGTAGAGGAGCTTACATACAAATCAGAAGATGATATGATGAAAGTAAGAAACCTTGGTAAAAAATCTTTAGACGAAGTAGCGAAAAAGCTAGAAGAATTAGGATTATCTCTTAGGAAAAATGATAATTAATAATCAGTTATAAAGGAGGACGAAGCATGGCTAATCACAGAAAGCTTGGTATGACTACTGACCATAGAGTTGCAATGTTGAGAAACATGACTGCTAGCTTAATTAACAATGGCAAAATAGTTACAACAGTAACTAGAGCTAAAGAGTTAAGAAGAGTTACAGAAAGAATGATTACTCTTGGTAAAAGAGGAGACCTACATGCAAGACGTCAGGCATTAGCATATATATATGACAAAAATGCAGTATATAAGCTATTCGAAGAAGTTGCTCCTAAATATAAAGAGAGAAACGGTGGATACACTAGAATTCTTAAAATGGGACCTCGCAGAGGCGATGGAGCAGAAATGGCTATAATTGAATTAGTATAATACTTATTTAATTATAACAAAAAAATAAACAAATAATTAATTGGGTTAAGATTCATCTTAATCCTTTTTTTTATCCAAAAATGCAATAGAGACAATCCCCCGCTGTATATATATTGCTTAGGTATATGTTAACTTATTGAGAGTAGCTACCAAACAAATTATAAATTGTTAAAAAATGAATAAATAAAGTTACATTTACCATTACAACCTAAAATCTGATATAGAATTACCTCCTGATAAGATATACAATAAGTATATAAATTATATATATAATAACAAGTAGTCTTGTAGGTCACAAATGACTATATAAAATGATTAAATACTAGGGGGATTAATATATTGAAAAAAATAATAATGATTTATTCTACTATGTTACTTTTAATTTTTACAATTAACTTTCAGGTGTTTGCTTTAGATAAAGAGATAGACCCTGATCAACCAATGGTAGCAATAACTTTTGATGATGGACCATCCAAAGACTATACACCGATTATACTTGATGTATTAAAAGAAAATGATGCAAGAGCAACATTTTTTGTTTTAGGAAATGAAGTTAAAAAAAACAAAGAAACATTAGTTAGAATGGTTGATGAAGGAAATGAAATTGGGAATCATAGTTATAACCACAAAGATTTAACTAGTATATCAGATTATGAACTATATCAGCAGATAGTAGGAACTGACGAGTTTATAGAAAATATAACTGGTATAAAACCGACGGTTATGAGACCTCCGTACGGATTTGTAAATGATAGAATAAGTAGTAGAATATATAAACCAATCATTTTATGGTCGCTTGATACATTAGATTGGCAGAATAGAAATACTGAAGAAATTTGTAGTAATATACTTGATAACGTAAAAGATGGGGATATTATATTGATGCATGATATTTATGGTACAACAGCTGATGCTGTAAAAATTGTTGTTCCTGAGCTAGTTAAAAGGGGATATCAGCTAGTTACAGTAAGTGAACTTAATCAGTACAGACAAGCAACAATGCTTCCAGGACAAAAATATTCTAATATGTATAAGTAATGACGAGATGCACTGGGAACTGTCCCCAGTGCATTTAAAATTATTGTTGTAAAATTATGTAGATAATGTTATTATCTTAGATGTATCGAAATAATTTTATTTAGAAAATATAGGTGTGAAAAAATATGGATATAATTAGAATAGAAAATGTTAAATATAAATATAGTAAAGAAGATACAAAGTATGCTGTAGATTCGGTTAGTTTAAATATAAAAAAGGGTCAATTTACTGCTATAATAGGTCATAACGGATCTGGAAAATCAACTTTAGCGAAACTTATTAATTCATTATTGTTGCCAGTCGATGGTAAAATATATGTAAAAGATATGGATACCACTGATGATAATAAGCTTTGGGATATTAGACAAACTGCAGGAATGGTTTTTCAAAACCCAGATAATCAGTTGGTCGCAACAATTGTAGAGGAAGATATCGCTTTTGGGCCAGAAAATCAAGGTGTTGAATCTTCTGAGATAAGACAGCGTGTAGATGATGCCCTTAAAGCAGTTGGTATGTATGAATATAGAACTAGACCGCCACATATGCTTTCAGGTGGTCAAAAGCAAAGAATAGCGATTGCAGGAATACTTGCTTTGAATTCAGATTGCATTATTCTTGATGAACCAACAGCAATGCTGGACCCATCTGGGCGAAAAGAAGTAATGGATACTTTGAAAAAGCTAAATGAGCAAGGAAAAACTATACTATTAATAACTCATTATATGGACGAAGCAGTAGAGGCAGATAGAGTAGTCGTTATGGATAAAGGAAATATAAAACTTGATGGGACACCAAAGGAAGTTTTTAAAAATTTAGAGGAAATTAAAAAGTTTGGGTTAGATGTTCCACAAGTTACAGAATTAGCACAGGAGCTTAAGAAGGAAGGATTAAATATACCTTCTGATATAATACATATAAAAGAATTGGTGGATTTATTATGTCAATAAAAGCAGAAAATATTAAATATGTATATAGTGAGGGAACACCATTTAGAACATTAGCTTTAGATGATGTTAACCTAAGCATAGAACAAGGAGACTTCATAGGTATAATTGGTCACACTGGTTCAGGTAAATCAACTCTTATACAGCTTTTTAATGGCTTAGAAATGTCAACAGAAGGTAAGGTAGTAGTAGATGATATAGTAGTAGGACAGGATAAGAAAAAGCTTAGAAACATAAGACAAATGGTGGGACTTGTATTTCAATATCCGGAATATCAGCTTTTCGAAGAAACAGTTGCAAAAGATGTAGCATTTGGACCTATGAATCTTAAGTTAAATCAAGATGAGATAGATAAAAGAACTAAAGAAGCACTAGAGCTAGTTGGCTTTAATTATGATAGAATTAAAGATGCCTCACCATTTGATTTAAGTGGTGGACAAAAGAGAAGAGTCGCAATAGCAGGTGTATTAGCTATGAAACCTAAATATCTAATATTGGATGAACCTACTGCAGGACTTGACCCAGCAGGAAGAAATGAAATATTTGACCAAATTAAGAAGTTACATCAAAAGAGTAACGTAACAGTTATACTTGTATCGCACAGTATGGAAGATATTGCAAAACTAGTTAACAAGGTTGTAGTATTGTATAAAGGTAAAATTCACATGCAAGGTACTCCAAAAGAGATATATGCACAATCTGAAGAACTTATCAGAATTGGCTTAGGTATACCACAAATAGCTGAATTAGCAAATGAACTTAGAAAAAGAGGATTTAATATAAAATCCGATGTTATAACCGTTGAAGAAGCTAAGGAAGAAATATTAAAAGAAATAAGGAGAAGAAAAAATGTTTAAAAATTTAACTATAGGGCAGCATTATCCAGTCGAATCGCCTGTACATAATCTTGATCCAAGAGTTAAGATAATCATAACCTTCATTTTTATTTTTTCATTGTTTCTGATAAAAAGTTTTACTGCATATTTAGTTGTAGTAGCGTTTTTAGCTGTTGCAATTATAACTTCAAAGGTACCAATCAAGTTTGTATTAAAGGGCCTTAAACCTATATTTTTAATAATTACAATAACATTTGTAATAAATTTGTTAATGACACCAGGTAAAATAATATATGAGCTTGGATTTATTAAAATAACAGAAGAGGGTCTTAAACAAGCAGGTTTTATGGCAATAAGATTAACTCTCTTGATTATGGGAACATCTTTATTAACATTAACTACATCACCAATTGTTTTGACGGATGGTATTGAAAGTTTATTGAAACCATTTAAAAGATTTGGGGTACCTGCTCATGAGCTTGCAATGATGATGACAATTGCACTTAGATTTATACCTACTTTAATGGAAGAGACTGAAAAAATTATGAAGGCTCAGAAATCAAGAGGAGCAGACTTTGAAAGTGGAAATATTGTAAATAGGGCTAAAAATCTTGTTCCGCTGTTAGTACCATTATTTATAAGTGCATTTAGACGTGCAGATGATCTAGCGATGGCAATGGAAGCTAGATGTTATAGGGGTGGAGATAATAGAACACGTATGAGACAGTTGAAAATTCATAGAGGAGATTATGTTGCAACTTTTATTTTTGTTATTTATCTTGCAACAGTAATTATATCAAGAGTATGGTAAGAAACATTAAATTAGTTATTGCATACGATGGAACAAATTATCATGGATGGCAAACTCAACTTAATAATGTGACTATACAGGAAACCATTGAAAATGCAATTAATATTATTACAAAAACAAAATCTAGTTTGATTGGTTCAGGTAGAACAGATAAAGGTGTCCATGCGCTAGGACAAGTAGCTAATTTTGTAACAGAAACTAAAATAGAAACTGGTAAAATTAAATTAGCTTTAAATGCTAATTTACCAAAAGATATTAGAGTTTTAAGTTCTGAAGAAGTACCCTTAAAGTTTAATTCAAGGTTTGATGCACATAATAAGACCTATATGTATCAAATTTATAATGATAAGGTTAATAGTCCTTTTTACGATCGATATACTTATTTTATACCCTCAGAACTTGATTTTGAAAAAATGGAAAAGGCTTCAACTTTTCTAGTTGGAACACATGATTTTAGAGGGTTTATGGCTGCAGGTTCTGAAGTCAAGACTACAGTTAGAACTATTTATACAACAAGGCTTATAAAAGAAGATAAAATCATTAAGCTATATGCAAATGGTAGTGGTTTTTTATATAATATGGTTAGAATTATTGCTGGCACATTGATAGATATAGGCAAGGGAACAAGAGAAATTTGTTGTATTCAACAAGCTTTAGAAATGAAAGACAGAACATTACTAGGTCATACAGCAAAGCCAGAGGGATTGTTTTTAAAAGAAGTAGAATATAACAATGAAAAAACAATAGTTTAACAATGGAAATACAATATATGAACATTTAGAACCATTGTTTAGTCATTGAAAATTGTTGATTTTTATAAAAAAACACTTGACTTATGTAGTTTGGTACTATAAAATATTATAGTATGATATTGAGAGAAAAACCGTTCCAATGCCCCGGAGTTAGGTTTTTTGAATAGATAGAATTTAGAAAAATAAATATAAGTTATAGAATTACAGGAGGAAACAAAATGAAATGCTTCATCGCTAAACCTAATGAAGTACAAAGGGCATGGTATGTTATAGATGCTGAAGGAAAAACATTAGGTAGATTAGCAACAGAGGTTGCTAGACTTTTAAGAGGAAAACACAAACCAATATATACTCCACATGTTGATACAGGAGATTTCGTAATCGTTGTAAATGCAGAGAAAATAGTTTTAACTGGTCACAAATGGGATCAAAAATTATATAGACATCATTCACAATATCCAGGTGGAATGAAAGAAACTCCTTATAAAGATTTTATACAAGCTAAACCTACTCAACCGGTTTATCTTGCAGTAAAAGGAATGCTTCCTAAAAATAGCTTGGGAAGACAAATGTTGAAAAAACTTAAAGTATACGCAGGACCTGAGCACAATAATCAAGCTCAAAAGCCTGAAGTATATGAGTTTTAAATAAGGAGGACGAAATAGATGAACGTACAATATAGAGGAACTGGAAGAAGAAAAAGCGCTATTGCTAGAGTAAGATTAGTTCCAGGAACAGGTAAAATACTTGTTAATAAAAGAGATTTAGATGAATATTTAAAATATGAAACTTTGAGAGTAATAGTTAGGGAGCCTTTACTAATAACTGATACTATGGGTCAATATGACGTTTTAGTTAATGTTAAAGGTGGTGGATATACTGGTCAAGCAGGAGCAATGAGACATGGTATATCAAGAGCTTTACTTGAAGTAGATAAAGAATTAAGACCAATACTTAAAAAAGCTGGATTCTTAACTAGAGATTCTAGAATGAAAGAAAGAAAGAAATACGGTCTTAAAAAAGCTAGAAAAGCATCTCAGTTTAGTAAGAGATAATCGGTATAAAATTATTAAAAAAGAGCTACAGAAATGTGGCTCTTTTATTTTGCTTAAAACATACTATATATGTTATAAAACAAGATACATACTACTATATATATTGTGTTTTGTATAAATTGTATTAAAAGAAAATAAGGTTGATTAATAGATTATGCAGTAGCCTGAAATATAAACCAACCATCCTTAACCGTAAACTGGTATACACGCCATGCTTTTCCACAATATAAGCCATGCTTTTTGTACCAAAGCCATGACCCTGTTCTTTTGATACAGGAAAGCCTTGATGGAATAAAGGTTCCGTATGATAACTGTTGCGGATGTCAATGCACAGCTTATTATTTTTGGAATACACACGCAGCTTGATATAGCGTTCATTGCTGTTTTCTATATTTTCACAGGCATGTATGGCGTTTTCCAAAGCATTTGACAATAGTGAGCAAAGCTCGGTGTCGCTAAATGACAGCGAGTCAGGCAAATTCGCTTCTACCGTAAATAGAATTCCAAATTGTTTCGCTTTGGCGTCGAAAGTGGACAAAATAAGATTGACGGTTTCGTTTTCGCAAAAGCGAATGGGCGTTATAGTGTCAATGTCGGACTGAGCAGTCCGTAGATATTTTTTAATCTCCTCTATATGTTCCTTGGAGGCCAAACCCTGTAAAAGGGCGAAATGGTGACGCATATCGTGCCGATATGCCGCGGCATTTTGTTGCAACTGCCTCAATGAAGCAAATTCTTTTTGTGCCTGCCTAAACTGCGTATCCAGCATATCTCGCTCTCTTTGGATACTTGCCTGTTTTTGCGTTTCGGCATAGTAAAGGAGGGCAAACACAAAATAGAATGCCGATGTCACGAAGGGCATGAATTGTACAGCCGCACTTGCTCCGCTGTACATAAAATTGGTGTAAACTGTGGCAGTATAGTCGAACAAATAGTAAAAGGTTGGCATGGCACCAAACAGCAGACACGATTTAACAGAGCGTTCCATCAGATGACGAATAGATTTCACCGCATATTTTTGCAGCAAATAGTACATCATAAACGCAGCAAAGATATAACCGACGTGGTTCATGGAAGCACTGTCAAAAATTTCACCTGCAACAGTACCGATCCAACGTGGTGGCTGACAGCACAGGAAGGAGACAAACATACTTGTTTGTGAAATTAGCCATGAGCGCTTTAAGTATACGACTATAAAAATAACAACCGGCAAGTGTGAAAGAAGCGGATATAATTTTATCGTTACAGCCATACCCCAGAGCCGCAAGCTACCGATTTGTAAAATAAATAAAATGACTGTTAAGCACCCAAGAGACAGATGATTTTTCCGTGTGAGTTTCATTCCTGCGAAGCTGACCGCAATCGCCGCACCGAACAGCAGGGCAATAAAGTAACGAGAAAATTCAACGGCAGTTTCTATCATTCGTTTATTCCCCCTCCATTTGATAATTTAGATATTGCTGTTTAATCTCCCGAGCTTTGCCCTGTGCAACAGGTATAGTGGAAAGGGTCTGTAAAATCATCTGATGATTTTCGATGGTATCCACATACTGCATATTTACAAGATAGGAGCGGTGGGGTTTGATAAAACACCCATATTTCAAGAGATTATCACAGACATAGGAAAAAGGTTCTGTGCATTCGATTACCTTGCCGGAGCGCAGGTGATACAACACATTTCTGCCGATGACCTCGGCAAAAGTCAAATTGTAGATCAGTATTTTTTGAATTCCATCCTTACTCTTTACGATAATCGCATCCTCATCTTTTTCCGCTTTTATCTGCTCCAGCATTTCATCAAATGTGAAAAACAGTTTTTCTTTTGTGATTGGCTTTAGTACATAGTTGATGGCTTTCACTGAATAGCTTTCCAAAGCAAATTCGGGTGACGATGTAAAGAATAAAATCGGTGCAGTTTTGTCAAAACTACGTATTTCCTTTGCTACATCAATTCCCGTAAAGCCTGGCATAATAATATCCAGACAGTATATATCAAACTGCTTTCCTTTTTCTAAGGCCGAAACCAACTCAAATCCGTTTGGAAAGACGGCGTATTCACAGCTAAAATTTTTTGATGCTCTGTATTGGTTTATAAGCTGTACCATATTGGACAGTTCATCTATATTGTCATCACAGATAGCAATCTGTAGCATAATCATTCCTCCGTTACTATAGTTGTCCAAAATAAGTATACCATAAAAATCAAAATTTTGAAACTATGATTCATGTCGAAAAAATCATGTTTCATGCAGTGGATGGTTTTTAAGGAAAATCTCTGATAGATTGAAGATGTGAAGCAAATTTTTAAAGGAGGAACAACATTATGAAAAAACGATTAATGAGCATCATGCTTGCTTTGTTATCACCGTGACTGAGGGTTCAGCACCGATTGCAGGAAATGTTCCCTAAACTACAAAATAGGCAGATTGACATGCGATCTTTCTGCACATTAAAAAATAAATAATGAGGAGAATATTATGATACCAACTATTATCGCAATTATTGCAATTGTTGTATTCATTGTTTTATGGGTAATCTCTACACAGCGCAAACTAGTTGTGATTGATGAAAACATCAGCAATGCCATGAGCCAAATCGGAGTGCAGCTGTCAAGCCGTTTTGACGCTTTGACAGCTCTTTTAGACTTGACAAAGGGCTATGCAAAGCATGAAAGCGAAACACTGATTGAAACAATCAAATCAAGAAGAAGCGTTATTACAGCAAAATCAACACCAGATGATGTGCTGTGCCAAGAAGGAATTATTTCTGAAGCCCTGGGCAGGATTGCTATGGTAACAGAGCAATACCCTGAATTAAAAGCAAACCAAACTTATACCAAGACTATGGACGCGGTGCAAACCTTTGAAAACATGGTACGTACCAGTCGACTGATTTACAACGACAGCGTAACTAAGCTGAACCGTGAAATTCGAATGTTCCCGGTCTCCATGATTGCCGGGATGCTGGGCTTTAAGCAAAGAGATTACTTGGAGGAGCAGGCTGCCAAGGCGGACATGCCAAGCATGAAATGAGGTTCTTTATGGGAAAAAGAGTGATTGTGCTAATTCTAAGAATTGCCTTGCTACTTGCCCTACCTCTACCTGCTTTTGCAGCCAATCAAATTGATACCATGGATGTTCAGGCTGTCATTTACGAGGACGGCTCCATGAGTATCACCCAGAGTTGGTCAGGGCGTTTTGAAGAAGGAACCGAAAGCTACATTCCAATGAATGCGCCTGATTACCTAACCATCAGCGAGCTTACGGTTTCCGACCAAGACGGTACATATGATACCATGCCGGATTGGAATATTGACCGGAGCTTTGAAGAAAAGGCAAGAAAATGCGGAATCAACTATACGGACAGCGGTTATGAAATCTGCTACGGAATCAGCCAGTATGGGCAAAATAACTATACCATTACCTACAAACTGGATAATGTGGTAGGTAGCTATATGGACAGAGATGGAGTAAATTTCCGATTCGTAAATGACGGAATGAATACAACTCCTACAGATGTGACGGTTCAAATCAAGCTTGCGGATGGCACACCTATCACCGATGAAATAGCGAATGTGTGGGGATTCGGTTTCGCAGGCCATGTGGAGTTTAAAAATGGAAGCATCATTGCAAAGACAGACACCCCACTCACTCCAAAAAACCATGTGACGTTACTGCTTACTGTAGATAAAGGAATACTATCCCCTTCAAGGCAGGAATCAGTGAGTTTTGAGGAAGTGCGTGAAAAGGCCTTTGATGGTAGCAATTATGATAACGCTGAATACATCGGCGAAGAAGTCTCAACATTTGAGTCGATTGTCACCACACTGCTGTCCTTTGGATTTCCAATCGGGTTGATTATTTGGATTACCAGGATAAAAAAGAAAAACACAGAGAAAAAAATGAAAAGATTCGCAGAGAAGTTCGGATATTTCAGGGATATTCCCAATGAAGGAAACATAAGCGCCACCTATGCGCTGGGGAGAAGGTTTGATGTGTGTGTGGATGGCGCGATTTTCGCCACAGGGATACTGCGGCTAATTCAGCTAGGCTGCTTGTCTCCCATTGAAACAAATGAAGTTGGATCTATGGGAAAGACCAAAGAAACGATAAATCTGAGGATCAAAGGCAGTCATCATGACAAAATGAACGAGTATGATGAGTATCTTTATACGGTGCTGGAGAGTGCGGCCGGTTCGAACGCCACTTTGCAAACAAATGAGATGGAACGTTTTGCTAATAAAAATGATAGGCTTCTTCGTGCCTATATAGAGAAGCATGATAGTGCGGGCAGGTCCTATTTGAATAAAAAGAACTGCTTGAAACGGTGGAATATGCCAGTTAAGCTAAAAGATCTGACTCCAGCTGGTGAACAGGAGCTAGGAGAGCTCATGGGGTTAAAACGGTATTTGACAGATTATTCATTGATTGCAGAGCGTGAAGTCAAGGAAATGCCGATTTGGAGAGAGCTATTGACCTATGCCATGCTTTTTGGCATAGCAGATCAGGTTTCAGAACAAATAAAAGAGCTATATCCAGAACTTTCTTTGGAACTGACTGATTACAGCCAAAGCATGTCAGCAGCCTACTCATATCACTACTTGCTTTATAGCAATATGAAGAAAGCCGAAGAACAGCGCCAGCAGGAAAAGCGCAGCAGCGGAAGTGGCGGATTTACTTCCCTTGGGGGAGGAGGTTCCATTGGCGGCGGTTCAGGCGGTGGAACGAGATAATGATAGATAACATAAGGAGGAACATGCATGGGATTATTTTCTAAAAAACCCCCTTGCCCCATTTGCGGAGGCAAAATTTCGTGGCTTCTGCCATCGAAAATAGAGGGCGAATACATTTGTGACACCTGCTACAACAAGATTGATATAGATAGTGACAAGTCAATCAATATGACGATGCAGGAATTTAAGGAATATTTATCATTTTATGATCAAAACCAGCTGCTTAAGGATCAGTTCGTTATTTCTGAGCAAATTGACTTTGGGCTTTGGGATACAAAAATCATCTTTGATTACCAGAACAAGTTGTTCTGTATGAGTAAAAATTTGGATAAAACAGTGTTTGAGGGTAAACAGCTGAAATCATTTATTATCAAAGAGGACAACGCCCTCTTGTTCGAAGGTTCGGCTGCGAGCATTCGCAGCTATTCAAGCACCGTGCCGGAGCGTGCCATGGCTATGGCACCGCAAATCAGCCAGTTTAACATGAACAAACAGATGGCTCGTGCTCTTGACAAGCTGGACGATGGCAAGGAAAACAGGACAGCACCGATTCAGTATTTTAGTGTACCAGAACCATTTAAGGCATTTAACGTGGAGCTGCATTTCGATCACCCATATTGGACGGTGATAAAGTGCGACATGGAAGGTCCACGATTTGATAATACGAACCCAGATGTGAACAGCTACATACGGTACTACCAGCAAAACATTGAGGAAATAGAAAAGCTGGTGGCTGCATTAAAGCTGGTGGCATTTCCAGAGGCTCCAGAACAATATACTGGCATTGGTGTGAGTGGAAAACAAACAGTAAATGCAACTGCTGCATCTCCTGTTGATGCCATCGAGGAAATAAAAAAATACAAAACCCTCATGGAAGACGGCATTATTTCCCAGCAGGAGTTTGATGCAAAGAAAAAGCAGCTGCTTGGAATTTAAGAAACAGCATATCTATATTGCTGGTGTATCAAAGGCAGATGAATAGAGGATTAAAAGTTAAAAATATACTTGAACCAATAAAAAAATACGACAAAGAAGTTTTTTCTTAGGAGGAAAATGAACTTACTATTACCAACCCAGATCAGGCCATTATCCGTGAGCAGATGGCATTCATCATAAGCAACTATGGTAAGACTATGGATCTTAAGCTGACACAGGCTGATGGAGAAAATGTCTTTGAGGATAGTGCCAAAATTAGTACTTATGCCAAGGGGGCGGTAAAACAGATGCAGATGGCAGGCATAATCAGCGGCAAGAAAGGAAATCTTTTCGACCCGCATGGTACAAGTACACGCGCAGAGGTTTCGGCAGTTCTGCACCGTTTCATGGAACTGATGAGCTCCAGCGACACCATGTAGACTTCCGGGTATGTGGTATCTGGTAGGGAATTTTTAGATATCCTAAAAATTAGTACTTGAAAAACAAATAATTATGTAATATAATCAATTTATGCACGGTCAGAAGTTAAGATTGAAATTATCAATATATGGTACTTATAGTATATATTTTCTATTATATATAGTGTATTTGAGACAAACTGGTTTCGTACATTAATTATGTAAGAGATAGTCATATCATATATATATTCATGCCAGTACTTGTTACCGGCATTGTTTATAAAAGTGTTTTCTTGGCACCCACTTTAAAAAAATCAGGTTTTTTTAAGTGACTCCGAGAATCGTTATTAAAATACGAAAGGAGTTTTTTTTATGGAAAAAAACAGAGTACAATTTATTACAAAAACTGCCCTTATAGCGGCAGCATATGCAGCTTTAACATTGAGCTTTTCTTTTATAAGCTATAGGGAGGTTCAGTTCAGAATAGCTGAAATACTAGTTTTGTTTGTATTTATTGAGCCGAAATATGCTACTGGGTTAGTAATTGGATGTATTTTAGCAAATATACCTAGTCCCCTTGGTGTTATTGACGTTATAGTAGGACCATTTGCCACATTAGTAGCCATATTATTTATAATTGCAATTAGAAAAACAGTTGGCTATTCTAAGAATTCCTTAATAATAGCTAGTTTTGGACCAGTTATTGCTAATGCATTTATAGTTGGCTGGGAATTAAATTATTTGTTTCAAACACCACTATGGATGAATGCACTATATGTAGGCCTTGGTGAATTTGTTGTAGTTACAATAATAGGTACTGTTGTTGTATCAAGCATGATGAAAAATGACAGAGTTTTAGAAAAACTATCTATTTAAAAAGAAAAAAGGGGACGGTTCTTTTGATTGAACATCCCCTTTTTGTATTATTTTGTGCCG
The DNA here is from genome assembly GCA_963675125.2 of uncultured Sedimentibacter sp. Taxonomy (GTDB): domain Bacteria; phylum Bacillota; class Clostridia; order Tissierellales; family Sedimentibacteraceae; genus Sedimentibacter. The sequence continues at coordinate 74,636 of CAXXFT010000043.1, forward strand.
AATAATCTATCTCCAGCGTCCCCTAAACCAGGAACTATGTATCCTATATCATTGTACTTTTCATCTATTGATGCAGTGTATATTTCAACATCTGGATGAGCTTTTGTAACTATATCAATTCCTTCAGGTGCACATACTAAATGAATTGATTTTATTTTTTTAGCACCATGTTTTTTTAATAAATCAATTGCTCCAAGCATTGAACCACCAGTTGAAAGCATTGGTTCTGTTATTATAACTATTCTGTTTTCTATATCCTGTGGCAATTTGCAATAATATTCTACAGGTTGTAATGTTTCTTCATTTCTATATAGACCAATATGTCCAATTTTAGCATTAGGTATTAAATCAAGCATACCATCTACCATTCCTAAACCAGCACGTAGAACGGGTACTATTGCAATATCTTCTCCTGATAGAACTTTTCCTTTTGCTTTACATATAGGTGTTTCTATATCAACATCTTCAAGTGGAAGATTTCTTGTTACTTCATACGCCATGAGCATAGCAATTTCTCTTACCAACTCTCTGAAATCCTTCGATGATGTGTTTTTGTCTCTCAACATTGTTAATTTATGTTGTATCAATGGATGAGAAACTACTGTTACATTGTTCATAATATGATGCTCCTTTTATATTTAATTTAGAATAATTGTGAAGTTTTATTGTAAAGAACTAGAACTTATTATATAATTATTATACAGATTAAGCTCTTTGTCAATTAATATTTTTTTTAGCTACTAATCTTAATTAAGTTGAAAGGATGATTTGTAAATGATTAAAGGCAATGGCATAGATGTTATAGAGGTTGAAAGAATTAAAAAAAATATTGAAAATAAAACATTTATAAAAAAAATGTATACCAAAAATGAATTAGAATATCTTGAGATTAGAAAATTTAATTCTCAAACTGCTGCTGGAATATTTGCTGCAAAGGAAGCAGTTTCTAAAAGTCTTGGGACTGGTTTTTCAACCTTTGGACCTCTAGATATAGAAATACTAAAAGATGAAATGGGAAAACCCATTGTTATACTTTTAAACAATGCACTAAAAATTGCAAAAGAAAATAAAATTACGAATATACAGCTTTCAATAACACATATTAAGGATTATGCTATTGCTTCTTGTATTGCAGAAGGAGATAAGTAGTATCTAAGATTATAAAATAGGTATAAATTAAAGGTTGTTGTCATATAAGTAGTATATAATTATATATGAGAGCAGGTTTTATATTGAAAAGTTATTTTAAATTTACATTATTTATTGCATTAGGTTGTATAATCTTAGCAGGATGTTCGGTAAAAAACGAATCGTTTATGATTCCAGATAATTATACAGGTCAAGCAAATATGAAAGTATATACAGATAATACAGAGAATTCTTATAACGTTAAAATTATGTGTAAGGATGGTGATTATAGTTTTGTTATCAATGAAGGCTCGTTTTGTTGGAGTGTTGATTATGTAGATGATGTATGTGTTTTAAACAATGATAAATTTAAAGATAGCAGTGTTAGAATTGATAATTTCAAGATGACTAATCCGTTGGTTTATGAGTTTGACTTAAATAAATATAATAGTTCAGTAGACCCTATACCTGAAGAATTAATTTATTGGGATGGTACTTATAAGCATGTTTTGAACTTTAGTAAAGAAAATTTGTTACCAGATAAAATTTTTATTTATAAAAATGAAAATTTAGTAAAAGCTATACAATATGATGAGATAAATATTGAAGAAGTTCAATAGGAGTTTTATTATGATTAAGATGGATTAATGTAAACAATTTATCGTTAATAATTATTTTCAAATTAAGTCATAAGTTACCATTCAATTTCTTCTTAGTTTATGGTAAAATTACATAAGTTATGATAGCTGTATCTGAGTTTTATTTATGTGAGGTGTGTGTGATTTGGCGGATAATAAAAAGATTTTAATTTCTATTCCAGAAAATTTGTTGCATGAGCTGGATAATGCAGTTAAAGTTGATGGTACAAACAGAAGCGACTTTATACGTAAGTCTATAAGGTTTTATTTGATTGAAAAAAGAAAGCTTGAAATCAGAGATAAGATGAAAGCTGGTTATTTGGAAATGAGCAGTATTAATAAAAGCATCACCGAAGAATACTCAGAAGGAGATTATGAGGATTTTTTGAGTTATGAAACAAAATTATTAGGAAGTGAATAGCTTGATTGTAAAAAGGGGAGATGTCTATTATGCTGATTTGAGTCCTGTTATTGGTTCTGAACAAGGAGGAATCAGACCAGTTTTAATAGTACAAAATGATATTGGGAATAAATATAGTCCTACGGTTATTGTGTCTGCAATTACTTCTCAAATTAATAAGGCTAAACTACCTACACACATAGAAATTAGTTCTAAGGATTTTAGTTTACCTAAAGATTCGGTAGTATTATTAGAGCAGATACGGACAATTGATAAAAAACGTTTGAAAGAAAAAATAGGAAGATTTGACAAGAAGCTTATGGTAGATGTTGATGATTGTCTAAAAATAAGCCTCGGTCTTATAGATTTTTAATGGTACATAAAACAATTGAAGAATAATTGTGTTAAAAGAGAGCTTTGGGCTCTCTTTTATGTTAGGGTAAAAAATTCGGTTTTCTTTAAAGTTGTTCTAACGTCTCCTATCATGTATAGGGAACCTACAAATGCTATGATTTCATTTTTGTCAAAATTTTTAAGGATATTTATTATATCATCATATTTTTGTATGGATGTGACTTTTATGTTTGAATGTTCACTTATTAAATCTGCCATATCATTTGATGACATTGCTCTTGGATTATTAGGGGTTAATGTGTATATTTCTTTGCTTAAAGACACTAAATAATTAATTACATCGTTTGGATTTTTATCTTCTAGCATACCATAAAACAGTATAATTTTTTTATCTCCAAAATATTCTTTTATAGCTTTTGAGAAATATTCAATTCCATTAATGTTGTGTCCACCATCAAGTATGATTATCGGCTCTTTGTTAATTACCTCAAATCTACCTGCAAACTTGCAGTTCATAAATCCTTTTTCTATAGAATGTTCATTTATGTTATACCCAGATTGTTTTATTACTTCTAGAGCACAAAGAGCTGTGGCTGCATTATAAAGTTGATGTTCTCCAAGTAAATTGATTTTAAGGTTAGGTAAATTGAAAACATCTTTTTTTAGATATTTGAATTCTTGCCCTGTTATATCACCTCTGATCTTTCTTATATGGGTTTCATCTACTTCATAGACTTCTGAATTTTTTAATTTAGCTTGTTCTTTTACAACATCTTTTATAGTATTTGATTGAGGATATATTACAACTTTGCTATTTCTTTTTATAATTCCGGATTTTTCGGACGCTATTTTTTCTAATGTATCTCCTAAGTACTGCATGTGGTCATAGCTTATAGATGTGATAATTGATACTAGTGTGTTCTTTATAACATTAGTTGCATCAAATCTACCGCCTAAACCTACCTCTAAGACTAAAAAATCTATTTTTTGCTCTTCAAAGTATTTAAATCCTATTGCAGTTACTACTTCAAACTCTGTAGGGTGGTTAAAACCTTCTGAAATCATTATATCTATTTTTTCCTTAACCAGAGTTGTAATATTAGCTAGAGATTCTTTATCTATATGAATTTTATTTATTTGTATTCTCTCCGTGAATTCTTCTAGATAAGGGCTTATGAAAAGACCTGTTTTGTATCCTGATGATACAAGAACATCATGGATCATATTGCTTGTAGAACCTTTACCATTTGTTCCAGCTATATGTATTATTTTATAGCTGTCTTGTGGGTTGCCTAGAAGTTCTGTTAATTTCGTTATGTTATCTAGACCAAGTTTTGAACCAAATTTATATGTTGAGTGAATAAAATCTACGGCTTCTTTGTAATTCATGTTTATTACCTCGCTATTTTAATAATTTACACTAAGCATATATTAGTATATATTATGATTTATTTCAATTGTTTTTTTATTAACTGTTCAATATGTGATGCTAAATACCAACTAAGATTTGATTATAAACAAAAAAGTTGTCATTTTAAATATGTTATGATAGAATAAAATGAATCTTTTGAAAGGATAAGTAGATGAAAAATTATTATAAAATAAACGAAATTTCAAATTTGTATAATATAGGAAAGGATTCTCTCAGATACTATGAGGGACTTGGAATATTAAGTCCTGAAAGGGATTCGAATGGATATAGATTATATAGTATACAGGATATATGGAAGCTTAATATTATAAAGGATTTAAGGAATTTGAATTTTCCAATGGAAAAGATAAAGGAATATCTTGAGAATAAAACAGTGAAAAATACATTGGATATTTTAAATGAAGAAATTGTAATTATTAATCAAAAGCTTGAACAACTAAAAATTCAAAAAAGCATGATTAATTCACGCATCAAATCACTTAAGGAAGATGCTGCAGATACGAAACTAGAAGAATTAAATGTCGTTCAAATAGAAGACAGAAAAATAATAAAGCTTAACGACACATTTAGTCGAGATGAAGAAGCTGATTTTTTAATCAAGAAACTTCAAAAAAAATATGAGGAAAAGTTATATCTTTTGGGAAATAATTATGTTGGTATAACAATGAATCTATCTAAACTTTACGAAGGGACTTATAATTCATATACTTCGGTTTTTTTTATTCTTGATAAAGATGATAGAAATTATGATATGGTTATTCCAGGTGGAAAGTATTTGACTCTATCTTATAAAGGAAGTTATGATAAAACAAAAGAATTACTGCCTAGGATGATGGATTTTGTAAAAGAAAATAATTATAAGATAATATCTGATCCAATAGAACTATACAGAATTGATATGCATGAAACTAGTTTAGTTGAAGAATATTTAACAGAACTTCAAATGCTAATAGAAGAACAATAAGAGAATATATTTTAAAAAGAGGTTAATATGATAGATATAAAGAAATTGGATAGACAGCTATTAAGTGTTGAAAAGCCTGCAAGATATGTAGGTAGCGAGCTTAATTCTGTAATTAAAAACAAAGAAGAAATAGATATAAGATTTGCATTTGCGTTTCCAGATGTATATGAGGTAGGAATGTCTCATACGGGAATGCAAATAATTTATGGATTACTAAACAGTATAGATAATGTGTGGTGTGAGAGGGTATTTACACCATGGACAGATATGGAAAAAGTTATGAGGGATAATAATATTCCTCTATATGGATTAGAAAGCAAAGACCAGTTAAAGGAATTTGATTTCATTGGATTTACGCTTCAGTATGAAATGAGTTATACTAATATCCTTAATATGTTAAACTTAGCTAACATTCCATTTAAATCTAAAGATAGAGGAGATGATATTCCTCTAATAATCGCAGGTGGACCATGTGCATATAATCCAGAACCACTTCATGATATAATAGATTTGTTTACAATAGGAGAAAGTGAAGAAATTTTACCAGAGTTGTTGAAGCTTTATGAGGAAGAAAAAAGTAAAGGATGGAATAAAAAATCATTCTTAGAACGTGCTTCTCAGATGGAAGGCATATATGTTCCACAGTTTTATGATGTTATATATAATGAAGACGGAACTATAAAAGAAAGAAAAGTAATTAATGAAAATGCTAAAGAAGTAATTACAAAAACAATAATTAAAGATTTAGATAAAAGTTACTATCCTGAAAAGAGCATACTTCCATATATAGATGTAGTTCACGATAGAGTAGTTCTTGAATTGTTTAGAGGCTGTACTAGAGGCTGTAGATTTTGTCAAGCAGGTATGGTTTATAGACCAGTGAGAGAAAAGACCGTAAATACTTTATATAGTCAAGCAGAAAGCCTTATTGATTCTACAGGACATGATGAAATTTCTCTAACATCACTAAGCTCCGGTGATTATTCATGCTTGCCAGATTTAGCCGTTAAACTTCTTGATAAGTATGAAGAACAAAAGGTAAGTTTATCACTACCATCACTCAGACTTGACTCCATGACATTTGATATTATAGAAAGAATACAAGAAGTTAGAAAATCAGGACTTACATTTGCCCCTGAAGCTGGTACACAGCGCATGAGGGATGTAATAAATAAAAATTTAACAGAGGAACAAATATTAGGACCTGTAGAAACAGCATTTAATTTGGGCTGGTCTACAGTAAAACTTTATTTTATGATTGGTTTACCAGGTGAAACTATAGAGGATGTATTAGGAATAAAGGAACTTGCATATAAAGTTAAGGATAAATTTTTCCAAAGACCAAAAGAGAATATTAAAGGAAATTTAAAAATAAATGTTAGTGCTTCATGTTTTGTTCCAAAACCATTTACACCATTTCAATGGGTTAAGCAAGATGGAATTGAAGAATTATATGATAAAGCGAAATCACTGCAAAGAGAAATCAAGGATAACAAAGTTTCTTTTAGTTACCATGAACCTAAACTTAGCTTTCTTGAGTCTGTATTTGCTAGGGGAGATAGAAGATTATCAGACGCATTAATAAAAGCATGGGAAAAAGGATGTAAATTTGATGGTTGGTATGATATGTTTGATTTTAAAAAATGGATTGAAACATTTGAAGAATTAAATATTGACCCTAGTTTTTTCGCAAGTAGAGAAAGAGAACTTGATGAAATATTGCCATGGGATTTTATAGACTGCGGAGTTACAAAAGAGTTTTTAATGAGAGAATACAAAAACTCGATGGAGGCTTTAACTACACCTGATTGTAGGATAGTTTGTAGTAGTTGTGGAGTTAATAATAAATTAATAGGAGGTGTTTGTCCTCATGTGCAAAATAATAAGTAAATACAGTAAAACTGGAAACTTAAAATATATATCGCATTTAGATGTTTTAAGATTTATTCAGAGGTCAGTAAAAAGGGCAAACATTCCTGCTAAATATAGTGAAGGATTTAATCCGCATATGAAAACTTCTTTTGGGTTTCCTTTATCCCTTGGAAATGAAAGTGTGGGAGAATATTTTGAATTAGAATTAAATGAAAAGATTGAGATAGAAGATTTTATATTAAAAATGAATCGAGTACTTCCAAAGGAAATGCAAATCCTTAGTGCGGAGTATACTGATGGTGAAGAATCAATAATGTCTCGTTGTTCATTTGTTGAATATTTAATAAATATAGAATTCGATAATTTAGATATAGATAGTCTTAATGAGTATTTTGAGGAAATGCTTCAAAATGGAGTAATTTATAAAAGAAAAAAGAAAAATAAGAAAAAGAAAATGATAGAAAAAGAAATAAATACAAGAGATTTTATTAAATATTTAAAGGCTAAAAAAACAAGTGATAAAAAAGCTTGTATCGAAGTTGTTTTTCTAACAACAGAGACAGGAAGTATGAAAACTAATGAATTCATGAAGCTTATAGAGGACAAAGGGTTTGATATAACCTATTTTACGATAATGAAGATGGAATCATTAGATAAAAATATGAAACCGATATTAGAACAATAGGGAACAATGTATGAACAATAGAAGAGCTATAGTAGTAACGCCATTGTTCTTATATTTCTTACCAATCGTTATTAGAAGGGTGTGGTTTTTATTAAGCAGGTATTGATAAGTAATTCTGTTTTTTTTGAACAAATAGCTGTTTTGCAAGATGGTAAGCTGCAGGATTTCTTGTACGAAGAAAAAAATAATGAAAGTTATTTGGGAAATATATATAAAGGTAGGGTAGTTAATATTTTACCTGGAATAGATGCAGCTTTTATTGATGTAGGGCTTAAAAAAAATGCATATTTAAATAAAAACGATTTATTATCTGATAAATTTCTAAAAGAAAAAAATATAAATAGAAAAGATGTTACAGATATAAACAAGGTATTGAAAAAGGGAGAAGAAATTCTCGTTCAAATAAGTAGAGAACCCATAGGAGAAAAGGATATTTCAGTTACAACTGATATTTCATTACCTGGGAAATTTATTGCTTTAATACCTAAGAGTGTAGAAGTAAATATTTCTACTAGGATAAAAAATCAAGAAGAACGGAAAAGGTTGCAGGAAATTGGTAAAGCTATTATGACGGATGGCAATGGTATGATTATTAGGACCTTTTCTCAAAATAAAGAAAAAGAAGAAATAGAAAAAGAATATCTGATGTTAAATAAGTTGTATAATCAAATCCAACAAGAGTATAATTACTCATATGCTCCCAAGTTGTTGCATAGAAACAATGATATAATTGAGAAGTTTTTTAAGGATTATGTAGACTATTTAGTTGATGAAATTTATGTTGAAGATAAAGAAACTAAAGATAAGGTAGAAAAACTTATAAAATATTATAATGTATCAGATGGATTAAAAGATATAAAAGTAATTGATACATGTAATAATCTATTTGAAATGTTCAATATTCAAAAACAAATAGATATGTTATTTGATAGAAAAGTCGAGTTAGACAATGGCGGTTCAATTTTTATTGATGTTACAGAAGCATTAACTGTAATAGATGTTAATAGTGGAAAATATGTTGGTAATGCTAACATGGAAGACACAGCGGTGACATTAAATTTATTAGCATTAGAAGAAATAGCAAGGCAAATAAAACTTAGGAATATTAGTGGTATAATAATAATTGATTTTATAGATGTAAAAAATGAAAATAATATAAACTTAATAATTGAAAGTGCTAAAAGATTATTTAAAAGTGATAGAGCTAAAACAAAGGTCATTGGTATGACTAAACTTAATCTCATGGAAATTACAAGAAAAAAGGATAAAGAAAACTTTTTTAATATAATGACCGAGGATTGTGAACACTGCCGTGGTGGAGGTAAAGTTAATGCAAGAGTTCAAGTTATATTGAAAATTGAAAATATTATAAGAAAAATTAAAATCAATACTTCTTGTGACTTCGTGATTCTTAGTGTTGGAAACATGATGTACAATAAAATTTTAAATAGTTGTATAACTGATATCCATAAAATTGAAGAAAAATACAATGTTAAAATACAAATTGAAGAAAATAGAAATATTCTAACAGAGGATATAATAGTTGAAAAAATGGGTAAATAGATATATAAATTTACAAAAATAAGTTGACAAACTGTTTATACTTTGATAGAATTAACATTTGTAAGAGCCGCACGGATCAGGTTTAAACTTTTGGTACCTGCAATGGCGAGACTGGTAAGAGGAGGTAAATTTATGTACGCAATAATCGAAACAGGTGGAAAGCAATATAGAGTTCAAGAAGGCGATGTAGTAAGAGTTGAAAAACTTGAAATTGCTGATGGTGAGACTGTAAAATTTGATAAAGTTTTATTAGTAGCTGAAGAAGGAAAATTGAATGTTGGAAAACCATACGTTGATGGAGCTGTAGTAGAAGCTGTTGTTGAAAAACAAGGCAAAGCTAAAAAAATTATAGTATTTAAATATAAAGCTAAAAAAGACTACAGAAAAAAACAAGGTCATCGTCAACCATTCACACAATTAAAAATTGGCAAAATAGTTGGATAAATAAATGATTAGTGTTACTATACATAAAACTAATGATTTATATGATGGTTTTGTAGTAAGTGGCCATTCAGAGTATAGTGAAATTGGCACAGATATAGTATGTGCAGCAGTATCCATACTGTCATATACTGCATTGAATTCCATGAGTTTAGTAGCTGGTATATCTGAGTCAGACATTAACTATGATGTTGAAGAGGATACGGGTTTTTTAAAAATTAAAACTCAAAAGAATAATGAAAAAACAGATGTAATATATAGAAATTTTTTAGTAGGAATTAAATTGTTGTTAGAAGATTATAATAATTATATTACACTTAATTATGAGGAGGTGTAAAAGATGTTATTGAAATTAAATTTACAGTTATTCGCACATAAAAAAGGTGTTGGTAGCTCGAAAAATGGTCGTGATAGTAATTCTAAAAGACTTGGTGTTAAAAGAGCTGACGGACAGTTTGTTTTAGCTGGTAATATTCTTGTTAGACAAAGAGGAACTAAACTTCATCCTGGTTTAAATGTAGGTATCGGAAGTGATGATACGTTATTTGCAACAGTAAGTGGAAAAGTTAAGTTTGAAAGAAAAGACAAAACAAGAAAGCAAGTTAGTGTATATCCTTGTGAAATAGAAGCATAAAATAATGACCTACCGTAAGTGGTAGGTTTTTTATATAATTAAGCTAAATATGGGAATAAATAATAAAGATAAGAAATTAAAATTAAGGTTGTGATAATATGTTTATAGACATAGCTAAAGTAAGTGTGAAAGCTGGCAAGGGTGGTAATGGTTGTGTTGCATTTAGAAGAGAAAAATATGAACCTATGGGTGGACCTGCTGGTGGAGATGGTGGAAACGGCGGAAGTATAATATTAGAGGCTGATGAAGGACTTAGAACTTTAATGGATTTTAGATACAAAAGACATTATCAAGCTGCTAATGGTGAAGATGGAAGAGGAAAAAAACAATTTGGTTCTGATGGAGGAAATCTTGTATTAAAAGTTCCTACAGGTACTCTTGTAAAAGATGAAGAATCAGGGATTGTTTTAGCAGATTTAAAAGAAAATGGTCAAAGATTCGTATGTGCAAGAGGTGGTCGAGGCGGTAAAGGTAATACTAGATTTAAAAACTCTATTAGACGTACTCCTAGATTTGCAGAACCAGGCACAAAAGGTGAAGAAAGAGAAATATTATTAGAATTAAAACTTTTAGCTGATATAGGTCTTATAGGGTTTCCGAATGTGGGTAAGTCAACAATGCTATCGCAAGTTACTAGTGCTAAACCTAAAATAGCTAACTATCATTTTACAACTTTAAAGCCAAACCTTGGAGTAGTTAGTATTGGTGAAGGTCATAGTTATGTTCTTGCTGATATACCAGGATTAATTGAAGGTGCATCTGAAGGGGCTGGTTTGGGTCATGAATTCTTAAGGCATGTTGAAAGGACAAAACTCTTGTTACATGTAATTGATGCCTCGGGGCAAGAAGATAGGGATCCTGTTAATGATTTCTATAGAATAAATGATGAACTTAAACAATATAGTGAGAAGTTATCAGATAAAAAGCAAATAATTGTTTTGAATAAATTAGATTTACCAGAAGCTCAAGAAAATTTACAAAGAATTAAAGATGAATTTGAATCAGATTATGAGATATTTGAAGTTTCAGCAGCAACTGGTCAAGGTCTTGATGAACTTAAAAAAGTTGCTTATGAGAGACTCCTCCAAATAGAAGAAGAAATAGTATTTGTTGATGAAAATTTAGTTGAAAGTTTCAATGAAAGAAAAGAAAAAGATACTATATTAATTACAAAAGAAGATGGATATTATTATGGACAAGGGGAATTTTTAGAAAGATTAGTTGACTCAACTAATTTTGATGATTTTGAATCATTTAGCAATTTCCAAAAGGTTCTTGTAGATAAAGGCGTAATAGATAAATTAAGAGAGCTTGGAGCAAACGAAGGTGATCTCATAAGTATATGTGGGGTAGAATTCGATTTTATTGAATAAATAAGGGCGAGCTTTTGTGTTCGCTTGAAAAATGGAGGATAAATGTTAACTGGAAAACAAAGAAGTTATTTAAAAGCATTAGCTAATGGAATTGACCCTATTATGCAAATAGGAAAAAGTGGCGTAACAGAAACAGTTTTAAAGCAAATAGATGATGCATTAGAAGCTAGGGAATTAATTAAAATTAATGTTCTTAACAACAGTTTATTAGAAGCAAAAGAAACTGCTACAGAAATATCTGAAGCGGTACGTGCAGAGTACGTTCAAAGTATAGGCAATAAATTTGTAATATATAGAGAATCTAAAGAAAAATTAATTAATATACCAAAATAGTATAATAGCATGTAATTTATTGTATAAGCCTAAGAAGTGATGTTAAACATTGATTTTGAAGGCTTTTTTTATTTAAAAAAATGGCGGGGCAATCCCGCCTAATTATAATGAAAATTTTATCCACCTAGCGTTACATCTTGATGATTGTACCACGTCATGGCCTCGTGAAAATGCTCGGCTTTAAAATCAGGCCACATATCATCAATAGTATATATATCAGAATAAACAGATTGAATAGGAAGAAAACCAGAAAGTCTTTTTCTACCACCCCACCTTAGGATTAAATCAATTCTCGATATATCTTTTGAATGAAGAGAATCCATTATGTTTTTTCTACTAGATGAAATAGGCTCTGTATTTCCTAAATCCCAATCCCAACCATAGTTTACTAGAAAATTAACCTTTGTTCCTCCGTTACCTATATTAGTTCTTTTTGTATATTTTAATAATTCCTTTGGAAACATTGCAGAATTAGTATTTCCTAACACTAATAAAGAAACATTTTCTTTTGCTATTAAATTAACTGCATCAACGCATGCTTTTATAAATGATTCTATCTGCTTTTTTGGTCTTTTACAGTTATCCGTTGTAAAACCATAGTATGTAACTTCCTTTATTCCATATTCTTTAGCTAGTTTTAAAAAATAAAGTCCAGGGTTTAGCCCATATTCATAACCATCTTGCTTTTCAAAGCCTTTTTCTTCGGCCCATCTTCTATTACCATCGGGTATGATGCCTATATGATTAGGAATTCTCAATTAATCACAACCTTTCGGATTTTAATTAAAATTATTATTTGCAAATTATAGTAATTTATACTATAAATTTACATATCGTAGTAAAATAAAATAACTGTTAGTTAAAGATAATATCTTTGCTTAATAAAGTAAATAGTATTATAATATTAATAAAATTTACTATGACAAGGTAATATAATAAATATTGTATTATAAGGAGAAATGTTTTGGAAAGAAAAATAGGAATAATAGCTAATAATATTGAAATTAAGGAAACAGTAGAGAAGTTATATGGCGACCAAGTAAAAACAGGTAAAATAATAATTGATTTATTAGATTCTGACAAAATATATGAACAGGGTAAATTGTTGGAAAAAAAAGGTGTCAAAGCTATAATTGCCAGGAGTGGGGGATATCTTCACTCTATTGGCAAGGTTGAAATACCAGTTATACAACTGAAAACTTCAACACTTGATATTTTATATGCTATTAAAACTGCTAAAAAATACAATAAAGATATTGTTCTTTTGATTTCTAATATGGAAAACTTTGATTATTTGGAGTGGAAAGAGATAATAAATCATAAGGTTATTATTGAAAAATTTAGTGAGCCTGAAGAAATTGAAAAAATAATTAGTAATTATGTAATCGTACAAAAAGATGTGGTAATAGTTGGTGGGGGCATACCTTGCAAAATTGCGCAAAAATACAATTTGGATTTTGAATATATCAGTGCTAGCGATGACTCAATACATGATGCAATATCAAGTGCTTGGGAAATTGTAGATAGTTTATATGAACAGAAATATAAAAACGAGGTACTTAATACAACTCTCGAAGGTGTGCATGATGCTGTACTAGCGGTCGATAGATATGGAAAAATTATTTTATATAATGGTCGTGCTAACGAATTGTTAAAGAAAGATGGAGCTAATGTATTAGAAAAACAATTGAAAGAGGTTTTTCCTGAGTTAGTGTTTATGATGGATGTTTTAAAGGATCGAACTAGTAAATATAATGAAATAATTCGAATTAAAAAAATTGTTGTGGCAGCAAATATTTCATTATTAGAAATTGATGATCAAATTCTAGGAGTTTTGTGTTCATTCCAAGATATAACGAAATTACAAAACTTAGAAAGAAAGATAAGATATGAACTAAATAAAAAGAAACTGGTTGCCAGATATAAATTTGAAGATATTATTGCTAATGACCAGATTATGAAGGATTTATTAGCAAGAGCGGTTAAGGTTAGCATGAGTGATAGTACTGCAATGATGTATGGTGAAAGTGGTACAGGAAAAGAAATGATAGCTCAAAGCATACATAATTTAGGTGATAGAAAATCTGAACCATTTGTAGCTATAAACTGTGCCGCACTCACTGAAAGCTTGCTTGAAAGTGAACTGTTTGGTTATGAAGAAGGTGCATTCACTGGAGCAAGAAAAGGAGGCAAATCAGGTTTATTTGAGTTAGCACATGGAGGAACAATATTTCTGGATGAAATAAATAGCATATCTATAAACCTTCAAACAAAACTTTTGCGTGTTCTAGAAGAACGAGAAGTAATGAGAATTGGATCTGATTATGTAATACCACTTGATGTAAGAATATTGGCAGCTTCCAATGAAGATTTGTTAGGTAAAATGAAAGATGGAAGTTTTAGAAGAGATTTATTTTATAGACTAAGTGTAATAGAACTTCGAATACCACCTTTAAGGGAGCGAAAAAAAGATATTATTCCTATTTTTGAACATTATTTATCAGAATATTCAAAAGAACATGAAAACCCTGTAATTGATGATAAATTAAAAGATAGGTTACTTAGTTATTCCTGGCCAGGAAATGTTAGAGAATTAAAAAATATTGTTCAAAGATTTATTATATTCGGTGAATTTGACTTTAATGAGGGTGAAGAGTTAAATTGTGAATTTATAGTAAATGATGACTGTCATCTTTCTGAAAATGAAAAACAAAAAATAAGTAATGCTGTGCTAGATAGTAACATATCCATGGACTTAAAAAAAATAAATAGATTTGTAGAGATGAAAGTAATTGATATGTTAGAAAACCAAGGTATGTCAAAAAATGATATTGCAAATGTTCTAGGTATTAGCAGGGCATCTTTGTGGAATAAAAGTAATTCTAAAAATCAATAAGAAAATTCAAAAATGTCAAAAAATATAAACGTAACGTCTAAAAAATAAAACATAATTATGGATAAATGCCTTTTAATATGTGTAAAGCATAGTATTTAAGGCATTTATTTTTTTGGCACAGTTATTGCTAAATAATATGAGAAAGATATTTATTATTAGTATTATTTACAAGAGCTTTAAAATAAATATAAAATTAAGGAGTAAAATATGAAAAAATTAATGACAGGAAATGAAGCAATTGCACGTGGTGCATATGAAGCAGGGGTTAGATATGCTTCTGCTTATCCAGGAACACCAAGTACTGAAATATTAGAAAATGTTGCTCTTTACAAAGGTGATATTTTAGCAGAATGGGCCAATAATGAAAAGGTTGCGTTAGAAGCTGCTATAGGGGCATCAATGGCAGGTGCAAGATCATTAGCAGCTATGAAACACGTGGGTGTAAATGTTGCTGCAGATCCATTGTTTACCGTTGCATATACAGGTGTATATGGTGGAATGGTTTTAGTTTCAGCAGATGAACCAGGGCAGCACTCATCACAAAATGAACAAGATAACAGAAACTATGCAAAGTTTGCAAAGATTCCTATGTTAGAGCCATCTGATTCTCAAGAATCAAAAGATATGACAAAGGTAGCGTTTGATATAAGTGAAAAATATAATACACCTGTTTTGATTAGAATGACCACAAGGGTCTGTCACTCAAAAGGAACTGTTGAATGTCTTGAGAGAGAAGAAAAAGCAATTATAGAATATAAAAAAGACATAAATAAATACGTAACTGTTCCTGCTGTCGCAAGAAAATTAAGAGTAAAAGTAGAGGAAAGACAAAAAGAATTATTAGTATTTTCAAATAATACAAAATTAAATTATATAGAGTGGAATGATACTAAGGTGGGCGTTATATCTTCTGGAGTATGTTACAGTTATGCAAAAGAGGTATTTGGAGACAAAGCATCATATTTAAAGTTAGGATATACACAACCCCTTCCAACTGAGAAAATAAAAGAATTTTGTTCAAAAGTTGAAAAAATATATGTTATAGAAGAAAATGATCCTTATATAGAAGAACAAGTAAGGGTACTGGGATTTGAATGTTATGGGAATAATTTATTCCCTGCTTATGGAGAAATGTTGCCAGAAACTATTAGACAAGCGGTTTTCGGAGAAACAAAGCCAACCTTAGAGTATGATGAAAAAGAAGTGGTTTCAAGACCACCGACACTTTGTGCAGGCTGTCCTCACAGAGGTTTCTACCATGAATTAGGCAAAAGAAAAAATGTATTGATGTCAGGCGATATCGGATGTTATTCTTTAGCCTTTACTGAACCTTACAATGCAGTTGATCAAAACATATGTATGGGAGCAAGTATTAGCGTTGGTCATGGTGCTCAACAAGTTTTTAATATGAATGAAAACAACAAGATGAGAGTTGTTTCTTGCCTTGGAGATTCAACATTCTTCCATACAGGGATAAATTCACTAATTGATGTTATTTATAATAACAGCAATACCGTTAATGTAATTCTTGACAACCGTATAACAGGTATGACTGGACATCAGGAAAATCCAGGTTCAGGGTATACATTACAAGGTGAGAAAACTGTTGAATTAAATATTGAAGCCATAGTCAAGGCTTTAGGATTTAAGAATGTTATTACAATTAACCCAAATGATTTAAAAGCAGTTAAGCATGCACTTGATTGGGCACTCAGTCTTGATGAACCATCAGTAATCATAACAAGATGGCCATGTGTGTTAAAGAAATTTTCTCCAGAGGATAAAGAAGAATTCAATACTGCGTTTAAATCTAAATGTAAGGTGGATGAGGAAAAGTGTATAGGGTGCAAGGCATGTATAAGAACTGGATGTCCTGCTATATCCTTTAATAAAATAAGTAAAAAATCAAAAATAGATCAAAATTCATGTGTAGGCTGTGAAGTATGTCTTCAAGTATGTCCTGTAAAAGCTATAAGAAAGGTGGAAGCATAGATGACAAATAATATTTTATTAGTAGGGGTAGGCGGTCAAGGTACAATACTTGCAAGTAAACTTTTAACAATTGGTCTTTTGGAATCAGGTTATGATGTAAAAATGAGTGAAATTCATGGTATGTCTCAAAGAGGTGGTTCTGTATCGTCTCATGTAAGGTATGGTGATAAGGTTGAATCTCCAGTTATTGAATTAGGAGGAGCAGATATTTTAGTATCATTTGAAAAAATGGAAGCTTTAAGATATTTAAACTATTTGAAACCTAACGGTATAGTTGTTGTAAATGATTTTGAAATTAATTCAATGCCAATACTTTCTGGAAAAGCAGATTATCCCGAAAATGCTGTTGAAGTACTTAAAAGCAAAGCCAAGATAATCGTAATTGATGGGGCAAAAGAAGCCGAGAGTCTTGGTAATTCTAAAGTTATGAATGTTATTTTGCTTGGAACAATAATTAAATCAATGAAACTTGAAGAAATTGATTGGGAAAAAATTTTAAGAGATAATATAAAGCCACAATTAATTGATATTAATTTAAAGGCTTTAGAAGTTGGTATGAATTTAGTTTAATTTAAATTAGTGCTGCATATTGTTATGCAGCACTATATTAATAGGAGGCATAGATTGAAAAAGGGTGATTTTATATGGGTTGCAGTATTGCTAGTGTGGGTGGTAGTGCTGGTAACTCCGATTTCAAGAGAAGTATTTTTAGCATTTACCAGTACTCATCCGTATTTGGGTGGATTTATAAAATTTTCTATACTAGCAACAATGGGCGATTTGTTAGGGGTAAGGTTAGTAAAGGGTGATTATATTATCCCAAAAGGAATAATTTATAGAATAATAGTTTGGGGAATTATTGGTATGATGATTTCTCTTGTGTTTACAATTTTTATGGGAGGCACTTTGGTCGCTCAAAAATCAGAGTTACTACCATTTGAAAATGTTGCTTTAGCACAAGCATTTTTTGGTAGTACAGTAATGAATTTAACCTTTGGACCAATGATGATGGTTTTTCATAGGTTTATGGATTTATATATTGATGCAAAGTATGAAAAATTGGGTAAAATCAACTTAAGTATCCTAGTTGATAGAGTTGATTGGCATTCTCTAGTTGAATTTAGTTGGGTAAAAACATGTACAATGTTTTGGATACCAGTTCATACAGTTGTATTTTTATTGCCATCAGAGTATAGAGTTTTAGCTTCTGCTTTTCTTTCTATTGCTTTAGGAATGCTTTTAGCATTAGCAAAAAAAGGAAAAAATGCAAAGCTAGTCTAAGAACTATGTATTTTGAAAAACATTATTCGTCATTCTTTAAAGTATAAATTATTGTCAGAAGATTCATTATTTTTATTTATCTATTTACGCCAATATTTATTAATGATCAAATAAAATTAATAAAAAAGAATAAAATTGGCAATAATAGTAATAATAATTTTACTTTAAGGGAGAATGTTATGAATGAATTTGAAAAAATAAAAAAAATGTATGATGAAGGCTACAGGTGCATAATGTATGATGATTCCAAAGATGGCGACATGAGTATCTATTTTAAGAATTTTGAAAACGAAGCTTCTGAGGCTATGAGAGTTAGTGGCTTTGAAGAAAAGATGAAAATTAAAAGTTTTGTTAATAATAATTCAATGAAATAATCATATTATAAAATATAGGCGGGCATATGCTCGCCTTATTTGATGTAATTTAATATCTTGTAAAGTTTTACCTACTAATGTATAATATAATAAAAAAGATCGGGAGGATAATGGTGTGAACTTAGCAGATAAAATATTTATAGAAAATTGCAAGGAAATATTGCAAAATGGCGTTTGGGATAATCAATATGATGTTAGACCTAAATGGGAAGATGGAACTCCTGCTCATACTATAAAGAAATTTGGAATAGTTAATAGATATAATTTATCGGAAAGCTTTCCTGTTTTAACTTTGAGAAAAACAAACTTTAAAGCAGCAGTTGATGAATTACTGTGGATTTGGCAGAAAAAATCTAATAATATTAATGATTTAGATAGCCATATTTGGGACTCGTGGGCTGATGGTACGGGTTCTATTGGCAAGGCTTATGGTTATCAACTAGGAATAAAGCACAAATATAAAGAAGGAGAGTTTGACCAAGTAGACAGAGTAATTTATGACCTTAAAAATAATCCTTCTAGTAGAAGAATTATGACCAATATTTATAATTTTGAAGACTTACATGAAATGCATTTGTATCCATGTGCTTACAGTATGACATTTAATGTATCAGGAAACAAACTCAATGCAATACTTAATCAGCGTTCACAGGACATGCTTGCAGCGAATAATTGGAATGTAGTGCAATATTCAGTATTAGTACATATAATGGCACAATTAAGCGGTCTAGAAGCAGGTGAGTTAGTTCATGTCATAGCTGATGCACATATATATGACAGACATGTTCCTATTATTGAAGAACTAATTAAAAATGAATCTTTTGTTGCACCTAAGCTTGAGATAGATAAAAATGTAACCGACTTTTATAATTTTAAAGTTGATAGTTTTAAACTTGTTGACTATAAATATAATCCTGTAAAAATTAAAGTACCTATTGCGGTGTAAAAGAGGAGATTTTATGAAATTAATAGTAGCAGTTGCTAGTGACTGGGGAATTGGATTTGAAGGTGATTTGTTGTTTGATCTTCCTGATGATATGACATTTTTTAGAAATACAACAAAAAATAAAATTGTTGTTATGGGAAGACCTACTCTATTATCGTTCCCAAGTGGGAATCCATTGAAAAATAGAATAAATATTGTTTTAACTAGAGATAAAAATTTTAAAAAAGAAGGTTGCATCATATGCAATTCAACTGATGAATTATTTGAAGAATTGAAAAAATATGATAGTGATGATGTTTTTATTATTGGTGGAGGAAAGATTTACAATGAACTCTATCCATATTGTGAAGAGGCATATATTACAAAGGTTAATGCAACTTCTAAGGCAGACACATATTTACATAATTTTGACGATGATGCAAATTGGAAATTAGTTTTTAAAACAGAAAAGCATATTAATAATGATATTGAGTTTACATTTAATACATACAAAAATACTAGACCAATACAAAAGTAGAGATCAATGGGGTTAGTATTTTATGCTAACCCTTAGAATATATCTATTCTAGGGTTGAAAACGTTACTAATTGGAGATGATTTTATTAATAAATTAAAAACTACTTTAACAGCTGCTATATGCATAGCACTTGCAGCACAAGTAAACTTTCAATTATTTGCACCTGGATTTATGATATCGTTAGCTCCTATTATATTGCCTATAATGCTGTATTTTAACAGAGATTATAACCCCGTAATTATAGCCTTTTCAGCAGGAATTATATCTTCTTTATACCGAGGGCTTATATTATTTGTTAGTAGCAATATAGATAATATTTTCGAAGTTATTTATGCTGATGCGCTGTTTTATTTTGCGTATGGAATTTTGTTTCTTTTTCTATATGGTAATAAATCTAAATCAACACTTACGAACTTTTTTGCAGCAACAGTTATAAGCGACTATTTTTCAAATTTATTAGAAGTAAGCGTTATGTTACATTTTAGAAATTTTAAAATTGAAATTTTTCAAACTCTAATTATTGTTGCTTTTATAAGAGCTACTATTACAGTTTTTGTGATTCTTTTATCACGCTATTATAATTTTTTACTAAGGCGAGAAGAACATGAAGAAAGATATAGAAAGCTTATTATGATTACTTCAAATGTTAAAAGTGAAATATACTTTATGAATAAAAACAATATTCAAATTGAAGATGTTATGAAAAAAGCATATTATTTATATAAAGCTCTTTCATCGAAAGAATATCCAGAGAATTTAAGAGTAACATCTTTAGATGTAGCAAAAGATGTTCATGAAATTAAAAAAGATTATATAAGTATAATTAAAGGGTTAGAAGAACAATTTAATGATAGTAATGATATCGTTCAAATGAATATTAAAGATATTATAAATATAGTTAGTGATGAAATTAGAGAATTTATTAGAAGTAATAAATTAAAAGTATATGTTGATTTTAAAATACATAATAATTTTAATGTTAGCAATCACTATTATCTAGTAACTGTATTGAGAAATTTAATATATAACAGCATTGAAGCAAGAGAAAGTAAAAAAACTGAATATATAAATGTTGATATTAATAAGTACAGGGAAGAATGTGTTTTTATAGTATCTGACAATGGAACAGGCATAAGAACGGAGGATATTAATTACATATTTAATGCTGGATTCTCTACTAAATTTAAAGAGGAAACAGGAGATATTTGTCGAGGAATAGGTTTGGCGCATGTTAAAGGTATAGTTGATGAAGTTTTTAAAGGTACAATTACAGTTGAATCACAGGTTGGGATAGGAACTAAATTTACTGTTAAAATAAATCAAGATGAAATGGAGCGTGTTTCCAAATGAAGTTTTATATTGTAGATGACGATATAAATGTTATAAGGATTTTGAGCAATGTTATTGAAAAAAACAATTCATTTGAGATAGTAGGAAGTGCTACTAATGGTGAAAAAGCTTTTAAAGAAATTCTTGTAATGAAACCAAATATAGTGCTTGTAGATTTACTTATGCCAATAATGGATGGAAATACTCTAGTAAAGGAACTTAAAGCTATTAATCCACAACTTTCATTTATTATGATATCACAAGTTTTAGATAGTCAGCTTCGTTCAGAATCATATGAATCAGGAATTGAATTTTTTATTACAAAGCCTATAAATAAAATAGAAGTTGAAAGAGTTGTTTCAAGAGTTGCAGAAAAAATTGAATTAGACAATACTTTATCTAACATCAAAAAAATATTTCAATCTACAGAAAAGCAAAGTAGATGTCAAAATGAACATTATATAATTAAAATAAAAAGTATTTTAGGTACTTTAGGCATGCTTGGAGAAAAGGGAACAAATGATATAATAAAAATTACTTTATACCTTCTTGAAAACGATATCAGTTTTATTGATTATGATTTTGTTTCCTTAGAAAATAGATTAGGGGATAGTTCTAGAATTGTAAAACAAAGAGTACGAAGAGCGATAAAAAATGGTCTCACTAATATTGCAAACATGGGTGTCAATGATTACAGCAATGATGTTTTTCATGTTTATGCAAATATTTTATTTGATTTTTCAAGTGTTAAAGCAGAAATGGATTGGATTACAGGCAAGAAGAATAGCAGAGGAAAAATTTCACTGAATAAATTTTTTGAAGGTTTAATTCATATATGTCAAACAGAGTAAGAAGTTGATATAGAGCTGAAAAATAAAGTTTAAGAAAGAGAAAAGATTAAAAAAATTATCTATTTTCTCTTTTTTTTGATTTCTTTTGATTTTTTTTGAAAACGTTATATATATTATATATATGGAAATATTTTGTTTCTATATTTAATAAAATATTTAAGAAATAAAATCAGGAGGGTATTATTTATGAGAAGAAAGGTATTATCATTAATTAGTGTGTTGCTTATTTTCACATTAATGTTAACGGGATGTGGAGGAAGTGGAAGTACGTCTGGTGAATCAAGTGATGTAATTAAAATTGGCTGGATAGGATCTTTAACAGGTGACCAAGCAGTTTGGGGAACATGTGAAAGTAACACTATTAAGATGCTAATTGAACAAGTTAATGCGGATGGTGGAATTTTAGGAAAACAAGTAGAAGGTATATACTATGATACAAAAGGTGATGCAGCTGAAGCTGTTAACGCAGTTAAGAGATTGATATCACAAGATAATGTTGTTGCAATTTTAGGACCTAATGCCAGCGGGCAGGCGCTAGCTATTTCATCAGTTCTAGATCAGTATAAGGTTTCTGATATAGCTACAGTTGCTACAAACCCTAAAGTTACCGTTAATGATGATGGAACAGTAAAAAAATATAACTTTAGAGTATGTTTTATAGACCCTTATCAAGGAGCAGTTGCTGCTGGATACGCATATGACAAGCTTGGACTCAAAAATGCTGCTATATTATATGATGTAGCAAGTGATTATTCTCAAGGATTTACTGAATTTTTCGAGAAAACATTTACAGAAAAAGGTGGAACAATAGTTGCTAAAGAAGGATTCAAAGAAGGTGACGTTGATTTTAGACCACAACTAAGTAAAATTAAAGAAGCTAATCCTGATGTTATATTGATGCCTTATTACTATAAAGAAGTTGCATTAAGTGCAAATCAAGCGAGAGACCTTGGAATTAAAGCTACTCTAATAGGTGGAGATGGCTGGCCTTCAGACCAACTTATGACAATGGCAAAAGATGCTATTGAGGGAAGTTATATTGTAAACCACTTAGATTTCAATGATCCAGAAGTTAAACCTTTACAGGATTCATATAAAGCTAAATATGATCTACCAATGGAATTAAACGGATATATGGCACATGATGCATTCTTATTGTTAAAAGCTGCAATAAACGATGCAAATAGTGCTGATCCTGAAAAAATAACAGAATCCTTGACAAAAGTTTCTGTAGAAGGTGTAACAGGAACAATAAAGATAAGCCCTGAAACTCATAATCCAGATGGAAAAGAAGCTGCTATAGTAAGAATAGAGAATGGAGACTACATATTCCAAGAAAAATATGGAGTTAAGTAATAAAGTTAAACTTAAGGCGGGCAAATACCCGCCTTTGTTTAAATAATGAATAACGACAGGAGGTAAAATATTGAGCTATTTATTACAACAAATTATAAATGGATTGTCAATAGGTAGTGTTTATGCACTCATGGCAGTCGGATACTCTCTCGTATATAGTATATTGAACTTTTCTAATTTCGCTCACGGTGGAGTTATTATGATTGGTGCATATATAGGATACTTTTGTCTAACTATGTTAAAGGTACCATTTTATATTGCGTTTATATTATCAGCTCTTGGAGCAGGATTGTTGGCAGTCAGTATGGAAAGAGTAGTGTATAGACCTCTAAGGAAAAGAAATGCACCATTTTTATATTTTATTATTTCTGCTATGGGAGCATCGATATTTTTAGAAAATATTGTAATTGCAAGTCCAATTGGGCCAACATTTAGAACGTATCCACCAATATTTTCAACAGAACCAATTATGTTAGGACCTGTAGCTTTAGGCAGAATTGACTTATTAATGTTTGTTATTTCAGCAATTAGTTTAATAGCATTAATATATATAATAGAGAAAACAAAGATTGGCTTATCAATTAGAGCAACATCTTATAGTGTAAAAGGTAGCACTCTAATGGGGGTAAATGTAGATCAAGTAATATTTATTATATTTGTTATGGGTGGAATTTTGGCTGGAATAGCGGGAATGTTATTCGGAATGAAGTACACAGTATATCCACAAATAGGTAATATTACTACAAAATCATTTATCGCAGCAGTGTTTGGTGGACTGGGAAGTTTACCTGGTGCAGTATTTGGCTCCATACTTCTTGGAATAATTGAAACAATGACATCGGGATACCTATCATCACAATATAGAGATTTAATCGCATTTGCATTATTAATATTTGTTTTAGTAGTGAAACCTACAGGATTAATGGGTAAATCTACAGAAGACAAGGCATAGGAGGGATGATATGAGTTGGATTTATATTTCAGGAATACTTATTCTTTCAGGAATAAATTTGTTAACAGTTCTAGGATTATCCCTTTTAACAGGATTCACAGGTTTATTCTCCTTTGGTCATGCGGGCTTTATGGCTATTGGTGCATATATATCTGCAACTGCTACTGTTAAGATGGGAATACCATTTATTCCAGCATTATTAGCAGGTGGATGCGGTGCTATGATAGCAGGATTATTAATTGGTAAATTAACTTTGAATTTAAAAGGAGATTATTTTTGTATAGCGACACTTGGATTTGGCGAAGCAATAAGGCTTATATTAGATAATATCAAATACTTTGGAGGAGCAAGAGGACTACCTAACATATACCCTCACACAAATTTAATAACTGTTATTATTATCGATATTATTGCTGTTATAGTTTTAGTATTTATTATTAAATCAAGACACGGAAGAAATATGGTAGCAATTAGGGAAGAAGAAATGGCATCTCAAGTAATAGGTATAGATGTATTTAAATATAAGTTAATGTCACTTGTTATTAGTGCTCTTTATGCAGGTATTGCAGGAGGGTTATTAGCACATTATCTTGGATATATACAGCCTATAATGTTCAAGATGGTTAAATCTACAGAACTTACCATAATAGTTATATTTGGTGGACTTGGAAGTGTGTCTGGAAGCGTAGTAGGAGCACTTTTATTAACATTCTTGCCTGAAATATTAAGGAGTTTCTATGAATGGAGACTTGTTGTTTATGGTGCTGCAGTAATTTTAATAATGATTACTAGACCACAGGGACTTATGGGTGGAAAAGAATTTAGCTTTAAAGGTATTATAAGAATTTTAAAAAAAATTACAGGTAAAAATAAAAAAGAGGGGGTAAAGCTATGAGTGTACTTTCTCTAAAAAATGTTACAAAAAAATTCGGAGGATTAACAGCTGTTGGAAATGTTAGCTTTGACATTAATGAAGGTGAAATATTTGGTTTAATAGGTCCTAATGGAGCAGGTAAAACTACAATTTTTAACCTAATAACAGCTATTTATACATTGACAGAGGGAGAAATAACTTTTTATGGACAAAAACTAGAAAAGCTAAAGCCTTTTCAGATAGCTAATATGGGAATTACAAGGACATTCCAAAATATAAGGTTGTTTAAAAAGCTTAGCACCTATGACAATGTATTAACAGCATGTCACAAATCAGCAGATTATGGAGTTTTTAGTTCTATCATAAGGCTTGGTAAATTTAAAAAACAAGAAAAAGATTTAAATGATAAAACGGTTGAACTATTAAAACTTATGGGTCTATGGGAATACAAAGATATGGTAGCATCAAATTTGCCGTATGGGCTTCAAAGAAAGCTTGAAATAGCAAGAGCATTAGCACTTAACCCAAAGCTTTTATTACTTGATGAACCAGCAGCAGGTATGAATCCAGAGGAAACAATACAGCTAATGGAATTAATTAGAGAAATAAGAGATAAATTTGATTTAACAGTATTAATCATAGAACATCATATGGATTTAATAATGGGAGTTTGTGATGAAATATTTGTTCTTAATTTTGGTATTCCGTTAGCACAAGGAACTCCGATGGAAATACAAGGTAACAAGAGTGTTATCGAGGCTTACCTTGGAAAAGAGGAGGAAAATCATGCTGAAGGTTAATAATTTAAATGTTTTTTATGGTGGAATACATGCATTAAAAGGCGTTTCCATAGATGTAGAAAAAGGGAAAATAGTATCTATTATAGGATCAAATGGAGCAGGTAAATCTACACTTATAAATTCAATATGTGGTGTTGTAAAATATAAAGATGGTGATATTTTATATAAACATGAAAAACTGCCTAAACAGGCGCATAAAATAGTAAAATCAGGAATTTGTCAAGTACCAGAAGGAAGGATAATATTTGCTAATTTAACTGTAACTGAAAATTTGCAAATGGGAGCATTCTTAAGAAATGACAAGCAAGGGATACAAAAAGATATGAAAAGGGTATTTGAATTATTTCCAAGACTAAAAGAGAGAGAAACTCAAATAGCTGGAACACTTTCAGGAGGAGAACAGCAAATGTTGGCAATGGGGAGAGGCTTAATGTCTAATCCAGACTTAATTTTGCTTGATGAACCTTCTTTGGGACTTGCTCCTCTTTTAATAAACACTATATTTGATATTATACTTGAAATAAAGGATATGGGGAAAACTATCTTGTTAGTTGAACAAAATGCTTTTAAAGCATTGTCTATATCGGATACTGCATATGTGCTAGAACAGGGCACTATAACTGCTGAAGGGGACGCTAAGATACTAATTAAAGATGAAAAAATACAAGAAGCGTATCTTGGTAAGAAAAAAGTTGAAATAAAATAAATTATAAAAACTTCTATGTTATTTACAATGTAGCCTATAGAGTAGACCATGTAAAAAAGTCTACCCTATAGGCTGTTTTTTTTGTATAATAAAAATATTTTTTGTATAAAAACAAAAAAGTTAAAATAAAACTTGATTAATTCTATATGAATGGTAAAATAAGAACTATATTATTTTTAAGGGGACATAGCAGATGGAGTTAATTAGGACAGAAAACAAAGATAAGAAAAGAATTGTTATAAAAGTTGGAACATCAACACTTACACATTGCACAGGAAGTCTTAATTTAAGAATTATGGATAAGCTGGCGATGGTACTAAGTGATATTAAAAAAAATGACACGGAAATTATTCTTGTAACATCGGGTTCAATAACGGCTGGTGTATCTAAATTAGGCTTAAATGAAAGGCCTAAATCTGTAAAAGAAAGACAGGCCGCAGCTTCTGTAGGACAGTGTGAGCTTATGTTTACTTACGATAAACTTTTTTCTCAATATGGTCAAATGGTATCACAAATTCTGTTAACTAGAGCGATAACTGACAATGATTTATATAGAAACAATATAATCAATACATTTGAAACTCTTTTAACATATGGTGTTATTCCAATTGTAAATGAAAATGACACTGTTGCAGTAGATGAACTTGTATATGGGGATAATGACACATTGTCTGCGATAACAGCAAAACTAGTAAATGCTAATATGCTTATAATACTAAGTGATATAGATGGTTTTTATGATAAAAATCCTCAATTGAATGAAAATGCAAAATTAGTACCTATAGTAGAAGAAATAACATTAGAAATTGAAAATTCAGCAGGAGATTCACAAAGCTTAGTTGGGACAGGCGGTATGTCTACAAAAATTTCTGCTGCTAAAATTGCAGTTAACGCTGGTATTGATATGGTTATTTGTAATGGCAAACATCCAGAATCATTGTATGATATACTTGAAGGTAAACAAGTTGGAACTATATTTAGAGGAAAGAAGGTTAAAACTTTATGAATGAATTGATTGTAAAAGGTAAAAGCGCTAAAGCTGCTTCATATCAGCTTATGAACATTTCAACAGAAATAAAAAATAAAGCATTAAAAAGAATATCAGATAATTTAGTATCATACGCTACAGAAATTATAGAAAAAAATCAGATAGATATCGTAAATTCAAGAAATAATGGGATGAATGAATCTATGATTGACAGGCTAATGTTGAATGAGGATAGAATTAAGTCTATTGCAGAAGGTGTTAACAAAATAGCTGACCTTGATGATCCTGTTGGAGAAGTTTTGCATATGATTAAGAGACCAAATGGCCTTGTAATAGGACAAAAAAGAGTACCCTTAGGCGTAATAGGGATAATTTATGAATCAAGACCTAATGTAACTGTTGATGCAGCTGCACTGTGCCTTAAATCATCCAATTCAGTAATGTTGAGGGGCTCGAAAGATGCAATTAATTCTAATATAGAAATTGTTAAAATACTAAAGCTGTCATTGAAAGAATCAGGTATAAACGAAGGAGCTATAGAACTTGTTGAAGACACTTCTAGAGAAACGGCTACAGGTTTTATGAAGTTAAATGATTATCTAAATGTTTTAATACCAAGAGGCGGTGCAGGACTTATTAAAACAGCAGTTGAAAATGCTACTGTTCCTGTAATTCAAACTGGAACTGGAAATTGCCACATATTTGTTGATGAATATGCCAATCTTGATATGGCATATAATATACTAATAAATGCAAAGACCTCAAGAGTCTCGGTGTGCAACGCTTGTGAAAGTCTTCTTGTTCATAGCAATGTTAAAGATAAATTTTTACCTCAAGCAATAAAAAAACTAAAGGAAAAAAATGTAGAGGTAAGAGGTTGTGAAGAAACAATAAAAATATGCAAAGATGTAATATTAGCTACTGAAGAGGATTATGGCAAAGAATTTCTTGATTATATAATTTCTGTCAAGGTTGTTGATGATTTAAATATGGCAGTTGAACATATAAATAAATATGGAACAGGACATTCTGAGTCAATAATAACAGAAAGCTACACTAATTCACAAAAGTTTTTAAATGAAGTTGATGCTGCAGCAGCTTATGTAAATGCATCAACAAGATTTACGGATGGTTTTGAATTTGGATTTGGAGCAGAGATAGGAATTAGTACTCAAAAAATTCATGCTAGAGGGCCTATGGGTTTAAAAGAGCTTACCACCACAAAATACATTATATATGGAAATGGTCAAACAAGATAAGTATAAAGAGTTATATTATTAGTAATAAAGGTATTTATATACCTGGAATTGGTAGCGTTTTAGCCATTACAACTATGGGAGCTTTTGTTATGGCAGAAATTAAACGTAACAGCAAATAAATTATATATTGCAGATACAATTAATCAATCGTAAAATAAAGAGTCGCAATGTTACTTATTTGTGTTCGCTTTATTGAATATTTTATATGATAGGTGGTTTTATGGTTTATTTGGATGAATTTATATTTCCGGATGAGGAAATGGAATTTGATTTTTTTATGACAATAAAAAGAAAATGTTATGACACTTTTTACCCTTTTAAAGTACTATCGCGCAATAAAATTACAAGAATAGTTTTAGAACCAATCACCATATTTTACGGAAATAATGGTTCGGGAAAAACAACTGCTTTAAATATAATTGCTGAAAAATTGAAACTTTTACGGGAATCAAATTTTAATAAGTCAAATTTTTATCAGGATTATGTTGATATGTGCCAAATGAGAATAATTGAAGAAATACCGTCAAGTAGCAGAATTATAACGAGTGATGATGTTTTCGACTTTATGCTGAATATTCGTAACCTTAATGAAGGTATAGATAATAAGAGGGATGAATTATTTGGTGAATATCTGGATGCAAAATATTCGCAATTTAAAATGACTTCCTTAAGTGATTATGAACAACTGAAAAAAGTAAATCAGTCACGTAGTAAAACACAATCAAAATATGTAAAAAATAATCTTATGAGCAATATTCGTGAATTTTCCAATGGAGAAAGTGCCTTTATGTATTTTACTGAAAAAATAGGTGAAAATGGTTTATTTGTTTTGGATGAGCCAGAGAATAGTTTGGCACCTGAAAGACAATTGGAATTGGTTAAGTTTCTAGAAGATTCAGTCAGGTATTTTGGGTGTCAATTTATTATCTCAACACATTCGCCATTTATTTTAGCATTAAATGGAGCAAAAATATATGATTTTGATGAAAAACCTGTTAATATAAAGTCTTGGACTGAACTCAAAAATGTTAGGTCATATTATGAATTCTTCAAATATCATGAAAATGAATTTTAAGATAAACAGGAGAAAAAAATGATAACCAATGAATATGTGAACCGTGCAATAGATTATATATTAAATCATATCAATGAGGAAATCTCTGTTGATGAAGTTGCAAAACATTGTAATTTTTCAAAGTATTATTTTTCTAGAATTTTCAAAAGGGTGACAGGTGAGAGTATTTATGAATTCATTAAGAGAGTAAAAATGGAACAGAGTGCATTTCGATTAAAGGTTGAAAAAAGACGAAGTATAACAGATATTGGTTGTGAATATGGTTACAGTTCGTCTAATTTTAGCTCTGCTTTCAAACAACATCATGATATGTCGCCAATTGAATTTCGTCGCAATGTATTTAATAATTCTTTGATGCATCCAGTTTTCAGCTATCCTAATATTCATCTACTGACCTTTGAGGAATGTAATGATAGAATATCTATTGAAACTCTGGAAGATTTTTATGTAATTTATGAGAGACGAATCGGAAATTATGGTGATCTTTCTGATAATTGGGAGGCGTTTCAAAATAAATATAAGGAATATATCAATGACAAAACATTGTTTATTGAACGCACATTTGATGATCCTTCTATTACGGATATAGACGAATGTCTCTATGATATCTGCATGAGCATTGACATAAACTGTTCTTTGGAAAATACATACACTCTACAGGGTGGTAAGTTTGCAATATATCATTTTAAGGGATATATGCAAGAAATATATTATGCTTATCAAAGTATATTTAACGTATGGATATGGCAAAGTGGATATTGCATTGATGAACGTTATAGTTTTGAAATTTATCGAAAAGTAGATTGTTCTTCTAAGTATATGGAGATTGATATATATATTCCTATTAAATAGAGCACGAAAACAGAAGTTTATTAATTTTTCTTATCCTATAATCAGTATGTTGATAAATACTAATTATATGGAGGAAAAATTATGAATCTTGAGAGTATAAAAAATCATAGTTTAAAAATTATTTTTCAGTTTTCAATACCATCTATTATTGCCATGGTACTGACTTCGTTGATCACCGTTGTTGATGGGTTTTTTATTGGGAATTATGTAGAAGCAGAAGGTATTGCAGCAGTTAATTTGGGACTTCCCATTATCTATTTGTTTCTTGCCGTAGGCTTGATGATATCAGTGGGTGGTGTAGCAATTGCAGGTATGTCTCTTGGTGCAAGAGATACAAATATGTGTAATCGTGTTTTTAATCAAACTTTATGTACTACAATAGTGGCATCATCCATACTAAGTTTAGTTGTATGGTTTTGCCTTGAGCCTATGCTTATGTTCTTAAATGCAGATGCAAGAGTAGCAGTGTATTTTAAAGAATATTATATAATTATGTTGTTTCAACTTCCTGTCATGGTTACAAATGCTTCTTTTGGAATGTTTATAAGGAGTGAAGGTAATCCAAAATATTTTATGAATATAAATATTCTAAACTTACTACTCAATATTATTCTTGACTATTTATTTGTCAAATGGTTCAACTTAGGTGTTGTTGGCATTGCAGTTGCATCACTGATTGCTGCAATAGTTTCATTACTATGTATCCTGTACTTTTTTATAAAGAAGTCAAAAGTGTATAAGTTTGGCAAGTTTTCTTTTTCTACTGAAGTGTGGAAAAACACGTTTTTTAACGGTAGTTCTGAATTTATAGGTGAAATGTCATTGTGTGTTTCTATGTTTGCATATAACTATGTTATTATTAGACATGTTGGTATTGACGGTGTAACGGCATTTGCCATTGTAGGTTATATTGCATATATATTTAGTATGATTATTATTGGTTTTGGACAAGGGGCAAGTCCACTAATAAGTTTTACTTATGGTGCAAAAGAATATAAGTTAGCTTCAGAAATAAAAAAAATCACAAATATCATCATATCTATAGTAGGTTTTATAGTGTTTATACTTGTGTTTTGTTGTTCTGGTTGGTATGGAAATCTCTTTGTTAATAATGAAGTTGTGGTACATATGGTTCATTCTGGAGTTATAATATTTTCTATTTCTTTTCTGTTCTCTGGAATTAACACAATTACATCTTTTTATTTTACATCCATAGGCAAGGCAATGGAATCAGCTATTATATCTTCTGCACGAGGGCTAGTTATCCTCTTGATTTGCATATTTACGTTGCCTCCACTTTTTGGAATGACAGGTGTATGGCTTGTAGCACCAATAACAGAAGGGATAACCCTGTTTTTAAGTTTGTTTTTTATCTACAGAGAAGAAAAAAGAAGCAGATTGCATGTAGTTTAGATTGCGATAGCTACAGATTGAGAAAGCAGACGACCTAACAAATGAGTAGCAAGTTATTCAAGCTTTGACACGGTAAATCTAGTCCCTCAAAAGAGGTGCTAGATTTTATATTGTACAGAAATAGCCAACGGTTTGATAGCTATTATTTAACAAAATTATTGAACCATTTAAAAAAGCAATTGTGTAAATGTTGGTTTTATAATATAATATTGGAAAATGTTATTTATATTGGATGAAGGAGTGAACGAGCGGTAATGATTGAAAAACAGATTAATGAAAAGCAATTCGATTTTGTTAGCAAAAATGATAAAGGCTTTATTGTAGCATTTACGCAAGCTCTTGAAAATATGGGTTACACATATGGTGATACCATTGGTAACGGATTTTGTTGGGGAAAATATATGCTCATATTCCGAAAAGCCAATGTGAAGTCCAAAAAAGTTGTCGCTCGGATATATATAAGAGATGATTCAATTGTTCTTCGCTTGTTTTTTAATAATGTTACAAAGCATTCTGAATATATCGATGCAACTCCCGAATATATTAAAAGTGTTTTTGTTGGTGAATATGGTTCATGTAATCACTGCAAAGGAGATAATTGTAAATTTCGCAAAGATTACGAGATTAATGGTATAAAATATGAAAAATGTAATGGTACAACCTTTAGATTTAACGAACCCAGTGTTGAAAACCTACATGATTATTTAAAATTGTTTAGAGAGTTTTATCCAGTCAAAAGAAGAAATACACAGAGTTGAAGCGGTATAAAAGATACTACTATCAAAACAAAAGCAGTGTCTTTTAATATTGTTTAATAAGTCATCGGTCAATTAGTTAATTATTTGTTTTTAATAGCAGTCTATAAGAGTGATACTGTAATAAACTTATCTTAATTTTAGTGTTTTATGGCACATTTTTGTTGCATTATGACATAATTAATCCAACTCAATAGGTTGTAAACATTTTGTTTTAATAGTATAATATTACCATAGATTATTTGTATAATAATGAGGAGTTTGATATGAAATACATATATATTTTACCAAAATACTTATTATGGATTGGCATTGTTGGTATAGTTGGTACACAATTTAGCGATGCACCTTTTTTTAAACTTCTGTGTTTATTTGGCTTGTTCGCTTTTGTAGATATTTTTTCGGATTTTTCTGTGTATAAAGGTTCATTTTTTCAAATTATAGGAATATTGAAAGTGAAAGCTAAGTTTAAAGAAGACGTACCATCTGTTGATAATTTTAAAAGTGAAATACAATATTGCTTGCCTTTTGAGGGTGAGTGGGTGGCTGTTAACGGTTGCTTTAGCAAAAAATACTCTCACTCATGGGGTATACCTACCCAAAGATATGCCTATGATTTTATTAAATTAGACAATGAGGGGAAATCTTTTCAAGGTAAATTTGATAAGGTGAATAATTACTATTGCTATGATGAAAATATTCTTGCTCCAGCTGATGGCATAGTTGCTGAAATATTAAACAATGCAAACGATAGTTTGATCTTAAAATGGGGTAAATTTATTTCTAAAGCAAGACATATTGCAGGAAATTATATAGTCATCAAACACGCTGATAGTGAATATAGCACATTAGCTCACTTAAAAAAAGATAGCATTACTGTTAAAATTGGTGATACTGTTTCAAAGGGGCAAGTTGTTGCAAAATGTGGAAATACAGGAAATTCAACTGAACCCCACTTACACTTCCAGCTACAAACAGGACAAAACTTCTATAATAGTTTGGCACTTCCTATTCATTTTGAAAATATCAATATTTCAAATGTTCCTAACTATGAAAAATTCGACCCAAGACCACATATGACAATAGAACAAATTCCAACTGGATATGTTACAAGAGGTTTCAAGATTAAAAATCTATAATAGCAATTATGAGAATACTTGTGTTAATTAAGGGGAAAATTTATGAATAAAAATAACATTAAAAATGCAGTTATTGTATTAGCTTTTATAATGATAACAGTAAATTGTTTTAACATTTATAGCATGAAAAAAGAATTAAAATATTTAAGAAATGATAACTCAAGCTTTGAAAATAATATACAAAACAGCATTAGAGATATTCAATATGCATATAGAAATGTGGAAGAGTTAATAAAAAAGGATCAGAGTATCTTTTTAACAACATCGGTTGATTTTAAATTACAAGATAACAAAATTGCAGTTACAATGCAGGCTTTTCCAAAAGAAATATCTAATACTGAAAAGCTTGTTGCTAAAATAACAGCAGATGGTAAAATTTACGAGCAAGAAGTAGATGAAAATAATCAAGCAGTTATACTAGTGGATATAGCGGAAACCATAAAGCCTATGTTTATTATTAAATCTGATGCTGGATTAAGACAAGAATCATTAGACGAACTATATACCAGTGAAATTTTTACCGTCAGGGTTTTCAGTGAATGGGATAATGAATCTGAAGCTCTTGAGGATAAGATGATTCTTAACTTATGGATTACATCTAATGAAAATGCATTGCCTTTTACCGAAAATGATATTGAAAAGGCTGAATTTATAATTACAGACATAGGTATCCTTGAAGAACAAAATTCTAATAATGGTTATGGAAGTTCTTCAAGTTCAACTATGGCAGTCCCTGTTGAAATAAAAGCAGAAGATTACTTTAATAAGTTAAAGGGAGATAGAATATCTGCAACTAAATTGTCGGGAGAAGGAAAATACGTAGCAGGATATAATGCTGATTTTTCTGAATATTTAAATAGCGAATCAGGTAAACACTATGAAATATATTTTAATCTCACAACAAAAGATGGTATGCAATATATAACTCCATATAATTCTGTTGCTTCGTTCGAGGTTTACAAGAGCGGCAGAAGCTCAAGCAGCGGCGACGAAATTCTTATACCAATATTCAAATAGATATATAATCTTTCTTATTGGTGCAGGAGAAGAGAAAAATTATTGCATTTGTAGCTAAAAAACTGAATATGATAGACAACAAATCAGATGTCATTAAGACATTAAATAATTCCACTAATTTTAAGGAGGAACAAAATGATTCTTTGTATTGCTTATTCTCCATGCAAGGTCTTATAGGACAACTCGCATGGAGACAAATGTAAGTCCTATGGGCTTTGCATCTTATTTATTACTATAATTTAAAGGAGCAAAGTCATAATGAACTTAATAAAAACTAGTCTTAAAGATTTAAAATATTTTATAATTTTGTGGTTATCACAATCTTTTTCTGCCTTAGGAAGTGCGATGACTAATTTCGCTATAGTTATCTGGTCATATCAACAGTATGGTTCTGCTTTACAAACAGCGCTAATAGCAATTTGTTCGTATGCACCATATGTTATTATGAGCATTTTCGCTGGAGCACTGAGTGACAGATGGAATAAAAAGATAACAATGCTGATATGTGATAGCTTTGCAGCTTTATGTACTGTCTTAGTTATTGTTCTTTTACAAAAAGGAAAATTGGAGATATGGCACATATACTGCTTAAACGCACTAAATGGGTTGATGAATACAATACAACAGCCTTCCGCTGATGTAACTATAAGCTTACTGACACCCAAAAAGTATTATCAAAAAGTTAGTGGAATGAGATCATTTTCAAATTCCCTTAACACTGTTCTTACCCCAATTATTGCAACTGCTTTATTATCTTTTTGGGGATTGAATATTGTAATTCTATTTGACTTATTTACCTTTAGTATAGCGTTTTTATGTCTATTACTATTTATAAAAATTCCTGAAATCAAGTATGAAGATGAAGAAAAGGAAAAACTTATACAATCTGCGAAATCAGGGTTAAAATATCTAAAAGCAAATAGAGGAATATTGGATTTAATTTTATTTTTAGCGTCAATTAATCTAATTGCATCTATGTACAATGCAGCTTTCCCAGCAATGATATTGTCAAGAGATAATGGAGGAGAGATTGCACTTGGTATTGTTAATTCAGTGGTTGGAATTGCAACCTTGGTTGGCAGTATAATTGTTTCAGTTTTACCACAACCTAAAAGTAGAGTAAAGGTAATCTGTAATTCACTCTTATTTTCAATGAGTACAGAAAATTTCTTTTTAGCATTTGGACGATCAACTCCCGTATGGTCTATAGGTGCAGTTTTAGGTTGGATTTTCATTCCTGTTATGGGGGCAAATATGGATGTATTATTTAGAAATCATATTCCTGTTGAAATGCAAGGTAGAGTTTTTTCGGCAAGAAATACCTTGCAGTTTTTTACAATCCCCATAGGATATTTATTTGGAGGATTTTTAGTCGATAAGGTATTCGAACCTTTTATGGAGCTACAAAACTCAAATATTTTCACCACTTTGTTTGGAACAGGTAAAGGCTCAGGAGCAGCGTTTTTGTTCTTGATTCTAGCTATTGCAGGTATAGTTATTTGTTTGATTTTTAGAAAAGATAAATATCTCTGGAAGTTAGAAGAATAATCTTATACTAACAAAATGAACATAAATCGAAGTTGAAAAGCATTTGAAAGGATACTGCAATCTAAATGAAAGCAGTGTCCTTTTCTATACTGATAATACTGATTGGTAAATTATTCGCAAGTAGTGTTTCTTTTCATATTTACATATGGCTACAATTGTTATTGTTCGCTATCTTTGCTTGGTTTTCAGATAAGGAAAAATACAAAGAACTTTTCGAAATAAATCAAAAAATGATAAAATGGACAATTGAAAATTTTAATAAATTGTTGATTGAACACGGAGTGCAATTAAGGGATAAAGTTTACTTAAAAAGAAACTTATGGGAGTATGAGCATAACACGAAGTTGTAGTAAAAAGGACACTGGAAAAGCAGTGTCCTTTAATCATAACTATATTAAATTATTTAGCAAATTTAATCGCCGCCTGAGCTGCTGCTAATCTTGCAACTGGAACTCTAAATGGTGAGCAAGAAACATAGCTTAATCCTGTTTTATGGAAGAATTCTATTGAAGCAGGATCTCCACCGTGTTCACCGCATACACCCATGTGCATGTTTGGTTTAACTTGTTTACCAAGTTTAACTGACATTTCAACTAATTTACCAACCCCAACTTGGTCTATGCTTTGGAATGGGTCAACTTCAAGTATACCAACTTCTTTATATGCTGAAATGAATTTTCCAGCATCATCTCTAGAATATCCAAATGTCATTTGAGTTAAATCATTAGTCCCAAATGAGTAGAAATCGGCATATTGTGCAATTTCATCTGATGTAACACAAGCTCTTGGAATTTCAATCATTGTTCCAATTAGATATTTTAAATCTGAGTTTTTTTCTTCTTTTACTTTTTCAGCAGTTTCTATTATTAATTCTCTTAAAACTTCAAGTTCTTCTTTTTTACCTACTAAAGGTACCATTATTTCAGGTACTATATCTATATTTTCTTCTAAAGATACTTCAATTGCTGCTTCAATGATAGCTCTTGCTTGCATTCTTGCAATTTCAGGATAAGTAATAGCAAGTCTGCATCCTCTATGTCCAAGCATTGGATTAAATTCCTGTAAACTATGGATTATATCTTTTAATTTAGAAACCGGAACATGCATTTCATTAGAAAGCTCAATTATGTCTTCTTCATCATGAGGTATAAATTCATGTAATGGTGGGTCAAGAAGTCTGATTGTTGCTGGTCTTGGTCCCATTATTTTGTATAACTGTTTAAAGTCATTTTTCTGCATTGGCAATATTTCTTTTAATGCTTCTTCTCTTTGAGCTACATTGTCAGAAATTATCATTTTTCTAACAGAGAAAATTCTGCTTTCTTCAAAGAACATATGCTCAGTTCTACAAAGACCTATACCTTCTGCACCAAATTTTATTGCTGCACTTGCATCTTTAGGAGTATCAGCATTAGTACGTATGCCTAATTTTCTAAACTCATCAGCCCATTCCATTAATTTTCCAAATGCTCCTGAGATAGCAGGTTCAACAGTTTTTATACTTCCTTGATAAACATTGCCAGTACTTCCATCTAGAGAAATATAATCTCCTTCAGTAAGTGTTAAATCACCAACTACCATAGTTTTTTTGATTTCATCAACATAAACAGTTTCGCAACCTGCAACACAGCATTTACCCATACCTCTTGCAACAACAGCTGCATGTGATGTCATTCCACCTCTTGAAGTTAAAATACCTTTTGAAGTATTCATACCTTCTATATCTTCTGGTGATGTTTCTTTTCTAACTAATATAGTGGCTTCTCCTCTTAAAGATGCAGCAACAGATTCTTCTGCTGTGAAATATATTTTTCCAGTAGCAGCTCCAGGTGAAGCAGGAAGACCTACAGCAATTGGAGTAGCATTCTTTAAATCATCATTATCAAATCTAGGATGTAAAAGTTGATCTAGTGATTTAGGTTCTATTCTCATTACAGCTTCTTCTTTAGATATGAGGCCTTCTTCAACCATTTCTACAGCAGCTCTCAATGCGGCTTCTGCTGTTCTCTTGCCTGATCTTGTTTGTAGCATATAAAGTTTACCTTGCTCGATTGTAAATTCTATATCCTGCATGTCTCTATAATGTTGTTCAAGTATATTTGCAGTTTCAATAAATTGTGCATATATTTCTGGCATAACTTCATTTAATTTATCTATAGTTAATGGAGTACGAATACCTGCAACAACATCCTCGCCTTGAGCATTCATTAAGAATTCTCCAAATACTTTTTTTTCTCCAGTGGAAGGGTTACGAGTAAATGCAACTCCTGTGCCTGATGTATCACCCATGTTTCCAAATACCATAGATTGAACATTAACAGCAGTACCTATACTGTGTGGAATATCATATAAATTTCTATAAGTAATAGCTCTTGCATTATTCCATGACCTGAATACTGCTTCAACTGCCATTAATAATTGCTTTTCAGGATCTTGAGGAAATTCAGTTTTTGTTTCGTCTCTATATATTTTTTTGAATCTTTGAACAATAGTTTTTAAATCTTCTGTAGTTAGCTCAGTATCAAATTTATAGTTATTTTTTTCTTTTACATCTTCTAGTGCATGATCGAATTTGTATTTAGGTATAGATAAAACAACATCTCCAAACATTTGAATAAATCTTCTGTAGCTATCATATGCAAAACGGGTGTTGCCTGTCTTTTTTGCCATACCTTCTACAGCTATATCTGTAAGTCCTAAATTAAGTATTGTATCCATCATTCCAGGCATTGAAACAGCTGCTCCAGAACGAACTGATACTAATAGAGGGTTGCTTTCATCACCAAATTTTTTACCTGTCTGTTCTTCAAGTAATTTAAGATTTTCTTCTATTTGAGAAACTATTTCGTCAGATAATTTTTTGCCTTGTCTGTAGAACTCAGTACATGCTTCTGTTGTAACTGTTAGTCCAGGAGGTACTGGAAGATTAATATTAATCATTTCAGATAAGTTAGCACCTTTTCCCCCTAATAAACTTTTTTGTGAAGCACTTCCTTCTTTAAATAAATATACCCATTTTTTACTCATTGTGTCCTCCCATAAAATTAATTAGTAATCATTATCATGTGATACAATAGACGTTATTATGCTTGCAGTTTCTTCTATTGCTTTTGCTGAAACATTTATTATAGGGCATCTAAGCTTTGTAAAAAGTTGATGCGCATAGTCTAATTCAGACAAAATTCTATCCATGTTAGCATATGTAGAATTTGATTTCATACCCATATCTTTTAATCTTTCAATGCGTATACTATTGAGCTTTTCAGGATCATTAGTAAGACCTATTATTTTTTTAGGCGATATTTCAAACAGTTCTTTTGGTGGAGATACTTCAGGTACAAGAGGTATGTTTGCAACCTTGTAATTTCTGTATGCAAGATACATGCTAAGAGGTGTTTTTGAAGTTCTTGAAACACCTAATAGAACTATATCAGCCTTTAATATTCCACGAGGGTCTTTACCATCATCATATTTAACAGCAAATTCAACAGATTCGACTTTTTCAAAGTATTCATCATTGAGCTTTCTGTTAAGTCCGACTTCTCGTTTAGGTTCAGATTTTGATAAATAAGCTAAAACTTTAATAATAGGGCCTAATGCATCAATAGCAACAACATTTCTCTTTGCAGATTGAGAGGCTAGATACTCTCTGCTTTCTGACTTTACAAGAGTATAAACAATCATGCTTTTATGCATAGATGCTTTTTCAATAATCTCATCAAATTGATATTTTTCTGATACGAAAGAGTATTTGTGTATTTCACCTATTAAATATTGGTCAAACTGTATGCTAGCAGCTTTTGCAAGCAATTCAGCAGTTTCTCCAATTGAATCTGAAAGTACATATATATGTGTTTTCTCTGTCAATAATACCACCTCTTAATATATAATATAACATAAAAGCCAAATATACTACATATAATATAACATAAATAATGAAAAGTACAGTATTTTTTTATAAAAAATATAATAATAATTTTGACATATGTATTTAAACATTATATAATAAAGAAAGCTTAAAAAAAAGCACTATTTGTATATAGTGCTGTATTATTGTGAGGAACTAATGGAAAAATATTTAGATAATATAAATTCACCTAGAGATATAAAAAATCTAAGTCTAGATGAGTTAAACATGCTTTGTGTAGAGCTTAGGAAGTTTTTAATTGATAATGTATCTAAAACAGGTGGCCATATAGCTTCTAATTTAGGAGTTGTAGAATTAACAGTTGCACTGCACCGTACATTTAATTGTCCGGAGGACAAGATTATTTGGGATGTAGGACATCAATCATATGTACATAAAATTATAACCGGCAGAAAGAACAGCATGTCTACTTTAAGGCAATATAATGGATTGAGTGGTTTTCCGAAAAGAGATGAAAGTATATGTGATGTATTTGATACTGGACATAGTAGTACATCCATATCTGCAGCTATAGGCATGGCACGTGCAAGGGATTTAAAAAAAGAAAAATATGAATTAGTTGCTGTTATAGGAGATGGTGCCTTAACTGGTGGTATGGCATTTGAAGCATTAAATGATGCGGGGAGGAGTAATACGAAATTAATTGTTATAATTAAATGACAATGAAATGTCCATTTCCCCAAACGTAGGTGGATTATCAGCTTATTTAGGCAAAATAAGAACTGAACCGAGATATATATCGACAAAAAGAGATGTAGAGAAAATTATAGACCAAATACCATTCTGCTCAAAGGGAATAAAACGATTTATAAAAAGAACTAAAGATGGTATTAAAAAAATGGTTGTTACTACGGGGATGCTGTTTGAAGAATTAGGTTTTACATATATGGGACCTGTTGACGGTCACAATATAAATGAGTTAATTGAGGAATTTAATAAATCAAAAAATATTGAAGGTCCATTATTAATTCATGTAAAGACGACTAAGGGAAAAGGCTATAAATTTGCTGAGGAGAGACCAAATGATTTTCATGGTGTTTCCGCGTTTAACATAGAAACTGGTGAAAGTTTAAGTAAGTCTTCTGTACCGTCATATTCAAACGTGTTTGGAAATAAGCTTTGTGAAATTGCAGAAGAGAATAAAGATGTTGTAGCGATAACTGCGGCAATGACTGATGGAACAGGGCTTAAAGAATTTGCTAAAAAATTTCCAAGCAGGTTGTTTGATGTTGGGATTGCAGAACAGCATGCCGTTACTATGGCTGCAGGACTCGCCGCAAATGGAGTAATCCCTGTGGTTACATTGTATTCATCGTTTTTGCAAAGAGCATATGACCAAGTAGTACATGATGTTGCAATGCAAAACTTACATGTTGTTTTTGCAATTGATAGAGCTGGGATAGTTGGCAATGATGGAGAAACACATCAAGGAGTATTTGATTCTGCATTCTTGTGTCAAATACCTAATATGACAGTCATGGCTCCTGCTGATTATAGGGAATTTAAAAACATGTTGGAATATGCAATCAATTTACACAATGGACCAATTTGCGTAAGATACCCAAGAGGAAATTCCAAATTTGAAATTGATAGCAGTGATTTAAAGATTGAATTAGGAAAAGGCACAATTGTTAAAAGTGGTAGAGATATAACGATTGTTGCAAGTGGTAAAATGGTAAAAACAGCTATTGATGTAAGTGAAATTCTAAAAAATGAAGATATTGACTCAGAGATAATAAATTTGAGATTTTTAAAGCCTTTGGATGAGGAATTAATACTAAAATCTTCTATGAAAACTAAAAAGGTTGTAATTATTGATGAAACAGTAGAAGATGGTTCTATAGCATTGAGAATTAATACTTTTTTACAAAGTAATATACAGGTTTTGTTTAAGACGCTACCTGATAAATTTATTAAACAAGGGTCTATAGAAGAACTATTAAAGGAAAATAACTTAAATGCTGAATCAATTGCCTTTGATATAAAGAGTAAGTTGTTTTGATGTAATTAAAGTCTGCTTATAATGAGCAGATTTTTTATTTATAAAAATTGTAAAATAAATGATAAAATAAGTTATTTGCTATTGATATTTTAAGGAATATACTTTAATATTAATATATCGATATATAAATAAAAGTATTAATAAACATAAAAATAATATTAAAATTTACATAATATAGTAGAATAAAAAATATAAGAAGGGGATTTGATTTTATGAACAAGATAGAAATAATAATTGGTGATAAAAAATATAATGTAAGAACTGATGAAAGTCCCGAATATGTAAAAAAAATTGAAGGAATATTAAATGAACAAATAAATACTCTTTCAAATTCTAATAAAAGATTTAATGACATAGATAAGCTTATTTTAACCTCATTTTTAATAGCGGATAAGTTTATGAAATCAACAAATGAAATTCAAGAACTAAGAAGTGAAGTATATAATGAAATACAATCATTAAAAGAACAAACACAAAATGCTATAAAGGAAAAAGAACAGGCAAAGGAAAATCTTAATTCTGCAATTCAAGATAGGGAAAAATATAGAGAAAAATTACTTGCTAAAGATAATGATAGAGAATATTTAAATTCTCAAATATCGAAAAGTCAAGAAAAACTAAACG
This sequence comes from uncultured Sedimentibacter sp., assembly GCA_963675125.2. Taxonomy (GTDB): domain Bacteria; phylum Bacillota; class Clostridia; order Tissierellales; family Sedimentibacteraceae; genus Sedimentibacter. The sequence continues at coordinate 117,927 of CAXXFT010000043.1, forward strand.
AACAAGAGCAACAGCTTTTAAAAAGTGAAATGTTAATTAATGAATTAAAGAATAAAAATGAAGAACTCAATGAAATATGTGATAACCTTGCTAAGGAAAGAGAAAATTTCACCAAAGAATTAAGTTTTATGAATAACACTAAAAGTAGTTTAAATGGCAGGATATCTAAGCTGCAATTAAAATTAAATGAAAAAGAAAAGCAAGTTAATGATTTTGAAAATACAATTAGAGGCTTAAAGAAAACTAATGAGGATTTTTTACTTAAAATAGATCAATTAAATGAGGAAATTCAAAAAAATAATATAATAATTCAATCAAAGGAAAAAGATATAGAGTATTTAAAAAATAAAATTAATTTAGTACAACAAAAGCTAAATGAAAAAGATGATACGTTATTGTTAAAAGATAAGCTTATAAATGAACTAAAAAGCAACTGTGAAGAAATTAAATCCAAATATGATGAAGTTAATGACGAGAAAGAAAGATATCTGGAAGAGTTGTTGATGATTAATAGTGATAAAGAAAGTCTAAATAATAAAATAAATGAAATCCAAGAAAAATTAAATAGAAAAGATACTGAAAATTATCAAAATCAATTAGAAATAGAAGAATTAAAGAAGGAAAATAAGGAACTTTTAGATCTTCTTGAAAAAGAAACTTCTGTGTAGTTTAAATATTGTAAAATGATAGTGAAATGATGTGTTTTTTGTAGATGAAAAATAAGGAGAAGAAATGATAGAACAAAAACAAAAAAAAGTTGAACTTTTGGCGCCGGCAGGTAGCATAGAATCATTTTATGCAGCTGTAAACAGTGGAGCTGATGCTGTATATTTGGGTGGCAAGAATTTCAATGCAAGACAAAACTCCCAAAATTTTGATGAAGATGAAATGATGGATATTATTAGATATGCACATAATAAAAACGTAAAAGTATATGTTACTTTAAATACTGTATTAAAAGATGTTGAAATTCTAGAGGCACTTAACTATGCTGTTTTTTTGTATGAAAATGATGTAGATGCAGTTATTGTCCAGGATTTAGGACTTTTGTTTTTAATTAGAAAGTTCATTCCAGATTTAGCAGTAAATATTAGTACACAATCAACTGTATATGACGAGTATGGCGTTAAATTTTATGATAGATATAAAGTTAATAAAATCATAATGGCAAGGGAGTTATCGTTAGGGCAAATACGTGAAGTTGTTAAAAACACTAATACAGATATAGAAGTTTTTATACATGGAGCCTTATGTGCTTGCTATTCTGGACAATGTTATATGAGTAGTTTCTTAGGAGGCAGAAGCGGAAATAGAGGGAAATGTGCACAACCATGTAGACTTAACTACAGCTTTCATGATAATGAAAATAATTCTCTAGTTGAAGAGTTAGATGTATTGCCAGTTCTTAGTATGAAAGATTTTAAGGCTGGAGAATCTATATGCGAATTAATTGATGCTGGAGTAAAGACATTTAAAATTGAAGGAAGAATGAAGGGACCTGAATATACTGCATCAGTTGTTGAGTATTATAGAAATATTATTGATAATCATTTAAATGAAAATAATGCAAATATAGATGAACTAGAAAAAAAGGCTGTTTCTACTTTTAGCAGAGGATATACAAATGGGTATCTTAATCCTAGTCCTGATGATGAAATGTTTGCTAGAACAAGTTCAGGTGTTAAGGGTGAAAATATAAATGATATAGCAGAGGAAGTTAAGGATAGGACGGAAGAATTTTCTCAGCATAGGAGAAATAATATCGATTTTGAAATAACCCTCAAAATTGGTGAAAAAGCAGTACTTTTTGCAACTGATGGAAACAATGAAGTAACAATTAAAAGTAAAGAACTTTGTGAAACAAGTCAAAAAAATCCAGTTACAGATGAAATGGTTAATGAACAGCTTGGAAAACTTGGTAGCACAATATATAAATTAGGAAACTTAAAAATCACATTAGAAGATGGTGTATTTTTAAGAAAAAGCACACTAAATCAAATGAGAAGAGATGCAACAGAGTATTTATTTGAAGAGGGAGCATATTTTTATAATAGGCCAGATATAGGTGAAATTACACATGAAGCAATTTTTAATTTTGATAAAACTAAACCAAAGACAAAGCCAAAGATTAGTTTAAAGATTAATAGTAATGAAGAAATTAACTTAGTTGATAAAGTAAAAGTTAAAAGAGTTTACGTGCCATATAATTTAGATTTGGAAGTTGTTCGTAAAATCGATGGTGTGGAAAAGTTCCTTTGGATATCAAATATAGTATCAAAATCAGAATATAATTTGTTTAAAAAAAATATTTCAAAATATGAAGAATTATTTGATGGCGTATGTGTAAATAATGTAGGAACTTTGCACTTTTTTAAGCAGAAAAGCAAATTAAAAATACATTGCGGCAGTTCATTTAATGTAATTAATACATTTGCGGTAGAATTGTTGAAAGATAAAGGAGTAGATGGATTTACATTTTCAGTAGAGGCAAATATAAGGGATATGGAAAGTGTTGTGAGTAATTTAGATGCTAATATGAAATCTGAAATTATTACATATGCTTATACGCAGCTGATGGTAATGAAGAATTGTCCTATGTCGTTGGTTAAAAACTGTAAAAATATTGAGGATTGCGAAAAATGTAGCTTTAAAGATAAATATGCCTTAAAGGATAGGAAGGGTATATACTTTAATATAGAAAGAGAAAGAAGGCTTACACATATATATAATAGTGTTCCGTTAACATTAATCGGAAAGACAACAGATTTTATTAGAAGTGGAATAGAATATTATTTTATTGATAGTAAATGGGAAGGTAATATTGAAGAAATAATAGATGCAGTATATTGTGAACTAAATGGTGTTCAATCATATGATGTTCTTATAGAAAATAACTTTACAAGAGGGCATTATTTAAAAAACATACTATAATAAAATAACGCGAGTAGGAAAATGTAAAATTTAATTCTTCCTGCTAAAATTTTGGAAATTGTAACTTCAATTAATAAAACAATGGCACACATACGCTTCGCTAAATGTGCCAAAACTGTTTTTAAGATTTCGTACAATTTTACAAAATATGCGTAAAGTCAGAATGAAATTTTACATTTTCTTAACTATGGTTATTGTAAGGTATATTTGAATCTTACTACTAAAATAGAGGAATGTTTAAGGAATATTCTTTAAACGATAGCGCGAGTAGGAAAATGTAAAATTTAATTCTTCCTGCTAAAATTTTGGAAATTGTAACTTCAATTAATAAAACAATGGCACACATACGCTACGCTAAATGTGCCAAAACTGTTTTTAAGATTTCGTACAATTTCACAAAATATGCGCAAAGTCAGAATAAAATTCTACATTTTCTTAACTATGGTTATTGTAAGGTATGATTTGAATCTTACTACTAAAATAGAGGAATATTTAAGGAATATTCTTTAAACGATAACGCGAGTAGGAAAATGTAAAATTTAATTCTTCCTACTAAAAATTTTGGAAATTGTAACTTCAATTAATAAAACAATGGCACACATACGCTACGCTAAATGTGCCAAAACTGTTTTTAAGATTTCGTACAATTTCACAAAATATGCGCAAAGTCAGAATGAAATTTTACATTTTCCTACACTGAATTGTTTCACTTATATTGTGAGTTATATTATTGTTCGAAATGGAAAGGAAGTTATAATGAAACAAAAATCTAAAGTAGTTTTAGAATTTAATAAAATTATAGAAAGTGTTGAGAGTTTTGCAGAAACAGAAACTGGAAAAAAAGAAGTTAGAAAACTCGATATATCATCAGATATAGATAGAGTAAACTACTTGCAAAATCAAACTAAGGAAGCTTTATCTATAATAATTGAAAAGGGTAGTCCGCCTCTTGGGGGCATCTCTGATATTAGAGATTATGTTAAAAGAGGAGCAGTTGGTGGTATTATATCTCAAAGGGGCCTTTTAAATTGTGCTGATACTCTAAGAGCTGCTAGGCTGATGAAAAACTATGTACTTCTTAATAATAAAGAAGAAAGAAAATATGAAATATTAGAAGAATTATGCCAAAATATATATTCAAATAAAGATATTGAAGATAAGATATATTCAATAATAATAAGTGAAGAAGAAATAGCTGATGATGCTAGCCCAGAATTAAAGAGAATAAGAAGGGCAATACAAATTAAGAATTCAGCAATTAAAAACAAAATAAACTCGATTGTAAATTCTTCTACAACTCAGAAGTATTTGCAGGAAAGCATTGTAACTATGAGAAATGATAGATATGTTGTTCCTGTTAAAAAAGAGTACAGGTCAATGATTAAAGGTATAATGCATGACCAATCATCAACAGGTTCAACTATATATATCGAGCCAATAGCCATAGTTGAAATGAACAATGAAGTTTCTAATCTAAAGATTGAAGAAAAAAAAGAAGTAGAAAGAATACTTCTTGAATTAAGTTTAATGATAGGCGATATTGAACGTGAAATGATTGATAATCAGCAATTATTAACACAACTAGATTATATTTTTGCAAAAGGGAAGTATGCCATAAGCATAAATGCAATTGAGCCTAAAATAAATGATAAAGGTTATATAAGAATAAAAAATGGAAGACATCCACTAATTGATCCAAATGTGGTAGTGCCAATTAACGTATGGCTTGGTGATGAATTTACTACACTAATTATTACAGGGCCAAATACTGGAGGAAAAACTGTTGCTATTAAAACAATTGGGTTGTTTTCATTAATGGGAATGTCAGGACTCCATATACCTGCCGAATATGGTACGGAAATATCATTGTTTAGTGGAGTTTTTGCAGATATAGGTGATGAGCAGAGTATAGAGCAAAGTTTAAGTACATTTTCATCTCATATGACAAATATTGTTAAAATTATGAAAGAAATAGATGATAAATCATTGGTTTTATTTGATGAGCTTGGAGCAGGAACTGATCCTACAGAAGGAGCAGCACTGGCCATTTCAATTCTAGATAAGCTTCATGACAGAAAAATAATTACAGCTGCTACAACTCACTATAGTGAATTAAAGCTATATGCCTTAACGACAGATGGGGTTTGTAATGGAAGTGTTGAATTTAATGTTGAAACATTGAGTCCGACATATAAGCTTTTAATTGGTGTTCCGGGAAAATCTAATGCATTTGAAATATCAAAAAAACTGGGGTTAGATGAGTCAATAATTCAAAAAGCTAAAAGCACAATAGAAACAGAAAAAATTGAATTTGAAGATGCATTAAATCAAATTGAAAAAAATAGAATCTACATTGAAGAAAAAAAATCTGAAATAGATAGACTTACTTCAGAAAGTCAAAAAAAACATGCAGATTTTATTGCTAAAGAAAGAAAAGCGCTTGAAAAAAGTGAAAAACTTATAAATGAAGCTAATTATGAGGCAAGAAAAATTGTTGAGCAAACTAAAAGAGAGACAGCTGAAATAATTAAAGAACTTAAAAAACTTAACTTAGAGATGAATAAAGATAAGAGTCGTAGAGTTAATGAATTAAGACAGAATTTAAATGATAAATCAAAAGTGCTAGAGGAAAATCCATATACAGAACAGATATTCGAAGATGAAACCTATGATACTACTACGCCTCTTAGAAAAGGTGATGCTGTAACTGTGAAGAGTTTAAATCAAAAGGGCTACATTCTTTCAGATGAAGATGATTCTCAAAATGTTATGGTTCAAATAGGAATAATGAAAACAAAGGTAAAAAAATCAGATCTAATAAAAATTAAATCTGATGATGAAAAAAATTATAACGTAAAAACCTCTAGAATAATAAAGTTAAAGACTTCATCAATTACCACAACAATTGATGTAAGGGGACAAAATCTTGAAGAAGCTCTAATGGAAATAGATAAGTATTTAGATGATGCGTTTATGTCAAATTTAAATGAAATTCAAATTATTCATGGTAAAGGAATGGGAATTCTAAGAGAAGGAATTACCCAATTTCTTAAAAAGAATAAGCATGTTAAGGATTTTAGACTAGGAAACTTCAATGAAGGTGGAGATGGAGTAACAATAGTAACATTCAAATAGATATTTTATACTAAAAAAACATAATATTTCGTTATGTTTTTTTATGTTTATTTTCTTATAGCATAAATAAAATATAAATGTATTTGTATTCAGTAAAATTTAGTGTATAATATATAAGTTAACGTTGGTTTGGTTATGCAAAAGGCAATAATTAATGTCATTTGGAGGAATAAATGAAGTTTTATAAAGATAAATTATTTTTGAAGTCTATGTTATCAATAGCTATTCCTATATCACTGCAAAATTTAATTACATCATCATTAAATATGGTTGATACCTTAATGACGAGTAGCTTAGGTCAATCAAGCATTGCAGCAGTTGGTTTAGCAAATCAAATTTTCTTTTTCTACATATTAATAATTTTTGGAATAAGTACAGGTTCATCTGTATTTATATCTCAATACTGGGGTAAAAAAGATATATATAGCATTAGAAAAGTTTTAGGATTAGCAATATTTATTAGTACTTTAGTAGGAATTGTTTTCACTATGTCAGCAGTGTTTTTCCCTGAATTTTTAATGAAGATTTTTATAAATATTCCTGAAACAGTGCGGTTAGGGAGTGAATATCTTAGGATAGTAGCATTTTCATATATAATTACTGCTATTAGTTTTGTAATTAGCATTGGGCTAAGAAGCACTGGAAACGCTAATATACCTTTAAAGATATCTATTGTTTCTTTCGGTTCGAATACAATTTTTAATTATATATTTATGTTTGGTAAATTAGGATTACCAGCCTTGGGAGTAAAGGGAGCTGCAATAGGTACTTTATTAGCGAGAATAATTGAGATTTCATTATTATTGTACGCGGTATATTCATCTAGAGGACCTCTAGCAGGTACTGTAAAGGAATTATTTGGTTGGAATAAAGAGTTTGTGAATAAGTATTTAAAAACTACTTCGCCAGTAATTCTTAATGAAGGATTTTGGGCATTAGGACAAGTTATGTATTCTATAGCTTACGCAAAGATTGGAGAAGAAGCAACAGCAGCTATACAAGTAGTTACTACAATTCAAAACGTTTTTTTTGTAATTTTTAGAGGGTTGGCTAATTCAAGTAGTGTAATGATAGGAAATAAGATAGGCCAAGGTGAAGAAAAAGAAGCATATGACTATGCAATTAATTTCCTAATTATTTCAAGTTTGTTGGGTATCATATTTGGTCTTGGAATGATAGTATCTTCAGATTTAACATTAAAACTTTTTAGGAACTTAGATATAGGATTGTATGATACTGCTAAGAGTATCATGTTAGTAATGGGATTAGTCTTCTTTATAAAAACATTTAATGCAACAGTTATAGTTGGTGTTTTAAGAGGAGGGGGAGATACTACATTTTCCATGTTTCTAGAAATAGGGTCTGTATGGCTAATAGGAGTACCTATGGCATTTATTGGGGCGCTTATATTGAAATTACCTGTATACTTTGTCGTAGCTTTAGTAAGTTTAGAGGAAATAGTAAAAGCTTTAGTTTCTATACCCAGAGTTAGGTCGAAAAAATGGATAAAAAATGTTACTTAAAGGCAATTTTAATACGACATATAATTCAAATTTACTAGCAAAAATATTAAAAATATAAAATATGGTTTGGAATGAAATATTAACAATTTATAGAAGAATAATAAATGCATATACTACAACTTAAGAAATAAATTAGGTGGTGACATGTATATGCGGCAGATTTCAAAATTCAGCTTTTTATTCCTTTTGGGAGGGTTAATATATTATACAATTGAAGTGTTGTATAGAGGATATTCTCATCCATCTATGTATATATTAGGTGGAATATGTTTTATATGTATAGGAGAATTAAATGAATTTCATAATTCTAATTTATCATTAATAAGTCAGATGTTGATATCGGCAATTATTATTACAATTTTAGAACTTATTACCGGATTAATAGTGAATAAGTGGTTAAAATTAAATGTCTGGGACTATTCTAATTTAGCGTATAACCTTATAGGGCAAATAAGTTTGGTAAGTACAAATGTGTGGTTTTTTTTATCCCTACCAGCTATTTTGTTAGACGATTGGTTAAGATATCATTTTTTTAATGAAGAGAAGCCACATTATAAGATATTTTAGTAATGTATCAGGATATTTGTTCTAAGCTTATATTGAAGAGATTTAATTTGTAATTTCAGGGCAGTCGGAACACAATAATGTGCCGACTTCGCCCTCAAAATTTATTATCCAGCTAGCGTTTTCCGGTAGCTATAATGTATTATATGCTTGTATTAATTCCATGTTACTAACATGGAGTTTTTTTTGAAAAATATAAGTAAATTTAGTAAGTGCTTATAAAAATTATTAAGGTTTGTTAATTTGATGTTTTTATTGTTAAAGTGCATAATAATAATATAGATTTACTAAATATTGTAATTTAAATTTCAAAATTAAATTTTGAGAAGAGGTTTTTAATGAAAATTAATGAATTAAATGAGAAACTAAAAGAGCTTTCAAGTCAAAAACATATGTTGGAACAAAAATTTAACAGAATTAGCATTATGAGAATAATTGTATTTGTGTGTATAATCATAGCTATGTCTTATGCTTATTATAATAAGAAAGGTATTATGTACTTAGTAGGATTTTTATTATTATTAGCATTTATATATCTGTTAAATGTTCATAATTCAATTAATGAAGAAAAAAAATATATTATTAGTCAAAAAGAAATTATAAAAAAATATGTAGACAGATTTAATAGTGATTGGCAAAGGTTTCAGGAAACAGGAGCAGAGTTTATTACAGATGATTCTCATCTGCAAAAGGACCTAGATATATTGGGAAAATCATCTCTATATCAATACATATGTACTGCAAATACACAATATGGCAAGAAATTTCTATATGAATATTTAACTAATTATAAACCAAATAAAGATGATATATTAAAAAGACAAGAAGCGGTTAAAGAACTTAATGAAAAAAAAGATTTTAAATTGAAATTTCAAACCTTGAGCAACTTAATAACTGAAAATGAAAAGAAAAAAAATAGTAATTTTGAAGATTTAAAAAAATACAAAAATAATAAATATTTTAATTTTTTTGTTTTAATTATGCCAATCGTTGTATCTGGTTTATTAATTTTATCTATTTTTAAAATGGTAAATATTATACTGCCTGTTGTATTAGCTTTTTTACAGTTGGTAATTTCATTCATTGGTTATAGAAAAAATACATTTATTTTAAATAAAATATTTCATTTGCAAAAAAATATCAAATATTTAAATAAAATCTTCATTTCCATCGAGAAAGAACAATTTGATAGTGGATATTTAATTAATCTGCAAAAAATGATTATTTCAAAAGGTGGAGCATCAAGAAATATCTCAGAACTGGAAATAATAGCTGAATGCGCTAATATGAGATATAATCAGATTTTTAATATAATTTTGGCATTATTATTTATGTGGGATTATCAGTGCGTTAGATTGTTCAATAAATGGTATGAAGAATATGGTGGCGAAATAGAAAATTGGTTAAAGTCTGTAGGTGAATTTGAAGCATTGATAAGTCTTTCTATAATATGTGATGTTAAAGAAAATTATTGTTTTCCAGTTATAGATGAAGAAAGTAAAAAAGGATTTAAAGCTGAGGATATTGTTCACCCTTTAATAAGAGAAGAAGCTGCAGTATCAAACAGTTTTGAATTATATGGTAGTACCTGTATTATTACTGGTTCGAATATGTCAGGTAAAACAACCTTTTTAAGGAGCATAGGAGTTAACCTTGTTTTGGCTTATGCAGGAGGCCCTGTTTGCAGCAATCATTTTAAAACATCATGCATGAAAATTTTTACTTCAATGAGGGTTCAAGATGATGTTAATCAAGGAATTTCAACCTTCTACGCTGAAATCCTAAGAATTAAACAAATGGTCAAATATAGTGATAATAAAACACCTATGATATGTTTAATTGATGAAATATTCAAAGGTACAAATTCTGCTGACAGAATTACGGGGGCAACAGAAATTATAAAAAAACTATCTAAACCATGGATAAATACATTAGTTTCTACTCATGATTTTGAATTGTGTGATTTGGAAAATAGCAAAGCAATAGATGTTGTAAACTGTCATTTTTCTGAATATTACGAGGATAACAAGCTATATTTTGATTATAAAATTAAAAGTGGAAAATGTGAATCTACAAATGCTAAATACCTGCTAAAAATGGCTGGGTTAATGTGAGGTTAGCTAGAGTTAAAAAAATGCAAAAATGTTACTTGAATTATTATAGTTATGCAATGCTTTTTATTATTGATCCGTTTGATACTAGATAAATAATAAATATAATGGATTAATATTAAAAATTTTACTTTTTTGTCATATTTATGGCATAACTTTTCTACACATAAAAAATATGGTAAACTACTCAAATACAACTAAGGAGGATTCATATGAAAAAAATTTTAATTTTTGTAGTAACGTTATCATTGGTAATGACTAATATTGTGAGTGCAGGTGGCTGGAGTTTTAGTAATTCTAGTGATTGGGCAATCGAAGAACTTGAAAATGCAATGATAAACGGCATTGCACCTATGGAATATGACGATTACCAGCGCAATATAACAAGAGCAGAATTTGCTGAACTTGTTATGAAGCTGTTTTATCAAACAACAGGGGCTTATCCCAAAGCCGCAAGCTATTCAACTTTTACAGATACACAGGATGACAATATACTGATGGCATATCAGTTAGGCGTGATTAAGGGAAAAGGTAATGGAATATTTGCACCTAATGATGCGGTTACGAGACAAGAGATGGCTATTATGATGAAACGAGCAATTGATAGTATGGGTATTACATACACTGCCGCTGACGGCGTACTTACAGTATCCGACAAAGATAAAGTAGATTCTTGGGCAGTAGATGGTGTAGATTTCGCTTTTGAAAAAGGTTTTATGAAAGGAAATGGGATTAATTTTAATCCTCTTAATACTACACCTATAGAACAAGGCGTTATTATAGTTAATAGAGTGTATGAAGAATACAGAAATGTAATATCAAATGAACCTAATGATTATACACAAGGTTATACAACTAAGGTAACAAATGAAGGTTTGCAAGTTACTTATAATAATAACAACAAAAGTGAATTAGTTATTAACTACTCTGAATTTATACCTCAAAAAGGTGGCGGTTCAATGAAACTTGGACAGGTGAAAGATATTAAAACAATTGATAAAAACTTGTCAATGATTTATTTTCTTGATGGCATGAATCGATTATTTTCGTATAATTTAGATAATAAAACTTGTTATCAATACACATCATCATTTGGTGGTGCATTAAATGTACAACAATATAAGGTCATTAGCACTGGTGAATATTACGGTTTTGTAGCTGTAGAGACTTTAGGATATGGAGCAACTAAAAGTGTTATGTATGCTTATGACAGAGATGGAAAATATATAGGTGATCTTGAAATGATGACTGATTTAAATTATCAAATAGGGGAAATTTATACACAGCAAGATGAGGAAGCAAATAAATTTAAAATCCATGTTACAAATGCAGTTAACTTTCCTGGTGATATTGATATAGATGAAGAGGGATTATATTTCTATAGTAGTGCTAATCACTATACATATGTTGATAATGGTGTCGGTTACTTAAGAATGTCACCTTATTTATATGATAATGATACTTATAATGGTCCTATTGGAAGAGCGGGAGTTAAAGATGCACAAATAGCTTATAATGGTTATGGTGGCATCTATGAAGTTGACATGCAGTTTAATACAGAAAAGGGAAATGGTGGCATCGTATTTAATTTAAAAAATACTTCGGATGGTAATGATAACTATACTGGTTATTATGTCGGATTATCTCCGGAAAATGATGTTGTAATGATTGGTAAATCACAATGGAATTGGACAAATTTAAAGGAAGTTTCTTTAGGATATGATCTTGATACAAATGATACTGTAACACTTAAAGTCATTAAAAATGGTTCTGAGATTTCAGTTTATGTTGATGGTCATCCATATATTAGTATTAAAGACGAGACATATATGGATGATGGTGGATTTGGTATAAGAACTTGGAACTGTGATGCAACATACAGCAATTTTACAATTGATAAACTTCCATACTAGTTATCAGTTAAGTTTAATAAGTCAAAGATTCCTAGTTTTTGACTTAATCATAGCACAGAATCATTGAAGTTCATTGGTTCTGTGCTGCTTTATATTTAATTTTATAACGTTCTGAGAAATCCAATGTTCTTTCTATTTAACATATATGAGTTAGTAAAGTTCAAATATTGAAATTCAATCTGTTCTTTTTAGTATTCTAGCCTAATAACTTTTAGATTAGAATTGTCAATAATGGGTATTAATTATTAATAGCATAATATATTATAGGAGGGTTTCATGAGAGTAGTTATTATTGGTGCGGTTGCTGCTGGAACATCAGCTGCTACAGAAATAAGAAGAAACAATAAAGAAGCAAAAATTATTATTTACGAAAAAGATAAATATATCTCATATGCTGGATGTGGTATGCCATATTACATAAGCAATGAAGTTAATGATTTCAGTGAATTAGTTCCAAGAGATGCTGAATATTTTAAGAATAAAAGCAATATTGATATTTTTGTGGAGCATGAAGTTTTATCAATAAATTCTTATGATAAGGTTATTACTGTAAGGAATATAATCACTGACGAAATTATACAAGATAAATATGACAAACTAGTTATTGCAACTGGAGCAAATTCAATTATTCCACAAATAAGTGGATCAGAAAGAAACCATGTCTTTGCTTTAAGAAACATTAATGATACAAACAGCATAAAAGCTTTTATAGAAAAGGAAGCTCCTAAAAAAGCTGTTGTTATTGGAGGTGGTTTTATAGGACTTGAAATGAGTGAAAGTTTTAAGAATCTCGGTATGGATGTAACACTTATTGCTAGATCTACAATTTCTAAAGGTATCGACAAGGATATGACCTTCTATATTGAAAATCATCTAAATGAAAACGGAGTAACTGTTTATACTGATACTAATACTATTGAAATAAATGAAAAAGGGGTTATTCTAGAAGATGGAAGTATAATTGAAGCAGAAATTGTACTTTTGGCTACAGGGATAAAACCAAATGTTGAGTTAGCTAAAAAAGCAGGGGTTAAACTTGGTATTACTGGTGCTATTAAAGTTGATAAACATATGAGAACAAATGTACATGACATATACAGTTGTGGTGATTGCATTGAATTGTTTAATACAATAACAGGTAAACCTATTTATAGACCTTTAGGATCTACTGCAAATAAAACAGGCACTATTGCAGGAAGTAATATAACAGGTAAAAGTGATGAATTTAGAGGAGTATTGGGAACTGGTATTTATAGAATTTTCGATATGACCGTAGGGCAAACGGGTTTATCTGAGGAAGAGGCAACAAAACTTGGATACGATGTTTTAGTATCTATTGATAAAAAAATAAGTAAGCCAGGATATATGGGTGGAAAGCCAATTGTTATAAAAGCTATTGGAGATAAAAAAACGGGTAGAATTTTAGGAGCTCAAATAATTGGATATGAAGGTGTTGATAAAAGATTAGATGTTCTCGTAACTGCCATTACGCTAAAAGCTAAAGCAGAAGATTTAATACATCTTGATCTTGCGTACTCCCCACCATATTCTTTACCAAGAGATCCACTTTATTATACTGGAATTAAATTAAGATGATGCGCTGGGGACAGTCCCCCACCGCATCATATTTTTGTTCAATATGAAAAATCAATTGTAACTAAAGCATCAATGCTTATATTTCCTGGTAATATTGGTGTTTCTGATGCAAGTTCACGCCTATATGGCCTTGGGATTGGCAATGAACTATTTTCAACAATACGCGTTGGAGTTGGATTTACGGATAATCCTAGATTTCTTGCAATTGATTCTGATTTTTGGATAGCATTCATTATAGCAATATTGAGTGCTTGTTGATAATAATAATCTTTATTTAATACATCAAATGAAATCAAATCTACAACATTAGCACCTAAACTAACTGAAGTATCAATAATTTTACCTACTGATTCTAAATTGTTAGTACTTATTTCAAGAATGTTTCGTACTGAATATCCTCTATCTATCTGTTTTCCATCCTCATAATCATATACTTTATTTATAGTGTATTGATTGGTCTTTACATCAGAAACTCCCATTCTTTGAAGAGCTTGAATAATTGATTGTGTTATTTTTGCGTTCTCTGATTGAATATTGACTAAATTCTTTCCATTAGTTTGAACACCTAAATGGATAATAGCTGTATTAGGAACTAAAGAAACTTGCCCCAGCCCTGTTAAAGTCATTGTTTTATGTAAATTGTTGTCGTTATAATAATTGTTCATTGATAATTCACCTTTCTTATATAATATTTACGATATTATATGTAGCTTGTTAAGAAACTGCAACTTATATATTTTTGAAATAATTATTATATTTTAAATTAAATTAATAAATTAAGCATTAGATCTGATGATATTCTTAAATTAGGTTCCTAATAAAATTAATTTAACAATTTTTTTATATATTAATAGCTTTTATTAGCTAATTTAAATATAAATGTGATATAATTATAAAAATGATAGTTTGTGCAATGGAAATTGCTCAAAATGAATGAATTTAGGAGAAGTAATTATGTATAATATTATGATTGTAGAAGATGATATAACAATCGCTAAGGCAATAAACGATTATTTAGGCAAATGGAATTACAATGTCATATATGCTACGGATTTTAAAAATGTAACGGAACAGGTAATTAGGTTTGAGCCACATCTTGTTTTACTTGATGTGATGCTGCCGTATTTTAATGGCTTCCATTGGTGTAGTGAAATACGAAAGTTGTCTAAAGTTCCTGTAATCTTTATATCATCAGCTAATGATAATATGAATATTGTGATGGCTATGAACATGGGTGGTGATGATTTTATTGCAAAGCCTTTTGATTTAAACGTTTTAAATGCAAAAATTGGTGCACTTTTAAGACGTACTTATTCGTTTCAGTCACAAATAAGTATTATAGAACACAATGGAGTTGTATTAAATCTAAGTGATACAACATTACACTTTAAAAATAAAAAAATTGATTTAACAAAAAATGATTATAAAATATTACAGCTCTTAATGGAAAACATAGGAAAGGTGGTTGCCCGTGAAGAAATAATGCAACGCCTTTGGGAAAGTGATAATTTCATTGATGACAATACCTTGACAGTTAATATGACACGTCTGCGTAAAAAGTTAGGAGAGTTTGGTCTTAATAACTTTATTACAACTAAAAAAGGTCTTGGGTATATGGTGGAATGAGATGGATGATATAATAAGTGTTTTAAATTCATATATAAAACGAAATATTTTAAAGATAATAGTAATACTAATATCTTATGGGATTTTTTTATTAGTTTTTTCATTGTACATATTGCCTTTAGAGGCTGTTATCTATTCAATTTTGTTGACAAGTATATTTATTTTATTAGTTGGTATTGTTGATTTTATTAACTTTTACAAGAAGCACTTAATACTTGACAAATTAAAAAACAATATAACTATTTCAAATTTTATGTTCGATAATTCAAAGGATTTGATTGAAAAAGATTATCAAGAATTAATCAACATTGCAGATAAAAAAAGAACTGAAATTATTAATGAAAAAGATAAAGCCTATATTGATATGTTAGACTATTACACTATTTGGGCTCATCAGATTAAAACTCCTATTGCAGCTATACGGTTACTTTTACAATCAGAAAAATCTAATACAAATAGTGAACTTCAAGAACAACTTTTTAAGGTAGAACAATATGTGGAAATGGTATTGCAATATTTAAGAATGGAAAATATGCATTCTGATTTATTGATTAAAAGGTATTCTCTTGACGATATTGTAAAACAATCAGTAAGAAAATACTCAAAGATGTTCATTCGTAAAAAAATTAAGTTAAATTATGATAATTTAAACTTTACTGTGTTGACCGACGAAAAATGGTTTTTGTTTGTTATAGAACAAATATTATCAAATTCTCTTAAATACACAAATGAAGGTGAGATTTCAATATATATGGATAAAAATCTGCCTGAAACATTAGTTATTGAAGATACAGGAATAGGAATAGAAAAAGGGGATTTGCCTAGAATATGTGAAAGAGGGTTCACTGGATATAATGGTAGGTCAGATAAAAAATCTACTGGTATTGGATTATACCTATGTAAGAGAATTTTAAATAACTTGTCTCATACTATTAATATCGAATCAGAAATTGGAAAGGGCACTAAAGTAAAAATTGGGCTTGATATTAACAATATTGTAGTTGAATGATTTATCCTTACAATAATGTAAGAATCATAGAGAAAATGTAAGCCAAAGTTATGGTAAGTCATTTTCTCTTTTGTTATTATGAACAGGAAGAAAAAACTTGGAGGAAATAATTATGTCACTTTTAGAAGTTAATAATTTAAAAAAAATTTATACAACACGTTTTGGAGGAAATCCTGTTCAGGCACTTTCCAACGTTTCATTTTCTATTGAAAAGGGTGAATACATTGCAATTATGGGGGAATCAGGTTCTGGAAAAACAACACTTCTTAACATTCTCGCTGCTCTTGATAAACCTACAAGTGGCGAAATTCTTTTAGATGGAAAGAATATTTCTTTAATCAATGAAAAAGAAATTTCTGCTTTTAGAAGAGATAATCTTGGCTTTGTATTTCAGGATTTTAATTTACTTGATACATTTTCAATTCAAGATAATATATTTTTACCATTAGTTTTAGCTGGGAAGTCATTTGATGAAATGAATGATAAATTAAAGCCTATAGCTAAAAGTCTTGGGATAAGCGATATCCTACTTAAATTCCCATACGAAATTTCAGGTGGACAAAAACAAAGAGCAGCTATTGCAAGAGCAATAATTACTAGCCCTCAATTAATTCTCGCTGATGAGCCGACGGGTGCACTGGATTCTCGTGCTACAGAAGGATTGTTAAAAATATTTTCTGAAATTAATGATGATGGTCAAACAATTCTTATGGTAACTCATAGTACAAAAGCGGCTAGTCATGCTAAAAGGGTTTTATTCATAAGAGATGGTGAAGTGTTCCATCAGATATATAAAGCTTCAAATTCTAATGAGGAAATGTACCAAAAAATTTCTGATACCTTAACTATGATTGCAACAGGCGGTGGAAGAAATGAATAAGTTGTTTTATCCGAAGTTAGCAATTAATAATATTAAAAAGAATTCAAAAACTTATATTCCATATATATTAACTTGTATTGGAACAATTATGATGTTTTATAATATGTACTTTTTAGTATTAGCCAAAGATATAGGTAGTTTAAGTGAAAAAGAAAGCCTTAGAACTCTTCTGTTTTTAGGAACAGTTGTCACTGGGATTTTCTCAGTGATTTTCCTGTTTTATACTAATAGTTTTTTAATTAAGAACAGAAAGAAAGAATTTGGACTTTTTAACATTCTAGGCATGGAAAAAAAACATGTTGCTAGTATTATGTTTTTTGAAACTTTATTTATATCAATTATAAGTATTTTGATTGGAATTTTATCTGGAATACTTTTTAGTAAGCTCATGATTTTACTTCTTTTTAGAATCATTAATTTTGATGTGACATTTGGATTTGAAATTCCAACTAAGGCTGTTGTTTATACATTATTATTATTTATCGGTATTTTTACATTAAACCTGTGTTTTAATATTTTTCAAGTGTATATTTCTAAGCCTGTTGAATTATTAAAAGGGGGTAACACAGGTGAAAAAGAGCCAAAAACAAAATGGATTTTAACAATTATTGGTTTGGCATGTCTTGGAACTGGGTATTATATTGCGTTAACTACAGAGTCTCCGATAGAAGCACTTAATATTTTTTTCGTCGCTGTTATTTTAGTAATGTTAGGTACTTATTGCTTGTTCACAGCAGGCAGTGTAGCGGTTTTAAAGATGCTTCGCAATAATAAAAATTACTATTATAAGTCTAAACATTTTATTTCTGTTTCTAGCATGATTTATCGAATGAAACAAAATGCGGTGGGTCTTTCTAATATTTGTATTTTATCAACAGCAGTAATAATTATGATTTCTACTACAATTTCTATGTATGTTGGAATGGAAGACGTATTACGAACTCGTTATCCAAGAAATATTATTGTTGAAGCAAATGATATTTCAGATGAACAAGCAGTTCAATTAGATAATATAATTGAAAAGCAAACATCAATGGCAGATGTTAATATTATGAATGTTAGTCGGTATCGTTCCATAAGTATAGCTGCAATGCAAAATGATTCTAACTTTATTAGTGCCGAATCCGCTTCTTATACATCTAAAAATATGTCAATGCTCTTATTTGTTACAATAGATGAATATAATAAGATGGAGAATAAAAATCTATCTTTATCAAGTAATGAAGTGTTGTTATATGTCGCATGCGGGGATATACCTAGTAATAAAATAAGTTTCAATAATTTTGAATTATCAATAAAAGAAAGACTTGATAGTCTTTATTCAGAAAAAAGAGATCTTGTAGCATTAACTAATAGTTACTTTGTAGTAGTAGATAGTATTGAGACAATTAGTAAAATATATGATGAGATAATGGTTGAAGATGGAGATATGGGAGAACTTTCATACTATTATGGTTTTGATGTCAACCAAGATAAAGATATTCAAATAAATCTTGTATCCTCAATACAACAGGATATAAATAATAGTGGAATAAAAGCTTATGCAGAAGGAGCTGAAAGATCAAGATCAAGTTTTCTTTCTATCTATGGAGGTTTGTTTTTTCTTGGTTTATTCTTAGGATTTTTATTTATTATGGCAACAGTTCTTATTATATACTATAAGCAGATTGCTGAAGGTTATGATGACAAAGAAAGGTTTGAAATTATGCAAAAGGTTGGTATGAGTCATGGGGAAATTAAAAAGTCAATTCAATCTCAGATATTAACTGTGTTTTTTATGCCACTTGTTGTAGCAGTAATTCACTTAGCCTTTGCTTTTAAGGTAATAACTAAATTACTTTTGTTATTAAATCTTTCGAATATTCCATTGTTTGCTATATGCGCTGTTATAACAATATTTGTGTTTGCTATATTCTATGCAATTGTGTATGCCTTAACTGCAAGAACTTATTATAAAATAGTAAGTTAATTTATTATTGAATTTCTATAACTTAATTCCATATCATATTCTAATAATATGATATGGAATTTGCCATTATAAAATAGTAATACTAAATTTTGTCAATTAATATTGATTTTACTAGCCTCGTATAGTAATATATATTAGTTGGTGAGTTTTAGAATTATAAATTATTAATTAGGAGAGGGAAATGAAAAAAATATTTAAGAAAAAGAAGTTTATAATTACTTTTATACTATTATTCATTGTGGTATTAGTTTTTATAGGTATGAAAAAGAAAAATTCAAAAGAAACTTTTGCATCTGTTAATTTGATTAATTTAACTAATAAATCAATTGAGCAAATTATTTCAGTTAAATCTACATTAGATGGAATTGAAAAAGCGGAGGTAGTATCACCTTTAAATTATGAAATCATTGATATAAAAGTTAAAGAAGGAGATATTGTTTCAAAAAATCAAGTATTAGCTATCTTGGATAGTGAAGAGTTAAAAAAGGATATTATAGAAGCGGAAAACCAAATCGAACTAATGGATTTAGAGCAGCAAGAAAAGCTTAGAACAATGCAAATTGAATATGATAAAAGTATATTAGAAATAGAAGAACTTGAAAAAGATTATAATAAAAATAAAGAATTGTTTGAAAGTGAAATAATAACAAAAGAAGCCTTTGAGAAAATTGAAAATAGCTTAGTAGAAGCAAAAAAGGCCATAGAAAGTTACGATGTCGTAAATGGTAAAATTGAATTGCCTGCTGCAGAAGAAAAGCGAATGGAAATTCAGAAATATGAGTTAAATCAAAAAAAGGAAAACTTAGAAAAGGTTTATATAAAAAGTCCTATAGATGGAACCGTTACAAGAGTAAATGTTAATTTAGGTAGATATGCAAAAGATACAGAAGATGAGAAAGCTATGTTTGTAGTTGAAAATTTAGATAGACTTCAAATGAAGGTATATATCAGTGAATTTGATATTAATAAAATTCAACCAAATCAAGATGTAGATATATATTCAGATGTATTGGGTGAAGATCCTGCAAAAGGTATAGTAGCAAGGATTTCACCTACAGCAGAACAAAAAGAAGCTAACTCAATGGAAAGGGTTATACCAGTTTTAATCAACGTAACAGAAAAACCTGATAACCTAATTGCAGGTGTACTTGCTACTGCAAAAATTAAAGTTGCAAAGGCTGAGAATGTATTTGCTATTCCATCAGGTGCATTAGTTCAAGATGAAAATTCTTCATATAAAATATATATATTAAATGAAGATAATTCACTTAAATCAATACCAGTAGAAATTGGACTTGAAACCGACCTTGAAACAGAAATAAAAGGTACGGAATTAACAGAGGGTATGAAAGTTGTTGTTAATCCTGATATTACGTTTACAGAAGGCATGATTGTAGCCCCTAATGAAAATGAAATGGAATAGTGAAGGTATAAAAATGGATAAAATGATAAGCATTAAAAATTTAAATAAAATCTATAAGGCAGGCTCAGTAGAAGTGCATGCCCTAAAGAATGTCAATCTTGAAATAGCTTATGGTGAATTTATAGCAATTATGGGCCATTCTGGCTCAGGTAAATCAACTCTCATGAATATTTTAGGTTGTTTAGATAAACCAACAGACGGACAATATTTATTAGATGGTATTTCAATAAGCAAACAAAATGCTGATGAACTGTCCCTTATAAGAAATAAAAAAATTGGTTTTGTATTTCAAGCATTTAATTTAATACCTCGTACGAGTGTATTGAAAAATGTTGAACTTCCAATGATATATGCTAAAACAAAACCATCTCAAAGAAGGCAGAGAGCATTGGAGTTGTTAGGAAAAGTAGGACTTACTGAAAGAATTCATCATCTTCCAAATGAGCTGTCTGGTGGACAAAAGCAAAGAGTTGCAATTGCTAGAGCATTATCGAATAATCCTCCAATTATTTTGGCAGATGAACCTACTGGAAATTTAGATTCACAATCTTCAATAGAAATTATGGAGATTTTCACAAATCTTCATAAGGAAGGCAACAGCGTTATATTGGTAACACACGAGCCTGAAATAGCAGAATACGCAGACAGAGTAATAGTTTTTAAAGATGGCATGATAATTGAAGACAGAAGGAAAGAAGGTGTTCAAAATAATTTGGCTTGAGAATATTAAAATAGCATTTCAATCTATTTTATCGAATAAAATGCGTTCTTTGCTTACTATGTTGGGAATTATTATTGGTATAAGTTCTGTAATAGCAATAGTTTCAATAGGTGATAGCATGAAGGGTGCGATGAATGACATATATAAAGGTATAGGAAAAAATCGTGCTTATTTATATATGTATAGAATGGATGAAGTGAGGTCCACTGATTTTTTTTATGATGAAGATTTAGAGCTTCTTGAAGAACGATTTGGTGATAAATTATCTTACTTATGCCCATCGGAATCCGTTCAAAGCGATGTTACCGTAAACAAAAAAACAATTAAATTAAATATGGACTGTATCAATGCAGGCTTTGACAAGGTTCAAGATATTAAAATGCTTTACGGAAGAATGATTAATCAAAATGATATTGATAGAAAAAGTAAGTCAGTAGTGTTAGAGCAAAATGCTGCAGTTAGCTTATTTGGTAAAGAAAATGTTATAGGTAAAACTATTAGAGTGAAAATAAATAATAATTTAGAAGATTTGTTAATTATCGGTGTATATAAAAAGGAGCAGTCACCAATATTAGCTCTCCTTCAAGGACCTAGCAGATATGAGGAAGGTTATATTCCATATACAATGCCTTATCCAAGTAGCTATGGTTCTAGTGGATTAGATATATTCGTAAATGAAAAATATTCAGTTATTGCTGTGGGCGATGAATTTTTATCATATGTGGCAAATTTAAAACACAGAGAGAAAGAAAATTACATGTTTTATACTGCTCAGGAAGACCAGGCATCAGTAGATGGTGTTTTAGGAGGAATGTCTTTAGCGGTAGCTGCTATCGCAGCAATATCATTACTGGTAGGTGGTATTGGAATTATGAATATCATGCTTGTTTCAGTTACAGAAAGAACTAGGGAGATAGGAATTAAAAAGGCTCTTGGAGCTAGAACTAATGATGTTTTGTTTCAATTTATAATTGAATCTGCTGCACTTTCTGCAATAGGTGGAATAGTTGGAACAGCTCTTGGTATAGGATTAGTTATGATTGGAGGGTCAATTATATCCATTCCTATAGTGGTAAACCCTTCTTCTATTATAATTGCAGTAATATTTTCAATGATAATAGGCATATTTTTCGGCTACTATCCTGCAAAGAAAGCAGCAAAGGCAGACCCAATCGAATCATTAAGGTATGAGTAAATTAAATTTTGAGATACAATTCATTATATCTAAACAAAGGGGCTGTTGCACTAAGAAATTAGTGTAACGCCCATTTTTATTGCAAAAAAACAAATTCCGGACTTCGAAAAGTTCGGAAAAAGGTGTAAAATATATTTATGCTAATAAATAATTTATCACAAAAGAATTATACCATTCGCGGAGACTTTTATCAATTAAAATTACCGCTAAATATTGAATGCATGATTCCAAATGATGATTCTGTTAGGCTGCTGGGTCAAATCATAGAGGAGATGGATTTATCAGAATTATACAAGACCTATTCCCGAATAAGGAAAAATCAAGCAACTCCAAGACAGATGTTCAAAATCATGCTCTATGCATATATGAATCATTGTTATTCTTCAAGAAAAATTGAAAGTGCTTGCAAAAGAGACATAAATTTTATGTATCTTCTTGAAGGCTCCACTGCACCTAATTATTCAACAATTGCAAGGTTTAGAAGTATTCATTTTGGTGAAATTTCTGAAAAGTTAATGGCTCAATTCACAAATTTGTTGGGTGAGAATGGTGAGATTTCAATGGAAAATATATTCATTGACGGTACTAAAATTGAGGCGGCTTCAAACAAATATACTTTTGTTTGGAAAGGAACTGTTACTAAAAATCAACAAAGAATAATAGATAAAATACCAGAGTTTTTCAAGCAAACAGAAGAAAATTTCGGATTAAAGGAATTACATAAAGATAAAATTAAAATGCATAATTTAAAAAAACTTAGACGAAAACTCCTAAACATCAAGAGAACAGAAAATATAGTTTTCGTAAATGGAAAGGGAAAAAGAAAATCATTGCTTCAGAAAACTGTTGAAAAACTGGATGAATATATTGAAAAATTAAAGAAATACAATCAATACTTACACATAATGGGAGACAGAAACAGTTTTTCAAAGACGGATCATGATGCAACTTTTATGAGAATGAAAGAAGATTACATGAAAAACGGGCAACTGAAACCAGCCTACAATATTCAATTTGGAGTGGATTCTGAATATGTAGTATGGATTAGTGCAGGACCGCAACCCACAGATACCACAACATTAATTCCATTTTTAGATAATATGAAAGATCATTTAGAATACAAATACAAAAATATAGTTGCAGATTCAGGATATGAAAGCGAAGAAAACTACGTGTATATCCATAGGAATAAACAGCTTGCATTTATCAAGCCATCTAATTATGAAATCAGCAAGACACGTAAATATAAAACTGATATAAGCAGAAAAGAAAATATGATTTACGACAAAGAAAATGATTTTTACATATGCGGCAATAATAAAAAACTTGTTGTGACCAGAACGAAAATCAGCAAGAGCAAAACGGGATACAAAAGCGAAAAAACCTGCTATAGCTGTGAAGACTGTATAGGATGCAATATAAAGTCAAAATGCATAAAAGGAAACAATAGTAAAATACCTTTAGAAGAGAGAACTAAACATCTTGAAATTTCAAAGCTGTTTCAAAGTATGAGAGAAGAAAATATAGAAAGAATTCTTAGTGATGAAGGAATCAAACTAAGAGTGAACCGAAGCATTCAGGCGGAAGGCGCATTTGCGGAAGTAAAACAAGACATGGGTTTTAGACGTTTTTTATGCAAGGGTAAAGGTAACATTACAGCAGAATGTATTCTTCTTGGCTTGGCTCATAATGTGAGTAAATTGCATAACAAGATACAATCAGGACGTTGTTCCTCTTATCTGTATTCATTGAAAACAGCATAAATTTTGATATTTTAAGAAGAAACATTAAATAAATGGTGTAAATTAGCATCATTTATTTAGTGTACTCATTTTTCAAAATTCAAAAAATATTAAGATAATTTTGAACAAAACATGTTATTTGTCAATATAAAAAGAGGCTTTGCACTGCGATTTTTAATCGCTAATGCAACAGCCCCTTTAAATTTTAAACAACTTATTATGTTTGATAAATTGTATTAATAATATTTTAAAAAAAGGATTAAAATGGGAACAAAGATAAAAGAATTTCAGTCTAATTATATATTGTTACAAATTAAAGAAGTAGAATAAATATTAGTATTAGCGATATATAGTTGAGGGTGATGCTATGAAAATTAAGAAGAAATATTTTATGTTGATTGCAGTTTTTGTATTAATTATATTTACGTTTATAAACAAGGATGTTATTTTTCAAGAAGGTAATCCACTACCAATTTTCAAAGGAATTATTCAATTAAATAATTCAAACAATTATGTTAAAATAAACAATAATCCTATTACATATATTACAAAATCTGATAGTAAGGATGAATTGTTTGGCTTTATTGAGAAAGAGAATAACGTTAAGTTTAAAGAACAATTTGGTTCAGCTTATTTATTTGAGGGTAAGGGTAAAAGCATTATTATGACCTCAAAGCAATATACTAAATTTTATAAGGTTTGGTATTACTCAGAAAAAAATATATAAATATTATATTTAAGTTTTTAATAAATTAATTGTAATAAGGAGCAAATATGGAAGAGGTATTGAAATTACAACATGTTCATAAAAAGTTTGGACAGAAAGAAGTATTAAAGGATATAAGCTTTAGCGTAAACAGTGGAGAAATTATAGGATATATAGGATCAAACGGAGCAGGAAAAAGTACTACAATTAAAATTATACTAGGGTTGATTGATGAGTACGAAGGGGATGTCTATGTCTTTGGAGAGAGCATAAGAGGGCAAATTGATTACAAAAGAAAGATTGGATACGTTCCGGAAATATCAGATATGTATGATAATTTAACAGCAAATGAATATATAAGCTTTATAGGGATGTTATATGGTCTTGATTCATATAATGCAATATTAAAAGGAAAAGAAATGATGAGTGTATTTGGTATTGAAGATGCTATTAATGGTAGAATCCATACATTTTCAAAAGGAATGAGACAGAAGTTATCAATTATTACAGGTATGCTTCATAATCCTGATATTTTATTTTTAGATGAACCATTGGGCGGTATTGATGCTAATAGTGTTCTAGTTTTTAAAGAGATTTTACATAACTTGAAAAGAGCAGGTAAAACTATTTTTTATTCTTCTCACATTTTAGAAGTAGTTGAAAAATTAAGCGATAGGATATTACTTCTTAACGAAGGGAACATTGTAATAGATGGAACAGTTACGGAAGTAATGAATAAACAAACAGATTCCTCTCTAGAAGCGATTTTTAATGACGTGACAGGATTTCATGACCATGAAGAACTTGCAAAGAGATTTGTATCTGCTTTTATGAGCTAGGGGGTGAATAGTTTGGAAGATTTTTTATCTTTGAAAATATTGGATAAATTTCGAAAAATATTTGAAAAGCTGGGTATTGACTATTCTATAATGCGTATGATAGTAAAAACTAAACTGGTATTAGATAGCAGAAGAGCACCTGTAATCGCTAATCAAAACAAGAAAAATGAATCTGAACATACTTCATTTATAAAGAGGTATTTATTACACATTATATTTGGAGTGTTTTTAGCATTCATAATTTATATTATAAAAGATGAAATGATTAGAATGATATATTTTGCAGGGGCATTTTTCTTTATGACAACAATGTACTTAATTTCTGATTTTTCATTTGTTTTATTGGATACAAAGGACAAAAACATTATAATGACAAAGCCTGTTGACAGTAAGACCATGTCATTATCAAAAGTTTTACATATTTTAATTTATATGTTTCGTCTTAATGCATTTATTGCAGGACCATCACTTGTTCCAATAGTAATGGCAGATGGAGTTATTGCCATTCCTGTTTTTTTGTTTGAGATACTCTTGATGGATTTATTAATATTTTTAATAACAGCATTTATATATCTTTTGATATTGAGATTTTTTGATGGGGAATTATTGAGAAATATCATTAATTTAATTCAAATTGTATTGACTATATTAGTAACGGTAGGCTATCAAATAGCAATTAGAATGATAGATTTTTCATCGCTTGGAAATATTAAATACAATTTTGAGCCACTTAATTATTTGAATCCGATGCTTTGGTTTGGTGCACCATTTGAAATTATATTCAATGGGGGACGGGAATTATATTTATATGTATTTACAGGGTTGCTAATTATAGTTCCACTCCTCTGCTTCTATATTTATTTAAAACTCAGTAAGAAAATGGAATCACTATTATTGAAATTAGAGAGTGAAGGAAAAGAAAAACTGTCTAGGCATACAATTGAAGTTATAATTGGGAAAATTTTGAATCGAGATGAAACAGTAAAGCAGGCATTTCATTTTACTAAGGCGGTTTTGCGAAGCGATAGGAACTTAAAACTAAAAATATATCCTGCATTGTCAACTGGTGTTTTACTCCCAATACTTATGATTTTTAATATGGGTATGAGGGGATCTTACTATGAGGCAAGTGGATACGAATATCTTTTTCTCTATTTTAACTTTATGGTATTTACAGTTATTGAACTAGCGCAGTACTCTTCGGTATGGAAGGGATCTTATGTTTTCATTACTTCGGGATTTAATAATATAAGAGGAATGTATAAAGGAGTATTGCAAGCTGTTGCAGTCACATTATTAATTCCGCTAATTGTTTTTAATGGTGTAATTTATATTATACTTTTTAAAGGAAAATTTATAATTGATATTTTTATATTGTTATTGTCTTGCATATTGGCAATACCTATAATAGGAAAGATATATTTAACTACACTACCGTTTTCCAATCCAATTGATGAGTCCAATCAAAGGCAATCTATTGATAAGTTCTTCATGTTATTAGGTGTTTCCATTTGTTTTGTAGCATTACATTTTATTTCTTATACAATACCAATGGGTATTTGGATTTATATGGTATTACTAGTGGTTGGAATCCCTATAAGTTGGAAGTACGTGATACCAAAAAAAATTACTGGTTAAATTAATAATTAACTAAAAATAAGGATTCATAGAAATGACTTCAATTAATGGAAATAACAAAAAACAGGGGGAAATTATGGAATATCCATATTGTAACTCGGATTTAATAGAAGGATTTATTGATAGTGGAAGGTATTCTTTTAAATGGCATGAAAAAGACATGAACCTTATTGAAAGAATTACAGTATTTGGTGGATAGGTATTAAGCTCAAGTCCAAAGGTAAAATGTTTCAGATGTAAAAGTTGCAATAAAATAATTATTGATTTAGATGGAATATAGAAAGTTTTAAAATAAATTAGAAAGAGGTTTTTATTATGGAATTAATTAGCTATATAATTTGGTTGACTATTGCACCACTTATTTTAGCTTTTTTAGGATTAAAGGTTTTTAATAAGCGTATTTGGATTATAGTTGGTATTGAAACATTAATTGTTCTGTTATTAACATTTGTGGGTATAATAGAAAACAATCCTACTGGAAATATGCAAAGGCAGTTATCTTCATATTTCGGTAATATAACAAATGACTTTTATTTAAAATATTTACCTTTTATAATTGTAACAATTATATTTATACAATTCTTTAAAAAAACAAAGCATTCGTAGAATATGTTTAAAAACAAGATTAAACTATGGAAATATAGGAAGATAGAAAAATACACTTTTTTAACATTTCAACATAAGACATAAATATAAAATAATTTTAATTTAACTTGTTAATTTGTATAAAATAGTATATAATAACACAAAATATGTTAATATGTAATTGCGTTGATAAAAGCTACGATTTATAAATTTCTACAGAGAGCCGATGTATGGTGTGAATCGGTGAAAGGTTAAATCTTTCCACTTTTGGAGCTATCGGTTGGTAACCTTTATAATACTTTTCGAGTGGTTAGCTATTTTAATAGTTAGCAATTTGGGTGGCAACACGGATTCTTTCGTCCCATAGTAGATGAAGGAATTTTTTTATTTTAAATTAAATTTTGGAGGATTAATAAATGTTAGATTTAAAATTTGTAAGAGAGAATCCTGAAATAGTAAAACAAAATATAACTAATAAATTTCAGGATAAAAAATTACCTTTAGTAGATGAGGTAATTCAATTGGATGCTGAAAACAGAGAGACAAAGCAAAAGGCAGATGCACTAAGAGCGGAGAGAAACAAAATTTCTAAGCAAATAGGCGGATTAATGGCTCAAGGTAAAAAAGATGAAGCTGAAGAAATGAAGAAAAAAGTTTTGGAGGATTCTGAACTTTTATCAGAGCTAGAAAAAAAAGAAAGTGAATTAGAAACTAAGATAAAATCAATCATGATGACAATTCCAAACATAATTGATCCTAGTGTACCTATAGGAAAAGATGACAGTGAAAATGTTGAAGTTAAACGTTATGGAGAACCAGTAGTTCCGGATTTTGAAATACCTTATCATGCTGATATAATGAACAAATTTGATGGATTAGATTTAGACAGTGCAAGAAAAGTTGCTGGTAATGGATTTTATTATCTAATGGGTGATATTGCTAGACTTCATTCAGCAGTCATATCTTATGCTAGAGATTTTATGATTGATCGTGGATTTACATATTGTATCCCTCCTTTTATGATTCGTAGTGATGTTGTAACAGGAGTTATGAGTTTCGCTGAAATGGATGCTATGATGTATAAAATAGAAGGTGAAGATTTATACCTTATTGGAACTAGCGAGCACTCAATGATTGGTAAGTTTATAGATACAATTTTACCTGAATCATCTCTACCTCAATCATTAACCAGTTATTCTCCTTGTTTTAGAAAGGAAAAAGGGGCTCATGGAATTGAGGAAAGAGGAGTATATAGAATTCATCAATTTGAAAAGCAAGAAATGATAGTGGTATGTAAGCCTGAAGAAAGTAATATTTGGTTTGAAAAATTGTGGCAAAACACGGTAGATTTATTTAGAACACTAGATATACCAGTTAGAACATTGGAATGCTGTTCTGGAGATTTGGCTGATTTGAAAGTAAAATCAATTGACGTAGAAGCATGGTCACCAAGACAGAAAAAATACTTTGAGATAGGTAGCTGTTCTAATTTAGGCGATGCTCAAGCAAGACGATTGAAAATTCGTGTTGATGGAGAAAATGGTAAATATTTTGCTCATACATTAAATAACACAGTAGTTGCACCTCCAAGGATGCTAATAGCTTTTTTAGAAAATAATTTAAATGAAGATGGCTCAGTCAATATACCAGTAGTTTTACGACCATATATGGGCGGGAAGTCTATAATTAAATAGCAATGAATAGTATTAATTAGCAACAAGTTTGAATTTAAAGATACGGTTGTTACTGAATAATGAAAAAGAGCACTGGAATACTTACACAGATTTTATTTCTTTATTTATTATAATCTTTGTTCATATTCCAGTGAATTAAGATTTTAGGTAGAATACTAATTACATCTTAATATGAGTTATGACAAAAATCGAAATGTTTTAAAATCACTATATTTAGAATATAGTGAACAAAAATGCAATACATATACATACTATATGCTATATAGAACATATAAATATATTTAATATATTAGATGAATAAATATTAATATTTAATTTTGTTTTAAGGCATGAAAGTGATTGAAAGTAGATAAAACGTACTTTTTTAAAAATAATTAATACAAATTAACGATGTGAACATTGAATTTTCAACGAATTGTATAATAACTAGCAATTTACCAATATTTATTAATATTGATGCATAAATGGGGGATAAACAATATGAGCAATGAAAAAAATAATTTAGTTTTAAAATATGGATTAATTATTGTTGTGATATGCTTCATAATAAGCGCTGTTTATTACATGCAATTTTCATTAGATGAAGTTGTATTTTTGAAACACTATTATGAAAGAGATATACATAATGGTTCGTATATGAATATTCATTTTATTAAAAGCACAGCAGATAATAGGAAAATTATAGAAATAAGATTTCCCGAGATGCTTAATGAATTTGCATCTGTCTATTTAAATGATTTTAGTAATGGTTTTAATAATGGTTATTACAGAACTGAAGAATTTGCGCATTATATGTATAATGAGCTAATGGTAGAGTTTAGATATAATGATACAAATTACTCTGAAGAGAGCAATGAAGAAAGTATTATATTAAATAAAGCTGTTATTATATTTAATAATGGAGATGAACAAGAAGTCGATATAGGAAAAATAGTGCTTCATAAAAATATGAATTATTACGACTTCTTAGAAACATCTAGTGCATCATCTTCTAATGACTTTACTTCAACGACTATAATGACGCCAATTAAAGATGTTATTATAGAAAGTATTGAATCTAATTTAGATGAGGAAGCAAATGGATTTATGGAATTGACATTAAACGGTGTTAAAATTGAAGATATAAATTTTCCGTTAAATTTGAATTCTGATGACTCATTGGTTATTAATAATAAATTCTTATATAATACAAAAGATACTCGAAAATATGATGTTTATGATATTCAAAAAAGAATATTAGTCATGGATTCAGAGGGAAATAAAGGATATGAAACGATTCATAATTTAGATTATTACCCTATAGAAATATTTCTTGAAGAAAAAGGTATTGTTGAATTTCTTAAGTATAGAGGAGTGAGGTAGTGGAACAAGCATATAGGAAAATATTTTGGGGATTTTTAATTGTCTTGTTTAACATTAATATTGGTCCTTTAAACATTTTGCCAGATTTTTTAGGTTACTTTATTATTGGTTCAGGATTAACGATAATAGTAAATGAATTTGAAAACAAGAATTTTAGATCAGCTCATCAAATGGCGAATCTACTTTTGGTGTACACTTTATTATTATCTGTATTTAATTTTATTGGTTTAGGAGAAAATATAGAAAATGGTATCCTATATCAATATAAAATTGTAATTGATGTAGGGTTGTCTGTTTTATCTAATATAATTAGTTTATATATGTCGTTTAATATCCTTTCTGGCACTATTGACTTATATTTAAATAGAGAACGAAAAAATCAAGCTGATTCATTAGTAAAGCTACAGAGAAGTTATACTTTGCTATTTCTTATAGGGATAATATTAATTTCTATATCTTTTAATATTTCTAGTGAAGTTTATGTTGCTATTGTAGCAATTTATGTAATCTTGGTTCAAATATATTTTGCAACAATAATAAGTGGAATTAGAAAAACATTTAGTGGAGATTTAATTGAAATTTAAGTAAAACTAAATATATAAAAGGATGAGTATACTAAGTCATGAACAGAATTAATAAGCATTTAAATAAATTAGATAAAAAAGAAAATAAGATTTTAAATAAAAAACAAGGTATTATTGAAGAAAAATTAGAGCCATTTGTAGATAAAGTCGAATCAAAGGTGCCAAAAAACTTAAAAACTACTTTAGACAATGCATTTAATAAAGCATTTCAAATAATATTTGAAAAAGGAACAAAATATATTGAAAAACTTTATAATAAAAATAAAATTCAGTTTGAACATAATTTTAATGATTTTAAAATAGCAAACAATATAAATAGCAGAACAATTAGAAAAATGGATAAGCAAGCACAAAAAAGTAAGTTTTTAAACACATCTATTTCTACTTTAGAAGGAGCAGGATTAGGATTATTAGGAATGGGGTTACCCGACATTCCAATATTTACTGCAATGATTCTTAAAACTATTTATGAAATTTCATTGAGTTATGGATATTTATATGAAATAAATGAAGAAAAAATATATATTTTAAATATAATTAATGCCGCTCTAACAAAAGGTGAAGTTCAACAAAAATACAATTTAAATGTTAATAAAATTGCGTATAAAATAGATAACCACATAAATTTCGATTATGATTTAGATAAAGAAATATCAATTACATCAAAGATATTGTCTGATTCAATGCTAACTTCAAAATTTGTTCAAGGTATCCCTGTTGTTGGTGTGATTGGAAGTATAACAAATTATAAAATAATTAATAAAGTAAGCAAGTATAGTGCAATTAAATATAAGAAAAGGTATTTAAAGATGAAAGGATAATATCTATGAACGACATTCTCGATAAATATTTGACAATCATACATGAACAGATGCAATATAATTCTTTAAAAAATATATTTTGTATTAATAGCAACCCATTGTGTTTTAACGAGATAACAAAAGAAAGTATTTTATCAAGCATAAAAGAAATTAAAAAACTATCTGTAATTGACAAAGAGTATTTGATACAGTTTTACGTTAATAAGTTTCAAAAAACTCTTTATAGTACGAATCAATATATTGACTTTCAAAAAAAAGATTACTTGGAAATTAGAAAAATTTTTGAATTGCTGTTGCAAGATATAAGCAATCAACAATTACTCGTTGAACAAATTGAAGAACGTCATTACGAAAGAATACAATCATTAATAAAAAAAACAAATCCAGTCATATATAAGTTAAATAGCAATAATGATATTATCGCAAAAACCTTTGTATGTGCGGAGTATTCAGCACAATTTCAAATAGACTTATTAGGAATAGAAATTAATGTTTTGAGAGAACCTATATTAGATATTGGTTGTGGTGAACATGGATATTTAGTTGAATTCTTAAGAAATAATAATCTTGAAGCATATGGAATAGACCGGATACATAAAACGGAAGATTACTATATTAAGAATAATTGGCTAGAGTTTAATTATGGACAACAAAAATGGGGCACGATAATTTCAAACCTTTCTTTTAGTAATCATTTTATAAATCATTATTTACAAAATGATAAGGTTGATGTAGTATACGCTCAAACATACATGAAAATAT
Organism: uncultured Sedimentibacter sp.; assembly: GCA_963675125.2. Classification (GTDB taxonomy): domain Bacteria; phylum Bacillota; class Clostridia; order Tissierellales; family Sedimentibacteraceae; genus Sedimentibacter. The sequence goes on from CAXXFT010000043.1 coordinate 151,256, forward strand.
TGAAATCATTGTCAATTGGAGGCTCTTGGATATATGCTCCTTCTGTACCGTTCATAGAAGATTTACTTCCTAATGACAAATATTTAGTTAACCGTAGTTTTGTAAATTCTGAATTTACAAAAACTATTATTACAGTAATAAGGTGATATAATTATTTTACATAATATAATTATTAAAAAGTTACCTATAAACGCTTAGTTTAATAAAATCTGAAATAAATTTTAAACAATATGATTATTTTCAAATAATATTTTATAATTATTTCCTTGAAAAAAGTGTAAAAATCTAGTAAGATTTAGATAATTATTTTATTGGGAGGATTTATTCATGAACAAAATAGTAGTTGTATATAAATCAAAATACGGCAGTACGAAAAAATATGCGGAAAGCATACGTGATAGGTTAAATGCAGACTTGTTTGAATGTTCGGAGATAAAACCTGATAAATTAAATGAATATGATACAATAATATTTGGTGGAGGCCTTTATGCAAGTGGCATTAATGGAATATCACTTATAACAAAGAATTATCAAAGCATAAAAGATAAGAATTTAATTGTTTTTACTGTAGGACTTGCATCAACTGATGACAAAGAAATATTTAAACCAATAATTGAAAAAAATTTCGATGAAGAAATGAGTAATAAAATACAATTTTTCCATATGCGTGGAGGCATTGATTACAAGAAACTAAGTTTGATACATAAACCTATGATGGCTATGTTAAAGAGAATGATATCTAAGAAAAAGGAAGAAGAATTAACGGATGAAGATAAAATGATGTTAGAAACATATGGAGATAAAGTTGATTTTACTGATATTAATACAATAGAACCATTGGTTCGATTTGTTGAAAAAAATAATAAATAACTTTTTTAGATAATTATAATTAAAAACAAAAATGCAAATAATAAACAAATTAAGCAAGAACTATATTAAGGAGTTGCTATGGAAAGAGAAATTGTTAGATTAAATATAAATAAAGATTTTGAAGGGTTCGAGGAATTATCTGTACTATCTTTTGGTGAGGGAACAAATTGCAAAAAGGAAATGTATGAATGGCTTTTTGATAAGAACCCATATAATAAAACTGGAAATATGATGTACATATTAAAAGAAGGCGATAAGGTCATTGGATGTGATGGACTAATTCCTAATGAGCTTTATGTTAATGGAAAAACATTGCTAGCAGCTCATTCTGTTAAGTCGATGACGCATCCCGATTATAAAAAGCAAGGTATTTTCAGAAAAATGACTCAGAATTCATGCGAAAGAGGATTAGAAGATGGTGTTGATGTTGTTATAGGTCTTGCAAATGACCAATCGTATCCTGCTTATCTAAGATTTGGGTGGCCAACTTTGTTTGAGAAGGAAGCCTATGTAAAGCCTATCTTAATAACAAATATTCTTAAACGAAGAATAAAAATTGAATTTTTATCATCATGTGCGAATTCCATGTATGTAATGTATATGAAAAATAAACTAAAAGCTAAAATGGATAAAGAAATAAAATTTGAAATATTAAATAGTGTTCCTGAAAGTGTTCAAACTTGTTGGGATAAATACAAAGATAAATATAAAGTGTTATTAGTAAGGGATTATAAATATTTAAACTATAGATATAATTTAAGACCAGATGTTAACTATGTTACAATTTTAATGAAGCTAAATGATGAAATAATCGGATTTGCAATACTTCATAATTCGAAAGCAAATGGTTCTAAAATGACTTCAGCTGTTGAATTCTTTACAGACCCAACCAATGAAAGATACATTGAGACATTAGCTAATGGTGTTTCAAAATATTGTTATGACAATGGACTTGAGTATGTGGTTGTAGGTTCTGGTTTATATGGCAGTTATAAAAGTGTATTGTTGAAAAATGGTTTCATGGTAACAAGAAAGCCTCCTAAAAATAATATGATGATTGCAAATGTGCTTTCAGATAAACTTACTTTAGAAGAAATTACTGGACACGAAAAATGGCATATAACACAGGGTGATGGAGAAACAGAACTCGATCTATAAATAAAGCGTTGGGATTATCCCAACGCTTATTATTATAAATTAAGTTCCATTTTTATATCTGACTCTAAATATTTGGTATTTGTTAGAGGAATTTCTGTAAATTTGTATTTTTCATATAGCTTTAGTGCTGTTGTTAGCAATTTATTAGAATATAGAATTATCTTTGTAGCGTTATTTTGTTTTGCCTTTTCAAAGCATTTATCCATTAAGACATTGGATATTTTTAAACCTTGGTATTTTTCTTTTACAGCAAGTTTAGCTAATTCAAATGTTTGTTTGTCAACTTTTATTAATGAAACAGTTCCTGCAATGTCGTCACCACATTTGGCGAAAAAGATATAACCACCATTATCTATGATTATCTCTTGTGGATTATTTATAATTCTTTCGTCTTCATCTTCTAGTAAGTTATATTTTAGAAGCCATTCATAAGACATTTTTTTAAATTCCTCAAGATATTTTTCATCATATTCTACTATTTCTATATTGTTCATTTAACTTCCCCCAATCTATTGGTAAAATATCTTTATATTAGAATAAATTTCTGTACCAAAATTATATAATACTTTAATTTAAATATCAAATATAATGTATATATGATAAAGAATTATTAATTAATTATTATAGTTTTCATATTTAAGTATAATAATTAATTTAATTTATATTATAACATGTATAAAACAGCTGATTAACAATGTTTTTGTTTGACATTGAAATTATGCTGTGATATTATAATTATCAACAATAATTACAGAATATAACAGTTTAGCACTATTATATATAACATTCAAAATAATTGGAGGATAATAAATGGACTTTAAACAAAAAGTTGCTGAGATATTTACATCTTTAGATGATGAAATTACTATAGATGAAGCTATCCAAATGATAGAGGTTCCACCTAGTTCAGATATGGGTGATTATGCAGTGCCATGTTTTAAATTTTCAAAAAAATATAGAAAAGCACCTGCTATTATAGCAAAAGAACTTTCAGAAAAAATAGGGCAAGTAGATGGCTTTGAGAAGGTAGAAAATGCTGGACCATATGTTAATTTCTTTGTTGATAAAAAACATTTTGCAGAAAAGATATTAAAGCAAGCATATGCAGAAAAAGATAAATTTGGTAGTACTAATGTAGGAGAAGGTAAAACGGTAATAGTTGAGTTTTCATCTCCTAATATTGCAAAACCCTTTCACATAGGGCATATTAGATCTACATTAATAGGAAACTCAATTCATAAAATCTATACTTATATGGGATATAACACAGTAGCTATCAATCATCTAGGTGACTATGGAACTCAATTTGGTATGCTGATATCTGCTTACAAAAAATGGGGTACTCCTGAGATTGTTGAAGCTATTGAAAAGGATCCAATACCAGAATTATTAAAATTATATATTAGATATAATCAAGAAATAGAAACACATCCTGAATATCAAGATGAAGCTAGGTACTGGTTTAAAGAATTAGAAAACGGAAATGAAGAAGCACATAAGCTATGGACTTGGTTTAGAGAAGTAAGTTTAAAAGAATTTAATAGAGTTTATGACATGTTTGGAATAAAATATGATTCACTTGCGGGAGAAAGTTTTTATTCTGATAAGATGGCGGATGTTATTTCAGAACTAGAAGATAAACAATTGCTAAAGGATTCAGAGGGTGCGAAAATAGTTGAACTATCTGAATACGGTTTAACGGATGCATTAATACAGAAAAGTGATGGATCAACTCTTTATGTAACAAGAGACATAGCTGCTGCGATGTACAGGAAAAAAACATATGATTTCTATAAAAATATATATGTAGTTGGAGCTCCCCAAAAGTTACACTTTGACCAATGGAGAAAAATAATAGAACTTATGGGATATGAATGGGCAGAAGATTGTGTTCATGTTATGTTTGGTACTGTAAGTTTAGAAGATGGTGCACTTGCAACTCGTAAGGGAAGGGTTGTATTTTTAGAAGACGTTTTGAAAAAGGCCATTGAAAAGACAACTGAAATAATTAGTGATAGGAATCCTAATCTTGATAACAGAGAAGAAGTTGCAAAACAAGTTGGTATAGGTGCTGTAATATTCCAAGAGTTATTTAATAATAGGATTAAAGATTATATGTTCTCTTGGGATAAAACATTAAGTTTCGAGGGTGAAACAGGACCGTATGTTCAATACTCGTATGCAAGAACATGCAGTTTACTTAAAAAAGCTGATATTGAAATTGACGATGATGTTGATTTTTCAGTTTTAACTGATAAAGAAGCATTTAATGTAATAAAAAAATTAGAAGGATTTAAAGCAGCAGTTTTAGGTTCCCATGACAAATATGAACCTTTCTTTATTACAAGATATGTAGTAGCTTTAGCGCAAGAATTTAATAGATTTTATCATGAGTGTCCGATTATAGTAGAAGATGCTAAAGTTAAGAAAGCGAGATTATTATTGACTCAAACTGTAAATACAGTAATAAAAACAGCTCTTAATCTTCTTGGTATGGAAGCACCTGAAAAAATGTAATTAATATATTTTAAAAATAGATAAAAGGTGACAAAATACAACAAAACATCTTTTTTTTCATCGTTGCCCTAATAATTAAATGAAAATATAATTTATGTACAAACATAAAAGGGTGATGAAATGTATAAAAGATACTTAGTAATTTTATTTGTTATTTGTTCTAGTTCGTATTTCATGATGCTAAGCATGGTTATGACAGCAGAAGCTGAAGATATTTATGTTGCATCAGAAAAATCAACACAAACAATAAAAATAGAATCAATTGTAAATGACTTAAGAGAGATATATTTAAATGAAAAAGACTTAAAGGAATATATATCAAGTCTTACTCAATTATCTAAAGATGAATGCGAACTAATAATCAAAGGTAGCAGGAATAACCAAATAGACCTATTTATAGTTCTTGGAGTTTTAAAAACAGAAAGTGACTTTGACCCTTATGCGGTTGGGTTATCTGGAGAACGAGGTCTAGGACAGCTTATGGAAAATACTGCAATACCTGTAGCTCAAAATTTGGGATATGAATACGATCCAGAGAAACTTTTTAATCCTGAGTATAATATTGAGCTTACAATTACACAACTTTCATATTTACATAATTTATATGAAAAAGATATAAACAAAACTCTAACAGCATATAATAGGGGCAAACAGGGATTGATAGATTATATTAATGAAGGTAAATCTCCGTATAAGAATCCTGCAATGAGTGATTATTCTGTCAAAGTCTTAAAATATGCTAATCAATTTAAAGAAGAGTTTGAAAGTTTAATAAAATGATTGTATAATAGAATCAACATACACTGTTGATTCTATTTTTATGATTTAAAAATAGAAAAGGGGAGGTAACGGCAAAATGCTATCAAAGATACACAGCTTATTGAACTATTGCTATGAAGATAGCATTTCAGAGAAGTTTGCAGGTATAGAGTTCCAGTTATTTTTATTATCAACAAAGTCTTTAGTACCATTTGAAAATAAAATAGGCTGCGGGTTAGATATTAATAGATACGAAAGAGAGATGGAAGTATTTCGCTATTATAAAAATGGCAATGATGAAACTATAAGTTATTATTTCGATAATAGTAAACCATCAAAAATTGAAGATGCACTTTTAGAATATAAAATATTACCTATTGCAATATCAAATACAGATTGGGAAATCTTAATAGATGAGGTATTAAAAATTGTGCTACTTTATACCTATAATAAAAACACAATTTTGAGTGCGATAATTTTATCTTCTGTTATATATGAATATTTTTATTCGGAAATACTAGATATAGATTTAGTAACAAGTAAAACTAAAGATAGATTAATAGGTTTTTCATTAAAAGATTTATATTTAAATAAAAATAACATGCAAATAAACAAAGAAGTTATAATAGAATTCGAAAAAGAAAGAGTAAAGTTATTATTAAGGAATAATTTACTTTGTGAAACAGATATATTAAAGTTCAAATCATTACAACATATAATAAATAAATGTATGGCTTGTAAAATAGTAGATAAAGATAATGAAGTTGTATTAAATAATTTCGCAGTATATATTCAAAAGCTTAGAAATGGGACAGTTAATCCAGAAAAACTTAAATTTTCTCAAGAGTCATTAATTGATTTTAAAAAATACTTAAGCAATTCTTCTTTTGTACATCCTTTGTTGGGAAAGTGTATATTGTTAAAAAAAGAATCTTCACAAATAATATTAAAAAATAAATTAGGATTGTTAAAGGTGAATATATGAAAGCATTGTTAGTAACACTTGATTCAAAATATATACATGCAAATCTAGCTGTTAGATATCTAAAAAAATTTTGTAGTGATGGTGGCTATGATTTAGAAATAAAAGAATTTACAATAAACCAACAACTTGATTATATACTAGGGGAAATACTTGATGCTAATGCTCAAATTATTTGTTTTTCATGTTATATTTGGAATATAGAATACGTAAAAGAAATAGCATATGTCTTGAAAAGTTCAACTCTAGGAATTAAAATACTTTTCGGAGGACCAGAAGTATCATTTGAAACAGAAAAATTAATGAAAGAAGAAAGTTATGTTGATTATATCATTTTTGGAGAAGGGGAACTGACATTCAGTGAATTTATTAAAGAAATTAATTCATCTAAACCTGAAATGGGTAATATAAAGGGACTTGCATATAGGAAAAATAATGTTGTAATTGTTAACGAGGATAGAGAGTTGATTGACAACCTTGATACAATAAAGTATCCATATGATGAAGATGAAAGCTTTGATGATAAAATAATATATTATGAATCTTCAAGAGGTTGCCCGTTTAGTTGTAGTTTTTGCATGTCGTCAATAGACAAAAAAACTAGAAATTTTTCTATACAAAGAGTAAAAAAAGATTTAAAAACAATTTTAGGGACAAAAGCAAGACAGATAAAATTCATTGATAGAACATTTAATGTAGATTATAAAAGATCCATGGAGATAATGAACTATATTGTTGAACATAATATAAATCACATGACAATTCATTTTGAAATAACTGCTGATATAATGAATGACGAGTTTCTTAATTTCTTAAGAAATATGCCCGTTAATATGTTTCAATTTGAAATAGGTGTTCAGTCTCTAAATAGCGATACACTATGCGAAATAAACAGGCATATGAGTATAGAAAAGCTTAATAATGTTATAGAGCGGATTAGAGAAAGTAACAATATTCATATTCATCTGGATTTGATTGCAGGGTTGCCATTTGAGAACTATGAATCTTTTAAAAAATCTTTTAATGGTATTTATAGATTAAATACAGAAAAAATACAGCTAGGTTTTTTAAAAGTGTTAAAAGGAACAAAGATTTATTTTGATAAAGATAAACATAATATTAAGTATAGGGGAAAAGCACCGTATGAGGTAATTTGTACAAAGTATATTAGTCTAGAAGAAATATTGAAACTTAAAAAAGTTGAGGAATTAGTTGATAAATATTACAATGAAAAATATTTTGAAAAATCTTTGAATTATATTATGGATAATATATCAAATGTTTCACCATTTGAATTTTATGAGTTGTTCAGTGATTATTGGAAAAAAAATAATTTATATAAGGTTTCTCACAGTAGAAAAAAGTTATATCAAATTTTATATAATTACATTGACTCTATAGGATTTTTAACAGATGATTTCATAAACAGTTTAAGATATGATTATGTTTTTAATAATCATCAAGAAGAATTACCTGTGTTTTTAGACAGGGAGTCGGAAGAAAAATTTAAAATAATTAAAAGGTCTATAGCAACTGATGTAAAATTCAGGGAAAAATATTTTAAGAATGCTGAAAAGAACGATAGAATTATGAATAGTTTTAGAATCGTTGAAATAAATGGTGATGCAACTATGTTTATTTATGAAAATAAAAAAAATATTTTTAATAGATGTAGAACTTATAACATTAATTATATAGTAGAGGGGTACAAATATGAATAAAAAAAGAAAAGATGAATTTTTAAATAAGTATTTTAATAATAAGAAAGATGATATATTTTTTGTAACATTAAAAGAGGGAGCTTCTATTAAATTTAAGGACTATGAATATATTACATCTAGTGAGTTGCCAGTTCCAGTAAGAGCTGGGAAGTTATTAGAAGATATAAAAAGAGAAAATGAAGACGAAAAATCAGGGATATCACTTAGTAATATTATAGATGGTATAATATGTTTACAAGGAACGGATAAAGACTTCGAATATTTGTATGAATATAGAAATATGTTAGAATTTCTTTATTTCGACTTACAGCCTTACATCATACATTGTATAAATAATTTAGATGAAGATAATTTAGATGATTCTGTGATATATGGAAATGCTTTGATAAATATAAATGAAGATGATAAAAATTGTTTTATTTATGCTTCGGTTCTTGAAAAAAAAGCAACAGATAAAAAATTAAAAGATAATGAAAGTCAATTCTTTTTAGAAGAGGCACATTTTTTCTATGAAAAAGCATTGGATTATAATGATAAATTTGCATTGTCTTATTATAAACTTGGATATTACTATAAATTACAACAGCAGTATGTAAAAGCAGAACTGTATTGGAAGAGACATCAAGAACTTGATAAAGATGTTGTTAGAATAGAAGAGATTAGAAATGAACTTCAACAGTTAGAACCATATGTGGATTTTGAGAATGGATACAACTTAGTATTAAAAGAACAACCAAACGAAGCGTTGGATTTATTATTACCACTTGTTAATGATTTCAGCGGTTGGTGGAATCTTTTGTTTTTTATTGGACTTGCTTATAGATCATTAGGAGAATATGAAATAGCTGAGAAATATTTCGAAAATGTTTTAAAAATTGAACAATATCAAAAAGAAACTTTAAATGAGTTAGGGTTATGCAAAATATGCAGGGGAAAATATACTGAAGCGGCAGAATTATTTACAACACTTTTAAACATAGAACCAGGAACTTGTGAAATCTTTTGTAACAGAGCAGTTGCACATTTATATAATAATGAAGTAGAAAGAGCAAAAGAAGATATAACAACTGCATTAAAAATAAATCCAGATGATGAGGTTGCATTAGGTATAAAGTTAGAAATAGATCAAAATTATTAGTCATAAAAGGTAGGGTTTAAATGAAAAAGCTCATAGTAACATTATTCATTTCGATATTGTTAATATTTACTTTTATATTCATGTTTAAAATGCTATTGGATAAGCCAATATTTAATACAACAAATAATGTAGAGATATATTTAGATGGAATAAAGGGAGATAAATATAATCATATATTTAGTAATAATCAAATTTATATAAATGCAAAATATTTAAAAGATAATGAATTATTAGATTACTATTGGGATAAAGATTATAATAAGATATCTATATTTAATAATTTCAAATATGATGTTGTTAATTATAATAACAAAAAATCATTCTATAATAAAAATCCATATAATATAGACGAAATAATTAGAATTGAAAATAATGAATTGTATTTCAATTCTAAGTTTATTAATGATTATTATGTATTTCGTTTATATGTGGATATAGATAATTTAAAAGTAATTATAGAAAAAGATATAAGGGAATATGAAGTAATTAAAAAGTCTAGATTAAAGGCAAGTCCTACAAGTCGAGCTATTACTTTGAAAAAATTAGATTTAAAAGATAATATTTATGTTTATAATAACGAATATAATGGTTGGATATTAGTAAGAACAAAAGAAAATATAATTGGATATGCTAAATTATCTGATATAAGACCAATTTCAAAAACAATGTACAGTACATATGAATCTTTAAATAATGGCAAGAAAATCAGAATGGCTTGGGATTTGATTTATAAAGAAATCGAAAAATTTGAACCATTTATTATACCGTATGCGATTGATATTGTTGGTCCTACGTGGTTTGAACTTGAAGATACTAAGGAAAAATTTAAAGATTTATCAAATGATGATTATATAAAATTTGTTAAAGATTCTAACAAAGATATATGGGCAGTATTTAATAATAGTTTTGACCCTGATTTAACTAGTGTATTATTAAACAATGGTATAAAGCGTAGCGAAATAGTTAATAAAATAATAGAGATTACTTTAAATAAGGGTTTTGATGCTATAAATTTAGATTTTGAAAATATTCATTTAAAAGATAAAGATGTTTTTTCTGCATTTGTAAAAGAATTGTATTGTAAATCTAAAGAAAACGGGATATTATTTACAATCGATATAACTATAATGTCAAATGCTGAAAATTGGTCCTTGTGTTATGATAGAGATGTTGTGGGAAAATACTCAGATTATATTATGTTAATGGCATATGATGAGAATGTAAGTGGTGTTATAGGATCTGTATCTTCATTGCCTTGGGTTGAATATGGAGTCAAAAATTTACTAGAATATACTCCATGTGAAAAAATAGTTCTAAGTATTCCTTTTTATACAAGGTTATGGGAGGAGAATTTAGACACTCAACAAAAAATCAAATCAACTGCTTTGAGAATTAGTTCTGCTAATAAAGCTATCGAAGAATTGGGCATTGATCTTACTTACGATGATTCTACTGGTCAGAATTTTGGTGAAATTATAATTGATGATATTAGATACACAATATGGAATGAAGATGAAACTTCATTAGAGAATAGATTGAATATTACAAAGAAATATAACCTTTCAGGGTATGCGGTATGGGCGCTTAAATACGGAACAGATGAAATGTGGGAACTGCTTAAAAATAAAAATTAAAAAAATACTAAAAAAGGCATTGACAAAGATAAATAAGTGAGCTATAATACAAAAGCACTTCAGCGATGGAGCGAAAAAAAGAAAGATAAAAGTTATTTTATATTAAAAAAAATGTTGACAATAAGAGATAAAAATGTTAGACTAACAAAGTTAATCTCGCAGGTTGACAAAAACAAAAGAAAAAAATAAATAAAAAAGTTCTTGACAAATAACGACAAGCATGATAAAGTATTAAAGCTGTCGCAAGAAAAGAACAGCAACAAATTAACAGCAAAAGCACATAGACAATAAAACAGCATAAGAAAAACCTTTGAGAGTTCTAAAGTAAATTTGAACAAAAAAAGTAATAAATGACGCAAGTCAAAAAGCTAAGCGTAAGCTTGGTCAGGAAAATATTAAACGAGAGTTTGATCCTGGCTCAGGACGAACGCTGGCGGCGTGCCTAACACATGCAAGTCGAACGAAGTATGTTGCTTCACCAAATGTTAAAGTGTATGACATCAAGCACATTTGCTTAGAGAAAGAGATAAACTTTAATAAAGATGAAGTATGGAAAGTGAAGAAAAACGAAGAAGAGCAAATGAGCTTCACGCTTTTTCAAGCTTGCCAACACAATCACTATTAAAAGAGATTTTAGTATTTGGTGAAGTGACATACTTAGTGGCGGACGGGTGAGTAACGCGTGAACAATCTACCCTGTACAAAGGAATAGCCTCGGGAAACTGGGATTAAAACCATATAACACTTACATATCGCATGATGAGTAAGTCAAATTGATTAAGAGGTATAGGATGAGTTCGCGTCTGATTAGCTAGTTGGTGAGGTAATGGCTCACCAAGGCGACGATCAGTAGCCGGCCTGAGAGGGTGAACGGCCACACTGGAACTGAGACACGGTCCAGACTCCTACGGGAGGCAGCAGTGGGGAATATTGCACAATGGGCGAAAGCCTGATGCAGCGACGCCGCGTGAGTGAAGAAGGCCTTCGGGTCGTAAAACTCTGTCCTTGGTGAAGAAAAAAATGACGGTAGCCAAGGAGGAAGCCCCGGCTAACTACGTGCCAGCAGCCGCGGTAATACGTAGGGGGCGAGCGTTGTCCGGATTTACTGGGCGTAAAGGGTGAGTAGGCGGTTGTATATGTCAGATGTAAAAGGCACAGGCTTAACTTGTGTAAGCATTTGAAACTGTACAACTTGAGTGCAGGAGAGGTAAGTGGAATTCCTAGTGTAGCGGTGAAATGCGTAGATATTAGGAGGAACACCAGTGGCGAAGGCGACTTACTGGACTGTAACTGACGCTGAGTCACGAAAGCGTGGGTAGCAAACAGGATTAGATACCCTGGTAGTCCACGCTGTAAACGATGAGTGCTAGGTGTTGGCTAGCGATAGTCAGTGCCGAAGTAAACACAATAAGCACTCCGCCTGGGGAGTACGGTCGCAAGACTGAAACTCAAAGGAATTGACGGGGACCCGCACAAGCAGCGGAGCATGTGGTTTAATTCGAAGCAACGCGAAGAACCTTACCAAGGTTTGACATCCCCTTGACAGATGCAGAGATGTATCCTCCCCTTCGGGGGCAAGGGAGACAGGTGGTGCATGGTTGTCGTCAGCTCGTGTCGTGAGATGTTGGGTTAAGTCCCGCAACGAGCGCAACCCTTATCCTTAGTTGCCAGCAGGTTAAGCTGGGCACTCTAAGGAGACTGCCGGTGATAAACCGGAGGAAGGTGGGGATGACGTCAAATCATCATGCCCCTTATATCTTGGGCTACACACGTGCTACAATGGTCGGTACAAAGGGAAGCGAAAGAGTGATCTGGAGCAAATCCTTATAAACCGATCCCAGTTCGGATTGTAGGCTGCAACTCGCCTACATGAAGTTGGAGTTGCTAGTAATTGCGAATCAGAACGTCGCGGTGAATGCGTTCCCGGGTCTTGTACACACCGCCCGTCACACCATGGAAGTTGGTAATACCCAAAGTCGCTGAGCTAACCGTAAGGGGGCAGGCGCCTAAGGTAGGATCAATGACTGGGGTGAAGTCGTAACAAGGTAGCCGTATCGGAAGGTGCGGCTGGATCACCTCCTTTCTAAGGAGAACTTAAGGAACTTATGCTGTTTTATTGGCACACAAGGAAACTTGTGTGCTTTAAATAACTCTAAAACACTATTAAATAGTGGGGGTATAGCTCAGTTGGGAGAGCACCTGCCTTGCAAGCAGGGGGTCAAGGGTTCGAATCCCTTTATCTCCACCAGTAATTTTGTTTTAATGAGTTAAAAAATTGAACAAGTAACAAGAAAATAAAAAAACGAGTACCTTGAAAATTGCATAGGAAAAAGAAAAGAGAAGACAAAAAAAGTTTATAGAAATATAAAACAGTAAGAACAATCAAGAAATTGATTAACATATATAAAAAACATATATTATGAAGAAGTAATATATAGCTGAGCGTAAAAGCAAAGGTCAAGATATAAAGGGCTTAGGGCGAATGCCTTGGCACTAGGAGCCGAAGAAGGACGTGGCAAACTACGAAATGCTGCGAGGAGGCGTAAGCAGCCTACGATACGCAGATATCCGAATGAGGAAACTCACATAAGGTAAACCTTATGTATCATACAGTAAATACATAGCTGTATGAGGGGAACGAGGGGAACTGAAACATCTAAGTACCCTTAGGAAGAGAAAATAAAAAATGATTCCGAGAGTAGCGGCGAGCGAAAGCGGAAGAGCCCAAACCAAGTAGAAATACTTGGGGTTGAGGACATATCAAAATGATGGATAACGGTAACCGAACACAACTGGAAAGTTGGTCCAAAGAAGGTGATAGACCTGTAGGTGAAACCGTTAGAAACGAGGATATGATCCAGAGTACCACGGGACACGAGAAATCTTGTGGGAAGCAGGGAGGACCACCTCCCAAGGCTAAATACTACCTAGTGACCGATAGTGAAGAGTACCGTGAGGGAAAGGTGAAAAGAACCCCGGGAGGGGAGTGAAAAAGAACCTGAAACCCTAAGCCTATAAACAGTGGAAGCTCGAAAGAGTGACCGCGTACTTTTTGTAGAACGGGCCAACGAGTTACAATGTGCAGCAAGGTTAAGAACTGAGAGGTTAGGAGCCGAAGGGAAACCGAGTCTGAAAAGGGCGATAGTTGTATGTTGTAGACCCGAAACCGGGTGACCTATCCATGTGCAGGTTGAAGCTGGAGTAAAATCTAGTGGAGGACCGAACCCATTAGCGTTTAAAAGCTACGGGATGACGTGTGGATAGGGGTGAAATTCCAATCGAACCCGGAGATAGCTGGTTCTCCTCGAAATAGCTTTAGGGCTAGCCTCAAGAGAAGTATCGTGGGGGTAGAGCACTGAATGGTCTAGGGGCGTTATACGTTACCAAAACCTATCAAACTCCGAATACCATAGATACAAGCTTGGGAGTCAGACTGTGTGAGATAAGTTTCATAGTCAAAAGGGAAACAGCCCAGATCACCAACTAAGGTCCCCAAATATAGATTAAGTGGAAAAGGATGTAATACTACACAGACAACCAGGATGTTGGCTTAGAAGCAGCCATTCATTAAAAGAGTGCGTAATAGCTCACTGGTCGAGTGGTGTTGCGCCGAAAATGTCCGGGGCTAAAATCTATTACCGAAGTTGTGGGATGTACTTAGGTACATCGGTAGAGGAGCATTGTATACGGGTTGAAGTTCCATCGAAAGAGGATATGGACTGTATACAAGAGAGAATGTTGGCATGAGTAGCGAAAGGTGAGTGAGAATCTCACCCATCGAAAGCCTAAGGATTCCTGAGGAAGGCTCGTCCACTCAGGGTAAGTCGGGACCTAAGCCGAGGCCAAATGGCGTAGGCGATGGACAACTGGTTGAAATTCCAGTACCACCAAAATGCGTTTGAGAAATGGGGTAACACAGAAGGATAAGCTAGCACACTGATGGAATAGTGTGTCTAAGTAAGTAGGGAGACTTTGGAGGCAAATCCCCAGAGTCAATCCTGAGATACGAATGGGAGCGAAAATAAGTAGTGAAGTAGCTGAGTCCACGCTGTCAAGAAAAGCCTCTATCGAGCAAATTGGTGCCCGTACCGTAAACCGACACAGGTAGGCAAGGAGAGAATCCAAAGATGAGCGGAAGAACTATTGTTAAGGAACTAGGCAAAATGACCCCGTAACTTCGGGAGAAGGGGTGCCCTTTAGTGTGAAGTCTGAACAGATGGAGCATTGAAGGGTCACAGAAAACAGGCCCAAGCGACTGTTTACCAAAAACACAGGTCTCTGCTAAATCGAAAGATGAAGTATAGGGGCTGACACCTGCCCGGTGCTGGAAGGTTAAGGGGAGAAGTTATCGCAAGAGAAGCTTTGAACTTAAGCCCCAGTAAACGGCGGCCGTAACTATAACGGTCCTAAGGTAGCGAAATTCCTTGTCGGGTAAGTTCCGACCCGCACGAAAGGTGTAACGATTTGGGCACTGTCTCAACAATAGATCCGGTGAAATTGTAGTACTTGTGAAGATGCAAGTTACCCGCGACAGGACGGAAAGACCCCATGGAGCTTTACTGCAGGCTGACATTGGAATTCGGTAGCAATTGTACAGGATAGGTGGGAGACTAAGAAGCGAGTACGCCAGTATTCGTGGAGTCACCGTTGGGATACCACTCTATTGTTACTGAATTTCTAACATGATACCGTGATCCGGTATATGGACACTGTCAGTTGGGCAGTTTGACTGGGGCGGTCGCCTCCGAAAGAGTAACGGAGGCGCTCAAAGGTTCCCTCAGCACGGTCGGAAATCGTGCGAAGAGTGTAAAGGCAGAAGGGAGCTTGACTGCGAGAGAGACATCTCGAGCAGGAACGAAAGTTGGACTTAGTGATCCGGTGGCACCGAGTGGAAAGGCCATCGCTTAACGGATAAAAGCTACCCTGGGGATAACAGGCTTATCTCCCCCAAGAGTCCACATCGACGGGGAGGTTTGGCACCTCGATGTCGGCTCGTCTCATCCTGGGGCTGAAGCAGGTCCCAAGGGTTGGGCTGTTCGCCCATTAAAGAGGCACGCGAGCTGGGTTCAGAACGTCGTGAGACAGTTCGGTCCCTATCCGTCGTGGGCGTAGGAAATTTGAATGGAGCTGTTCCTAGTACGAGAGGACCGGAATGGACAGACCGCTGGTGTATCAGTTGTTCCGCCAGGAGCACGGCTGAGTAGCTAAGTCTGGAAAAGATAAGCGCTGAAGGCATCTAAGCGCGAAACAGACCATAAGATAAGATTTCCCATTACGTAAGTAAGTAAGACCCCTGATAGACTAACAGGTAGATAGGTTGCATGTGTAAGTGTAGCAATACATTGAGCTGAGCAATACTAATAGGTCGAGGTCTTGACCAAAATATATGTTTTCTCTGATAAAGTCCTATGCAGTTTTGAGGGTACTAAAATTTAGAACCTTTTAGATATATAAACCTACCAGCAATTTCTATCTTCCTATGGTCGAAGAAATTGGGTTAGGACTAGATCTGGTGGCAATAGCGAAGAGGACACACCCGTTCCCATCCCGAACACGGAAGTTAAGCTCTTCAGCGCTGATGATACTCGGTGGGTAACTGCCCGGGAAAGTAAGACGTCGCCAGGTTTATATAGTTCCGAGGTAGCTCAATGGTGGAGCAACCGGCTGTTAACCGGTAGGTCGTGGGTTCGAGCCCCACCCTCGGAGCCAACGCCGAAGTGGCGGAATTGGCAGACGCACAGGACTTAAAATCCTGCGATCCTCAAAATCGTACCGGTTCGAGTCCGGTCTTCGGCACCAAAGAATATATTATATTATCGCGGGATGGAGCAGTTGGTAGCTCGTCGGCTCATAACCCGAAGGTCGTTGGTTCGAGTCCAGCTCCCGCTACCAAATATTTAACAAGGTGAGCATGGCGGCGTAGCTCAGTTGGCTAGAGCATGCGGTTCATACCCGCAGTGTCAGCGGTTCAAATCCGTTCGCCGCTACCAATAAGACCAAAAGTATGAAGATTTAGGCCCTATGGTCAAGCGGTTAAGACACCGCCCTTTCACGGCGATAACCCGGGTTCGAGTCCCGGTAGGGTCACCATAAAAATTATAGTGGGAGCATAGCTCAGTTGGGAGAGCATCTGCCTTACAAGCAGGGGGTCATAGGTTCGAGCCCTATTGTTCCCACCATATAATAAAAAAATTGCGGCCTGGTAGTTCAGTTGGTTAGAATGCCAGCCTGTCACGCTGGAGGTCGAGGGTTCGAGCCCCTTCCAGGTCGCCAAAAAAAGCAACAAATTGCAGTAATTAAGTAATCATGCTGGTGTAGCTCAATCGGTAGAGCAACTGACTTGTAATCAGTAGGTTAGGGGTTCAAGTCCTCCCACCAGCTCCATAAATAAGGAAGAGTTCCCGAGTGGCTAAAGGGGACGGACTGTAAATCCGTTGGCAACGCTTCATTGGTTCGAATCCAATCTCTTCCACCATTTTAAATTAAATATGTTATAATGATAATTAAGGAATGTATGATATGCGGAAGTGGCTCAGTGGTAGAGCATCGCCTTGCCAAGGCGAGGGTCGCGAGTTCGAATCTCGTCTTCCGCTCCAACATAACATTTCGCGGGTGTAGCTCAGTGGTAGAGCCCCAGCCTTCCAAGCTGGTTGCGAGGGTCCGATTCCCTTCACCCGCTCCATATAAACACCATATGCACTCATAGCTCAGTAGGATAGAGCAACGGACTTCTAATCCGTGTGCCGGGGGTTCGAATCCTCCTGGGTGCACCAAAAATAAAAAAGTTACTGGGGTATCGCCAAGCGGTAAGGCACCAGACTCTGACTCTGGTATTCGAGGGTTCAAATCCTTCTACCTCAGCCAGTATTAGTAAAAGTAATAAAATATAATTATTGGGGTGTCGCCAAGCGGCAAGGCACTAGACTTTGACTCTAGCATTCGTAGGTTCGAATCCTGCCTCCCCAGCCATTTGATCCATTAGCTCAGCAGGCAGAGCACTTGACTTTTAATCAAGGTGTCCGGCGTTCGAATCGCCGATGGATCACCAATTTAGGAGAGGTACCGAAGCGGTCATAACGGGGCGGTCTTGAAAACCGTTAGGGTGCAAGCCCACGTGGGTTCGAATCCCACCTTCTCCGCCAATTTAAGTAAAATAGAATTTAAATAAATTAATAAAGTAAATTATGGAGAAGTACTCAAGTGGCCGAAGAGGCTCCCCTGCTAAGGGAGTAGGTCTGATAAGGACGCGAGGGTTCAAATCCCTCCTTCTCCGCCATTTAAACCCAGAATTTACTTCTGGGCCTTTAGCTCAGTTGGTTAGAGCGCCCGGCTCATAACCGGTAGGTCCAAGGTTCGAGTCCTTGAAGGCCCACCATGTACACTATAGGAGTGTAGTTCAGTTGGTAGAACGTTGGTCTCCAAAACCAAATGTCGTGGGTTCGAGTCCTGCCACTCCTGCCAATTAAAGTTGGACAGGATAAATTTAATAATCGGGGCGTAGCGCAGTTTGGTAGCGCATCTGGTTTGGGACCAGAGGGCCGCGGGTTCAAATCCTGCCGCCCCGACTCTTAGTTTTACTTATGGGCTTATAGCTCAGGTGGTTAGAGCGCACGCCTGATAAGCGTGAGGTCGATGGTTCGAGTCCATCTAAGCCCACCAAAAAACCAAAATACTTGTTATTTTGGGCCTTTAGCTCAGTTGGTTAGAGCGCCCGGCTCATAACCGGTAGGTCCAAGGTTCGAGTCCTTGAAGGCCCACCATATTGCCCAGATAGCTCAGTCGGTAGAGCAGAAGACTGAAAATCTTCGTGTCCGTGGTTCGATTCCGCGTTTGGGCACCATAAAAAAAACTTATACTCATATGATTATGAAGTATAAGTTTTTTGCTTTTTGAAAATATAATAAAGTAAATTTATTGAAGATTAAATTATTAGCATATAAATGAGTAACTAGATAATGAAAGTGATGTCAAAAAAATTCAACTAAAATATTGAACGTAATATGCTTTCTAATATTATTAATATATTATCATTGTATACCTTATCATTTAGTTTTAAAGGTATTAGATTCTTCTTTATACCTTCTATAATAGTATAATTTACAATATGAAAATCCTCATTATTTAAATAGTAGAATTCACCTATTTTTTGGTCTTTATAAAATTTAAAAGGTATATCGATCCTTAGAACTTGAGAATATATATCAAGGTTTAGGTCAAAGTTAAATGCTCTATGTATATAATTTTTTTCTAAAGATGAAATAATATGATAATTACTTGATAGTATATTTTTTTTAAATAGAAAGTCACTGTAATTTAGTTTTACGACTAAATTACTAAATACAATAATTTTATCATACAAATTATAAATTTCTTTAAATAAAATAGGTAGATTATATACATCTTCATAATTATGTTGTAATATTAGTTGGGAAAATTCCTTTTTTGGTTCAATACGATATGCTTCATATAGAACTAAAACATCTTGTCCAGTTATAGTGTCACATCTTTTTATTCCAAAATATTCTTCAACTGTTTTTAGTTTTAGATTAATAATATCAATCTTTTTACGATTAATTTTCATATCACTATAAAGGTCAATTTTAATAAATAAATTCAAATCTAAGTTTATGTCATTTTGTTTGCATTTGTCTGTAACAAAGGGAATATCAAAATTATTGCCATTATATGTAATTACATACTTTTTACTACGGATTAATTCTTTAAAATATTTTAGAATTTCTTTTTCATCAATTTTATATTCACAGTAAAGTTGATATACTTTATATCTATTATCTTCCATTAATAAAGCTGTAATAGATATAATATTACTATAATTACGAGAAAAACCTGTTGTTTCTATGTCAAAAAAAAAGGCTTCTCTAAACAATTCATTCATATATTTATCATTAGTTTCAATATTTTCTATATCTGTATATTTTACAATCATATTTCCTCCAAAATAATAGCTTTGATTTTCCACCCATTTTTTGCTAAAATATATAGAGGTGCATAATCATATGTATATAATAGTGTCGATATTTCTGTTTTACGCAATTGGTATAATATCTTATGAATATAATGTCTTTAATTATTACTTTATAATTGTTTTTGCCATGCTTTTATATAATACAATAAAAAACAAAAAATTCATATATAATATTGTAATAATTTTATTTATAGTGTTATCTTTTATTAATACTTATTATAATTCAGAATCAGTTTTAAGGCAATATATTGGTGAAGAAATAGATATTGTTGCTAAAATAAAAAGTATCAATTATACTTCTAATGAAAAAACAAATTTTAATAGTTATAATGCTACTATAATCAAAATAAATGGTGAAACTTTAAATACTAGTGAAAATACAATAATATATTTAGATAAAGAACAAGCAATAGATATAAATTCTATAACAAATATTAAAGGTAATGTATCTGATATAAGCATTGGAAAGAATTTTATGATGTTTAATTATAAAAACTATCTCAGATCAAAGAAAATTTATGCAACTATTTTTTGTACGTCAAATCCAGTAATGATTGAACAAAATTATTCTGCATTTAACGAAATTACAAATGAATTTAAGTTATATACTGAGAGTATGTTTAAAAATAATTTGAATAAACAAAATTCTGAAATAGTTTTATCTATGATTCTTGGGGATGTTGATTATCTTGATAGTAGACTTTATGAAAACATTAAAAGGATGGGGTTAGCTCATATATTTGCAGTATCAGGACTACATATTGGTTTACTTTATGTATCTTTACTATATTGTTTAAGATTAGCAGGCTTTCATAGGAAAATTAGTTGGATTATTACTTGGTCATTACTTTGGATTTATGGGTTTTTAATTGGATTACCTATATCAATAATGAGAACCTTAGTTATGTTTACATTTTTATTTGGGTCTGAATTACTTTACAGAAAATATAATTCTCTTAATGCTATATCACTAGCGGCATTAGTACTAACTATAATTAATCCTTTTTGGATTTTTGATGTTGGGTTCCTCTTATCATTTTCAGCAGCACTTAGTTTAATTGTATTTAATAAATATATTTATAAAAATATAAGAACAAAAAATATAGTTATTAAAACAATACATATGTATTTAATTTTACAATTATTTACTTGTCCTATAGTCATATATTTCTTTAATTATTTGCCTCTTTTAGGAGTAATATATAATTTATTATTGATTCCGATTTTTACAGTTGTATTAATTTGTAGTTTCATTTTTCTTATATTTAATGGCTTATTTACATATACATTAATTGTACCATTTAAATTATTCAACTATTTTCTTTATAGTTTAAGATATATAATCAACATTACTGAAAATATTAGTTTTAACGGCATTATAATGCCTACACCGTCAATTTTTGAAATGATGTTTATTTATATAATTATTTTTTATATAATTTATTCTAATAAAATTAAGTTGAAAGTTTTTGATAGGCTGGGCTATTCAATAATAATATCATTTTATATACTTACGTTTATTATTATTTCAACAACTGATAATAGTTTGTATTTTAACATAGTAGATGTTGGACAAGGTCTGTTTTCTACTGTCAGTTATAAAAACTATGATTTTGTATTTGACTGTGGGAGTACAAGTAATAAAAATTTAGGAGATTATGTGTCAGTACCATATTTTATTAAAAGGGGTACAAATGAAATTGATGGTGTTTTTATAAGTCATTGGGACAGTGATCATTATTCTGGAGTTTGTAGTTTAATTGATTGTGATTATATAAATGTGAAGAAAATTTTTTCTTCATCAAAGAATAACGATATATATGATGATATAATAGTTTTAAATAAGGATGATATTATTAAAGTAGATAAGAATTTTGAAATTAATATATTGTCACCTCCTGATGATATTGTCATAAACAACAAAAATAATTCATCACTAGTTATTCAATTGAATTTTAATAAATTTATTATACTTCTTCCTGGTGACATAGAAGTAAAAGTAGAACAGGATATTATAAATGATTTAAATAAATCTGATATACTAATATTACCTCATCATGGAAGTTTAACATCTTCATCGGAAAATTTTGTTAATAGAGTTAGACCTGAATTTGCTGTAATAAGCTATGGTAAAAACAATTACGGTATACCATCTGATGAAATTTTGATAAAGTATAAAAATGTTAATAGCAATATTATGTCTACATTTTATAATGGAGAAATAAATTTTGTTTTAAAAGGAGATAGTTTATATTATAATACATATACGGGAATGAAATCAGATAATTATTATGAATTATACTTTGTTTGGATATTGCCAAAATTAGTTTTGTTTGGACTATTTATTTCATTGATAATTATTAATTATATAAAGAAGAGGTGAATTATGAGTTATAAGAATATTTCGGGTTTGATAAATAAAGACATGATTCCAACTTGTGTACTTTTTTATGGTGAAGAGGTTTATTTAATTGATAAATCAGTTAAAAAAATTAAAAATAAATATATAAGTAAAGACTATGAGGATATGAACTTTGCTGAGTTTGACAAAATAGATTCTGATTTTAATTTGTTTTATGAATCTATAACTACCGCCCCCTTTATATCAGATAAAAAATTATGTGTTGTTAGGGAAGCTGATTTTCTTACTTCAACTGGTAGTTTGAATAAAAAGGATGAAGAAAAAATTATAGATATAATCGAAAATAATTATGATTCATGCATTATTGTGTTTCTAATCAGAGGTGGGAAACCTGATGCTAGAAAAAGAATTGTAAAGAAGTTAAAGGAAAAGAATTCAGTTTTTGAAGTTAATAAATTAAGTGAAATTGAACTTAATAAGTATATTGTAGATTACTTTAATAAATATGATGTTAAAATAAGTTTATCCGATGCAAATTATATATCTAATAATTCTGGATATTTAGAATATGAAAGCCTTATAACTTTGTATGATGTCAATAATGAACTAGATAAGCTTAAATCTTATTGTATGGATACACAAATAATTACAAAAGATGATATTGATAATCTTATGATTATTTCTATTGAAAGCAATATTTTTAAATTGGTGGATTACGTATGTGAAAGGAGAACAGAAAAAGCATATGAAGTATTAGATGAAATGCTTTTAAATAATGTACCCGAGCAATATATAATTCATATGATAACCAGACAATATAGAATGCTTTATCAATATATTTTACTTTATGATAAGGGTTATAATATGGATTATATTATAAATAAAATGAAAATAAAAAAATTCATAGCTATAAAGTTATCTAAATTAGCAAAAAATCTTACATTAAATAAAATAGAAAGTTATATGGATAAATTTTTAGAAATAGATAGGAAAATTAAGGTTGGAGAGTTGGATAAAAAAGTTGGCTTAGAAATTATTACAAATGGAACAATATTTTAATATTACATAAACAAAAAAGACCGCTAAGGTCTTTTTTATTTCCAAGAGATTCATCGACTAACACCACATCTGTTTAATATATAGGATTATGAGGTTAGTTGATGAATCTCAAACTTTTAGCTTCAGAGGTGGTTTACCCACCAACTGAACCTATAATAAAAGTCGATTATGCTATTTTGTTTAATCTGTGTGCTAATCTACTTACTTTTCTTGAAGCAGCCTTTTTATGGATAGTATTTTTAGCAGCAGCTTGATATAATTTTTTCTCAATTATAGTTAAATACTCTTTAGCTTTTTCTAAGTTACCTTCGTTTAAAACTGTTTCAAATTTCTTTATATAAGTTTTAATTTCAGATTTTCTACTTTTATTAACTTCTGTTTTTTTATTAATAACTAATATTCTTTTTTTAGCGGATTTAATATTTGCCAATATTTTCACCTCCTTTAAATCTTTTAATATTTTAACACTGTTATTATTTATAAAGTGATAATATTTAAGACAGCATGTCAATTATACAGGTAAAAGGAACAAAAATCAATAGAAAAGAATAAAAAATTAAAAAAAATATATAATAATTCCAATATAAGATATTTTATGTTTTATCTAGTATTTTATCGTAAAAATTAAATATAAGCTGTAGCAAAATAAACTAATAGGTTTTTTTACTTAATGGAGGATTACAACTATGTATAGAACAGATTTAGCGTATGAAGCAAATGAATCAATAGCTCAGAAATTTAAAGGGGTTAAGTTAGAAACACAGGATTTTAAACATGGGGAAATAGTTGAACTTGAAATAATGAACGAAGAAGCAGAAAAAGCAATTGGAAAAAGAGTAGGAAAATATGTAACATATGAAACGAAAAATTTTAAAAATATGAGTGAAGATACAAGAAATCAAGTAATAGAAATTTTATCAGAGAACATAAAAAATATAGCTGATTTAAAACGTGAAAGAGTTTTAGTTGTTGGTTTAGGAAATAGAAACATTACAGCAGATGCACTGGGACCTAGAACTGTAGATAAAATTAAAGTTACAAGACAATATTTTAAAGCTTATAATAAAGAATTTGATGATGATTATAATGAGGTTTGCATATTAGCTCCAGGGGTATTAGGAATAACAGGTATAGAAACTATTGATACAATAATTGGTGTTGTAGAGAAGATAAAGCCCACTTTACTTATAGTAATAGATGCCCTTGCTTCACGAAAGATGAAAAGGCTCTGTTCAGTTGTACAAATTACAGATGCAGGTATTGAACCAGGTTCGGGTATAGGTAATATGCAAGGCTCCTTAAATAAAGATACTATTGGAGTAAAAGTTATAGCTATTGGTGTACCAACAGTTGTAGATACAGCAACAATTGTAAATGATACAATAGATATGATGGAAGAAGCTTTAAGAGATAAAACTGATGATGTGGGACAGATAATGGGAATATTAAGTGATTTAGAAAAGAATGAAAAACACATGTTTATTAAGGAAATTTTGAGCCCATTATATGGGGATTCAATTGTAACTCCAAATGGAATAGATGAGCAAATAGAAATTTTATCGGACATACTTGCTGAATCCATTAATAAAGCAGTGCATCCAGGCTATGAATTAAATTCGTAATAATATTGTAAAAATAAACAGTATTATTACGGAAACAATACACATATACATTAATATATTACTATATTGAGAAAATATGTGGAGTTGAATTTAATTATGAAAAGACGTAGAAGGAAAAAAAGTGAAACAAAATTTTACATGTTTATGTCAGTTATATGCTTAGTTGTATTGTTTGCAGGTTATAGCTATGTTTATAAGCTTTCTGAAGCTAGAAAGACAGGACAAGAAATTACAACTATTTCATTGAACTATGATGGAGAGGGGGCTGCTAATAAGTATAACGAATTCTTTGATAAGGTTATGTCATACTTTAATATCTTTTTCGAAGAGACTTTTAAAGAATCAGATGATAGCAAAATAATTGAAAATCAAGAAGATGAACCTGTGAAAGAGGTTTATAAAATAATTGATAGTGTAGATAGAGAACAAACTGAGAACTTACAAGTGTTTGATGAAAAAGAATATAACAGTAACCAAATAGCTGTGTCGGAAGTATATTTAGCAAGCAATAGAAAGGATGATTTTTTTAAGGTTATAGAATCAAACACTACTTCTAGAAGCAGTGTTCCAAGAGAAATGAAAATAGACGCTGCTTCTATAAATAAGAACATTAATTTTATAATCTATCATACACATGCAACAGAATCATATTTACCTAACAAAGAATCTAATTATAGAACTCATGATGAAAATTATAATGTAATGGGTATAGGTAATAGAATTACATATAATTTAAAAAATTATGGGCTAAATATAACTCATTTAAAAGATTATAATGATTATCCAGACTATAATAAATCATATGCAAACTCTAATTATAATGTAAAACAGGTATTATCAAATAGTAAAAAAAATGTGATGATAGATATACATAGAGATGGAGCTGATGAAGGTTCAAGTTATGAAGAATTTTTATCAAAAGTTAAATCAATAGACATAAATGGTAAGACAGCAGCAACTTGTACGTTGGTAATTGGAGATAAGAATGGAAATTTGGAAGAAATTAAGAAAATAGCTCAAACAACATTTGATACGGCTAATGAAATGTACCCAGGGTTATTTAGAGATATTGTAATAAGAAATGGTGCATACTTCAATCAATATCTATCTGATTACGCTATGTTGATAGAAGTTGGAACTACATTAAACAATATAGAAGAAGCACAGTATACAGCGGATTTGTTATCAGAAGTTCTATGCGAAACAGTTGCAAAAATTAATAATTAATGCTTTAAATATTACATAAACTTTGATATAATACCCTATGACATTTGTATTATGAAAAATAGGGAGGTTAAATTTACTTGGATAGAAAAAAATATATAAGAAACTTTTCCATAATAGCTCACATAGATCATGGCAAATCAACGTTAGCAGATAGATTAATTGAAAATACAGGACTTTTATCTCATAGAGAGATGCATGAACAAGTATTAGATAATATGGATTTAGAAAGGGAAAGAGGTATAACAATTAAACTTCAAAATATAAGTCTTTTGTATAAAGCTTTAGATGGCAATGATTATACATTGAATTTAATTGATACTCCAGGTCATGTGGATTTTAATTATGAAGTTTCAAGGAGTTTAGCAGCTTGTGAGGGTGCTGTTTTAGTAGTTGATGCGGCACAAGGAATTGAAGCTCAAACTTTAGCTAATGTTTATTTAGCACTAGATCAAAATTTAGAAATCGTACCTGTTATAAATAAAATAGATTTACCAAGCGCTAGACCAGAAGAAATAAAGCAAGAAATAGAAGATGTAATTGGGCTTGATTGCGAAAACACACCACTTATATCAGCTAAAGATAATATTAATATAGATCAAGTATTAGAAGCAATAGTTAAATTTATTCCACCACCAACAGGAGAAGAAGATGCACCACTTAAAGCTCTTGTCTTTGACTCGTACTATGATAGCTATAAAGGTGTTATAGCATATATAAGAATTAAAGAAGGTCAAGTTAAAAAGGGTGATAGAATTAAAATGATGGCAACTGGAAAATCCTTTGATGTAACAGAGGTAGGTATAATATCACCTAACCAGAAGCCTGTACCTGCATTATATTCAGGTGATGTAGGTTATTTATGTGCTAGTATGAAGGAAGTTAGAAGCTGTAATGTAGGCGATACTATTACATCAGCTGAAAATCCTGCAAAAGAAGCTTTACCGGGATACAAAAAAGTTGTTTCAATGGTTTATTGTGGAGTTTATCCTGCTGAGGGGGAAGATTTTAATGAAGTTAGAGATGCACTTGAAAAGTTGCAGGTAAATGATGCATCGCTGACATTTGAACATGAAACTTCAGTTGCATTAGGGTTTGGATTTAGATGTGGTTTCTTAGGTCTTTTACATATGGAAATTATACAACAAAGACTAGAGAGAGAATTTAATTTAAATATAATTGCAACAACTCCTAGTGTAATTTATAAAGTGTATAAAACCGATGGTGAAATGATGATTCTACAAAATCCAACTAACATGCCACCAGCTCAAGAAATAGATTACATGGAAGAACCTATAGTTGATGCATCAATTATGTCACCTACAGAGCATGTTGGAGCTATAATGGAGTTGTGTCAGAATCGTAGAGGGGTATTTGTAAATATGGAATATATGGAAGCTACAAGAGTTATATTGCATTATAAATTACCACTAAATGAAGTTATTTATGACTTCTTTGATTCTCTTAAATCAAAAACAAGAGGATACGCTTCATTAGATTATGAACTAGCTGGATATCAAAGATCTGAATTAGTTAAAATGGATATTTTAATTAATAGTGAACTAGTAGATGCATTCTCAATAATTGTGCATGAAAGCAAAGCATATGAAAGAGGAAGAGGGATAGTTGAAAAGTTAAAAAATGTAATACCAAGACATTTATTTGCTGTACCACTTCAAGCTGCAGTTGGAGGTAAAATCATCGCTAGAGAAACAGTTAGTGCACTTAGAAAAGATGTATTAGCAAAATGTTATGGCGGAGATATAACAAGAAAGAAAAAATTATTAGAAAAGCAAAAAGAAGGTAAAAAGAGAATGAGACAAATTGGAAGTGTTGAAGTTCCACAAGAAGCATTCTTAGCTGTTTTGAAATATGATGAAGATTAAATAATAAATTAAATCTTAAAGTGATTTTTCATGCTTTAAGATTTAATTTTATATATTTTTATTATGTTATAGAATTGATTCAAAATGTAATTGATAATATAGTATGAATTATATATACTAGTAGTATATGTTAAACAATTATTTATTAAGAGGAGGATTATTTTGAGAAAAGGACTGATTGCAGTTGTCTTGATTGTATTAGTAGTGGTGGTATTAGTTGCATTTACTTTTGGAAGTTATAATTCCTTAGTAACATTAGATGAAGATGTGAATACACAATGGGCAAATGTAGAGAGTAAGCTACAAAGAAGATTTGATTTGATACCTAATTTGGTAGAATCAGTTAAAGGAGCAATGGCACAAGAACAAGAAATATTTACAGCTATAGCAGATGCAAGAGCTAGAATGGCTGGTGCTAAAAGTTTAAGTGAAAAAGTTGAAGCGTCAAATCAATTAGAAGGTGCACTTGGTAGACTGCTTGTTGTTACAGAAAATTATCCAGTGCTAAAATCAAATGATAATGTAACAGCACTCATGGATGAATTGGCAGGTACTGAAAATAGAATATCTGTGGAAAGAGATAGATATAATGAAGTGGTGAGCAAATATAATTCAGCTATAAGAAGGTTCCCTAAAAATATAATGGCTGGGATGTTTGGATTTGAAACAAGGCCATATTTTGAAGCAACACAAGGAGCAGATACAGCACCAGAGGTAAAATTTGATTAAAGTAGAAAGTAGGTAATTATGGGAAAAAGAATATTAACTTTATCTTTAATTATTTTGATTCTATTCACTACTGTAGTATCATACGGTGAAGTAGTGATGCCTGAGCCTACAAGGATATTTTACATAAATGATTTTGCTAATGTAATAGATGAAGATGTAGAAGCAAGCATTACAAATGTAAATCTTAATTATGAAAAAACCAGTGAAAAACCTCAAATTGTAGTAGCAACGGTACAAAATATGCAAGGACTAGATGAAAATAGTTATGCAACAGAATTATTTGAAAAATGGAAAATAGGTAACAAAGAATATAATAACGGAGTTTTAATTCTTCTTGCGATAGATGAAAGAAGAATTAAAATTGAAACAGGTTATGGACTTGAAGGTGCATTGCCTGATTCTGAAGTAGGACGGATATTAGATTCTTCAACAGGTTATCTTTCGGAAGGAGATTATTCAAAAGGGATTGAAAACATATTTTTTCAACTAGCTAAGAATGTAAATGAAGAATATAACTTTGATGAAAATGTAATATTTGAAAATATAAATGTAAATATACGAAAACAATCAAGCAACCAAAACCAAGTTCAAGTATATAGAATGATAAGACCAATATTAATTTTGCTTTTATTATTATTCTTTGGAGGTTTTGGTGGTGGACGAGGAAGAAGGCGAGGAAGAAGAGGTTTTTATATACCACCTAGCATATTTAGAGGTGGTGGAGGCTTCGGCAGCGGAGGCGGTTTCGGAGGCGGTGGCAGATCTGGCGGCGGAGGTGCTGGAAGAGGATTCTGATAACAATGGGGGAGCAATTTCTAAGCTGTTGCTCCCCCAATCATTAAGATATTTTTCCTAAAAATAATATTTCTTCCGTATCAGTGTTAGTTATACATAATCCCTTTTCTTCCCAATTTGACGATCCTAAATAGCCAAGTCTTGCATCCCATGCATCATCATATTCTTCTTTTGTAACCTGTTCACCATCAATAAAATATTCTATTTCAGAATCAATCAGCTTAATTCCTTCAGCAGGTGCTATGTAGTCATAATCTGGGTCATCATCTTCATATGAATAATCATCATAATCATCATAAATATCATAACTATTATTTGTTTCGGAATCAATATCCGTATACAAATATCCATAATTAATTAGATTATATAAACATTCATACATTTCATCCATATTATAATCATTAACATAAGCTTCACTTAGTTTAGTAAAAAAATCAATAATTTCTTGATTCTTAACTTCATATGTAACCTTATCTTTGGTGTATAGCATTTCTTTAAAGTCACCACTCTCATTTGTAATAGTAATTTTCATTAAATACAATCCCCCCCTATGAATCCATAAACATTGTTTGTAAAAATATATTATGTATTTTGGATTTTAGCATAAAATTCTTAAAATTCCTATTTAAAAAGATTAATAGTTTTATATAATTTCAATATTAATTAAAAAATATGTCGTGTATTATCATATGAAATATGAAAATGAAATATTGTAATAAGATTTAAAATTATATTAGTATTTCATTAGCATGTTTAATTTGAAGTACTTTAGTTTTGGAAGTTTTTCTATTAATTAATTGTTGAAATTCAGTTGTAGTATTGAAATTATCCCAAAAATGCATTGGTATAAATATGTTTGGAGAAAGTTTGTCAATGAAAAATTCTCCACCACACATGAAGTTTTCTTCAAGTCTTTTATCTACAGGGAAAAAAGCTATATCTATATTAATATTTAAATTAACTATATCGTTAATTATATTTTTAAATGAAAATTCCATTTCTTTTTCTTCGTTAGGTGTATCATCATTCCATTTCCACCAATTTAAATCACCCGCATGAAAAATATTTTTATTATCTAAATTAATCATAAAGCTAACACCAGAATCAGTTGAACCAAAAGTGTTTATTTTTAGATCGTTTATTATAATTTCTTGATTAGGCTTTAAGAAATAACATCTTTCAATTTTACTATATATTTTTATATCATCACTAAGTATATAATATATATTGCTTTTGTTTGTACTCCAAGTCAATATTTCACTATTATAGTGATCATTATGACTGTGAGAGGCAAATATATATACAGGTTTATCTAATTGTATTATTTGGCGTAATAAATAATTTAAAATCTTTAAATCAAATCAAATTTTCTTTATAAGTTACTGACTTATAATAATCAAATATTAGAAAACAAGATTCAGACTCAACGATAAAACAACTGTGGTGTATATAGTAAATTTTCAAATTAACAACTCCTTAAATTAAAATTTTTGTTATCATTATACTTGTCTGTTATGAATAATTGTATCCATTAAAGTAAAACTAATCTTTGATATGATATACAATTATTTCATTAGCGCAAATCGCTAACTAGCTTACCTCATAACTATAATATAAATATATTTCAGACAAAGATACCTTGCTTTTGTTTCATCCATACTTATTATATCATGAGGGATTAATTTGTAAATAAAATAATAATTATTAAAAAATGTTTGTAATTAGCAAATTTTTATAGTATAATGAGAAGTTAATAAAATTAGTAAACGAGGATGATAAAATTAATGAAAATTGAAAACGTGAATTTGAATGAAAACATTCAAAAAGCTTTGGATGAAATGGGATTCGAAAGTAGTACCCAGATTCAGCAAGAAGCAATACCAGTAATACTTGAAGGAAAAGATATAATTGGCCAATCAAATACGGGAACAGGTAAAACGGCAGCGTTTGGTATACCTATTCTAGAGAAGATAGATAAAGATTTGAGACTTCCACAGGCAATAGTTCTTTTACCTACAAGGGAGCTTGCTGTGCAAGTTGCAAATGAGTTTAGAAAAATCGGTAAATACATGGAAGGTATTAAAACCGTTAGTGTCTATGGTGGTGCAGATATTAGGGATCAGATTAACAAGCTTAAAAATGGAGCACAAATTATAGTTGGAACCCCTGGTAGAGTAATAGACCTTATTGATAGAAATGTAATAAAACTTAGTGAATTAAAAGTTTCAGTTTTGGATGAAGCCGATGAAATGTTAAAAATGGGTTTCAGAGAAGATATTGAGTTGATTCTTGATAAAGTAAATCACACAACTCAGACACTTTTGTTTTCTGCTACTATTCCTGATGGAATATCTAAAATAATAAAGAAATTTCAAAATAACCCAGTCATTATTAAAACCATGAGAGAAGGAATTACAGCAAAAGAAGTTAAACAAAGCTATTTTCTTGTTAAGCATACTGATAAAGTAGAAGCATTGACAAGAATTATAGACACATATACACCAAAGTTAACTTTGATTTTCTGTAATACAAAAAAAAGTGTTGATGATTTATATGATCAACTTATAGAAAAAGGTTATAACTGTGATAAAATACACGGTGATATTAAGCAAACTCAAAGACTAGACACTTTAAATAAATTTAATAATGGCGTAACTGATGTTTTAATTGCAACAGATGTTGCGGCTAGAGGACTTGATATTAAAGAAGTTGAAGCAGTTATTAACTATGAAGTTCCTGGCAAAGAAGACTATTATGTTCACCGTATTGGTAGAACAGGAAGAGCAGGTCGCGAGGGTTCATCTTTCACACTTGCTTCAGGTAAAGAAATAAAGAAAATTGAAAACATTGAAAGATATACAAAAAAACAAATACGAAAAAGATCAGTTCCTACAGTAGATAAGGTTAATGAAGTAAAGCAAGATAAATTCATTAGAAATATAGTTGACATTATTGAAAAAGATGGGGTTGGAGAAAATAGAGTACTTGCGAGCAAATTAATGGAAAAAGGCTATGATGCTGAAACTCTAATAGCTGCTATGATAAAAAAACTTGTTAAATTTGATTCATCCGCAGATAGAGATTTAAACGATACAGTTCCTGAGAGAAAGAAATTTACAAGAACTAAAGGTTCGTCAAGAGATATTGGTAATTCTGTTAGATTCCATGTAAACTTAGGTAAAAAACAAGGTATAAGACCTGGAGATATTCTTGGTGCTATAGCTGGTGAATGTGATATTCCGGGAACTGACATTGGAGCAATTGAAATACTTGAAAACTACTCATTTTTTAATGCATCATCAGAGCATACCGATGCCATACTTGGTAGGATGGAAGGCTCTCAAATTAAAGGAAAAGACGTAGTAGTAGAAATTTCTAAAGAAAAAAATCAAAAAGTGGATTTGGCGGAAACAGCGATAGAGGGTTTAGACATAAAAGCCAAGGTTTTAGAAAAAAATATTAAAAAACACTAAAAATCTGTTGACAAAATAGATACATGAGGAATATAATCTATAAAAATAGCAAACTAATAATAAACTATGAAAGATCGAGTAAAACAGATACAATATTTCAGAGAAGGAATACAACTTGCTGAGAGTATCCTAATATATGACTGTTTGAAAACTAATCTTGAGTTAAATCTGAAAGTCTAGTTGAAAGTCTAGATATAAGGATTTGGTATGGATGCCTTAAATCTATTGAGAAGTAAATAAGGTGGAACCACGATGGTAGCTCTCGTCCTTAAGCACATTAGTGTTTAGAGACGGGAGTTTTGTTATAAAGGGAAATATAAATGGAGGAGTAATATTATGATAAAATTAACATTACCAGATATGAGTATCAGAGAGTATGAAAACGGAACAAAAGCAATAGAAGTTGTTAAAAGTATCAGCGAAGGCTTAGCTAGAAGCGTGGTTGGGGCAAGTTTCAACGGAAAAACTATTGGTCTCCAAGAACAAATAAATGAAGATGGCAACATTAAATTCCTTAAGTTTGAAGATAAAGAAGGAAAAGATGTATTTTGGCACACTTCATCACATATATTAGCACAAGCAATAAAAAGAATATGGCCGGAAGCGAAACTTGCAATAGGTCCATCTATTGACAATGGATTTTACTATGATATAGACTTAGACTATAGATTAGTACAAGAAGATTTTGAAAAAATAGAATCAGAGATGAAAAAAATAGTCAAAGAAGGTCTTGAACTTGAGAGATTTGAACTTCCAAGAGAAGAAGCAATAAAATTTATGGAAGAAAAAGAAGAACCATACAAGGTTGAATTAATAAAAGACCTCCCAGCAGATGCAATAATTTCATTTTATAAACAAGGTGACTTTGTAGATTTATGTGCAGGACCACACTTGGAATCAACTAAAAAACCTAAAGCAATAAAGCTTTTAAGTATTGCAGGTGCATATTGGAGAGGTAATGAAAAGAACAAGATGCTTCAAAGGGTATATGGTATTACATTTGAAAAAGCTAAAGAATTAGAAGAATATATCCATATGATTGAAGAAGCTAAAAAGCGTGACCACAGAAAACTAGGTAAAGAATTAGAATTGTTCTTTATGTCTGAAGAAGGACCTGGCTTCCCATTCTTTTTACCAAAAGGAATTGAAATTAAAAACGAGCTCCTTAAATATTGGAGGGAAGTACACAAAAAAGCAGGTTATGTAGAAATTGAAACTCCGTTGATGCTAAGTAGACATCTATGGGAAAATTCAGGACACTGGGATCATTACAAAGATAATATGTACACAGTTAAAATAGATGAAGAAGATTTCTGTGTTAAGCCTATGAATTGTCCTGGAGGAATGATGGTATATAAAAACTCCATGCATTCTTACAAGGATTTCCCAATTAAAGCAGCAGAAATAGGCAGAGTTCACAGACATGAATTGTCAGGTGCTCTTCATGGATTAATGAGAGTTCGTGCTTTTACTCAAGATGATGCTCATATATTCATGCTTCCTGAACAAATAAAAGATGAAATTAAAAATGTTGCAAATTTAATTGATGGAATGTATAAAACATTTGGATTCACTTATCATGTTGAACTTTCAACAAGACCTGAGGATTTCTTAGGAGATTTAAAAGATTGGGATATGGCAGAAAGTTCATTAAAAGAAGCTCTTGAAGAACTTGGACTTAATTATATAATAAATGAAGGCGATGGTGCATTCTACGGACCTAAAATAGATTTCCACTTAAATGATTGCATAGGAAGAACATGGCAGTGTGGAACAATTCAGTTGGATTATCAAATGCCACAACGCTTTGATCTTGAATATGTAGGTGCAGATGGACAAAAACATAGACCAATAATGATTCACAGAGTTGCATTTGGAAGTATAGAAAGATTCTTTGGTATTTTAATAGAGCAATTTGCAGGTGCATTTCCAACTTGGTTGTCTCCTGTTCAAGTAAAAGTGTTGCCTATATCAGATAAATTCAATGATTATGCTAAGAAAGTAAAAGAAGAACTAGAAGCATTTAACATAAGAGTTGAAATAGATACAAGGGCAGAGAAAATAGGTTATAAAATTAGAGAAGCACAATTAGAAAAAGTTCCTTACATGTTTGTAGTTGGAGAGAAGGAAGCAGAAGGAAACTCTGTATCAGTTAGAGAAAGACAAAAAGGTGATATTGGAAGTATGAGTACAAAAGAAATTTCTGATATTATATTAAACAAAATAAAAACAAGAGAAAATGACTCGCCACAATAAATATATTTAATTTTATTAAAAGCATCTTAGTAAATACAGCATTCAACTTATTAGTTGAGTGCTGTAAATTTATAAATTAATAACATGTAATTTTATAAAAAGAAGAGGAGGAAATTATGAGTACAGTATATTCAGATATTCAATATCATATAAATATGAAAGAGGGAGACGTTGGTAAATATGTAATTTTGCCAGGAGATCCTAAAAGGTGCAAATTAATTGCAGAGCATTTTGATAATCCTGCTTTAATAGCGGATCACAGAGAATTTGTAACATACTCAGGATATATAGATGGTGAAAAAGTTAGTGTAACATCCACTGGTATTGGAGGACCTTCTGCTGCTATTGCAATGGAGGAGCTTGCAAACATTGGTGCTGATACATTTATACGTGTTGGTACATCTGGAGGTATGGATATAAATGTAATGGGTGGGGATTTAGTTATAGCATCAGGTGCAATTCGTATGGAGGGTACAGGTAGAGAATATGCTCCTATGGAATTTCCAGCTGTAGCAAACTATGAAATAATTAATGCTCTTGTAAAAGCTTCTAAAGATATGGGTAAAAAACATCATGTAGGAATAGTTGAATGTAAAGATTCATTTTATGGACAACATGAGCCAGAGACAAAGCCTGTTCATTATGAGCTTACAAATAAGTGGGAAGCTTGGCTAAGGCTAGGTGCATTAGCATCTGAAATGGAATCTGCAGCATTGTTTATTGTGGGGGCCTATCGTAAGGTTCGTGTTGGTACTATCCTAAATGTTGTTGCTAATCAAGAGAGAAGAAAAAAAGGTTTAGATGATCCACAATGCCATGACACAGAAGTAGCGATTGAGGTAGCAATAGAAGCTATTAGGAATTTAATTAAAGAAGACAAAAGTAAATAACAATATAGTGAAAAATAATAGGAGGTAAGAAAATGAAAATTAGAACGTTTAAAGTTGAACAGTGGATGGATAAATATGAAAATGATGCCATATATAACTTAGCAGAAACATGTGTTGATTCTCTTACGCTTCGTGAACTTCTGACTTTATCGGGAAAAAATCCAGATGAGTTTCTTAAAAATCTTGGAGATACCCGTATGACATATAGTCATATTTATGGCTCGCCAGATCTTTTAGAAGGAATTTGTAGTTTGTATCAAAAGATTGAACATAATCAAGTACTTCCTACACATGGTGCAATAGGTGCAAATCACATGGCAATAATGTCGGTGTTAGAAGCAGGGGATAGTATGGTTTCTGTTATGCCTACATATCAGCAACATTATTCTATTCCAGAGTCCATAGGGGTAAATGTTAAAGTAATTAATTTAAAACCAGAAAATTCATTTTTACCTGACTTATCAGAATTAAAGAATTTAGTTGATAGTAATACTAAAATGATTACAATTAATAATCCAAATAATCCCTCTGGTTCATGGATTCCAGTAGAGGTTATGGAAGAAATAGTTGAAATAGCTAGAAATGTTGACGCTTACATTTTAAGTGATGAAGTATATAGAGGGATAAGTGAAGATGGAAGCTATATGCCATCTATAGTAGACTTGTATGATAAGGGAATTAGTGTAGGTTCTATGTCAAAAGTATTTTCTTTGGCCGGTTTGAGAATGGGGTGGATAGCATCAAGATCTGCAGAAGTTATTTCTGCTGCTAGAGAACGAAGAGATTATGATACAATAAGTTGTGGTGTGCTAGATGATATTTTTGCTTCTATAGCATTAAAAAATAAAGATTCAATTATTAATAGAAATCGTAGGATTATATTATCAAACAGAGAAATTCTAGATAAATGGGTACAAAAGGAAAAACATATAAAATATTTTAAACCTGTTGCTGGAACAACAGCACTTTTATACTATGATTTTGATATACCTTCAAGAGAACTCTGTGAAGATTTACTTAAAAAAACAGGAGTGTTTTTTACACCAGGGGAGTGTTTTGAATTAGAAGGATGTGTTCGTATAGGTTACGCTTTTGACTCTAAAACATTAGAAGAAGGTCTTAATAAATTTAGTGAATACATGTCATCACTGTAATAATTTGTTGTTGAAATAAATTTAAGTATAATTTATGAAAAATCTATAAAGGCATAAATATAAAAGTATAAGAAATATAAACAAAGAATGGGGCGACTAAACCCCATTCCTTTTATATTTTTATAGATTTCCATTTTCCTGAGCTGTATCTCAATAAAACAAATAATGATCTAAGAAGCTGGTCAGCTGCAAAAGCAACCCATGCACCTTCTAAACCTAAGTGCATGAAGTTAACCAATAGTATAGCTAAGCCTGGTCTAACAATTAAAACAGTTATAAAGGTTATTATTGCAGTTGCTTTGGTATCTCCAGCACCTCTTAGGGCACCAGCTAAAATAAACTGTGAAGATTGAAACGGTTGAATAAAACCTACAAGCATCATAATTTTTGCACCTTTTTCAATTACAGTTACATCATCAGAATATAAAGAAACTATTTTGCCACCCCATATAATAAATACAATTCCCATAATTACAGATATAATCATACCAGTTCTTCTAGTTCTCATAACATAGGCATTTGCCATATCAGGACGATTTTTTCCTAAACTCTGTCCAGTTAGAGATGTAGCTGAAACTGCAAAACCTTGACCATTCATAAAGGATATAGATAGTATGTTCATACATACTTGATGAGCAGCAAATGCTACTGTTCCAAGAGCAGCAACTGTTTTAGAGTAAATAATTATACCAATACGCATCATTAGTTGTTCTATCATAGCAGGAACGCCTATGATAAAAATTTGTTTTAATGCTGTTTTATCAGGTTTAAAACCATCTTTAAATCGTAAATGTAAATACTGATTTCCTTTAATTATATATACAAATGCAAAAACAAAAGCAACTAGCTGACCAATTATTGTTGCAAGAGAAGCACCTGCAACTTCTAATCTCGGAAAACCTAGATTTCCTCCAATAAGTAAATAATTAAAAATAACATTAACAGCATTTGCAGTTAAGTTATATACCATAGCAGTTCTAGAGTCACCTACACCTCTTAAAGTTGCCGTTATAGTTGTAGTAAGAGCCATAAATATAAATCCAACCATTTGAATTTTTAGATAGACTGTTCCACCTGCTAAAGTTTGAGCATCAGCTGCTCCCATGAATTTAACAAGGGACTCTGAAAAAATAAAACCTATTATAGACGCGATAATAGAAAATGTTATAGTAAGCAGAAGTGCTTGACGCAAAATCAAATTTGCATTTTCTCGGTTTCCTGAACCCTTGTATCTTGCAACCATAGAAGTTGCGCCAACGTTCATGGACATAAACATTATCATTAATAAAAATTTTGGTTGAAGTGTTAAACCAACTGCTGTAAGAGCCCAAGGACCGAGCTGTCCAACCATCATTAAATCAACCATTGAAGCAAGTTGAGTTAATGTTAATTCTAGAACTGATGGCCATGCAATATTAATTATGTCTCGATAGAGTAATTTTGAGGTTATATTATTTGGTAGATGATTTTTATGTAAGTTAACCAGATTTAAATTATCTCCATCTTCTACTAAATCTAATGCCATATCAACATATTTATAACCTTTAGCTTTTCGATTTTTTAAAAAAAATTTCATAAAATAAATTGTCAAATTAAAATGATTTTGACATATCCCACCCTTCTATTTTTAGTATGTATTTTTTGTATGCTATATCTCAATATTCCAAATAATTATATCATAAAGCAAGCCAGAAAACGGCTTGCATCACAACGATTCAATAAATACATTAAGACAAAGACGAATGTCTTTGTTTCATTAATTGTATTTATTATATCATAAAGCAAGCCAGAAAACGGCTTGCATCACAACGATTCAATAAATACATCAAGACAAAGACGAATGTCTTTGTTTCATTAATTGTATTTATTATATCATATTTAATTTGCTAAGTCCAACAATATGAAAAACAAATGTACCCACATAAAAGCATAGAATTAAAAATATAATTCAAATTCTAATTTGTTTTTAATAAATACCTAAAGATTAATTAATAAAACTATTGTATATTATCATTATAAGAAATATAAAAAATGTGGAGGATAAAATGAAAGTAACATTAGAGCAAATTGATGAATTAAGAAACAGAGTTAATGTAACATATGAAGAAGCTAAAAGTACTTTAGAAAAAAATGATGGAGATTTAATAAAATCAATAATTGAATTAGAAAAAAGAAAAGGAGCTAGAGGAAATGAAAAAAATAGACACGGTGAAGGATTTACTAGCTTTGTTGATAGATTGCTACAATTAAGGTTTTCAGTAAAAAATAAAAATGAAGATACCTTAATAAATGTACCGCTAGTTCTTGTTCTTGCAACATTTGTAATGGCGTTTTGGGTAGTTATATTTGGACTTATTCTTGCAATATTAACATCATGTAAGATGAAAATTTTCAGAGATAAAAATTCTGTTAATATTAAAGGGATAAAAAGAAATATGAAAGAAACTGTAGATAAAATAAAAGTAAAATCTGAAGAAATAATAAAGGAAGATGAAGAAATAATAGAAGAAAATCATTTTGAATCAGATGACAAAGAAAATGAGATTATCATAGAATAACACATTTTAGGGGACAGTTCTTTTTGAACGGTCCCTTAAAACACTAATTGATAAATTTTGTAATTAATAGTATAATATATAAAAAAGTATAGGTGGCGTTGTATGGAAGATAAAAAGAAAATTTTGATAGTTGAAGATGAACATAAAATTGCACGTTTTCTCGAATTAGAGTTGAAGTATGAGGGCTATGAGGTAGATATAGCAAATAATGGTAGAGATGGATTAGAGAAAGGTAAAAGTGATGATATAAGTTTAATTATTCTAGATTTAATGTTACCTGGCTTAAGTGGTATAGAAGTTTGCAGAAGAATAAGGCAAACTTCAGGTGTTCCTATAATTATGCTAACAGCTAAGGATGATATATCAGATAAGGTTACAGGACTTGATATAGGAGCGGATGATTATATGACCAAACCTTTTGCAGTTGAAGAGCTTTTAGCTAGAATTAGAGTTTTGTTAAAAAGAAAGTATGTTCCTAAGAATAAAGAAGAATCTTCAATATTAGAAATAGGTAAATTAAAATTATACAAAAATAATTACAAAGTAGAATTTAATAGTGAAAATATAGAATTAACAAAAAAGGAATTTGAATTATTAGAAATTATGATGATAAATAAAAATATTGTAATGACAAGGGAAAAAATTCTTGATAAAGTTTGGGGTTACGATTATTTTGGAGATACGAATATAATTGATGTATACATTAGATACTTAAGAAGTAAAATAGACCAGAAATATAATGTTAATTTTATCGAAACAGTAAGAGGTGTTGGTTATATAATTAGAGATTAAAATGCAATGAGGAAAATTACTCGTTGCATTTTTATAAAAGGGAATTGCTATGAAAAAATTAGAGCAAAAAAGAATAGATAAGAAGATTAAAAAGGAAAGAAAAAAAGAAAAGAGAAATAATAGAAAAAATTCATATGGTGATAGCAATTATAAAAAATCGTTATCGGTATCAGATATTTTAAAATTAATAATAAAATCTATTTTTTATTTAATAAGCTTTCCTTTTAAGCTGATTTTAAAAATTTTAATAAAACTTTTAAAAAGGTTAAAATTTTCTATAACATTTAAAATTTCTGTTTCGTATATATTGTTGTATATAATAGTAATTTTGATTGTTGCAGCAATAACATCAACAGCATATTCAGTATATGAGTTAAATCAATATAAATTAGATGTAATGGAAAAGGATAAGGATATAATATCAAGTAATTTTCCTAATATGAAAAGTATTGACCTTATAGTTGATAGAGATGAAATAAAATCAATTAATATATATGATAATAGTTTGAACAGTATATATTCTTCAAACGGATATGAAAACAGATATTCAAAAAATATTATTGTCTTGTTAGAAAAATTAATCAACAATAAAGAATATATATATTCATCTATGTTTTATTATAATAATGTAGAGTACTATATTAACATTAACTATTTTGTAAATGACATATTATCAGAAGCATTAAGAATATGTATTATGATAATTATTTCTGGTGCAGTGGGATTATTTATTTTTGTTCCAATTGTATCACGAACTAGCTATAAGGTAATTGGACCAATAAAAAAAATGACAGAAACAGCTAAAACTATAACCGTTAATAATATTAACACTAGACTTGATGTTAAGGATACTCAGGACGAATTAAAAGAGCTTTCCGAAACATTTAATGAGATGATGAACAGAATTGAACAAGGATATAAAACACAGCAACAATTCGTATCTGATGCTTCTCATGAACTTAGAACACCCATAGCTGTGATAAAGGGATATGTTAATATGCTAGATCGTTGGGGGAAAAACGATAGAGAAATACTTGAAGAATCAATAAATGCCATAAAAAATGAAACAGATAGCATGCAGGATTTAATTGAAAAACTTCTATTTATTGCTAGGAGTGATAAGCAATCTATATCTTTTACAAAAGAGGATTTTAAAATATGTGAAATATTGTTTGAAATTGAAAAAGAAACCTGTATGATTGATACAAAACATAATTTTAATTTTAAATTTTATGACGATGTAAGTATATATGCTGATAAAAACAGGATAAAGCAAGCAATAAGAATATTTATAGAAAATGCAATAAAGTTTACTCCTCAAAATGGAAGTATAAAAGTTTTTTCATATATTGAAGATGATTATTATGTAATAAAAATATCTGATTCAGGGATGGGTATTGCAAAAAAAGACTTAGATAAAATATTTAACAGACTGTATAGAGCAGAACAGTCGAGAAATAAGGATATTGGAGGTCATGGGTTAGGGTTATCTATAGCTAAAATTATTATACTAGGTCATAAAGGTAAGATAAA
Source organism: uncultured Sedimentibacter sp. (assembly GCA_963675125.2). Taxonomy (GTDB): domain Bacteria; phylum Bacillota; class Clostridia; order Tissierellales; family Sedimentibacteraceae; genus Sedimentibacter. The sequence goes on from CAXXFT010000043.1 coordinate 193,354, forward strand.
AGTAAAAAGTACAGTAGATAAGGGTTCTGAGTTTATAATTTTGTTACCATTTTTACAAAAAATATCCTAGTTCATAATGAAAATTTGTTTATAAATCACAATTACTTTCAATCTTCGACAAAAGGTTACAAAACAAGTCAAGGATAAATTGTTCGTTAAATAGTATAATTTACTTACACTATAAGAGAAAGGATTGGGACGTCTGTGAATATAGAATTTATTGAATCAGGACAAGAACTAGTTATTAGACTTAAAGGTGATTTAGATCATCATGGAGCGGATCAAAATAGAGATAAAATTGATGAGAAAATAATGAATGATAATATCAATAAAGTTATTATTGACTTTAAGCGAATTGATTTTATTGATAGTTCTGGGATAGGATTTGTAATTGGTCGTTATAAAAATATTAGGAAAAGAAATGGAGTTATAGAAATAATAAACGCTAATAAAAAAGTTAGAAAAATACTTGATATGAGCGGAATAGGAAAAATAATAAATATTAAATAGGGGGATAAAATGCATAACAATTATGTATATATTAAAATACCAAGTCTATCAACCAATGAATCATTTGCTAGAGCGGCAGTTGCAGCATTCTGTTCAAGTTTAAATCCAACTATAGAGGAAATTTCTGATATTAAGACTGCCGTATCAGAGGCTGTAACAAATGCAATAATTCATGGTTATGAAAATACTGTTGGAGATATAGTAATACAATGTAGAATTAAAAATCATGTAGTAGAAATAATTGTCGAGGATTTCGGTTGTGGCATTGTAAATGTGGACAAGGCTAAGGAACCTTTGTATACATCTAAACCAGAACTTGAAAGATCTGGAATGGGTTTTGCAGTAATGGAAACTTTTATGGATGAACTCGTTGTATTATCCGAAAAAGATATTGGAACAAAAGTAATTTTAAGAAAAACAATAAGTTCAAAAAATGAAATTAATAGTAATTTTTGATAAAAAAAGCACGGTTAGTGCTTTTTTTTTTGCATGCATTGAAGTTTTTTGTAAATAATACTTTTGAGGTGATTTTTATGAAAAAAAAGATATTTTTTTTAGTAATAGTATTATTAATAAGCATATCAGCTATTGTTTTTGGCAACAGCATCGATAAATCCTTAAAAAAAATACCTGAAAGTGCAGTATTATTATAATGGAGGAACAATGAAGTATAATAAGGAAAGTTATAAAAAGGTTGTAGATGAGTATACACCGAAAAATAAAATTGTAAAAAATTGTTTTATGGCTTTTATTTTTGGAGGTGCCATTTGTACATTGGGTGAAATAATAAAAAATATTTTTATATCAGGATTTGATGTACCTAAAGATGATGCAGGAGTAATGGCTTCTGTAGTACTTGTTGGATTAAGTGCATTGCTAACAGGATTTGGAGTTTATGACGATTTAGGCAAAATTGCTGGTGCTGGAACCATTGTTCCTATAACAGGTTTTGCTAACTCCGTAGTTTCTCCTGCATTAGAATATAAAAAAGAAGGTTTAGTTTTAGGTACTGCAGCAAATATATTTAAGTTAGCTGGTCCAGTATTGGTTTATGGATATTTATCTGCCTTCATTGTAGGTATATTAAGTTTGATTTTTAAGTAATCTATCTGAAAATTATAAATCCTAATTTATCATTAAGAAGAAAGGAAAGATAGTTAATTTTGAAAAAAATAGGTAAACAAACATATAACATAAAAGATGATGTAATTATTAGAGATACTTTTACAGTTGTGGGAACCAAAGAAGGAGAAGGTCCCTTGAAAAATAATTTCGATTTAATTGTAGATGATTTGTGGGGAGAGGATTCATGGGAAAAAAGCGAAAGGAAATTTCAAAAGACAGCAATAGAAACTTTGTTAAATAAAAATAGACTTCAGAAGGATGATATTGATTTATTGGTTTCGGGGGATCTTCTAAATCAAATAGTATCTTCTTCATTTGCCGCTAGAGACATTGGATTACCTTATATTGGTATATATGGCGCATGTTCAACAATGGCACTTAGTATGGGAATTGGTTCTCTACTTATTGATGGAGGGTTTGCAAGCAATGTGATTTGTGCTACCTCAAGTCATTTCTGCAGTGCTGAGAAACAATATAGATTACCATTAGAGATGGGCGGTCAAAGGCCTATGTCTTCTCAATGGACGGTAACAGGTTCTGGTGCAGTGTGGCTTTCAAATACAGGAAGCGGTCCTAAAATAAAAAATGTGACTTTTGGTAAAATAATAGATTTAGGTGTTACGGATGCAAATAATATGGGTGCAGCTATGGCTCCAGCAGCACATGATACATTAAAACAGAATATGTTAGACACTAAAATTGATTATGATTTAATAGTAACTGGAGATTTAGGAACTGTTGGAAAAAGCATTGTAAACAAAATGTTTTTTGATGATAATATGAGTATAGAAAAAAAATATGATGACTGTGGTACAATTATTTTTGATATTGAAAAACAGGACGTACATGCTGGAGGAAGCGGATGTGGTTGCTCAGCAGTTGTGTTTGGTTCATTTTTATATAAAAAACTTATAAACAAAGAAATAAAAAAACTTTTATTTACTTCAACAGGGGCTCTACATTCTCCTACAGTTTCATTACAAGGTGATAGTATACCAGGCATAGCTCATTGTATTGGTATTGAAGGTTAAAAAGGAGTTAGTTATGAATTACGTAATGAGTTTTGTAATAGGTGGATTGTTTTGTGTTATTGGTCAAATAATAATGGATAAATTTAAATTAAATGCTGCTTATATATTAGTTACATTTGTAGTTTGTGGAGTGTTCTTAAACTATTTAGGAATATATGAAAGGATAGTTGAGATAGGATACTCGGGAGCTACTGTACCATTACCTGGGTTTGGAAATTCATTAGCCAAAGGCGCAATCGAAGAAGCATCGAAAAATGGCTTTATGGGTGCACTAAGTGGAGGTGTAATGAAAACAGCTCCTGGAGTGGCGGCGGCTCTATTGTTTGGATATATAGTAGCAATTATATTTAATCCCAAAAAAAAGTGATGAATATGAATATGCAAATTAAATAAAAAAAGAGATATTATTAAAAATAATCTCTTTTTTATTTGTTTTTTTAACCTAATATTTAATTTGTTAATTTGTAATAGAATCTAATATTGAATCAATTGGGTTGTCTTCTGTTTCTATTAAATTATCAATATTATCTGAATTATCTGTGTCATTTGTATTATCTGTGTTATTATCTTCATTCTCTTGATTATTATCATTATCATTATCATTGTTATTACTGTTTTCATTGTTATTGTTATTTTCTGTATCTTTATTATTTAACCACTGGTTATAATGCCATGGTGTGTGGTAAGTACATATTTGAGAAGGTAGCTGGTATTGATAATCTAGAGGTACAATCCCGTTGGTTTGTAAATCCCCTACGGCTATTCCGTTTACAGCTTTTATTTTATTGTTTTCATCAAATTCTACTTGACCAACATACATTTGTTTTATTTCATCTAAAGAAAAAGTAAGTGAATCTTCAAGTATTTGCTGGTATAATTTTTTTGCTTGATATCTAGCATCAAATCCAGAACCTTTACTGTATGGGTTTGCATCAATATCATAATCTCTTTTAATAAATACTCTTTCTTCTGTTAAATTACCTGGACAGTACTGTGATTTTAGCATATTTGAACTCGTGCATATAGAAGCTTTAATATGAATATCACATGTATCTGTAGGCTGAGTACCAGGAATAAAATATTCTGTTATTATTTGACTTCCACGTTGATCATGTGAGCACAAATCAGTAGGAATTTTTCCAGATTGACTACATACCTGTACTGGAATTAAATTTTTATTTAATTCAAATTTTGCAGGAGGCAACCCTTCGTGTATAGGGGTCATAATGGCACTCCATAATCTTGCTGTATTACCACTATCACCAGTTAGCTTCATTTGAACATTATCATTACCAACCCATATTCCACCTACATAGTATGGAGAAAATCCCATGTACCAAAAATCACCATTCGCTTGAGTAGTTCCTGTTTTCCCAGCTACTTCGATTCCTAGAGCTTCAGGAAGTTTTGCTTTGTAAGACAAACCTGGATTTACGGTAGTTCTTAATATATCTTTCATTAATGATGCAACTTCTGGACTTACGGCAACATGCGTTTCGGGTATATTTTCTAAAATTATTTCATTTTTGTTATTTACAACTTTTGTATAGGCAATAGGTTGAATATAGACACCTTCATTTGCAATAGCACCATAGGCAGCAGTCATTGCTAAAGGAGAAAATCCTTTTGTTAGCCCACCTAATGCTAAAGATGCTAAATTGACATCATTATATGCTGGATTTTCTTCAGGTGAAATAAATGTGTCGTTTTCAGGGTGTTCTGTATTAATCATTCCTAAAGATTTAAGAGAATCAATAGCTGCATCAATACCTATTGTCTCTAGCATTGTAACGGCATTAGTATTTATTGACTGTTCAACTGACTTACGAAGAGTTTGTTTACCCCAATATTTAACATCTTTGTATTCATACCAGTTTTTTGGCCACCTTTCACCATTCTGATTATACCTTGGAAGGTCATCAAGAACATAAGCTGCAGAGTAACCTAGGTTCAGAGCAGGAAGATATACAGATAAGGGTTTGATAGTTGAACCTGGTTGTCTTGCTGCATCAACAGCTCTATTAAAAGTTTTGCTTCCTTCAATTTCTCTTCCACCTATCATAGCTTTAATTTTACCTGTTTTGTAATCCATAATTACTGTTGAAGATTGTGGTTGAACTATACCTTTTTCTTGATAGAAGAAGTAACCTTCAGGTATCTTTAGGATATTGTCAGTTCCAATCACAAACATTTCTGGATTCTTTTCAACATAATTACTAAGTATTTTTATACTTCCTTTGCTACCCTTTTGTTCAATAACTTCATAGTTATCTCCAATATTTAGACCACCTATTCTATGAGAAACAAAATTTAGTTTATCATCAATAGTATAACAATCAACAAGGTCAATCGCTGTAGAATATATGTTAAGTTTCCTAGAATTAATAATTATATTTTTGTTTTCATCATAACTATATTCATCAGGATTAAAGTAAAGACTATTATTTTCATCTAAAATATTGTTCTTATCATAATAAATAAGTTGACCATTTTCATCTAATACATTCAATGCAGAGTCAAGACATCCTGAAGATGAACCTCCAGACCATCTAAATGATTTCCAATTTTGAGAAATTGGTTTATCACCGGTTGGGTCCATACCAAGAAACAGTTTAGCAAAATTATCATAAGCTGATTCAAGAGATTTTTGCATATTAATATCTATGGTAGTTGTAATTGAAAGACCACCTTGATATACATACTTTTCAGCATCTTCATAACTCATATCTTGTGTTATCATTAAATCTTCAATTACCTTTTCCTTAACATAATCCATAGGACTAGAAGAAATACCTTCTATTTTTGTTTGACCAGGATTTAATGCAATATGCATATCTTCATTTATCGCAGAATCATATTCACTTTGAGATATTAAGCCAAGTTCTAACATTCTATTTAATACTATATGTTGCCTATCTATTGCATCTTGATTATAAACACATGCATATTGAACAGAACCTATAAAAACATACCCAACAATATCCTCTTCTGGCAAACCCTCAGTATCTTCCAAATTATATCTGTTAAATGGTGCATACTTTACAGTACTTTTAGCAGCTCCTGCCAATAATGCGGCTTCTGCTAAAGTTAATTCGCTTACATCTTTAGAGAAATATGCATAAGAAGCAGTTTGAACTCCATATGTACTTTGACCAAGTGGGATAGTATTTAAGTAGTTTTCAAGTATTTGGTCCTTTGAAAGTTTTCTCTCTAACATAACAGCTAGATACATTTCCTTTATTTTACGTTCCCACAATTTTTCATTAGTGAAATATAAATTTTTAATCAATTGTTGAGTTATAGTACTTGCACCTTGTGCTTTAGCATCACCTACTTTAATATTATGTAGAAGTGAACCAAAGATACGTCTTATATCTATACCAGGATGATCTATAAATCTATGGTCTTCAATTGCAATAAAAGCATTTTGTAGATTTAAGGGTATGTCTTTTAGTTCAACAATTTCTCTGTTTTCATTAGGATCATGAATTTGTTCAATAACAGTTCCGTTTTCATCTAGAATTACAGAACTCTCTGTTAAATTTGTAAGCAAATTATTTGTGTCAATTTCAGGTGCACTTTTAATAATGCCGAATATCATTCCAGCAATGGCACCTCCACCAATTATTATAGCTACTAATAGAACTAATAATACACTTCTAAATATTATTTTTCTTCTTCTTTTATTTTTTTTCTTTTTTGATTTTTCACCATTTGATTTTTTACCATTTGGATTTTCTATATTATTATTATTTTCTTTTGACATTTCAACCTCCGTAAAAATTACCATATTAGTATACCACAAAATATATTAATATTGTCAAAATTTTTAATTTCTTTCATATTATATAATAGAACAAAAAAGGAGGGAATGCAATAGTTGAAAAATTATAAGAGGAGAAACATGCATATTATTATCCTTTTTTTAGTAATTTTATTATTAATTTCATATTATTACATAGAAAAAAGCATAAGACCAACATTAGTATCCATATGTGAGGTAAAGGCTAAAGTCATTGCAACTGAAATAATTAATGCTACTGTTAGAGAGGAATTAAAGAATGATGTTTTGAAAGAACAAATTTTAATACCAACATTTGACAATGAAGGAAAAATAAATATGATTAGAACAGATGCATTGGCAATGAATACAGTATCTTCCAATATAGCTAATAAAGTTCAGAATAAAATTGTATCACTTGCTAATCAGGAATTTTCAATTCCTTTGGGGTCTGCACTTGATAGCCAACTTCTTTCAAACACAGGACCGATGCTTAAATTTACTATATTGCATCAAGGAAGTGTTTTAGTTGATTTCGTTACAGAATTTGACGAATCAGGAATAAATCAAACGAGATATAAAATTTATATTACTGTTACAGTAGATATGAGAATTATCAGTCCTGTAACAACAAGCAACGTTACTGTAAATAATAATGTACTAATAGCTGAAATTGTAATAGTTGGAGAGGTACCTGAATCGTATATGAAATTTCCGTTTAAGGAGTGATGTACAAAATCCTTTCTAAAACAATAGAACCGAATATAAGTTAAAGAAATGTAATATAACTGATACACAAAAACAGGATAAAACTTCGCTTTATCCTGTTTTTGTAACAAATTGTGTACAAAAGAATATTATGAAGTAGCGAAAATTTGAGGATGTGAAAACATGCATGTTCTACAATTCAATCCTATTGAAGTTGAGAGCTTCATAAAGGATTGCAATAATGTAAATAGAAATTGTATTTTAGTTGGTAAGTGTAGGTGTGATTCTTATTATTTATCGAACTTAAAGTTTAAACCTATAGTAATAAATGACAATGAAATTATTGTAAATGCTGTGTTGAAAATGCATTGTAAAAATGTTTGTAGTCCATACGATTGTATTAATATATGCATAAACAATGATGATATAAATAAAGATGTATATAGTGAGGGAAATTATGAATGGGATGTATCAAGTTTAATATCAAGTTGCAGAAATCATAATTTAAATTTATGTGTATACCCTAAAATGTGGATAAGCCACTGTGGTATAAAAGAATTTGAAGCTATAGATTATAAAACAATGCCAGTATTAGAAATAATTATAGATAATAAATTGCCGAATCCAGACCACAATATAGTTAATTATGTTACTGATTATACAGCAACTAGTAAAGTAAGATATTCTGAATGGATAGATTGTAGCTCATTAAGCAATTATTACTATTTCATAAAAAATACAGGGGATAGCGATGTAGTTGTATCTATTGAAATAAGTCCTGATAAAAAATTAATATTTCAAGATTCGGAAAACTTATTAGTCAAAGCAAAAGAAGTAAGTTATATGCAACCTATGAGGGAAAGCCGTTATGTAAGACTCTCATATAAAAATCTATCAAATAGCTACAGTTTAATAAAAGTGTGGCTACAAGGGAAAAAGTAAAAAAAATATTATCACTTTTGGGATAAGCACATATACTATAAATGGGGATAACCCCTAATATAAAAATGGAGTGAATCAAAATGCCAGGAATGCCAATATTCCAAGATACGCCGTCCCAATTAAAGGGTCAAATATATGTTTTAAATAATACTACAAGTGCTGTTGAGCCTTTGAAAGTAGATAACACAGGAAATCTTAATGTTGCTGGTACAGTAGGGCTAGATGCAGGAACAACAGTAGGATTAGCAGCAGGAACAGCAGATATAGGTAATGTAGGAATACAAACTGGTCAAACAGTAGGATTAGCAGCAGGAACAGCAGATATAGGTAATGTAGGGATACAAGCTGGTCAAACGGTAGGATTAGCAGCAGGAACAGCAGATATAGGTAATGTAGGAATACAAGCTGGTCAAACAGTGGGATTAGATGCAGGAACAACAGTAGGATTAGCAGCAGGAACAGCGGATATAGGTAATGTAGGAATACAAGCTGGTCAAACGGTAGGATTAGCAGCAGGAACAGCAGATATAGGTAATGTGGGAATACAAGCTGGTCAAACAGTAGGATTAGCAGCAGGAACCAACGCAATAGGTACAGTAGGATTGGATGCAGGAACCAATGTAATCGGTAAAGTTCAAAATGATCTTGTATTTACAAATGTAGACTCTTTTGGTGCAGGAACTATATTAACATCAAAAGATGTGGGTATTGGAGCTACCGTTGAAGCAGATTCACAGGATATTTCTGTAGAATCATCATATAACTGGTTTATTAAAAATACAGGTACAGTTTCATCAGACCAAGATATCACATTAAAAGTTGAATTAAGTCCTGATGATGGAACAAACTGGATAGAAGATACTGGAACTGCTATATCAGTACCATTTAATACTTCTAAAATGATTACTGTAAACAATTTTTTGAAAAATGCACGATTTGTAATAACAGGTGGAGCAGCTGCAACAACAGTTATTTCATGTTTCCAAGCACAACACTAAAAGATTATAACAAACAGAACTGAATCTTCAGTTCTGTTTGTTATTGCATAAATTTATGTATACATAAGCATAATATTTATGATAAAATGTAAAATATAAAGTTTTTTGAAATACAGTAATGTATTTATGGAGGAAAAATGGACGATAAAGAAAGATGTTTATTAGTTGCCGTAGAATTAACCAGTGGCAATGATGAAAATGATATGGATGAACTCGAGCAGCTTGTTGAAGCAGCAGAGGGAGTAGCAATAGCAAGAGTTATACAAAACAAACATGGAATAGATAATAGGTTTTATGTAGGTAAAGGTAAAGTTGATGAAATAGCAGCATATGTCAAAGAATTAGAAATAGATACAGTAATATTTAATGATGAGTTAAGTGGTTCTCAAATTAGAAATATAGAAGAAGTTGTAGATGCAAAAGTAATAGATAGGACAAATTTGATACTTGATATATTTGCAAAAAGAGCCCTTACCAAAGAAGGTCAATTGCAAGTTGAATTAGCTCAACTTAAATATAGCTTACCAAGATTAATAGGTCTTAATAAAAATCTTTCAAGACAAGGCGGTGGTATTGGAAGCAAGGGCCCTGGAGAGAAAAAGCTAGAAACAGACAGAAGAAGAATAAAAGAAAAAATAGATGATATTCAAAATCAGTTGAACGAGCTTAGTAAGGTTAGAGATACAAAAAGAAAAAAGAGAATGAAAGATGAAGTGCCTATTATATCAATTGTAGGATATACAAATGCTGGTAAATCTACACTGTTAAATGCATTGATTGAAGACCAATTTAGCAATGAGGAATTTGAAAGTAAAAAAGTATTTTCTCATGATATGCTTTTTGCAACTCTTGATACAGAGTTAAGAAGAGTAAGCCTACCTGGAGGAAGAAAGGTAGTATTTTCTGATACAGTTGGATTTATTAAAAAGCTTCCTACCCAAATAGTAGAAGCATTTAGAGGAACTCTTGAAGAAGTAAAATATGCTGATATAATAATTCATTTAATAGATATAAACGATGAAAATTTACAGGTTCATAAAGAAACTACTACCAAATTAATTGAAAAAATAACAAATAGAGAAATACCTGTAATAACCGTTTATAATAAAGTTGATAAAATTCTTAATGGAAACATTACAACTATTCCTTCAAATGATATAATATATATATCAGCAACTAATAGGTATAATGTTGATAAATTATTAGATGCTATAGATTACAAGCTGAATGGAAGTAGAATTAAATTAAGATTAAAGATTCCTAATAGTGATTTAAAAACTTATTATGCTCTATATGAAAATCGAGAAACAGACAATGTAGAATATGATTCGGATGGTATAATATTTGATGCTGTATTATATGAAAATGAGCTAAATATATACAAAAAATATATAAAGGAAATTTATTGATATGAATTTTTATAAATCAATACATAAGTATGGACGAGATGAAATAATAATAAATAAGTCAAGATTTATTTGTTCAGTACTACCTATAAGCAGTGAAGAAGAAGCTCTAGAATTTATAGAAAAAGTTAAGAAAGAATTTAAAGAAGCTTCTCATAATGTTTATGCGTATGTAGTTGGGCAAAATAATAATGTACAAAGGTTCACAGATGATGGTGAGCCTTCTGGTACTGCAGGCATGCCGGTCTTAAATGTTATAAATCAAGAAAATCTAAAAAATGTAGTGGTTGTTGTTACAAGATATTTCGGTGGAGTGTTGTTAGGTGCAGGAGGACTTGCTAGGGCATATACTAAAAGTGCTAAGACTGGGTTAGAAAAAGGAATAATTGTTGATAAAACATTGTATTATGAAATAAGTGCTAAAATTGAATACACAATGTTAGGTAAAATTGAAAATGAGCTTTCTAAAAATAATTTCATAATAAAAGATAAAAAATATGGTGAAAATGTTGATATACAAGTACTTGTAAGGGATGATGAAATAGATAAATTAAATAGTTTATTTAATGAAGTTACTAGTGGTAAAGCACAGTTAAGTGTTGGACAATCATCATATTATTCGATTAAAGATGAAAAAATAGTTGAATGATTTTATCTAATATGTTAAAATATTTCGTTAATATAGGTTTACGAAATAAATAATAAGATAAGTGTTAGGAGGATATATATGTCAGGACATTCAAAATGGTCTAATATGAAGCACAGAAAAGGAAAACAAGATGCTAAAAAAGGTAAAATATTTACAAAATTAGCTAGGGCTATTACAGTAGCAACAAGAGAAGGTGGCGCAGAAGCCGACTATAATTCTGCATTGGCAACTGCAATAGAAAAAGCAAAAGCTGAAAATATGCCAAATGATAATATAGATAGAGCAATAAAAGCTGGATTAGGAGCTGCATCTGGTCAAAACTTTGAAACAATTACTTATGAAGGATATGGCCCATGTGGTACAGCTTTTATGGTTCAATGTTTGACTGATAACAAAAACAGAACAGCAGCAGATGTTAGACATTATTTTTCAAAATACAATGGTAACCTTGGAACAACAGGTTGCGTAGGCTATCTATTTGATAGAAAAGGAATAATATCTATTGAAATGAATGACAATATAGACGAAGAAACAGTCATGATGGCTGCATTAGATGCTGGAGCAGAAGATTTCGAGGTTGAAGAAGATACTTATGAAATAACAACTAGCCCAGAAGATTTTATAAGCGTACTAAAAGACTTAAAAGCTGCTGGCTATGAAAACTTAAAGGGTGATGTAATGTTCATTCCTCAAACAACTGTAAAAGTTGAAGGGGAAGAAAATCTAAAAATGCTAGAGAAACTTATAGATGCATTAGAAGATAACGACGATGTACAAGAAATCTACCACAACTGGGATGAGCCAGAAATAGAGGAAGAAGAATAGTCACACACAGGTAATGCCAATGATTACAGCCAACTACGGTTTTTAGGAAAATTGAGTTTTTATGATGGATAATGACATACAAGGAAAAATAATATGTATGTATAATGCCCTCAAATTATGATATTCCTAAACAATCTTAAAATCTTGAATGATGATAAACACCTTAAATTTTGTTATGTATATTTGTAAAATACTAATAATTTTGGAGGTGTTTTTTATGTATTTAGAATTTGAAGATTTTTTATTTAATTGTGAGTCAAAAGGATTATCACCAAAAACAATAAAAAGTTATAGGAATAATGCTTTGTTGTTCTTGAAGTATGCAGAGAAAGAATTAGGTATTAATAAGGTAAAAGATATTCAAGCATTACATGTAAAAAAGTATTTTAAATACAAAGGCGATAATAATTGTACCAATGTTTATATTAATTCAATTCATAAGGTGTTGAGAGCTTTTTTTCAATACTGTCTAGATGAAAGTTATATAATTAATAATCCAATTGAAAAGTTGAAGTTTTCTAAGGCTGAAATAAAAATTATTGATATATTTAACGATAGCGAAGTTAGAAAATTATTAATGGTTTATGATTTTTCTAATTATCTTAATGCAAGAAATAAAGCAATTTTATCAATACAGTTTGATACGGGAATAAGAACAACTGAAACAATAGAAATACTTAATGATGATTTACAAGGAGATAGAATACTAATACATGGGAAAGGGAGCAAAGAAAGATATGTGCCTATGTCAATTGAATTAACAAAAGTACTCAAGAGATACGAGCGAATAAAAAAAATATACTTTAATAATAAAGATATACCAAATAATTACTTTTTAAGTAGAACTGGCAGACCTCTTACTGTTGAGGCAATAGAGAGAATATACGTTAAAGGCGGAGAATTTGCAAAAGTAAGAAAAAAAATCAGATGTAGTCCGCATACTGCCAGACATTACTATGCAGTTAAGATGCTTGAAAACAATGATATTTATACAGTTTCAAAACTTCTAGGTCATTCGAAAGTAAATATTACTCAAATTTATCTTTCTTCATTAACTAATGAGAAGATTATTGAGCAAGGACAAGTAACAAGTCCATTAAGTGTTTTGAAATAATAGTGCCTAAAATTATCTATTCTGCTTATTTTGGTAAAAATTAGTAGATTTTAGAATGCGTTAGTGCTATTATTATAATACGAATTATTATATTGGGGGGTATAACCATGAATAAAAAACAGAGAATAATATCTTTGACTATTGGAATAGGTCTCGGTGTTGTAGGATTTACTTGCTTAGGAGTTGCTGCTATGGTGCAAAATAAACTTGGAGATACTTATGAAAATACTATTTTCATATCTGGTTTTGCTTTTATGATTTTAGCGTCAATATATTTAATTGTGAAAGCCCCTAAAATAATATTATCTGAATTGGAAGAACAAGCAGAAAGTATGGAATCGGAAAATATTTTCTTTACTACAATTAAGTTCGAAGAGAGTATTAATTCATTAAAAGAAAAGTTTTTAAAAGCTGGGTTTATCCAAGGCGAAAACTATTTGCATAAGAAAATTTTTTCACTCACTAAAGACTATATTAACTATTATGTTGTTATTGTCGATAATACGAATATGACGGAATACATGGATGTTTTTTTCAATAATATTGATACTCTTATAGAAAGTCAAAAACGTTTGAACAAAAATAATTATATCTATTTAATTTTTTTCAAAAACAATATTTCGGACAATGAACTGATACCTTTGAAATTTTTAGTTATTAATCAAGATGTCATTCAGGGACTGAATTATCAGGCAGATACCGTAGTTCCAATCGTATACAATATTGGAAAACAAGAATACATTCTAAGAATAAACAATAGAAAGCTATCTTTAAAACCAATTGATATAGCTATAAAAAACTTCTGTAAAGTTGTTTTTAGGGGATGAGGGTTATAAATTGATGAGATATATTAGCGTCATTATATGTAGTTGCTGTAGTCACTGTTTCAATACAGATGAATGATTTTGGTGTATTAGGTGTATTTAATTTATTTGGTTAATAATGTGAATGAAATGATTATTATATTAAATTAAACATGAATTAAAGTTCATGTATGCTAAATATTATATCGTTTGCTGAAACGCAATTTAAAGGCTTATAGTGTAGTTCATGAGACATATTGTATTGATTTCTTTTCTCATTCAAGCTTAGATATATCTTACATTACAAAAATAATTAAAAGGTTAAGGTGAATCAAATTGTTCCTGTTTTACATTAAATAATATATAAGGAAAAACACCACCAATAAATTTAATCTCTAAAATCAATTGTATACCATATGCATTAACGCATGCAAAAATTAAAATTAAATACATGTATGAAATTCAATAAATGAATTGATTATCTATAATATATTGGATTGAAATTATATCTATAATTTTAATAATATATAGTCAAATATTTTAAAAATAAGTAACACTAATGCTGTTGTTATTGTTGAATAAATTATTGTAAAAAATATAGAAATATGCAAAAAAACACTTGACAAATAAGACAAAATGTGGTATAATACATATATAAAATTTAACATTCGTAATACTTTAGGTATTTGGACGTTCCAGCGGTATTGAACATATCGTTGGAAAAAAACTATGCGTAAAATTATCATTTTTCAAGGAATTAAATAAAGGCGTTGACTAACGTCTTTTTTATATACACAAAATTATTATCAAGGAGGCACTTTAAATACAATTATGACGAGTATAAAAGCCTAGGAGCAGAGAAAATTTAAAAAGTAAAAGTGATGTAGACGAAGATAGAAAAATGAAAGGGGGATTAAACGTACGAAATCTGAGATTAATAAATACGATATAATTAATTATTTTTACAATTAAGGCAACAAAATTGGTTGGCTTTTTTTAATGTAAAAAAACAGGAGGTTACATATGAAAGATGAAATTAGAAAAATGGAATTAAGTTTGACAAATTGCAATTTGTTAGTAGAGCAAATGCTAATGCAAAATATTCAAACACAATTAAATAACGAAAGAGAAATAAATAATATCAAAATGTTGCAACTTCAAATAGAAGAAATAATAAAAAAATTAAACTGTGAGGTAATTGAATATGACAGTAATAACACCGACAGCGTTAAGTGTAATAATTAACCATCATAGGCAGTGTAAACGATAGCATATTATATCGTTAGAAAATAAGATTTGTAAAATTAACATTTTAAGAAATTAATATAGGCGTTTAATAACGCTTTTTTTTCATGTTTAAAAATAATTGTTAAAAAGAAAGTAGGTGATATGAATGAAACAAAATACTTCAATATTCACAATTTAGCTCAAGCAAATTATTTTATATCAAATGGGATAGTTCCCTTGATGGTAGGCAAGAGTCAAAGTGGTATTGTATTTATAAAATTTATAAGAGATAAAACAGCAGAAGCTGTATTTACAAAATGTTGTAAAAAAACTAAGTTCATAGCAAATGTTTTCCTTTTCAAACCTTATATAAATAGATATATATATACATTTTGAAAAGGAAAACAAATTTATACTATCTAAAGGAGATAAATATATGAATATACAAAAAATAAAAGAATTATATGCAGGAAAAGAATTTAAAGATGAAAAAGTATTATATTTAGAAGTAGGTTATACAGTTGATGACATTAAACATCATAGAAAAGCTATAAAAAGAGAATTAGAGAGATATATTAAATGGGAAAAGAGTAATGGTTATAAAATAATTATAACAGATGTATATGATAAGCCGAAAGAACATAAGGACGGTAGAGGTAAATCACCTGAAAGTAGACGAAATAACGTTATATATCAAGATGATATAGCTGTTGTAATAGAGCATTTTCTTAGTAAAAAATACAAATTAGATACATCAATTAGTAAATTAGCAATAAATAGTAATATAGTAAGCGAAGATTATAGAGAATGCAAAAATGATGAGGATGCCTATTGGGATAAATTAAAGAACTTAAATAGAACTGCTTTGGAAAATACTATGTTCAAATTACATCCTGTAATAAGAGATGGTGTGTATGGTGCTTTGAATTTGTTGCAAAGTCAAGGGAAGTTGATTTATAAAAAAGTCGTTTTTATAGAAAAGTTTGGTGAATTTAGTTTTATAACAAATGAAATGGAAAAAGAATTAAATATAATTGAAAAGAAAACTATTGAAGAACTTATAGAAGAGCATAGCAAGAATTATAAAAGAGTAACTAAAAAAGACATAATGAAATCGTCTAAATTAAGAAACCAATATTATAAAAGAGTGCTCAAAGAATTTAGAAATAAGTATGAAGATGTAACTATGTTATTTTATGGAGTTCATATAATTACAACAAATTGTAAAGCCCAAAAGGATATTATTGAAGTGAATAACAGGCTTATTGAAACCATAAAGAATAATATATTAGAAAAAAATAAAAATCAAGTAATTAAGGTGAAAGAACAGTATATAAAGAAAAATAATGATAAGAAAGAAACTCTTGCATTTGGAGAAGGATATTCCTCCTTACCAATGGCTAATTATGAGATTGACATCATAAAAAATGAAAAATCCTATATTGAGGATACAATGAGATTAACGGAGTTATTCTGCGGGCAAATAAAACAAGATATCAATAAAAATATAGAGAATATAGAACAAAAAAAAGTCATAGATTTTAATAAATATCTAAATCTAAAACCTAATGGTGTTAAAGAATTATCTGTTGCAGTATCTAATAGTAGTAATAGTAAAAATGACAATAGAATAATTGATATTGAAAGTATTGGCGAATATGAACCACCAAGACCTATGGAAAAAATAAGAACATTTGAGAGTGTAATAGCATCATACAGTTTTCTTGCTAAGCACAAAGAAAGAAGAAGTAATTTGCAAGCAGAAAATAGAAGTGAAGAAGAACCTATGAGTTTATCTATTGTTAGAAGCGACATATTAAAAGAGACGCACGTTATTCAGTTAGAGATAGATTGGATAGAGATGGGTGTTAGAGAAGGTAATTTGAAAGATTTGTATAGACAATTAGATAATTTAAATGAACAATATTATGAAGTTAATCAAATGATTATAGATAGTTGTAGAAGGTATGAAGAACCAATGATTTTATAGAAATTTATATAGGGATAAAAATAACAAAGAATTGATGACTTCCATTTCAATTCTTTGTTATTTTTCTACGAATTACGAACAACTTATTTAAAGTGTTAGTTTTTTAGGTGCTATAAATTCAATGAATAGATATCATACAAAATATGAATCGTTAGGTAATCGCAAAATGTCTTTATTACATGACTTTGTAATTAATTCTTAAAGTTTTATGTTAGAGATATAAAAAGTAACGCTATAAGCGAAAAGTATTAAGTTGATTAGATATTTTAGACACTAAATTTATTAAAATCAATTAAAGTTCTGCAAATGTATTATAGGAGTTAGTATATTTATTATCATGCTAATTATAAATATCTAATTGAGGAGCAAAACAAAAAAATATGGAACTTGCTAATTTCATATTAAACCACAATTAAATCTTTTATAAAGATTTAGACCAGCAACTAAAACTAAAAGTAGAGATATTAATATATTAAAATAGCCCTTTTAATCGGGGCTATTTTGTGTTTATTATATAATCTCAAAATTTATAAAACATAGAAATTAGATGTAAATCATTTTCATCTATCTTTAGCATTATATTATTATCATAATCAATTTTTCCCATTTCTAACCCTCCATCAATGATTATGTTACCAATATGAAAAATATCTACAGAACATTTGTAAGATGGCAACGATAGGTCATTAGAAAATTCTAATTTATATTCATCACTTTGAACTATGTTTATATCTTTAGTTGGTACTCTATCAACATAATGAATAAATCCGTATTTACTTATAAAAGCATCTTTTAATTGTGCAATTAAAAATTGAATTGTATTTCTATAGTAAGTTGCAAAGCTTGACTTATTTTTAAAAAATGAATTGTAAGAAAACAATTTATGAGTCCCCAT
Organism: uncultured Sedimentibacter sp.; assembly: GCA_963675125.2. Classification (GTDB taxonomy): domain Bacteria; phylum Bacillota; class Clostridia; order Tissierellales; family Sedimentibacteraceae; genus Sedimentibacter. The sequence goes on from CAXXFT010000043.1 coordinate 211,358, forward strand.
TAGCCAACATACAATGCCATCAAAGGGTGCTATATCTAATAGCCAATGGAATAACGGAATATCTTCACTATAACTGAAATTTAAAATATTTCCTTCGATAATGTATACTTGAATGTTTGGGTCATAATCTTCTATATGACTATTATATTTAACATTATATTTGTTTCCATTATCACAAAAAGTACCTCTTAATATAGTCTTATAACTAATATTAGATTGTTGTAGTTTTTTAGATGTAATTTTAATACAATTAATATTCTCTTCTATGCTCACTATTTTGTTCCCGTTTTTAGCAAGTTCTAATGTGCTGTTCCCATTTCCGCAACCTATTTCAAGAATTTTATTATAGCCTTCTATTAACTTCGACATCCAACTATATCCACCTTTGTCTCTTATTAGGTCAGATGTAATGTTCCATTTTTTTTCATAAGACTTTTCAGCTATTTGTATTTTATTTTTTAAAGTCTGTTTCCTTTTTTTCAAGATAATGTCCCCCAAGATTTTTATGGCAATAATTAATCCCTATATAAATAGATATTATGAAGTTGCAATATATATGTTTAAAAAAAATACAAACTTTACAAAAATAAGGTCATAAAGTTTTATGCTAGAGCCATAAAAGAGAATATTTGAAAATATTAGAGTTCATATAGCATAAGAGCTTTTTCGTTGTTTGTTTTTAATTGGAAAGTATATTATCAAAATATGAGTGTCTTAACTTTTAAGTATTGACACCGATGAAAGAACGTAGTATAATCAATACATAAAGAGGTGTCGTAACTTAGTGTCAAAAACGGAGGTATGAAAATGGGTAAAATATACGGATATGCAAGAGTATCAACAAGAGGACAAGCGAAAGATGGTAATAGCATTGAGAGCCAAGAACAGCAATTAAATGATAATGGAGCAACTGAAATTTATAGTGATAGCTTTACAGGAACGAAAATCGACCGACCACAACTTGACAAGCTATTAAGTATTTTGCAAGAAGGAGATACTTTAATAGTAACGAAGTTAGATAGAATTGCAAGAAGTTTAAGTCAAGGTAGCGATTTAGTTAATGAATTGATAAACAAGGGCGTAAAAGTAAATATATTAAATATAGGCATCATGGATAATACACCTTCAAGCAAATTGATAAGAAATATATTTTTTTCGTTTGCAGAGTTTGAAAGAGATATGATTGTTGAACGTACACAAGAAGGAAAGGCAATAGCAAAGACAAAAGAAGGATTTAAAGAGGGTAGACCAAAGGAATATACACCTGTACAGATAAATCACGCATTAAGTTTATTAAGTATAAATGGTGGTGAATACTCATATAAGCAAGTTGCAGAAATAACAGGCATAAGTAAAAGTACATTAATAAGAGCAAATAGAGGGTAGCTTATAACAAGCAACTCTTTTTTTTAGGGGGGGTATTTTATAGTTTTATTCAAAAATCAGTCGTTAAAATGTGCCATAGCACTTTCACTTCGACTATTTGTAAGTCGGAAGTCGAATATCTATAGAGGGGTGTAGCACATTAACTTCCAATCATTGAATTTAGAATTTAACTAAATGAATCATTGAAGTTAACTAAAATATTTGGTACAATTTAACATATAAGATGTGCTATGAATTTGTTGGATTTTGATTGGAGATAATTTATGAAAAGAATATACATATCCACTAAAAGTTATGAGGATTGGAAAGGAACTATGAAAGATGGAAATAAGCAGTTTCGAGATGGATATTCAGCAAAATCATTAGCTGAATGTTGGGAGGATGCAAAAGGTTTTCAAAAATCAGTTAAGATAGTTTTTAATAATTCAAATGTTAAAGTTTTAAAGACATTAAATTGTTGTTTGCTTTTCCTGAATATAAAGTTCAACTAAAAGGACATGGAGGTCAATCTGTAAACGACATTTTTATACATATAGACACAAAATGTTAAAGAATCTGAAATTGCAACAATACAAGAGTATATTGACAAAATGGCGTATTTACAAAAATTGTATTTTGGAATCTACATCAGTAGCTTAAAGTATGGTTTTAGGTGTTCCGTTTAATGGATGCATAGATTGGAATACAGAGTATGGTATTACACTTGAAGTATTTAAAAAAATTAATGAATATGTTGGACAAGATTAATTTTTCTTTTGAAATTTCCATATTGGAAAACATAGTAAATAATGGTATAATATAAGTATATTATTGATAATTTATAAAAGTTGTAAATAATTTTTAAATAGTAGCAATGGGGGATTGTATATGTGGCTTTTTAGTAATCCAAAAGATTACAATGAAATGATTGAAAAAATATCTAAAAGTGTTTTTTTTATAACATTATTTTTAGTTTTTATGTTTTCAAGTTCAAACAAAGATTTTTCAGATTTTCTAAAATCAATTTCTTTTGGCGTGGAATATGATTTTAATGGAATCAAAATTTCTATAGCTTTATTTTATATACCTTTTATAATAGCAATTTTGGAAAATATTTTTAAGTTTCATGATAAAATTTCGGATTTCTTCGGAATACGTAAGAATTTTGACAGAAAAATTATTGTAAATGAATTTTTGATTTTATTGTCATTAGATAAGAAAGTACAAGACATGGATGAAAACACTATTAAAACAATAATGTCTAATGCTTTTTATGAATATGCCAGTTCTACATTACCTAAAATTGATAGTCATTGCATTTTTCTATCTTTAGGTTCTTGGTGCTGGTTTTGGATTTTTATGGATACCTTAGTTGTATCTATAGTCATAGGGATATTATTTTTAATAAAAAATCCTACTTGTTTGCACGTAAGAACTTTTATCATAGTTATTTTAGTGATTTCAATTTTCATGTTTAATATATGGAATCAATCAAAAAAATATGCTAAATATGAAGTGAAAGCAATTTTATATAAGTATAAAGAAAAAGTTGAAAAGAGTATAAAAGATGCACTACAGAATTAATGATATCAATATAAAATCTGAATATGCAGCAAAATCAATTAAGCAACAAAATAAGAGAGTAATTAACTTTATAGAAAATTTGCCAAATGATATAAGTGTATTAGATTATGGCTGTGGAAAATTGAGATATACTATTCCATTATCATATACTGTTAATAAAGTAACTGCAATTGATTCTTATGAACAATTAAATAAAATCCAGATTATAAATGATTGTAGAACAACAGTTCATAAGTATGCAGAAGATTTCTTAGATAATGTTTCAGTTTATAATTTGGAATCATCATATTGGAAGCAAAATAAATATGATGTAATAATTTGTACTAATGTTCTATCGGCGATACCTGATGATAGTGATAGAGTTATTGTTCTGAAAAATATTAAAAACTTACTTAATAGCGATGGATATATGTTTTTAAGTGTTCAGTATAGAAATTCATATTTTTCTTACTGTTCTAAAAGAAAAGATATTATAAGGTACAATGATGGATGGATATCAAAATTTGGGGACAGGCATACTTTTTATGGAATAATTTCTCCAACTAAATTAAAATTATTATGTAATAAGGCAAATATGAAAGTTATTGAAGATATCAACGAAGATGGAAGTGTTTTTGTAAAAGCTAACTAAAAAGGTAGATTATATATTATTTTTATTTAAAAAAATATATGTTCTGGTAGTATACTTCCCCCGTGTTTTACATAGTTTTTAAATTTTTATTTGAAGCTCTTCGGTAGAGTAGTTATCCTTTACAACCCGTAATAAAATATTGAATAGACCAAACATTATATAACTTCTGAATAAGTTACGATAAATACGTATTGAATTTTGTATATTTATCAGTGATTATTTCATCAGATTGTTTATTTCAAAAAACAAAAGGTAATGTGTAAAGAGTAGCGTTTGTTAAAAAAACAAAAACATTCTTCAACACAAATGGATTTAAATATATAATTTTAATAACAGTTACTCTCATATTAATTGGAGGATTTTTAATACATTATGCTGAGGAAATGAGTATTCAAGATGGAATATGGTGGGCGTTTGTAACATCTACTACAGTAGGATATGGTGATATATCTCCTGTAACACCTTTTGGAAGAATAATAGCTACTGTCTTAATGCTTGTAGGTATAGGATTAATTGGTTCATTAACGATTACTATTACATCATATTTTTTGAACATAAAAAATAAAACGATAAAAGATGATATAATAGAAAATATAAAAATTAGAATTGATGATATAGAAAATCTTTCAAACGAGGATATAGATGATATTTGCAAAGTTCTAAAGAGTTTAAAAAAATATAATAATGATAAAGTAAAAATATAAATAGACTTAGTAAAGAAAAATAATAATGACTAAGGAGGTAAATATATGGTAGAAAAAATAAAAACAACAGGTGATAATTGTTTTATTAAAATAATTGATTATATCAATGAAAATGCTACGGGATTAGGTATTATTTCAGCGGTAATTATTGCTATATTATCAAATGTATTAAAAGTATTTGCTTATGTTTATTACAGTGGATGGTTTAAATATTTTGATATAAATAAAATATATATAAATATTTCTGATAAAAATTTTTATGGTATTGCTGTTTCTGCAAGCGTCTGTATAATATATTTTATTTTGAATTACATAGTTTATAAAATCATTGCTTATCAAGATAGTAAATTCAAACTCTTATTTGGTTCATTTGTTATTATGGGTATTATTAATATCGTGTTTATATTTTTCAATAACAGCTATTTATTTAGTAAAAATGATATCGTACCAATAGCAATTGTATGTTTTATAATACTACCATTATTAGAATACTCGTTTGGTATTTATTGGGGAATTGCTACCATAATAAGAAATAGAAAAAAACCCCACATACAAGTATTGGAGGTTCAAGATGAAAAGGATATTTCTATAAATAATATTAAAAACAACGATACCCTAAGAAACCTAATAATTGACATTGTTATGATTATGGCATTATTTTCATTCTATGTGGTGCTTTTTTATGAAATTGGTTTTTTTAGTGCAAAAAGAATAAATACCTTCAAAATAATAGATAATCAATATGTTGTTTTATATGAAACAGAAAATGATTATTTATCTGCAGAATGCACTATTGATTCTAATACACTTAAAATCAACAAAGATAAACAGATTTGCATAGATAAAGCGGATATAATAACAGAAACTATGAAATTTAATTCTGTAAAATAATATTATAAATATTATTATGTGTTGTTCAGTAATGAAATATGAAAGGATAGGATAGTATGAGTTTGGTTAAGTTCTTTTCGAAATATGATTTATCATCAAATATTAATCTGAAATTAGCTGAAAACTTAATCAATAAATTTGATTCTAATCAAATTAATTATAGTATTAATGATATTATTGAATTTTATAATATCACAAAATTTATTGATGCTGAAATGTTTTTAAAAGCATGGAGTGAAGATTATATAAAAAAAATAAAAGAAATAGTTAAGGCGTATAAAAGAATAATAGGATTGTTTTTTCAAGATATATGTGATGATAATTTTATCAAGTTATATGAGGAAGTGAAAAAGGAATATAAAAAAGATTTTTGGGAAATCACAGAGAAATATAAAATATATAAAAAAATTTCAAATAAAGAATTTGAAAAATTAATTAAAGATAAGAAACCGAACTTTTATCAAATACTTATGTATAAGAACTTGACTGAATATTATGGAGAAGTTATTAGAGAGTGTCTATTATCAAATGCTAATAATGCAGAATTGATTTTAGATATATATGAAGTCAAGCATTTAACTCCCAAGGATAATATATATTTACCTACATTACTTTCAAACGTGGACAAAGAAACGTTAATTTTGAATTATATAAGAAGTTCAAACCCTAATTTAAATTATTTGCGTATAATTGTAAATATTCAAAGCAGAAAAGAGTCAATAGAAATTTCTGATAGAACTCGTTTAGAGGCAAAAAATAGAGTGAGAGAAGAAGAACAGCGAATTTTTGATAAAAGCAATGGGATACAGATGGGTACTATCGTCAAATTCTGCGAAAATCAGGAAAAAGCTTATGAATTAAAGCATAATGGTAAAGACGTAGAATGTTCGTATAGTTTAAAATGGATACAAGACAATTTGGATTTCAGTACCTTGTTAAATAATTTTATTTATCTATTTGGGTATGTCGACGGACAAATGCGAATTACCCTTGTAAATAAAGCTAGTGAACTAGGTATATTTGAAAGACTTTCCCTTAACTCAAAGAAATCATATATAACAGGAACAGAATATACTTTGAAAAATATGTTGGCAAATCTTCAGATTTTAGGATATTATCAACAATTGGATAGATTAGATATAAGATTAGAAAATATCATAGTGTGGTTCTTTAGAGAATATCTATCAAAAGAATTTGATATTAATGATTATCGAATAATAATGCCATCATGCAATGCATCTTACTTGGAAAAATGTAGAGCAATTTTGCCAGAAATTGAAAGTGTGCTAAAACAATATGAATTATTTGTAGTAGATGGAAAAATTAATCATGAGCTGCTTCAAATGTCTTCTAGTCATTTATTGTTTAAAGATTGTAAGAGTCTAGTTAATAAAAAATATATTTATGCTAATAATGATGAATTAGATAAGGTAACATACTATTTTTTTCAGACCAATGTATGTTGTCATATGTTGAAAGAATAGATGAAAAGTATAATAATTTCTATGATTTATTAATTCACGAAAAGATTACAATAGCTGATTATCCTGATTACGAAATTGTTGACCTGAAATGGTTGCTGGATAATAGTTATATTAAAATAAATGATACAGGATATATAGAACTTGAAAATCCGATACAAGTATATATTTTTAAAGATTTAAATGATAATGGAGTGATTAATTATTGGACGTGTCCTGAGATATATCGTAAAGAGATAGATAGCTTGATAAATATTGGATTTTTAAGTTTTGAAAATACCTTATTTTCAAAACTAGAACAAGACTATTTTAACTATCATTTAAATAAAACTAAGTTTAATAACTCATTAGATTTACGAAACATGTACAGCCATGGGACTCAACCAAATGGTGTTAATGATGAAAAAAAGCATAGAGGAAATTATATGATTTTTCTAAAATTATTTATTTTAAGCATCATCAAAATTAATGATGAATTATGTATTGTTAATGATGAAAATTATTCAAAGAATTAGTATAAGAAAATCTTCTTAAGAGACGTTTTCGACTTACATTTTATCAATAAAAATTAACAATTTGTCTAATAAAATTTAAGTTTTTATTGTAAAGTTTTTCATTATTTTAAACATTTTGGAGGAGTTTTATGTCACAACCAAGACCCTGGATTGATGAAATTATTGATGTATTAAAAGAATTAGGCGGAGATGGGTATTATGAGGATATTTATGACAGAATTTATGATAGAAAAAGGATGAATTTTATAGGAAAATGGGAAGCTTCTGTGAGAGATGCAATTGAAAGAAATTCAAGTGATTCAGAAAAACATACTGGAAAAAGAGATGTATTTTATTCTGTAGATGGTATAGGTAAAGGTCATTGGGGACTAAGAAATTTTGAACCATATGGAAATAACGTTAATTTAACAGATGATGACTCAGGTTTCCCAGAAGGTAAAAAAGAATTAAGAAAACATATATGCAGAGAAAGAAATCCAATGGTTATAAAGCTTGCTAAAGAAAAATTTAAAGCTGAACATGGTAAATTATATTGTGAGGCATGTAATTTTAATTTTGAAAATAAATATGGAGAGATAGGACAAGATTTCATAGAGGGACATCACATAATACCCGTATCTCAAATTCCAGAAGGATACAAGACAAAAGTTGATGATATTATTATGTTATGTTCTAATTGTCATAGAATGATTCATAAAAAAAGACCATGGTTAAAAAGAAATGAATTAAATAAGCTGATAATAAAGTAGCAATTTAAAGTTATGGCTTTGCAGAATATAATGTTTATGATATCTAATGCAACATACAAACAACAGCTAATACGGTTGTTTGCATAATCTAAAACAGTGGGAAATCCATATCATACACGGTGGCATACATAAATAGATTATAAATGAGTAGCAGAAATGCTATTTTTTTGTAGTCAATTGGAGATACACTAAATATATTTAAGGTAAAAATACATAATATATTGAATTTGCTTAAAATTTGTGCTATCCTTATATTATGATATACATTTTAAAAACAGTATATCTGAACTACGATTTTTATAAAATTTTGAAATTGTAGTTGAACTACGATAAACATAATAAAAAACAAAGGTTTTTAATACATAAAGATTATATATAGAGATTGGCTAAAACTATTGAAATGAATGACAATATAGACGAAGAAACCATTATGATGGCTGCATTAGATGCTGGGGCAGAAGATTTCGAGGTTGAAGAAGATACTTACGAAATAACAACTAGCCCAGAAGATTTTATAAGTGTACTAAAAGACTTAAAAGCTGCTGGCTATGAAAACTTAAAGGGTGATGTAATGTTCATTCCTCAAACAACTGTAAAAGTTGAAGGGGAAGAAAATCTAAAAATGCTAGAGAAACTTATAGATGCATTAGAAGATAACGACGATGTACAAGAAATCTACCACAACTGGGATGAACCAGAAATAGAGGAAGAAGAATAATAATAAAGGGTTATAACGATTAATATTATTAAAAATAGAAATAAGTGCTGCCGACTACGGTATACCTCCAATTCAAATTACGGTGTTTACACTAAAATTTTTGGAGGTATTTTTATTCGATTAAAATAATTGTTATCAGAATTTTTATTAGAATTACAGTTTCAAAACTACAGTAACGAAATATTTGACATCAAGCTTGAAATTCAATGGACGCCTATTGAACGGAAAATTAATTTTAATAACGTCCTGGAATCAAAAAGAAAGAAATTATTAAAGTAATCCAAACATTGAGCACGGCTCAATTAATTTATTGAATTTTGGATTTATCTCAAGAAATTATTTCTTGAAGATTATTAACGCTGAAAAAAGAGAGACGTGATGATATCTAAAAAAGAAAGACTTGAAGCTGTTATTCGAGGCGAGAAACCGGATCGCTTACCTGTAGCTTTCTGGCACCATTTTCCGGTAGATGACCAAACACCGGAGCACCTTTCTGAGGCAACGCTAAGTTATCAAAAAGCTTACGATAACGATTTTGTGAAAGTATCTCCGACGGATGAATATATGATTCACCCGTTTGGAACAAAGACAGCCTGGACAGGAGACCCGCGCGGCTGCCGCATCTATCAGGAGAGGCTGATCAAAAAACCGGAAGATTGGAAGAAGATCAGACCATTGGATCCAAACGAGGGTACTTTAGGCGATTATTTAAAAACCTTGCAGGATGTGGGTAAAGGATTGGGCAGTGATACTCCATTTGTGGCTACATTGTTTGGGCCGCTGAACCAGGCGAAAAATTTAGCGGGATTTGACCTGATGGTTGAGCACCTTCATCGTTATCCGGAATATATTTGCCCGGCTTTGAAAATCATGTCCGAAAATACCGTTCGATTTGCCCAAGCTGCATTAAGCACTGGAATTTCGGGATTTTTCTACGCACTCGAAAATATTAATTATAGATATTTCGATGATGCTTCATATGACAAATTTGGGAAATCCTATGACCTCGAAATATTGGATGTTGGGAAAAGTTTATGGTTGAATATCCTGCATCACCACGGTGAGGCAATCTTATTTAATTTGGCTGTTGACTATCCGGTGCAGGCAGTCCAGTGGCATGCTTTGGAAAGCGGCCCTTCTTTACATGAAGCAAAGACTTTATTTAAAGGTCAACAGAAAGCGATATTGGGGGGATTGCAGCGGAAGTCAACCCTATTAACGGGAACACCTGCGGATATTATCAGCGAAGCTAAGAAATCTGTTGAAGAAGTTGATGGCAGCGGTTTTATCCTTGGCCCTGGTTGCATGTTGATGATGAATACTCCAAGGATCAATATCCTTACAATTCGCTCTTTTGTAGATGAAAAGTATCAGTGAAAATAAAAATGAACAATACGACATTCAACATTGGAATCATTGGCTTTGGGATTGGAAAAATCTATGCTGCGGCATCAAAAGCGATCAATTTATACTACCCCGATTTGCCTCAGATTGAATTATCCGGAATAGCAACAAATTCAAAAGCAAGCGGCGAGAAAGCGCTCGAACAATTTAACTTTCGCTATGCCACCACAGAATTATTTGGACTTATTAGATGATCCAAATACGGATGCGGTGATCATTAGCTCACCGAATAATCTTCATTATGAAATGATTTCGGCTGCGTTAGATTCAGACAAGGCAATTTATGTCGATAAGCCTTTAGCTTTGAATTATTCAGAAGCGGAAGATATCCTGACTAAGAGTAAAAACAAGAACAAAGATTGTCATCTGGGCTTTGAATTTCGATATTGTCCTGCGCTCCAAAAAGCAAAAGCTTTGATAGCCGACGGGAAAATCGGAAAGATATATTCATACCGGATTAATTATTTTCGTCCCAGTGCGATTTCCGAGAAAAAAGATTTGCGCTGGAAAGGTGAGATATCAAAGTGCGGAGATGGTGTGATCAATGATTATGGTCCGCATATAATTGATTTAGCAATCTGGTTGACGGGTATGGCCGACCGTGTTTCCTCACGCCGCCGGATTTACACTCCGGAAAGAAATGGGCTGAAGATTGATGCTGTCCGATCACTATCTTGTGCAAACCGAAATCAGGGATGGTGTTATCGGGTCTCTGGAAACCAGTAGAATGATAACCGGTTCTGATAATGATTTGAATATTGAGATTTATGGAAGCAAGGGATCCTTAAAATGGTCTTTAATGCAGCCCAATTATCTGCAAGCTGCATTGATCGATTCACCCTATTCAAATTCATGGATTAATATTATGACTGGTCAGGATTTTCCAAAAGCGATACTTCCTGGAAAGGATACGCCTGTAGGAATTATGCGTTTTTATATTGCCAGTTTAATGGATTTCGTATCACATACAATTAATAAGACCAATTATTCATCAGGATTGATGGATGGTATTAAAGTCCAGGCGTTTGTTGAAGCAGCAACTAAAGCAGCGTTTACTGAAAAATGGGAAGATTTGCCAAAGGTAAAGTAAAAGAAACAGGAATAGACCAGAATGTCGATTGAAGAATTAGAATTGTTGGCGAAAGTCGCTTCAAAATACTACGTAGAAGAAAAAAACGCAGAATGAAATTGCCCAAGAAATGGGACTTTCCCGCGTGAAAATCTATCGCCTTTTAAAAGAAGCGAAGAATAAAAATGTAGTTGTCATTAATATTAATTGGCCAATAAAAGAATCGCAAAATCTGGAAAGACAATTCGAAGATATTTTTAAGCTAAAGAAAGCTTTCATTATTCAAAGTCGGCAATCTATTGAAATGCCTGTAAAAACCATGATGGGAAGAATTGTCGCAAAATATCTCGAGACAATCCTTGTGGATGGTATGACGATGGCTATTTGTATGGGTTCCTCACACATATGAAGTCATCCAGGCAATAAACCCAACATTCCGTGTAAAGGTAAGAGTAGCCCAAGCTGTTGGCAGCTTGCCATTTAAAACAACAGAGAAAGATAGTTCGGAATTAGCCCGTGTGTTATCTGAGAAACTGGGTGGGGAAGTAATCTATTTATCTTCACCAATGATTGCAAATTCACCTGAATCTGCCCAAATATTGAAGAATCAAGTTGTCATCCGGAACACATTGGATGCTGCGCGCAACGCTGATGTCGTACTATCCGGAATTGGAAAGCTGGATGCGGTGAATTCAACTTTGGTAAAAAATCAGATTCTGACAGTAGCAGAAGTAGAAGAATTAATTGCCAACGATGCGGTAGGTGATATCTTGGGCCAAATTATCAAATCGAATGGCGAAAAAATGGAATGTGAATATAACGAACGTGTTATTGGTATTACTCATGAAGAAATAAAGAAGATACCTATCAGTATTGCTTTGGCTAATGGTCCTGAAAAGGCGGCCCGCTATTTTAGGGGCTTTGAGATCAGGGGCGACGAATGTCCTTTGTACTGATGAAATTACAGCTATGGCTGTTTTGGAATTGAATAAAGAACACTAATTAGATAAAACTATCCACAAAGAAAGTCTGTTGGTATTTCTTTGTGGATTATCTATCTTTGGCATATACCCAAATTCCCAGCAGCGTAACCAGCAAAGCAAGTATTCCGGCTGCGCCCACTTCAATTCCAAAGGAACTGCCGGCAAACCAGCCGGGAGCATTCAGGGAGGTTTGAAAACCAACCAGGGGTTTCGCTGCTGAATCTCCCATTCAGATTGAAGATATCATCCTGGAAAAGATTCCACGCGAAATGCAGCCCGGTCGGCAGCCACAGATTGCCGGTACGCATGTAAGCCCAAGCCAACATCACACCAACCAAAGCTACCATCGGGATTAGTCTGGCCCAGTTGGTCCCGTCTGAAGCGTTGGCCAGGATATGCACGCCGCCAAAAATAATGGCTGAAATCAACAGCGCGCCGTTTGTGTCCCAGGCTTCTTTTACCCCGGTAAACAGGAATCCGCGGAAAATAACCTCTTCGCTTACGGCCGCGGTTGCGTTGACCAGCAGGGCCAGCCAAAATGCACGCAGGCAGGCATCCCAGGGCAGGCTGCTAAAGGCAAATCCGTCTATTTTGATCCAGCCCAAGGCTAGCTCAAGCAAAAAGACCACTGCCATGGCAGTCGCGGGAAATACCGATTCCAGCTAACAGATCTTTGCCCCAGCCGCTCTTCTTCGGATAAAGGATCTGGTTGCCGGGCTTGTTGAGCACGTTGGTCAGCATGGGAATAGTGAGCAATAACGCGGCGGCTATCATCCCGCCGCGCGAGATGGTGCTGCCCAGCAATACCTTTACATTATCGCCGGCGCCCACCGCGCGCATAAGCAGGTTCATTCCCAGGACCGAGCGCGACAACAATCAATTCTACGCCCAGGAACAAAAGCGCAAACATGCTGATGATTTTCCAGAGGGGAGGTTTTTTGGGTTTCTTCTGAGATGGGTTGTTTATTTTCCATTGAATGATTTATCCTGCACAGAAATTTTACATTTAAATTTATCCAAAAAGAATCCTACCAAAAGATTCTTCTGGTGATTATATGTTCTGATAATGTTTTGCGAATGGAAGAACGTTAGCTTTTGCATGGCTTCCATTACTTGCGCGAAAATCTTTTCCCCATCCACCATACCGTAAGCGATGGTATCGATATCTTGCACGATCACGCCGTATGGTTCGGCGCGCTTGATAATATTGCGCTTGGTGAAGCGTACCTGTGGGGCAACCAGGATGATGTCCATTTTCTCCTGCTCGAAATCCCACAAGCCCATACGTGAAGAATCTACAGCTTTCAATTCCATTTCCTTGCCGGCTGCCTCCGCGGCTTTGCGGATTTTTTCCTCCAATAAACTGGAAGACATTCCGGCTGCGCACACCAATACCACTTTGATTTTTTTCTCTGTCATTGACCACTCCTGCATAATGGATAAAGAATGCATAGAGTGTATATCAATTTGACTTAAAAGAAAATACCTTTCAAAGATGAAAGGTATTTTCTGATGGCATTGCTTTTTGTAAAATCCTGTTTAGGGAACGCACTCCACATCGATGTTCAAATGGCCCAAAAGTTTGATGATTGGGATTGTCAATGTAGATCTTGACCCAATACGTGTCTGTTATCGGCGCGTCGATGGTCCAGTCGTAGGTAACAGTCTTGGTTCCGTCGTCGCTGAATTTTAACCGACAACAGATCGGAAGTGAACCCCTCACTGTCCTTCCATCGATAGGTGACTTTGCCGGCTGCCGCTGCTGGTGATATCGGCGTCGATGCTGAAATTGATAGGGCCAGAGCAATCGCCGGAATAAGAATTGGGATCCGCGTCCATGTGAAACGCTGGTCACAGCGAAGCTGGACTTTACTTTAATGGTGACGTAAACCTGGAAGAAATTGTTGCCGTCGTCATCCTGTAATTTCCAGTAACCGGTATAGGTGTCCGGATCAGAGGGCGCTTCCATATCCACCAAAATGTCAATGGTTTCACCCGGCTCGACGTACTCGTCCAAATCTGTGGATTTCGCGCCGCTCATGCGATCGCCGCTGTAAAATACGAAGCTGTAATTTGGATTCCAGGTGCAGGTGCCTACATTCTTAATGCGCCAACTTTTTGTAAATTCCCGCGCCCGGGTTCATAACCGTGTAATCGGGAATGGTTTCGCTGATGAATTTGGCTTGATCGCAGCTCTGCACTAGGAGCGTAGGTCGGCTGTGGATAATACGGCCGCTGGGAAACAGGTGTGTAGGTCGGATAAGGGGTCAATGTTGGCAGAGGGGTATATGTCGCTGCGGCTTGGGTTTGTGCCAACGCGGCCTGTACCGTCTCCGCTACTGCATCCGCCACTTCGTTTTCATTGTTCGAGACCACCAGCGGGAATGCGCAGGCAGTGCTGACCAGCAGCACGGCCGCCAATATGAGAATGGAATGGGTCCTGTTCATAAATATGCCTCCATATGCGTCTATTATAATATCCTGGCGTGTTTAGTTATCATTTTGTTTCATCCATATAACGAATTGTTGATGAAAAAGTTCCTGATTGGATTTAATCCATAATCAGATTCTGTAAGTAAAATTTGTGTTATTAATTCGTAAAACCACACATGTATAGCGGGTTTTATTCCACAATTAATTAATCAGCGGGAATTAGCGATAGCACATATTCCCAAGCAGCCAGCGTTTTCTGCAAAGAATCCTCATTATGCTGCATGCAGCAGTAGAAACGGTCGCCCAGGGGCAGCACGCCGCGCGTCATCAGGGCCAGCGCGTAGGTTTGCAGCACGGTGTAGCGCTGCATGGCCTCGGGCAGGCGCGCAGCCGGATTTTCAACCAGGGAGATGCCGTTGTAACATGCTGTCTCGACATGCACAATGGATTGAAGGTTGTAAGCGAAGAAGGGCAGATCTTTACGGGCGGCGAAACAACTCGTTGAGAGCTTGGGTCAGTTGGTCGGCGTAGGCCGCGGCTTTTTCAATGGCCTGGTAATTTTTGATAAATTTCCAGGGCGAAATATCCGGCGGTAACCATAATGGCGTTGGCGGACATGGTGCCGGCGGTGAAAGCTTCTTTCCCGCCGACCTGGCTGGGGTGGCAGTACTGCATGATTTCCTTGGGGCCGCCACTGCTCCGGCGCTGGGATAGCCGTGGCTCACGATTTGCCCAGCACGGTCAAATCGGGCCTGACGCCGTAATATTCCTCGCCGCAGGCCAGCGACAGGCGAAAGCCGGAATAACTTCATCGAAAATAAGCAGTGCGCCATATTGGTCGCAAATCTCACGCAAAGCTTTGTTCCAATCCGGGTGGGCCAGGAAAGTTCCGGCGTGTCCGCCGGTGGGTTCCACCAGTATCGCGCAATCTCGTCCTTGTGCTGCTCGAAGGTGCGGGCTAGTCCGTCAAAATCATTTTGCATGACTTCAATCGTATTTTGGTAGCATTCCGGCGGGATACCGGCCGCGTCCATCGCTCCGGTTCCGGGAAAATTGATCGAGAGTGTAAGCTGGTCGGACCAGCCGTGGTAATTACCGGAAATTTTGATGATCTTCTGCCGGCCGGTATAAACGCGCGCCAGGCGGATGGCCAGTGTATCGCTTCGGTGCCGGAGGCTACGAAGCGCACCATCTCCACGCTGGGGATGTTTCTGACAATTTCCTCAGCAAAGCGCAGCTCGTATTCGTGCGTCAACCCTACCGCCCGGGCCGCGCTCGGAGATCAGTTTGACCACTTCCGCGTCCAAAGGTTCGAAGTGATGCCCCAGGATAATCGGCCCGCCGTCCATTAAATAATCGGTATATTCGTTGCCGTCGATATCGTAAATCTTATCCGCTTTGGCGCTTTGATACGCCAGCGCGAAGGGTTTGGAGATACCCAGTGTTGTGCTGCAAGCCGCCCGGCACGACCGCTTGCATGCGTTCATAATGTGCCTGTGATTTTAGTCCGCGTTGGCAGAAGTCCTGAATGACTTTCTGGAAAGCCGCTTCGGGTATGCTGTGAATGGGTGAGTTGACAATGGCGCGTTTGCGCTCGATGATTTCCTGATATTCCATAGTTCTCTCCTGGCTTGATTGTAACTTGTTTTAACGACTAACTTTTCAACACATAAAAACTATAAAAGATCCTTTCAAACGGGTTATCATAAGGAAATCCTATATATTTCAGGCTGGTAAAATAACCATATATGAAATCCAAATTCCTTCCTACTATAATCTTGGCCTTGGTGTTTTCCCGCTTGCACTGTGGCGGAACCTGCCACAACGTTTGCCACCGCCGGTCCGGAGGATGCACAAAGCCAACCGTACCTGCATGCAACCCAGACCGCAGCGGTTGAGGAAACCCAAGCAGCCGAAGAAAGTGCGGCTCAGGTTACCCCCTACCAGCGAAGGCAGCCTGCCGCCGGAGGACTGGATGGAATGGCCGGTTGTGCCAGAGGTGACCGACACCGCGCGCGAAATCTATCGCAAGGGTTTGGCCATGGGCAACAACACGCATGCTTTCTCCAAAGTGGCGACTGCCAAAATGTACGCCAGTCTTTCCTGGGTTTCTTTGACCACCCCGGAAAATATGAGGGCATGAGCGGTATTGGCGACATGCAGGACACCATCAACAATTTCAAAGGATATTTTGACCGCGATGGGCAGGCCACCCAGTACGGTTTCAACGCGGCGGCGGTGCTTTCCCCGCTTTGGGCGGATCCGGATGTTTGCCTGCCGGACGAAAATCCGCTGGAATGCGAATTGCGCATCACACGCCAACATTCGTACTGATCAGCCTGGAATTTTGGTTTGCCGGGCGCACGCCGGAAGTATACGAACGCTACATGCGCCAGATCATCGAATACACCATAGCGCAGGGCGCCGTGCCTATTCTGGCGACCAGGCAGATAATGTCGAAAAGGATTATTCGCTTAATTTGACCACAGCCAAATTGGCGGCCGAATATGACCTGCCGTTGTGGAATTGGTGGCGGCCGCGCAGGCCTTTGGGCGATCACGGTATTGATCCCTACCGCGACGGTTTCCACATCAGTGTGGCGGCCTGGAATGTGCGCAGCAAGACCTTCCTGCAGACGCTGGACCATCTGTGAAGGGGCTGAAAGATATGCAATAAGCCTAAGCTAGTTTAACCACAGATACACACAGATTTTTTAAAACCATTATTTTAAATTGATTCACACAGATAAAACATCGAAACGTAGGGCGGGATTCTACCTGTACTCAGTAGTGTTGAGTAATCCCACCCAAAGAACCCCCTCACCCTTGACCTTCTTCCCCGAGGGAATGCTCCGCGATCCCTCTGGGAGAGGGAAAAACCTTCTCCCCCTTGAGGGGGAGAATCAGAAGTGAGAGGGTGGAAAGACTGTGTCCTGCAGTGGCGTTACGTGTGTGAAAATCTGCCGGAATTTGTCAGGCACACCCAAAGGGTGCGGGCGAATGCCTGACCTACAACCTTGCCCCAGCTCTGCTGTGGACGACGTTCAATGTGTGGGCGATGAGCAAAATAATAGGGTAGGCATTCGTGCCTACCCTATTTGTTCTTCTGTGAAGGGTTATGGAATTATTTTTCTTACTCTGCCCCGATCTCCTCAATTGACAAATCGCGGAAAATAATGGCATCTTCGTTCGGCTCGCCGCCGGCTTTGGTGGTGATGCCCGCGCGGCCGTAGTTGAGCAGATAACGGCTGTCGGTCAGCGATTCCACCAACTGCTCGTTGATGTAGAAATCGATCGTGTCGCCGCTGCACTCCAGGCGCAGGGCGTTGGCGGCCTCCTGCGCCGCTCATGATGGCGTCACTGCGCTTTTGCGTTCGGCTAAGCATGCGAGAAGGGCTTTAGCGGGCGTATCCCTGTAGATGCTGTAGCTGCCGTCCACACCGATCACGGCCATGTAGGCATGCCCGCGCGCGAAGAGCGGCACACCAGGCCGGCATATTGGCTGCCGGAACTGATCGGGGTCGATGTCCATAGTGGACCGTCGCGCGCACGTCCACGTTCTGCAGGGCCGGGCCGGCTCTTGGCGCTGTAATAGCCGTAAGGGGATGACCGGCGAGAAATGGAAGCCGGCTCTCGTCGTAAGCTGTTGAATGCGCCGCTCATGCCGGTGTCGGAGAAAACGAACCAGTTGTCCATCGGTCAGGTCGTCCCGTAAGCGTGAAATCGCTGAAAATGAAGGCATGGCCGCGTCTCATATCGCTGAGTGTCAGGCTCCGGAAACTGACCTGCCCGAACAACTCATCCCAGGCGGAGGCAGCTGAAGAGGCCCACCGAGCTGCACCCTGCCGCTGATACCGCTCTGCCAGCGGCCCTACCAGCGTTTCGTTGGCGAACAGTTCGCAGGCTTCCGATTGCGTGCAGGCCAGGCGCAGGTGGTTTTCCTGCCCGGTGTATTTGAAGCGCCGGTGAGAAGGAGGGAGTCGAGCCTGCGTCTCCACTTCCGGCGTCGGCGCTCGGTATTCCAGGTTTCGAAGTTGAAATACTGCGCCCTGCACGCGCACGTGCTTTATAAAAACCGTCGTCGTCCAGGAAATAAAAACCGTAAGCGTTCTGGTCGGCTTTTCACATCTACCGTGCGCCAGTGAGGTGACATCCGCTTCCAGGTTGAACTGCTTGGCGTTCACGTCCTGACCGCGCAGCAGTAGCGCGTCCACCTTGCGGCGGTTCTCTCGCCTGTGTGCCACGGACAAACTGCCCTGGTCGCAGGCCAGCGTAAAGGGAGCTACCGGCTGATTTCCGGCTGGCAAAAGTTGCTGCCCGTGACCGAACGCATCCTGCGGCAGCAGCCCGGGGATGGGCGTGGCAGTCAGCAGGATGGCGGAAGTAGGGGCGGCTTGGATCGGTTCAAGCGGCTTCTATGGCCGGCGGTACAAGCCGTGCCGGCAGCGTCTCCGTCCCGGCGAAGGGGCACAGGCTGCCAGCAAGGATTGTGATTACAATAGGCTAATGAAAGGTAGTTGTGTTTTCTTGGCATCCATACCTTGAATTATAAATCGGATGCCACCTTGCGCATCAACCCGCCGGCCTGATAGTAAGCCAATTCCAGCGGAGTATCGATGCGCGCCAGCGCCTGGAAGCTGAAGCGGCTGCCGTCGCGGCGTTTCCACCTCAACTGTCATGGTCGGGCGCAGTGTGTCAATGGCGGCCGAGCCGGGGATGCTGTAATGCTCGTCGCCTTTCAGGCCCAGGCTGGCGATGCTCTCGCCGGGCAGGAACTGCAGCGGCAGGATGCCCATGCACACCAGGTTGGTGCGGTGGATGCGCTCGTAAGATTCGGGCGATGACCGCGTGCACGCCCAGCAGGTAGGTGCCCTTGGCGGCCCAGTCGCGGCTGGAGCCGCTGCCGTAAGCTTTGCCGGCCAGGATGATCAGGTTGCGTTTGTCAGCCTGGTAGCGCTGGGAAGCGTCGTAGATGCTCATCAGGTCGCCGTCCGGCATGTAGGTGGTACAGCCGCCCTCGCGCCCGTTGGCGATCAGGTTGTGCAGGCGCGGGTTGCTGAATGTGCCGCGCGCCATCACTTCATGATTGCCGCGCCGCGCGCCGAAGGAGATGAAATCCTGCGGGCCTACGCCCAGGTCTTCCAGGTAGCGGCCGGCGGGGTTATCCACGGCAATGCGCCCGGCGGGCGAAGATGTGGTCGGTGGTGATGGGAATCGCCCAGCACGGCCAGCGGGCAGGGCGTCCTGGATGTCCGCGCTCGACGGGGTTGGCGCCTTCCAGCAGGAAGGCCGGTTCCTTGAGGATGCTTCGATTCGGCTTTCCAGTTGTACAGCGTGGAGGCGGTCACGTCCATTTCGTTCCAGCGCGGATTACCCTCGTAAATGCTGCCGTAGTTGCGCACGTAGATGTTGCTGTTAATAGCTTTTTGGGTAAGTTCCTCAACTTCGGCGCGCGTGGGATAAATGTCCCTCAGGTAGACTGGATTGCCGTCCTTATCGCGGCCCAGGGGCTGCTGCTCGAAATCAAAGTCCATGCTGCCGGCCAGCGCGTAGGCCACCACCAGCGGTGGGGAGGCCAGGAAGCTGGCGCGCACCTCGGGATGGATGCGGCCTTCAAAGTTGCGGTTGCCTGAAAGTACAGCGGCGCCCACCAGTTGATTGTCATGCACGGCTTTATTAACCTCTTCCGGCAGCGGGCCGGAGTTGCCGATGCAGGTGGTGCAGCCGTAACCGACCACGTTGAAGCCCAGGCTCTCCAAACCGCCCAGTAAGTCTGCGTTCTTCAGATAGGCTGTGACCGCACGCGAACCGGGCGCCAGGCTGGTCTTGACCCATGGTTTGCTCTTCAGTTCCCTTGGCCGCGGCGTTGCGAGCCAGCAGGGCGGCTGCCAGGATCACGGAAGGATCGGAAGTGTTGGTGCAGGAGGTGATGGCGGCAATGATGACCGCCCCGTGGCGCAGTTCCTGCTTTTCAACCGTTGATCTCGGCAGTGATGGTCTTGGCGGCTTCTTCCGGACTGAATCCATATCCGCGCACGCCCAGGGGCGCGGTCAGAGAAGCCGTAAACGTCTGGGCGGCTTTTGAAAGCGGGAAGATATCCTGCGGGCGTTTTGGCCCGGCCAGGGTGGCTTCAATCTTGCTTAAGTCGATGGTCAGCACACTGCGAGTATTCCGGCTGGGGGCCGCGTCCATCCAGGAAAAGCCCCTGCGCCTGGAAATAGGTTTCCACCAGTTCAATTTGCTCGGCGCTGCGGCCGGTGCGTTTCAGATAATCCAGAGTCTGCGCGTCCACCGGGCAGTAGGTCATGGTCGCGCCGGATTCGGGCGACATATTGGAGATCATGGCGCGCGTTTCCACCGGCAGGCTGCCGTAGCCCGCGCCGAACAGTTCCACAAACTTGCCTACCACGCCTATCTCGCGCAGCTTGCTGGTGATGGTCAGGGTCAGGTCGGTGTGCGTGGCGCTGTCGGGCAGTTCACCCACCAATTCCACGCCGATCACATCCGGGATGGGAAATTCACTGGGATAACCCAGCATGGCCGCCAGCGCTTCGATGCCGCCTACGCCCCAACCGGCCACACCCAATCCATTGACCATGGGGGTATGCGAATCGGTGCCCATCACGCTGTCCGGGTAAACGCAATCCATATCTCCATCTTTCGCCACAAAAGCGACCTGTGCCAGATATTCCAGGTTGACCTGGTGGCAGATGCCCAAGCCGGGCGGGAGCACACGCAGGTTGCGGTAAGCTTTTTGGCTCCATTTCAGGAATTCGTAACGCTCGCGGTTGAGCTGGAATTCCCGCTCTTCGTTTATCTGCTGCGCCTTGGCGCAAGCGAATGCTTCTACTGTGACTGAATGGTCAATGACCAGATCGGCCGGGATCTGCGGGTTGACGATCTCCGGATCTTTGCCGGCGCGCTGCATTGCCGCACGCAGGGCGCTGAAATCGTTCACCACCGGCAGGCCGGTGAAATCCTGCATCAGGATGCGGGCCGGCAGGAAGGCTACCGGTTGGCGTTCTTTTTCCACGCGCGGCTGCCAGCGGGCCAGCCAATCGATCTGTTGGCTGTGATAACCGCCATCGCCCTGGTGGCGCAGGCAGCTTTCCAGCAGGATGCGGATGGAATACGGCAGTTTTTCCAGAGAAAGGTTCTTGTCCACTGCCAATCGAGGCAGGCTGTAATATTGGTAAAACTTCCTGCCGCTGAATAAGGTTTGCTGATAGAGGTTTGTTGGTTCTTTTTCCATGATAATCACTTCTTTTCCTTATGATCGCATATGGTTGATGACCGCTTGTGCGAATTCGCGTGTGCCCAGGGTTTGCGCACCGGGGATTTGCGCGGCCAGGTCGAAGGTGACCTGCCCAGCGCGGATGGCCGCGGCCAGCGCGTCGCGCACGAGGTCGGCCGCTTCCGTCCAGTCCAGGTAGCGCAGCATCATCTCGGCCGACAGGATCAGCGAGCTGGGGTTGGCTTTGTTCTGCCCGGCCAGCGCATCGGCCGAGCCGTGGTTGGCCTCGAACACTGCCACGCCGCTTTCAAAATTGATGTTGGCGCCGGGCGAGATGCCCACGCCGCCGGCCAGTGCGGCGGCTGCGTCGGAAACATAATCGCCGTTCAGGTTGGTGGTGGCCAGCACGTCGAAATTCTGCGGCTTGGTGATGAGCTGTTCGAAGGTCACGTCGGCGATCACGTCGTCCACCCACAACTTGCCGTCCTGCAGAGCCTGGTCTTTGGCGGCCTGCGCGGCCGCGTCGCCCTCGGCCTTTTGGATGGCCAGGTAGCGCATGCGGCTGAAGGTGCAGTCGCTGAACTCGCCGTCGGCCACTTCATAGCCCCAATTACGGAAGGCACCCTCAGTATATTTCATAATGTTGCCCTTGTGCACGATGGAGAGGCGGCTGCGCCCGTTTTTCAATGCCCAGCGGATAGCCGCGCGCACCAGGCGCTGGCTGTTGGTCTTGGAAATGGGTTTGATGCCGATGCCGCATTCCTGCGGGTGGGCGATCTTGGCGTAATCGTCCGGCATGCTGTTCTGAAACGCAGCCAGGAAACGCTGCTGTTCGGCGCTGCCGGCCGGGTATTCGATGCCGGTGTAAATATCCTCGGTATTTTCGCGGAAAGTGACCACATCCATGCCCTGCGGGTCGCGCAGCGGGGAGGGCAAGCCCTCGTACCAGCGCACCGGGCGCATGCATACGTATAAATCCAATTCCTGGCGCATGGTGACGTTCAACGAACGGATACCGCCGCCCACCGGTGTGGTCAGCGGACCTTTGATGCTGGCGGCATGCTGCTTTAATGTCTCCAGGGTTTCTACCGGAAGATATTCGCCGCTGGTTTCAAAGGCGCGTTTCCCGGCGGGGCATTCCAGCCAGGTAATGCTTCGATTTTCTCCATAGGCAATTTCAAGGGCAGCATCGACTATTTGCTGTGTGACGGCCATGATTTCAGGGCCGATGCCGTCGCCGGCAATAAAAGGAATTATGGTGGATGTGTTTTTATTCATACGCTTAAACCTCGGGTTGAACTGATGTTTTACTGGTCCTTTCGATTGGGAACCTCACTTGACAATCAATATAAAGCGTGTAAAATAATAACATTGTTTTTGGGACAGTGTCCCATACAGAATGAGACATAATGCCGACATGGAAAAAATACAAATGCTCGAACGCACCGTGGCCATCCTGGACAGCTTTTCGCAAGATCAGCCCATCCTGGGCGTGCGCGACGTGGCCCGTCAAGACCGGGCTTTCTTCCAGCACTGTCGGCCGCATTATGGTCTATCTGAAGGACCTCGGCATTTTAAACCAGGATCCGGAAACGCTGGCTTACATGATGGGTTCCAAGCCGTTGGCCTGGGCCGGGCATTTACACAGTCACCACGCGACGTGCGCACGCTGGCGCTGCCGATCATGGTGCGCTTGCAGGAGCAGACGCGCGAAACCCTCACCCTGTACGTTCTGGAAGGGGATGAACGTGTGTGTGTGGAGCGCCTGGAATCGCAGGAGACCGTGCGTATGGTATCGCGCGTAGGGCGCCGCATTCCGCTGTATACGGGTTCAGCCGGCAAGGTGTTTTCTGGCTTACCTGCCGGAGGAACGCCGCGAAGAAATACTGAAGAAAACCAAACTGGTACCGATGACCGAAAAGACCATCACCGACTTGGATGACCTGCGCGCCAACCTGCAGAAGATCCGCAAGTTGGGATATGCCTACAGCCGCGGGGAATGGATATTGGAAGCTGCCGGTGTAGCCGGTCCGGTTTTTGATTCGCGCGGGCAAATTACGGCGGCGCTGACCATCAGCGGCCCAGCCCAGCGCTTTACCAGTGAGCGGGTTTTGGAAATGGCGCATTTGGTCAAAGAAGGCGCCGCGGAAATATCAACCGAGTTGGGGTATTACCCCAATATAAAAAGGTAGAAAATCTCTTTGAAAGGAAGACAAACCTATGTGGCTGCATGAAATCTTAAGTGAAAAAGTTGAAAATGAGAGAACCCGCTTGCAGCAGATTAAAAAAGAGTATAGTGATGTTTCCGTTGGCGAGATCAAAGTCCGACATTTATTTAACGGTCTGCGCGGTGCGGATTTACTGGTCAGCCAGATTTCCCATGTTGACCCGCAGTCCGGCGTGCATTTTTACGGTTATTCTGTTGATGAAGTCCTGGGTATGCTGCCGAAGGCGGATAACAGCGAGCTGCCCCTGGCGGGCGGCATGTATTACTTGCTGTTGACCGGTGACAATCCCACCCGCGAACAGGCTTTGATGGTGGAAGAAGAATGGCGCCGCCGCAGCGACCTGCCCTATTACGTGGCGGACATGCTGCGCGCCATGCCGCGCGATACGCACCCCATGACCATGTTCTCTCAGGCCATCCTGGCGCTGCAATCACGTTCCGAATTTACCCGCCATTACGTCAATGGCCTGCAGAAAACGGATTATTGGCAGCCGACTTTGGAGGACAGCCTCAACCTGGTAGCCAAAGGCCCGGCCATCGCGGCGGCCATCTACAACATTAAGTACCACAATCGCGGCTTGATCCCACCCAGCCAAACGCTGGATTGGAGCGCTAATTTTGCTTATATGATCGCCAAAGAATGGGATCAGGAATACATCGATTTATGCCGCCTTTTTTTTGTGATCCACTCCGAGCAGGGCATCGGCAACGTCAGCGCCCATACCGCCTGGCTGGTCAACTCGGCCCTGTCCGATATCTACTTCTCCTGTTCGGCCGCCATGAACGGTTTGGCCGGACCGCTGCACGGCCGTGCCAACCAGGACTCCCTGGAATGGCTGCTGGGCATTCTGCATAAATTCGGTGATTGCCCCAGCGAGCAGCTTTTGGAGGAATATATCTGGGATACGCTCAACCGCGGCAAGGTGATCCCCGGCTACGGCCACTCTGTCCTTCGCCAAACCGACCCGCGCTTTATTGCTCAGCTGGAATTTGGCCGCAAGCACATGGGCGATGACAGCCTGTTCCAACTGGTGGAACTGGTTT
This sequence comes from uncultured Sedimentibacter sp., assembly GCA_963675125.2. Lineage (GTDB taxonomy): Bacteria > Bacillota > Clostridia > Tissierellales > Sedimentibacteraceae > Sedimentibacter. The sequence continues at coordinate 236,390 of CAXXFT010000043.1, forward strand.
ACAAAGTCGTCCCGCGCGTGCTGCAGGAATACGGCAAGGTCAGCGACCCCTGGCCGAACGTGGACGCCATCAGCGGCGCCATGCAGTACCACTGCGGCCTGCACGAATACGATTTCTACACCGTGTTGTTCGGCGTCGGCCGTATCATCGGCATCACCGCCAACCTGGTCTGGTCGCGCGCCCTGTTTACCCCCATCGAGCGCCCGCAGTCCCTCACCCTGGACGTGTTGGAGCAGCAGCTCAAAGCGGCTTAGCGATATTTCCACCTTTGCCAAAGGAATAAAGTTAAAAAATCCCTCGTTTTCGGGGGATTCTTATTACAATAAGAAGAAAGCTTTCCCGGAGAATCTCATGCTCGTGATTTGCGACCGCTGTCATCAAAAAATTGAATTTGACCCGCACCAGTTCCGCTGTGATTGCGGCGGCGCCTGGGAACCTTTGGCATTGGAACCATATCTCCCAAACATGGCTGACCCGAATGTCAATTCGGTATGGTGCTACCGGGAATTGATGGAGCTGTACGAAGTTGATACGCCGCTTTCGCTGGGCGCGGGACAAACCCCGTTGGTCAGCATGCCCTGGGATGGGGGCGAGGTCTCTTTCAAATTGGAATATATTTCCCCCACAGGATCCTTCAAAGATCGCGGCACGGAAGTGGAAGCGAATTTCCTGGCTGCCGTGGGCATTCGCGATGTGGTTGAGGATTCCTCCGGCAATGCAGGCGCTTCCCTGGCGGCTTACGCCGCCCGCGCCGGGCTGCACGCGGCCATCTACGCGCCCGACAGCGCCTCGCCGGCCAAGTTGGCCCAAATTGAGGTGTACGGCGCCGACCTGCGCCGCATCCCCGGCCCGCGCGCCGAAGCCACGCGCGCGGCATTGCAGGCAGTGGCGGAGGGCGCGGTGTATGCCTCGCACGCCTATAACCCGGCCTATCTGCTGGGTCAGCAGACCTTTGCCTGGGAATGCTGGGAGCAGTTGGGCGGTCATGCGCCGGATGCTGTGCTCATCCCGGTCGGGCAGGGCGGCCTGCTGATGGGCGCCTGGCTGGGCTTTCAGCGCCTGTTGAAAACGAGACTGATCAAGCGCATGCCGCGCCTGTTCGCGGCCCAACCGGAATTGCTGGCCCCCATCGCGCGCGCTTTCAACGCCGGGGCGGATGAAATCGAAGAGATCACACCGGTTGGCAAGAGCCTGGCTGAAGGGCTGGCCATCGTCAAACCGGTGCGCGGGCACCGTATCCTGCAGGCGCTGCGCGAGAGCGGCGGCGCGGGGCTGACCGTCAGTGAAAGCCAGATTCGGGCGGCTTATTATGATCTGGCCCGCAATGGCCTGTTCGCCGAACCTTCCAGCGCAACGGCGGCCGCGGCCCTGCCGCAGGTGCGCCAACTGGTTGGTGAAAATGCCGAAATCGTTGTCGCTTTGACCGGAAGCGGATTAAAATCTTCCCTGGAGAATTGAGAATATCGTTATGAATGAACCGAATATGATTGCCTTTACGCGCGGTGTACCGCCCGTCGAAAGTTTCCCCATCAAACGATTGGAGGAATGTGCTCGGATCGTCCTGGAACGGGACGGCAACCGCTTGCTGCAATACGGCAAGGCAGCCGGTTACGAACCGCTGCGCGAACGCCTGGCCGATCAATATCATACGCCGAAGAATCAGGTGATCGTTGGGCAGGGTTCACTGCAATTGCTGGATACCCTGGTGCGCGTGACCTTGGGCGCGCGGGATTGCGTTTTTGTAGAACAGCCCAGCTACGACCGCGTGCTGACCATCTTCCGGCGCTCCGGCACCCAGTTGGAAGGCATCAACCTGCAAAACGGTTTGCTGGATATGGCCCAGTTGGAAGCCAAGCTCCAATCCGGTCTGCGCCCGCGCTATTTCTATACCATTCCTGATTTTCAGAATCCCAGCGGCGCGGTCATGCCCCTGGAGGCGCGCCGCAAACTGATCGAACTCTCCCAAACTTACGGGTTCTACTTGATCGAGGACGGTCCTTATCGCGACCTGCGCTATCACGGCCAGGCGCTGCCCGCCTTGTTCGAGCTGGCCCCCGATCGGGTGGTCTTCATGTCTTCCTACAGCAAATTGATCAGCCCCGGACTGCGGGTGGGTTTCATGATCCTGCCGCCCGAATTGGTCGAAGATGTGCGCAAATTCGCCGAGGACACCTACATCAACGCCAGCTACCTCAACCAAGCTATTGCCTATGACTTCATCCGGCGCGGCTGGCTGGATGAAAATCTGGAGCAATTAAAGGAACTCTACCGACCGCGTCTGGATACCCTGCTGGTCACGTTGGCAGAGGAATTTGGCAGCCGCGCGGAATGGGTCAAGCCCGAGGGCGGTTTCTTCGTCGGCCTCAATCTGGCCGCGGAAGGACGTATCCCGGACCGCAAGGTCCAGCAAGTTTCCGGATTGGCGCTCAGCGACAGCCGCGGCTTTTTCATCGATGGCGGAGATCGCTTCATCCGCCTGCCGTTTTGCGCGCTGACGCCGGAACAACTGCAAGAGGGTGTCCGGCGCCTGAGACGCGCGATTTTTTCCTAAACACCCTGGTCCTATTGGATCGGAAGGGGCGTCAAAATTTTATCCTTCAATAAATAAGCCTGGTCGCACAGGATGTTGATCTCGTCGAACTTATTACTGGTCAACAAGATGGCCGTGCCGTTTTCTTTTAAGTCGATCAGGTATTCGTAAATGCCTTTCCAGCCTTCCTGATCGATGGAATCGGTGGGTTCGTCCAGCAGCAGCAGGTCGGGCTTGTCCAGGATGGCCTGGGCGATGCCCAAGCGCTTCTGCATGCCGACCGAGAAAGTCCTGACCGGCTGGCGGCCGTTCTCTGCCAAGCCCACGATAGACAGCGCTTCCGCGACACGCTCCGCGCCGACTTTCCCGTTGATCTCCGCCAGCATGCGCAGGTTCTTTTCGGCGGACCAGTTGGGCACGAAGCCCGGTGCGTCAATCAGGGCGCCCGTGCGCGCCGGAAAATCCGCCTCGCGGCCGATGCGCTGCCCGAACACGCGCACCTCACCGCTGGTCGGCTGCACCAGCCCGCAAATGATGCGCAGCAGCATACTCTTGCCGGCGCCGTTGGGGCCGCTGATTCCGGTGATGTTCCCGGGTTCAATAATGAGGTCAATATCCTCAAAGACCGTGTGATTACGAAATACTTTCCCGATTGCGTTGAGTTCAACGGCTGATTGTTGGTTATCCATTTATTCCTCCCGACGCGCTATGGCGTATAAGTTTTGACGTTTGCAGATTGTCCAACTGGCCATCAGGCACAGCAGGATCCAGACTGACCAGAATATCCATGAATAGATGGGTGCGATCACTCGTGTGGGTGCCCACAACGGAGTGAACTCGAGGTGGTTTTGCAGCATGAAAAAGGATTCCACCCCCTCGCCGCCCAAAGGCCCGGCGGTGATGCTGCCCAGCTTACTGCACACCAACAGCATGGCGCCGCCCAGGAAACCGGCCCAGGCGCGTTTGAACAACAGGTTGATCACCAGCATGAACAGGCCGATGGCGAACCATCCGATCAACAAGAAGCTCAGGATGTTCCAGCATGCCTGTACTGGCGTGCTGTCGATGCTGGTGTAGCCCAGGTACATCCCGCCGCTGGCTTGTCCGACCAGGCTCCACTCATTGGAGAGCGGGTAGCGCGCCAGGACCGGAATGGAAAAGGAAGCGATCAGCAGGAAGGCATACTGTAGGGTGCTCAAAAGGACGAAGCCGACCTTACCCAGCCACCAGCTGCGGCGTGAGCGCAGTTGCAGCAGCAGCGGTTCTTCTGTCCCGCGCCTCAGGCCCGCTTCGGCGATCAGATAGATCCATACACATGGAGATAACGTAGTAAACGATCTCCGGCTTGCCGAAGGCCCAAACAAAGGCTTCCAGCGCGTTGGCCGGGTCCGGGCTGCCCCAGGGCAGGGTGGCTTCCAATAACTTGCTGGCCCAGTAGCCCAGAACCAATCCTACCAGGATGGGCAGCAGCCAGCGCCAGCGCAGCACGTATAGGTGAAACTGATATTTTAAATATGCTTGAGTTTTCATTATTTTTCCTTATTGAAGAATCTGGGTCTCTTTTTTCCCGAAGCGCCACAGGACTGCCAAAAGAAATAAGACTGTTATTAAGGTGAATTGCAGAATAGGGGAGAACAGGTTCCCTTCCGGAATAAGCGCGCATTCTTGTTGATCTCATCCAGTTCAGATGGATCGAGGTGGGGATAAGGTAGTAGCCAAAGCTGTAGCACATGACATAGGGAAGGCCCAGTGCGACCATGGAGTTTCGGGTCAGGAATGACAGCCCCATGCCCAGCAGGGCGTAAGCCGCGCCGAACAGTGCCGGGAAAAGCAGGCATGAGGGCGGCGTAAGCGCCAACAGAAGGGATCGAAGGGTGAGCCCGGGTTGGATCAGGTAGCGGGTATAGATTTCGCTGAAATTGAAATAGATACCCAGGATTTGGACCGGTTCGGCCGGATAGATCAAGGTAGCAGATACCCAGCATCAATACTGCCGGCAGCAGCACTGCCGCCGCGCCGGATATCGCTACAGCCAGTGTTTTGGCACACAGATACCGTTTGTAGCTGGTGCGCAACAGGATTGGGCCTAAGGAGATGCTTTGCTTTTGTCCTCGCTCAATGAGTCGGCGAAGGGCAGCACGGCCATGATGACCGCGAAGAAACCATAATAGCCGGAGTAGAGGATTTCCTGCCAGACGGTGAGCGCACCCCCCAATGACTGGGCCTGCATGGGGCTGATCTGAAAGAAGCCGTAGGTGAAACTGATGACCTGCCAAAATGAACACGAGGATGAAGCGCTTGTTGATGAACGCGCGTTTCAGCTCGGTGTGAAAGATGTTGTCCATGTGGATTTATTCCTTTCCTTTTTTCGACGGACTTCGATTTCAGGTATTGGGCCAGGATGTCCGCTAATTCGTCTTCTCGAATGGCCGAGGCGCTGCATTTCGCGGACGAAGCTCTCCAGTATGTAATACTTTGCAGCTCATCGGCCATCTTTTGCAGTAGGGTGGGCGGTCTTCTGGGTGACAAAGGTGCCTTCCCCGCGCCGCGAAATGGCGACGCCGTCGCGGATCAATTCCATATATACCCGCTGGATGGTGTTGTGGTTGACCTTGAACTCCATGGCCATTTCAACGATGCCGGGCAATTTGTCGCCCGGTCCGTAATCACCGCGCAGGATGGCCGCGCTGATGCGTTGTTTGATCTGCAGATAGATGGGCTGGTTTTCGTCAAATATGTGGTCCATAGGCTTTTCCGTTTTCTTTACAATCAGGTTATTTTTCAAATACCCATTATATCGATTGCCGTGCTGCACATTTCATTGGGCAGGTACCCCCAGCAGGTAAGTCACGCCGCCGCTTGAAAATGCCAGGTATTTTCCGTCCGGCGAAAACAGGTACCCGTTGCCGTATTCGGGCATGAGTTCGCTGCCGGCGACCAACCCCACGAAATTGAGTTCGTTGCCGGAGAGTTCCCAGGCGTGCAGCCCAAAGCCGTTGCCGGACACAACCAATTTTTGGTTGGGGGCAGTCGCTGCGAGGCTCAACCCGCCATTCCCGTAGGGTGAGCGAAAGGTTGCGGCAATTGCCATACTGCCGTCTGCTTGCAGTTTTCCTACAACCCTTTCCGAGTCGGAATAACCCGAAAACATTTCTTTTCCACTGTCGAATTGGGTGATGGAAATTTTCGAACTGCCGATGTCCTTTCTTTCTCCGCTCTGCGTATTCCAGAGGACCTGTTCCTTAATGAAACCGATGTGAGGAGAGGGATATTTCGAAACGCGGTAAACAGCAGAGATGTTGTCGTTCAAAGTGTCCAGAAAATCCACCCGCCAATTCTCGTCGCCGAGTTCGAGCGTTTCAAGCAATTGCCCATCCGCCGCATTCCAGCGCCGGATGGTGTTGTCGTCCGCGCCGGAGACCAGCCAGGCCGAATCCGGTGAGAAAGCGATATGGGTCACGCGTCCCTGGTGGCCTGAAAGTGTCCGAATCGATTTACCGGTCTGGGCGTCCCACAAACGCACGCTGTTATCGTTCGAGCCAGTGGCGATCAGTTTGCCGTCCGGCGAGAAGGCGACTTCATTGACAACCTGGGTGTGGCCCACCAAATCCATAACCAATTGGCTATCGCGGGTACGATAGACTTCTACTTTCCCGTCTCTATCGCCGGCAACAGCAATTTGACTGCTGTCTGGGGAAAACGCAATCCCCAGATTTTCACTTCCGGCTGCCGAACCGTGAAAACTGAACTTCTCTTTTCCCGTAGGCTGCTCAAAAACATGAATGCTGCCGGATTGTCCATAAGTGGTCAAGTTTTCGGATGCGATCAGTGTTTTCTCGTCCGGACTTAATTGGATGGTTTCAACCGTGGCGGAGATTTCATCCGAGGTGATCCCACCCGAATTTCCGGTCAACGAATAAGCTGTCCAGGTGAATTGCCCCAATTGCTTTTCCACGTTACCGGTATCCGCAGCAATCATTTCCACATACCCTGATTGAGTACCCAGATAAATGGTATTGCCGTTTTGGGAGACTTCAAAGGATGTGACCATGTCATATTGTCCCATTTCCTGGCTGTATTCGAGGTCAGGTTTTCCGTTATAAACCTCCCTTCCATCCTGGATATCCCAGATCTGGATGGAATACCGCCCATCCTCATCAGCGGTTAGGTTGCGCGTTGCGATGAAGCGGCCGCTGTGCGAGAACAATAACTCTGGCCAATCTGTTTTCGGTGCGGATAGTTCTCGAACCAGGCTGAAATCGGAGGTGCTGTAGATCGATACGTGGTCGGATTGCTTATCGTATGCGGCCGCGTATTCCCCATTGGGGGAAATTGCCATGGATGCGTCGGCGTCCAGGTCTATGCTGCGGGTGACTTTGCCGGTGGCCAGGGAGGCCACGCAGAATTTCCGAACATCCTTTTCGTCATTTACGCCATACTTTTTTTCAAAAACCAGTTCCTTCCCATCCGGCGTGAAAGCGATGTCCCAAATATTGGAATTGGCGCATTCTCCCAGATCTTCAATGACCCCGGTTTGTTCTTCCCCATCCGGCAGCGCATAAAGCTGGATTTTCCGGTTGTAGGCGGGCAGCCCCATGAAATCGTCCAGCTCACCGGTGGGGTAGTTGACCACGATCGCCAGAGTTGTATCATCCGGTGAGATCGCAAGGGCCGTTGGCCCCATTCCAACGGGGATGAAGCCGATTTGTGTACCATTGACAATATTGAACAATGCCACGCCTGAGCTGGTTAGCGCGGCCAATATCTTACCGTCGGCGGTTTGATCGACCGTTCCATTGAGGCTGCCCTGTCCGAACCAATGCAGCAGTTCCAGGTCCTGAATGTTATCCGGTGTGATTTCCACCATTGGGGCGGGTTCCGGTTCTGTTTGAGCCAGGATGCTGCCGGCCGGACTGAAAGCGATAGCGAGTGCTGCGAGAGCAATCAACCCGTGGAAAATCGTTCTTTTTTCCTGTCTTTTCATTTCAACCTCTTCGTTGCTTGACAAAATTTTGTTTTGTTCGTATTATCTAAACACAGTGTACTAGTTAACTAGTATTATAGAGTTAACTGGGAGGTTTGTCAAGCCCCCTGAACAAACAAGGAGTACAGGATGAAAAAAACATCGAGAATGATTGTTATATGGATTTGCGTATTATTATTGCCCATGTTGACCGTGGGATGCCGGGAAGATCTGTGGTCAAGTTTTCGGGATGTCAATCAGGTGAACTTCAGCCCGGCTGAATCGGTTGATGAACCGCGCCTCGCGGTGAAGGTGTATAGCGACCCCGAGGACCTCCTGCTCATGCTGCGCGAAATGGAAAAGGTCCGCAATAACCGCTGGCAATCTCAAACCGGTTGGTGGCATGGACATAAGACGATAATCAGCCGGCTGGGTGATTCGCATGGAGTCAACGCGGAATGGTGGTTCCGTTTTGATGGGGGGCAGTCCTGTCCTGAATTGATGCAAAGCATTTATACGGAAGACGGACAACTGGTGGAATCCAACCTGCTGATCCACGCGAGCGCATTGTTGGCAGCCGGCAGCTCCCGGCCGCCAACATATGAAGAAGGCCAGCCAAGATTAGTCAAACTGCCGGATCAGGCTTGTCCGGACCTGTTGAACCAAACGCTTGACCGGATCGAAAATATGCTCGGTGAACCGAACCTGAACACACTCGAATCAACCGAAGCCATCATTCGCGAGGGCAGCCTATTCATTACCGTGATGCGGTCAGGTCCCATTCACGAAATGGTGAATGTGATCATCGATCTTGATAATGGTTTTATTGTGGAGGAAACACAGCGAATTTACAGCTTGGATGATAGCGGGCTGTTGGGTGAAGTTACATACCAATATCACTTTGACTATTTTGACCAACTTCCCCCTGAAATCCGGGACCGGTTTGAGCGCGCTTTAAATTCGTAGAGACATAAAAAAAAGCAGCTTTTCTATTTGGAAAAGCTGCATTTTCTGTTTATAGTCTAATAGCGATTGTTGTAATCGGAGTGACCGCCGCCGCGATTTCCGCCGCCACCGCCGCCACCACGTCGATTGCCGCCACCACCACCGCGGCGATTGGGGTCGAACGGGCGCCGGTTGTCTTCCTTGGGTTTGGCAACATCCACTTTCAGAGGACGATCTTTGAAGGAATAGGACTGGAAGGTTGCCAATGCTTTTTGCATGCCTTCCTGGTTTTCCATTTCTACAAAACCAAATCCTTTTGACTGACCGGAGAATTTATCCTTGATCAGAACAACCGATTTTACTTCTCCTGCTTCTGAGAATAATGTCTTCAGCTCTTCCTCGGTTGCGTCGAAAGGCAGGTTGCCAACATACAATTTTGTTTCCATCTAAGTCCTCTTATCTTTTTAAATAAAATACCGCCAGATCATTGGATCTGGCGGCTTAAAAACCATCTGTCGATCGAAATCTGTATATGCATTATATCATTTCATCGGAAGGGTAAATGTAAAGATACTGCCCAGGTTTTTACCGGCGCTTTCAGCCCAAATCTTTCCACCGTGCGCTTCCACCAGCGATTTGGCAATGGTCAGGCCGATACCGCTGCCGCCGCCTTTGGTGCGGTGAACGGGATTTATCCGCGCGGTAAAAGCGCTCGAAGATGTGCGCCAGGTGTTCTTTTGAAATACCGATGCCGCTGTCCTTCACACTGAAGCGTATCTGGTCGCCGTCTTTCGCAACCGTGACCAATACCTGCCCGTCGGGCGGCGTGAACTGCAGCGCGTTGCCTAACAGGTTATGCAGCACCTGCTGGATGCGGTCACTGTCCACTGTGAGTACTGGGCAAACCCGGCTTCTAATATGGCTCTGCAAGCTGACGCCTTTCATGGCGAAGGTGTTTTCCAGCGGGGTAATGGCGGCTTTCAGCAAGATCGGGCCGCCCGGACCGAACGTGTTTTTCCAGTGGATAAGTCTGTCCGTCCACCCGGTTGAGCTCCTGCAGGTCTTCCACCAGGCGCTGCAGACGGTCCGCTTCGCGGTAAATCTGCTGGTAAGTGCTCTGTTCGGCCGGCAGCACGCCGTCCATCAAGCCCTTCCATAGAGCCTTTGATGGCGGGTCAGGGGCGTGCGCAGCTCATGGCTGATATCGCCCAGCAGCTGGCGCCGCATGGTTTCTGTGTTTTCCAATTTCTCGGCCATTTGGTTAAAGCTGTGGCCCAGCTGGCCCAGTTCGTCCTGCGAAATTTCATCCGCGGTGATGCGGTGGCTGTATTCGCCGGCTGCGATCTGCTGGCTGGCGCTGGTGAGCCGCTGGATGGGGCGGGTGATGCGGCGGCTGATGATCAGGGCGGCCACACCGGCGATGACGAACGCGGCCAGGGCCGAGATCCACAATGTCTCGTTGACAGGCCGCGCGGAAAACTGGTATACAGGTTGACCCCGCGCGAACTGCTGCTCGCGCCGGCGCCTGTCCCCGTGCCGCTGCCTGTGCCCATCATGCTTTGCATATTCTCGGTCATGCGGCCCACGTGGCGGTTGAAAGGCCGCTTCGATGGACAGGTTTCATCGCCAGGGCGTGAATAGCGCCCGCGATCAGGATGACCAGCTAGGAAACGCCGCCAGGATCTTATAGATCCAGTGGCTGCGCAGCGTTTGCAGCAAAGCCCGGATTTAGCGGTCTTCAAAGCGATACCCTGCCCCGCGTACGGTTTCAATATAATCGCTGCCGACTTTTTGGCGCAAATGTCCAATGTGCACATCCACCACGCGCAGGTCGCCGAAGTAATCATAGCCCCCAGGCTTTTTCGAGCAGCTGCTCGCGAGAGAGTACCATGCCGTGATTTTCGGCCAGGGTACTTAACAGTAGATCAAATTCCAGAGAGGTCAGTTCGATCTCGTTGTCATCCACCCCAAAACCCGCCGGCTGCCGCTGTCGACGCGCACGTGCGCTGGAGGTGAGTACCTTGCGCTCGCCTTCCGCCGGGGTCTTTCTGCAGGCGCCGCAGGGCGGCCTTGATGCGCGCCATCAGTTCGCGCGGACTGAAGGGTTTGGTCAGATAATCGTCCGCGCCTACGGAAAGGCCGACAACTTTGTCCCCTTCTTCCGATTTGGCAGTCAGCATAATCACGTAGACATCCGACTCGCGCCGGATTTGGCTGAGCACTTCGATGCCGTCCATGCCGGGCAGCATGATATCCAACACCACCAGGTCCGGTTTGAGGGCGCGAAAGGCTTTCAGGCCGGAAAGGCCGTCTTCGGCCGTGTTGTATTCGTATCCTTCCGCGCGCAGGTAAGCCGTGACCACATTCAATATGGAAGGCTCGTCGTCGATGACCAAAATTTTTGATTTTCCCATGGGCTTTTCCTAAAAAAAATTAGAGGAGGAAGTTTTCTTCCTCCTCTATAGTATAAATCGAAATCTTTCAGCGGCTTATTCCGCTTCGTCCAATTCCCATTCCTCGATGAATTGGCCGTGCCAGGTGTGCAGCCAAACCTGGCCAGCTGCTGCCCGTTGACGCTCAACATACCGGTCATTTGTCCGTCTTCCATGTAGTCGAAAGTGTAATATCCATAGAAAGCGGTGCCGGGCAAATGCACGCTTTGCGCCGCTGATGTTCGCAGCCAGATATTCATTGGCGATGTCGGCCGCTTCATCCATGCTGACGGCCATATCGGCTGATGCGCTCGCGTCATTTTGGGCCAAACCGCCGCCGCAGGTTCCGCTGCCCGCCGAAATTGCGGCAGCCGGCTCCGGCACCCATCATGCCGTACTTCAGGTTCCACATGCGGTTGGGGCCGTATTCGGGGAATACGTTGAGAGTGTCCGGGTCGACCAACAATTCCATCGCGCCGATCGCCGCTGCTCTTTCTCGATCACGATCGCGTACGCGTTTTGGTTGAAGAGCATCACTTCCTCGATCTCCAGGTCAGTCGTCGCCCTGGGCGTCCAGGTAATCCTTGCACGGCGCTGCGCGCGCTATCGAGCGGTGAGTGAGTTGCCTGACTTTGCGCATTCCTGTCAGGGAATTGGAGTAGCCGTAGCCGCCCATCATGCCGCCGCCTCCCATCCTGTTATTTCGTCCAACCGTGCCATTACTGCCGTTGCCGCGATTGCCGCGAAGAACCCGCCCATCATCCCGCCAAAACCGCGGTTGAAAAAGGGCATGTTGATTGCCTATCCGTTAGCGTTATACCCATACCCGAATTCAACATGCGGGTTTTGGCGTTGCCCAAAGAAAAATTCCGGCAAAGATCAAGGCGGCGGCGATCAGCAACCCCTGCCAGGACGATATAGAAACTGACTTTTATTGTTTGATTCATTATTTCACCTCTTGTTTCATATTTAGACTATAAAGGTCTAATATGAAGGATTTCTATTGGAATTGTGAAGATTTTGTAAAGATACCGGCAAACCCAACCAGCGGTCCCGTGTTATCGTTAGCAATGTGAAACTGGGTTGTTTGGCATCCCCGCAAAATTAATCCTTGCTATTTTTGCATGAAAATTGGCGCATACTGGAGGTGAGGTGTGTACGTATGAACTGAAATGGATCAAGTTGAATACGCAGGTTTTAGGAATGGCTGTTGGAGGAGAAGACCCCGCTGAACCCGGGTGTGCGCTATCAAGCATTAAGAGACGTTGGAAGGCAGGGGGGAGAACGATCCACTGGTGATTTCTGCCCGGCAAGCAACCTTAGACAACGGCGGCCAGATCCCGGCCATTTTGGCGCAGCAGGATGTGGACAGGGTTTTTGGGTCCAACCCGGACCGGGATATTTACCCAAGTACCGTTCCATCGTATGGCAGGTCATCTTTCCTGGCGCAATTGGGAGCGGACATCCACGAAGATGCGCGTGCACAAGGCCTGCGATTATCTGTTATCTAATGCCGTCGGAAAATTCGGCGGATTCAGCATGAGCTGCCACGCCCAGCGGGGCCATCAACTGCCTGCAGGGCAACCCTGGCGTGCCGCGCTGTTGGACTTTGGGTATGGGGGCGGACGAGCGCCTGCAGCATGCGCGTTGGAATGGATGGCCTGCAGCGTGACCGGCGACCCTTACCAGGGTGTACCGATTCGCTATTACCGCAGCGGTATCAGCGGACCGGGTTTCCTCTGCTCGGCCAACGATCACCAGCCTTGTGCCTGGGGAGCGAGTCAAGGTAGCGCTGGCGCTTAGCCAAAGTGCCGCCTGATCAGCGAACACCGGCCATGCGGATAAGGCAGATCCAAATGTGCGTGGATTTCTTGTTGAGCACCGACCCGGCCGGCGCGGACTACCCGCATCCTTACGCGCCCAAAGCCAGCACATCCTGGTTTAAGTTTGGCTTTCCCCGTTTTTTACATCACCGATATCCTGCAAAATTCTGGAAGCCCTGTTGGGTTTGGGGTTGGCTGAAGATGAGCGTTTGCTGCCGGCCATTGAGCTCGTTAAGAAAGCAAGCAGGACGGGCACAGGCCGCTGGATGATGGAATATTCCTATAATGGAAAGACCTGGGTGGAAATCGAGGGAAAAGAAACAGCCCAGCAAATGGGTCACCCTGCGGGCGCTGCGTGTATTTACAACAGTATCACCGGTTATGAGATCAACCCAAGCGGAAAACACAAGGAAGAATTCAACGGTAATCCCTATCTCTTTACGATGAATTCAGGAACTGCCGCCCGTAACTTTTCTTACGCGTAAATCAGTTGTACCCGGAGATTATTCCAATAATAGGTTAATAGTTTTCCGAAATAAAATCGTACAAAAATAGGGCAAACACTGTGTATTTAATGTTGCTGCAGGATGCCTGGCATAAGTAGATGTCATTCTCGGTACTTATGACGAGTGCTTTTCTGTATTCAAAATATCTATATAATTGATTTTACAGGAGAGATTAATTTTATGAAAATATCCATTGTTACTGATCAGTACTGCTGACCTCCCCAGGGATGTGGTGGAGCAGTCATGCCATTGGCGTAGTACCAACTGTATATCAATATCGGTGAAGAATAGCTATCTGGACGGTGTGGATATGACCCCGCGAAGAGTTTTACCTGGGTCTGCCGCACTTCAAACATCACCCCGCGACGGCCGTCCCGGGAATCGATGCCTTTCATAAATGTTTTTAATCACGCGGTTTGAAAGCTGGGGCGGACGCCATCATTTCCCTGCATATTTCCAAAACGCTCAGCAACACGGTGGATGTTGCCCGTTTGGCGGCGGAAAGGCTCAAGGAAATTCCTGTGCATGTCATTGACACCGGTAACCTATCCCTGGGCGTGGGCCTGCTGGCGCGCCGGGCAGCCTTGATGGCTGAAGCCGGTGAGAAGGTTAAAACAATTTTGGCGGAAATCAACGATAAAGCGCAGCGGACATATACTTTTGCGGTTCTTTCCACATTGGAATTCCTGCGGCGCAGCGGCCGGCTTTCCAACCTGCAATTTGGTTTGGGCAGCCTGTTGATCCTGAAACCGATCATTAAGATGAATAACGGTGTGACCGATCTGGAGAAAACACGCACAATCACCGGTTCACATCGCCGCTTGATGGAGCTGGTGGAGGAAAAAGGGAAGTTGGAAGAATTGGCCTTTGTGCATACGCATGCGCCTGAAAAAATCGCCCGTTTGCAGGAAGAAGCTGCCTATTTAGTACCGCAAGGTTTGCCGGCCATGGTTGGCGAGGTGACCCCAGTGATTGGCTCACACATTGGCCCGGGTGCGGTCGGTTTTTCTTTTATTCAAGCAGTATAAATTGGAGGTGAAATCTATGCGTGTCGCGAAATGGATTGCTTTTCTGGGAGCTCTGGCGCAAGGCGGTATCTTGGTCTATGGGTTTACCCAGGGTGATTTCGCTGCTGCAGGAAGCTTTTTCTTTCATGATCCCTGGGGAATCGTCTCGCTGGTGGATGTCTATGTTGGATTCCTATTTTTCTGTGCCTGGGTGGTGTACCGTGAAAAGGATTGGTGGGTTGCTCTGCTGTGGAGTGCGGCTATCATGATCCTGGGAAACTTCCCAGCGGGTATCTATGCATACATCGCATTACAGCGCAGCGAGAACAATTGGCAAAAGTTCTGGATGGGACATCATTACATTGGAAAAGGAAAATAGCCAATGAAAAATAAAAGATGGCCGATAATCCTGAATTTCATCACCCTGGCTGGGGTTTTAATAATGAATACGCTAGCCGTCAGTTTGCCACTGAATGGCTTGACTACCAAACAAGTTTCCG
>CAXXFT010000044.1:0-74490 GCA_963675125.2 uncultured Sedimentibacter sp.
ATACAGATGAGGTTTTTTCATATCTATTAGAATAATATCAGCTTTTTTTCCTATCTCAACAGATCCTATAAATTTGTCCAACCCCAAAGCTTTTGCAGCATCAATAGTAACCATTTGCAATACTTTTCCAGGTGGCAACAGGTTGTTATTATTAAAATGTGCTCTATGTAAAATTGTTCCTATTCTCATTTTTTCAAATAAGTCATATGATCTATTTGGTGCACTTGCATCAGAACAAAACGTTACATTAACCCCTTCTTGTAACATCTCGATAACAGGACATCTACTTTCTATATATGCTACTGTAAAAGGTCCACTGCAGACACTAGTTCCTGTATTAGCTAATATTTTGATTTCCTCTTCATCAACTCCTGTAACGTGAGCAAGAGAAACATTATTACCTAATATATCCAAATGTTTATGTGCAAATTTTACATCTCCCTTATAAGCATGTGCATGTATTGGTGTCCCGAACTCGGCTGCTATCTTTTTCATTTCTCTATTCTGTTTTTTCAAATCTTCCAAGGTCATCCCGTCTTTATTTCCTATATAACTAGGGGTAGGATAACAATACGTTAATGAATTAAATGTATCATTATATTTTTTTACAGCTTCATAAGTTATTTTAAATGAATCTTCCATCTTAAGTACCTTTGTTGAATAAGTACCATCTTTTTTATATTGTTTAAATGTTTTTGGAAATGGAGGGTTAGGTGTACCCATTCCTAAGATATCTCGTATACCACTTTCTCTTACTCCTAATACATGTGCATGTGCATAATCCATACTATCGTATCTAGGATGAGATCCCAGATAACTCATCCCTGTGGTAATACCAAACTTTATCTTTTCTATTGCAGATAATCTAGCTTCAATATACCAAAAATCTGTTGTTGAACATCTATAATATACATGTTCATATAAATCTAGTAAATCCTCATCTAAAATACCTTCTCCGACAGTTTTTAACAAACCATGCCCAGCATGTGCATGGCTATCGATGAGTCCTGGCATAAGAACAAAACCTTTTCCATCTATTTCTTCTTTAGCTTTTAAGTTATCATTATATTCACCTATATATACTATTTTATCTTTGCTAATGCCCAAACAAGATTCATTAAGTATTCTTGATTTTGTATCCATTGTTATAATATTACAATTTTTGATTAAAATATCGTATTGCATATATCAGCACCTCCTCATTTCATGTTAATCATATATTTATGATATCGTTTGTCTTATTTGTAGTAATTAAGTAGTTATTTTTACTAATATATAAAAAACATTATTATCCTTTCATTTAATTTTAATTATCATTCCTATCTAAATTATATTAAGCAATTCCCATGCCAAACAAATTCTATTTTAATATTTATACACTAATAAAAATATCATTGAAAATCTAACAACGCACTTCTAAATACTATGTATTATCCATATAAAAAACTAATTAAACAATAGAAATTATTTTTTTCTCATTCTCATTTTTCAATTATGAAAATAAAATTGTCAATTTTGACAAAAATGTCACTATAAATAAAAGAGATTATGTTATTGTTATTCATAATCTCTTTTATTTACTAAAAGTTTACTACACTTTATATACAATTTTTCCATCAATAATTGTCATACAAACTTTAATATCCTTTAATTGTTCATCTTCTGTTTTCAGTATATTTCTATCTACAATAATCAAATCTGCAAGTTTACCTACCTCTAATGATCCTTTTACTTCCTCGTCACCTGATAAATATGCACTATTTATAGTCATAGTTCTTAACATTTCTTCTACAGTTATACTCTCTTTTGTTCCTAGTTGATAACCTTGAATACCCTTTCTTGTCCTAGCAGAATATAAACCCCAAAATGGGTTATGATGTGCCGAAGGCATATCTGTACTGGATGCAACTATTACGCCAGCATCTAAATAGCTTCTCATAGGAAGAAAACTCTCTTGTTTGTCTTTAGGTAATAATTTAGGATAACCGTCCGCTTCATTATATATAAATGCTGGTTGAATTGCAGCTATCATCTTAGCTTCTCTCATTTTCTTCAGACTATCTTGAGTAGGATAATATGCGTGTATAATTTGATGTCTTCTAAATACTGGATTATCTTTATAAGCCTCATATATTGCATCTACAGCTTGTTCAATTGCTATATCTCCCATAACATGAATACCAACACTCCAACCTGAATCATGGGCTTGTTTTACCCACCCTTTCAATTTTTTTAAATCCATTCTTAATGGAACTTCTTTAACTATATCATCACCTAAATATGGCCATGACTTTAATGCTGTTCTGGAAGTTAACCCTCCATCTATAGCCATTTTTAAACCACCAATTCTAAGCCATTCATCACCAAACCCTGTATACAAACCGTACTCGTCAATTATTCTATCAGAAAAATTGGAATCTTCATTTATTGCGAACCCATGCCAATTAGGCATTAAATTGGTTCTAATTTTTAATAAATTTTTTTCTCTTAGATTTTGGTAAGCTCTTATCATAGAAGGATTAACACCTGGTTCAACAACGCTTGTTATACCATAAGTAATATAATCATTCATGGCATTTTGAATTACTCTTTCTATTTCATTTCCCTTTCCAAATTTACTTTCACCAAATGCAGTTGGCATAACATCTCTGACCAACTGCTTTGCTGTTCTAAATAATAAGCCATTTGGCTCTCCTGTTTCTAAATCTCTTCCTATTTCACCACCAACTGGATCTTTTGTATCTTTAGTTATTCCTGCTATTTTTAATGCACATGAATTTGCTACGCATGTTGAAAATATCCTTTCTAATACAACTGGATTTTCTTTCGACACCATATCTAAGTCATTTTTATTTGGCATTCTTTGTTCTATAAATTGAGATTCAATCCATCCTCCCCCTTGTAGCCACTCTCCTTTTTCCATTTTTGACACTTTCTCTTTTACAGCATTTTTTAATTCTTCTATGCTTTCTATACCAAATGTAACTATACCTTCCATTAACATTCCACATTCCCACATGTGATTATGCGAATCTATTATTCCAGGCATTACCGATTGATTCTCCGCGTCTATTATTTGGGTTTCTTTATCTGATAATTTTAGTATTTCCTCATTTGTCCCTGTTGCTAAAATTTTATTACCTGATATAGCAATAGCTTGATCTATTGTATTGTTGTTATCTATTGTATGTACTATTGCATTATGAATTATTATGTTTGGTTTTATAACATTCCAAATTTTCATTTTATCCTCCTATTTTATATTTAATTTCTACCTTTACAATGTAATTTGAAAATCTAGTATAATATACATGCAAGTTTTAATCCAAGTTAATATTTCAAATTATAAAAAACAAAAAGGTGACTTCTAAAGTTAAGAAGTCACCTATAATTATTTAATAATTATTATTAAGATTGCACGAATGCTTCTTTGTTGCTATTAAAAGTATTTCTGTCTAACTCATTAAGCCTTGAAGCAACTGTAACCATTCCTACTGTATCTCCTGCAACATTCATAGTTGTTGTTACCATGTCTATTAGGAAGTAAACCCCTGTTAGCCAAGGTATCATAGTCAAAGGAAGACCCATAATATTAAGCATTATAGCACACATCATAACTCCACTACCAGGCATACCAGCCGCTCCAGCTGACATAATAACACCCAATACAACAAGTATTAATATATCTGGCAATGAAAGGGACATTCCAAACATTTGAGCTGCAAAGATAATATAAAGTGGATGTTCCGCTGCAGCACCATGCATATTTATAGTTGCAGCTGGTGGAGCTATTAAGTTAACCATATCATCTGGAACACCTAAACGTTCTTTTGTAACCTTCATAGTTACAGGTAATGTAGCTGCACTTGAACATGTTGAAAATGCCATCAACATTACTGGGTATATATTCCTATAGAACTTTATAGGATTTACTTTGCATACGAATTTCAAAATTAGAGGATATATTACAATTAACATGAATGCTAATGCCATATATAACGTTATGATCATTTTAGCTATTCCACCAATTACGACAGCTCCTAATGTACCTGTCATTACTGCTGTTAGCGCAAATACACCATAAGGCGCTAAACTAATAACCCAGCCTACTACTTTTCCAATTATATCATTTAATGCATCAACACCTCTTGAAACAATTCTTCCTGATTCTGTACTTTTAGCTACTGCCAATACTATACCAAAGATTATAGCAAAGACAATTATTTGTATTACATTTCCTTCTGCCATTGCATTAAATGGATTTTGTGGTACCCATCCAATAAAGGAGCCTAAAATATCTGGTTTTGTAACTTCCATGGCTGTACCTGCATCAGCAAGGTTCAAACCTTTTCCTGGTTGCATGAAAGATGCAAATCCAATTCCAGTAAAAGCTGCAATAATAGATGATGATGCCCAATAAATTACAAACGTTATACCAACTTTTTTAAGTCTAGTAACGTCAGCTACTTGTGATATACCTGATATTACGCTCAACAATATAAGTGGATATATACACATTTTGAGTAAACGCATAAATATATCACCGATAAATCCAATTGCAACAATTTTAGGTCCTACTATAAGCCCTAAAGTTCCACCTAGAGCCATAGAAATTAATATTTTAATTGGAAGTGCTAATTTCTTTTTACCTAAAGAATTACTCATATTATTTTCTCCTCGACTATTCTATAGTATAATTTATATTTAAGGGGCTGCTTTTAACAGCCCCCAAATATTTATTTATTTGCTACATTCTCATAGAAATTCTCTGGGAATGAGTATGCTTCACCGTACTCATCAACAGGTTTCAATACCTCTATGTCTAATAATTCTGTAATAAATACTTGCATACAACCTACTATTGTTGTTCCTTCAACTATATGTCCACCAAAAGTCTGCACATCCCATGCTCCGCCTGCTACAAAATGCATTGCTACAAATGGCTCTACTCCACCATCTTCACATGGTCTTTCTCCTATCATACCACCTACTGCACATAACATGCTTAGGTTATGATTTACAGCTACTGATTCATTATGCCAGTTATCTGGATTAGTAGTGTCTGGAGCCCATACAAAATATTTACAAGGTTTAAATGCGCCCATGAATGTTGCGTGAACTTTTCCAAATCTTATATTTTGGTCTTTTGCAAATTTTTCAATTGCTTTAACTGGATCTGCTCCACTCATCATTCTTATAATAAATTCTCTTCCTCTTCTTGTTTCACAGAAGTGATATTCTGCTGGATGACTTGCTGGTTTTTGCCATGCTGGTAAATTCATTTTTTAATCTCCTTTTATTTTTAAATATTAAGCTACAACTTTGTTTATATTACTAAGCTATTGCTTTATTTTTGTCACCTGTTTTCTTTTTGTTAAAAACTTCTCTATTTAATTCGCCTAATCTTGATGATACAACTGTCATTCCAAGTATATCACCACAAACATTGGCCATTGTACCCGGCATATCAATAAGTGTATAAATTCCTATAATCCACGGAACAACTGTTAATGGTAAATTCATTACTTGTAAAACAAGCGTAATCATCAAGAATCCGCCTCCAGGTACTCCTGCTGCTCCAACTGCTGAAATTAAACCTAAAATTATAGTAACTCCTAATTGAAGTGGTGTAAGTGGCAATTGATAAAGTTGTGCCGCAAAAATACAATACAAAGGTGTTTGCATACAGTTTGCGTGCATATTTAATGTAGCAGCGGGTGCTGTAATCAAATTAACTATATCTTCTGGAACGCCCATGTTTTCTTTAGCAGTTTTCATTGTAACTGGAATAGATGCATTGCTTGAACATGTTGAAAACGCCATTATTAAAGAAGGCATTGCATTTTTGTAAAATTGTATTGGATTAACTTTTGCAACAAATATTAATATTAGTGGGTAAATCACTGCAAACATAACTATAAATATTAAATACATAGTTACAAGCATTTTCAAAATACTTCCTATTGTTGTTCCACCTATAGTAGCAACCATATTTGCCATTATAACAAATACTCCATATGGTGCTAATTCAACAACCCAAGCTATTACTCTTCCAACCCAAAGATTTAGAGCATCTAGTGCTTCAACTAAAATTGTTTTTGACTTGCTTTCTGGCATTGAAGTTAGAATTAGACCAAATATTAATGCTACTATAACTATTTGAAGAACATCACCTGCTGCTGTTGCACCAAATGGATTATCAGGTACCCAAGCAACTATGTTTTGAACAAAATTCATCTGAACAGCTTCTTCAGCTACTACAACACCCATATCAACGCCTACACCTGGCTTAACAATGAATGTTAAAGCAACTCCAACTAAACCTATTAGTAACCCCGATAGTGCCCAATACCAAAAGAAACCAATTCCAACTTTTTTAAGTCTTCTCATGTCTGTAACTTGTGAAATACCTTGCATAATACTTACTAAAATCAACGGATACATACACATCTTTAACAATTTAATAAATATGTCACCAATAAACGAAACATAAGTAACAGGTTTTCCTACTACTAAGCCTACAACAGCACCTAAAATTAGTGCAAGTAACATACGTGTTGGTAAAGCTAATTTTCTTCTTGTTTTTAAATTTTCTCCCATAAAAGTATTGCTCCTTCTTTTTTAGTTTTAACTTAAAGCGTATCTTCTTATTTTACTTATAGAATAATTTGCCTTTACTAATCCCGAAGCTATAATTAATGCACATACAACAGAATCTAACACAGGTACTTTAACTATTTCTTGTATTCTTTTATCTAACCCTGCTAATCCAGCACATCCTAATACTATTACTTCTGCCATATCTTCTCTTATAGCATCCTTTGATGTCTCTAGATATATTTGTTCCTCATTACAATTACATCCTTCAAACTCTTTTCTTGGATATCTTACAGATGCTAAACATCCTTCTAAATGGTATTTCCTAATTAGTGCTTGTTTATTTGGAACTGAATGCTGCGATGTAGATATAACTGAAAACCTATGACCTAACATTGAAGCCATCTTCATTGATGCTTCGCCAATACCTACTACAGGTTTACTTGTTATTTCTTTTAATAAATCTAAATTAGGATCACAATGGCATGCAACTATAAAGGCATCTACTTCATCTCTATATTTTTTTACTATTTCTAGCATTCCTGGTGCCGCTAATGTTTGGTCTTGGTAAGTGTCAATAAATTTTGGTGCACCCTCAGTTGGTAAAGTTATTACTTCATACTCGCCATTTGCAAAATTCTCTGCACTTTTTTGTATAACGTCAGTCATATCCAAACTGCTGTTAGGATTAATTATTAGTATTTTCAAGAAATCTCCTCCTTTCTATTTAATCATGTTTAATTTTATAAATTCACCAAAACCTGGTTGAACTTTCAACTCATTGTTTTCACAAACCAAAGTTCCTCTTACATAAGTTTTCTCTATATATCCTTTAAATGTTCTTCCATCAAATGGTGTATGTTTATTTAAATAATGCATATTTTCTGCTTTACATACCCACTCTTTATCTAAATCTAGTATTATGAAATCTGCATCTGAGCCTACATCTAAGCTTCCTTTTTGTGGATAAAGTCCAAATCTTCTAGCTACATTTGATGAACATATTTCTACAGCTCTACTTAAACTCATATTCCTTTCATGAACTCCTCCTGTTAATATTACTGGGAACATAGTCTGCAAACCTGTTACACCTTCACTTGCAAATGGGAAGTTATCTTTGTCAACTACCTTTCTTACAAAAGGATGTGGCGAATGATCAGAAGCTATCATATCAACCGTTCCATCTATAACTAATTTCCACAATTCCTCTACTAATTCTCTGGGTCTTACTGGAGGATCACATTTTGCAATTCCACCTAATTCATATAAATCATCTTCACATAATCCTAAATATTGAGGACAAGTTTCTGCTGTAATATTTACACCTTCTGTCTGAGCTTTTTTAACAGCCTTTATTCCTTGTGGTATACTTACATGAACTATATGTGCTCTACATTTAGGTGCTTGCTTTGCAATAAATATAAATCTTTCTATTGCTTCTAATTCCGAGTAAACTGGATGTGATTCTATAAATGCATAAGCATCTTTTCTATTAATTGAATTAAAATCATCAACAAGCTGTTGTATTAATGTATCGTTTTCAGCATGAACAGCTACAAGTCCACCCAACTCTCCAATAGTTTTCATACCTTTTAATAATGTTCCATCATCTGTCATTGGATAGTTAGAACATCTGCACATAAATGATTTAAATGCCTGTCCTCCAGCATTAAACATATCTTCTATATCATCAATATGTCCTGGAACTAATCCACCCCATAATCCAAAATCAACTACGCATTTTTCATTAGCTTCAATATATTTGTTGTTAAAGGCTTCTAAGGTAACAGTTGATGGAGTTGATAAAGGTTGCTCTAATATTGTTGTTATTCCACCTGCTGCTGCTGCTAATGATGCATTATACAAAGTTTCTCTATTAGGATCTCCATGACCTCCATGAACATGTGCATCTATCATCCCTGGCAACACATATTTTCCCATCGCATCTACAATTTCTTTTGCATCAACTTGTGTTTCATTATCTAGTATTGCTGCTACTTTACCATCCTTTATTGCGAGCATTCCTAAAAACTCATTATTTTCAGTGACTATTTTCCCATTTTTTACAATTAAATCATACATGATCATTCTCCTCATTTTTTATTAAGGACAAAGAAATTGACTTAGAGAGGGATATTCAATTTCTTTGCCATATCAGATTAAATATAACTAGTTAACTATTTAATTAAGTTA
Organism: uncultured Sedimentibacter sp.; assembly: GCA_963675125.2. Classification (GTDB taxonomy): domain Bacteria; phylum Bacillota; class Clostridia; order Tissierellales; family Sedimentibacteraceae; genus Sedimentibacter. Next base: position 8,791 of record CAXXFT010000044.1, read on the forward strand.
TTTAAAACTTCAGCATCTATATTTCCACCTGTAAGTACATAACATACTTTAGTTTCTGTTGAGAATTGTATTTTATTAGACAATGCTGCTGCAATTCCAACTACTGCTGATGGCTCTACTAATACCTTTCCTTTGAATATTGTATGTTTTAAAGCTTTTTGTATTGATTCATCGCTAACTGTAACTACTTCATCAACGTATTTTTCAATTAAAGGATAAGTATATTCTCCTGTTTTAGTAACCATCAATCCATCAGCTAAAGTATCTTTTAATTCAACTTCTACAGGATGACCCGCCTTGAAACTTTCTGTATATCTTGGTATAGCCTCTGGTTCTACTCCAATTACTTTAACATTAGGATTCATACTTTTTACTGCCAAACAAACTCCTGCTAATAATCCACCTGCACCTAACGGTACAACCACAACGTCTACATCTGGCATATCTAGCATTATCTCATATCCTACTGTTCCTTGACCTGCAATAAGCACTGGATCATTATATGAATGCACCAATGTCTGACCTTCTTCATCCATTATTTCATATAACTTTTTATATCTTTCTATAGATCCAAATCCATGTTGTATTACATTTGCTCCAAGAGCTTTTGCCCCATCAACTTTTGTTTTAGGTGCATTTGTTGGTAATACTAAAGTACATTGAACACCTAACATATTAGATGATAAAGCAACTCCTAAACCATGATTCCCAGAAGATGAAGCTATAATTCCTTTATCTTTTTCTTCTTGTGTTAAACTAAGTATTTTATTCGTAGCACCTCTTACTTTGAAAGAGCCTGTAGTTTGTAAACACTCAGGTTTTAAATAAACTTTATGATTTAATACTTCATCTAATTTCTCTGCTCTCAAAATAGGAGTATGCTTTACATAATCAGGAAAATCCTGTCTTGCTTTTTTTACATCTTCAAATTTTGTCAATTCAATCACTTAATCTTTCCTCCATTTAGTCTTCTTTAAATTTTAGTTTTCCTTCAACCCATACATACTTTATTCCCTCTGGATATTCTTTAGGGTTTAAATATGTATTTCTATCGCCTATTTTCTCAACATCAAATAAAAGCAAATCAGCACTTAATCCTTCTCTTATTAATCCCCTGTCCCAAAGTCTCAGCCTTCTTGCTGGTTCTGAAGTAACTTTCCTTATAGCTTCTTCTAATGTCATTAATTTTAATTTTCTTGAATAATATCCAAACAATCTTGGAAATGAAGCGTATGCTCTTGGATGAGGATGTGTTCCAATTATTCCATCTGTACAAATTCCTTGTATAGGACTTTTCATAATTAGATTAACATCATCTTCGCTTATTGAAAAATAAATAGCTACAACTGATGGACCTTCGATTTGTAATATTTTTAGCGCTGCTACTCCTGGTTCAAGGTTCATTTTTTCACTTATAAATTTTAAATCATTTCCTGACATCCATGAATTTTCTTTTGAAGCTACTGTAGCAATAAATATCTTTTCAGTGCCACCTCTTGCTTCTATATTTTTATTTACGCCATCTAATATTTTTTTGTATTCAGCTGGGTCGTTAAGTCTGTTTTGGAATTCTTTTTCGCCTCCATCATACGCCCACATAGGAACAATAACTTTAAGGCCAGTACAGGCAGCAGTATAAGGATATTGGTCAAATGTTATATCATATCCTTCTTCTCTCAATGAAGTAATTTTTTCTAAAGCTAACCCAACCTTTCCCCAATTTCTGTATCCTAAAGCTTTTAGATGAGAAATATGCATCCTTACTTTGCTTTCTTTCATTATATATATCATTTCATCAAGAGATTCTAACAACTTATCTTGTTCATTTCTAGTATGAACCATAATTATCCCGTCATATTTTGCTACTACTTTTGCTACTTCTAATAACTCTTCTGTATCTGCGTAGCTTCCTGGTGGATATATAAGACCAAAAGAAACTCCTTTTGCTCCTTCTTCCATACATTTAGCTGTAAGATTTCTTATTTCTTGCATTTCCTTTTCTGTAGGTTTCCTGTTATCATTACCCATAACACACATTCTTATAGTCCCATGCCCTGCTAATGTTACATGCCTTGGAGCTGCTCCAGATTTATTAACTTCATTAATGTAATCTTTTGTACTTCTCCACCAGTATGGTTTGTTGATAACACCTGCAAGTGGTGCCATATTATCAGCCAATTCTTCAACAAGATTATCATAAAGAGGCGCCACTGATGACCCATCTTGACCAGTAACCTCCGTTGTAATACCTTGTCTTATTACATGCATCATATCTTTATTTCTAAATATCTCTAAATCAGAATGACTATGTGTATCTATAATTCCAGGACATAAAGCAAATCCTTCACCATTTATTAAATCGAAATTTTCATTTTCTATATTTAGGGATATTTTTTTTATTATGCTTCCTTCAACTAATACGTCACTAATAAATGGCTTATTACCTGTTCCATCATAAATGGTTGCTTTTTTTATCAAAAACCCTTTACTCATTTTATCCTCCTACTTTAATTACCTTTATTTTATTTTACTTGAATAGGGTTTAATTCAAGTATCTATAAAATTTAAGCTATATTTTTTTAAATATGTTATAATTATAATTACTTTATTTATAAAGAAGTTATAATCATCATTTGTATTAACGATAACTATATGTGCAAAACTTATGCCACATTGTTATTTTTTTATTAAACCTTTTTAAAAAATTATATTATTTTTATATGTTATTGAATTTTAAACAATTAAACATCTATAATTTAATTTACAAGACTTGTATTTAAAACATATACAATTTTCACTTTTTATATTTTTCTCACTTTTATCTCATAGTTGAGAAAAATAATTTTCATTTTTGACAATTGAAAAAAATGTGCAATTAATTATTTTTTTCTTATGTTAATAATTAGTGACTAAAACTATTGTTATTAAACAGCTTAACAATTTAGTTACTAAAATAATGCGATATTAGCTAACTATATATTTTTAAATTAGATGGCATTGTTCTTGCATATAAATTATATAAATAGTTTTAAATATATTATTTTATTTAAAATTGTATTATAAAAAAATAATATATCATGGAGGATATAAAATGCTTTCTAAAAGAGTAAGAAACATAAAACCGTCAGCGACTTTAGTATTAACAGGAAAAGTAGCTGAACTAAAAAAGGCTGGTGTAAATATTATTTCATTTAATGTTGGTGAACCTGATTTTGGTACTCCAGAAAACATCTGCTCTGCAGGTGTCCAAGCAATTAATGATAATTTTACAAAATATACAGGTGTTTCAGGAATAATTGAACTTCGTGAAGCCGTGTGTGAAAAATTAAAAAAAGACAATAATGTAGAATACAAGCCTAGTGAAATATCAGTAGGTACTGGTGCAAAGCAACCATTAGTAAATGCAATTCTAACAATATGTGATACAAATGATGAGGTTATTCTACCAACACCTTGTTGGGTAAGCTATGAAGAAATGGTTAAACTTGCTGATGCAAAACCAGTATTTGTACCAGCAAAAGAATCTGAAGGATTTGCTTTAGATTTAGATGCAATAGAAAAAGCTATTACTAAAAACACAAAAGCTATTTTAATAAATACACCTAATAACCCAACAGGTGCTGTTTATTCAGAAGGAAGTTTACGGAAGTTAGCTGAAATGGCATTAAAACATAATTTTTACATCATATCAGATGAAGTATATGAAAAGCTCATATATGATGGAGAAAAACATTTTTGTGTTGCTTCTATATCTAAAGAAGTTAGAGATAAATGTGTTGTAATTAATGGTTTTTCAAAAGCTTATGCCATGACTGGCTGGCGAATGGGTTATGCTGCAGCTAATAAAGAAATTATAGATGGTATAAATGCTATTCAAGGTCATATGACTTCAGCCCCTAATTCAATAACACAAAAAGCATGTCTTGAAGCTTTGTTAGGTCCTCAAGAAAGTCTCGAAATAATGCGAGTTGAATTTGACAAAAGAAGACTTTATTTGTTAGATAGACTAAATTCTATTGAAAATATAACATGTGTTAATGCAAAAGGCGCTTTTTATTTAATGCCTAATATTTCAAAACTCTTTGGAAAATCTTATGATGGTAAAATCATGAATGATTCATTGGATGTAGCAAATTTTCTATTGGAAAAAGCACATATTGCAGTTGTTCCCGGTGCAGCTTTTGAATCAAAAGATAATTTAAGAATTTCATACTCTAATTCTATGGAAAACATCAAAGAAGGTATGGATAGAATGGAAGAAGCTTTAAAATTACTAAAATAACATAAAAAAGGAGATTAAAAAATGTCAACAAATATGAAAGGTATTTATACACCAATAGTAACACCATTTGATGAAAATGAAAATGTAAATTATGATTATTTAAAACATAATCTCGACAAATGGAGTCAAACTGATTTAGATGGTATTGTAGTTTTAGGTTCAAATGGTGAATTTGTTTACTTAACAGAAGATGAAAAATTAGAAATTGTTCGTTTTACAAAGAAAAATTTTACGCAAAATAAAAAAATGATAGTTGGTACTTCTTGTGAATCAACTAGATTAACAATTGAATTAAGCAAAAAAATGGCTGATTTAGGAGCAGATGCAGTATTATTATTACCTCCTAATTATTACAAAGGGGCTATGTCAAAAGATGAAACACAAATTAAATATTACACAAATGTAGCTGATGTATCGCCTGTTCCCGTTATGATTTACAACATGCCAGGCAATACTGGGATAAACATTAATTCATCTGTAATAGCAAAATTGGCTAAACACCCAAATATAGTAGGTATTAAAGACACTTCTGGAAATATAGTACAGATGGCAGAAGTAGTTAGAGATACGGATGATGATTTTGCTGTATTTGCAGGAAATGCATCTTATTTATTACCAGCTTTAGAAGTTGGTGCAAGAGGAGCTACTTTAGCACTTGCAAATATATTACCTGAAGAATGCTGTAAATTAGTACAACTTCACAAATCAGGTAATCACGAAGAAGCAAGAAAGATTCAATTAAAAATGCTTGAAATAAACACTGCAGTAACCATGAAATTTGGCATAGGAGGATTAAAGCATGCCTTAAATCTATTAGGTTATAAGGGTGGATACGTAAGAAGGCCTCTATCTAATATTTCTAAAGAAAATTCATCTATAATAGAAGATATATTAAAAAGATATGGTGCTTTATAAATAATTTAAGCAATTAACACTTACCTGTACTAATATGATAGCTTAAAATCTATTAAAATTATATTATGTACAGGTATAGTTTTTTACAAACTATAAAATAAGAGGAGATATTATTATGAAAATTGGTATAGTTGGTTTTGGTGGTGTAGGTAGAGCATTTTTAAAACTTATTTATGATAAAAAATGCTTGTTAGAAAAGGAAGGCCTTAATATACAAGTTAATTATATCATAGATATATATGGTGGAGTTTATAATAAAAATGGCTTAGATTTACCTAAATTTATTGATTTTCTTTCTAATGAAAGAGATATAACAAAATATTGTGATGGAGGAAAACCTGAAGAAATAAATTTTGAATTAATGCTTAAAAATAACGATGTTGACCTATTAGTAGAAATGACACCTACTAATAAGGAAACTGGCGAACCAGGAATGACTCATATTAAAAGATGTCTTGAACATAAAATCAATGTTGTAACTTCTAATAAAGGTCCAATATTATTAGCATATAAGGAATTATATAATTTAGCAAAAACAAACAATGTACAATTATGCATTGGATGCACTACTGGTGGCGCTCTGCCTACTGTTAATGGAGGCGTTATGGATTTAGCTGGTTCTAATATTACGTCTATTGAAGGTGTTTTAAATGGAACAACTAATTTTATTATAAAAGAAATGGAAGATACAGGTTGTGTATATTCTGAAGCATTAAAAAAGGCCCAAGAATCAGGTATTGCAGAAACTAATCCATCTCTTGATGTTGAAGGTTATGACACTGCATCTAAGTTATTAATTTTAACTAATGTATTAATGAATACTCAAAAATCATTAGCTGATATATCTATAGAAGGGATTACTAAGGTTACCCCAGAAGATATAAAAAAAGCTACATCTTTAAACAAAAAATATAAATTAGTTGGAAAAACTGAGATGGTTAATAATGAATTAAAAATGACTGTTAAATTGGAAATGCTAGACCCATCTAATCCATTGTATGGGGTTGAAGGTAAAAACAAGGCAGTTAGATATGTATCTGATACTTTAGGTGAATTGACTATCATAGGTGGTGCTTCTGGGGTTACTCCTGCTGCTGCCTCAATATTAAGAGATATAGTTAACATTCATAGAGGATATAAATTTATATGATAAAATAAATATTTCAAAAAACACAAAAACTTTCTTTGATTGCATAGGAAGTTTTTGTGTTTTTTTGAAATAAAAGGTTATTATTTATATTTCACCGTATTTCAACTCACCATCTACTAATACTGCTTTTATACCAACTGGATATTCTTTGGGAGATAAATATGAGTTAGTATCTCTTATTTTCTCAGGTTCAAATAATACTAAGTCTGCTGCCATACCTTCTCTAAGTACTCCCCTGTCAAACAATCTTAGTCTTTTAGCAGGCTCGCTAGTCATTTTTCTTATTGCTTCTGCTATTGTTATTATTTTCATCTTTCGTGCATAACTACTAATTACTCTAGGAAACGTTCCATACAATCTAGGGTGTGGAAAACTTGAAACTAAACCACCTGTGCAGATTCCAGTTAATGGTTCACCCATTAACTTTTCTATATCTTCATTATCTATTGAAAAAAACAACCCTCTAATATCACATCCATAATCTCTTAATAAAGTAAGTACAATTTCAGCAGTTGGTAGCCCCATTTCATTTTTTATTTCTCCTAGACGCTTTCCAACAAATCTAGTTTCTTTACAAGTTGTTATCATAATATTTTCATCTCCACCAAAAGACTCAATATTATTATTTATAGTTTTTATAGAATCAAAAAACAAATCATCATCATTAAATATTTCTTTTACTTCTTTTGAAATGTTTCCTAACAATATACTTAGTAATGAATACATAGCAACATATGGATATACATCATAAGTTATTTCAATACCATCATTTCTATATTTTTTTATTTTTTCAATAGCTGACCCTATTTTACCTTTATAATTAGTACCAATGGCTTTAAGTTGTGAAATATGCATTCTTGCATTGCTTTCCCTACCTATTCTTGCTATCATGTCTATAGATTCAAATAGCAAACGCATGTCATCCTTTAAATAAATCATTACTATTCCGTCGTATTTGGATACTATTTTACAGACTTCTACTATTTCATCTTCTGATGCATAACAGCTAGGAACACTTTCAAAACTAAATGACAACCCTTTAGCACCAAAAAGAAATGATTGTTCTACCATGTCTTTCATTTTATTAATTTCTTGTGTGTTTAGTTCTCTGTTTTCTAGATCAGATATCATCATTCTAATTGTTCCATGGCCGACTAAGCTCTCAATCTTTGAACTATATTTTTTTTCAAGTACTGATTTCTTGAATTTTTCATAATCCTTCCAAACTTCTTTATTTTCTAATTCTCCCCCATAAAGTTTCATTTGTTCATATAAGTATCCCTTTATCCTACTTTCTGCAGGGTACAAAGATATACCATCTTGTCCAATTATTTCTGTTGTAACACCTTGTCTTATTGCATACTCTAATTTTTCTTCTCTAAAAATTTCCAAATCAGAATGACTATGAGTATCTATAAATCCAGGACATACAGCTATTCCTTCACCATCAATAACATAATTGCAATTAGTATTAATTACATTTGATATTTTATCAATTTTCCCATTTTTTACATATACATTCGATACAAATGGTCTATCTCCTAATCCATCATATATAAGTATATTTTTAATAACTATATCCATAAAATTATCCCTCATAAAGTTTACATGTTTTTTTGATCTAGTCTTTTTAATTTTCTATATAACGTACTCAGACTTATTCCTAATTTATTTGCAATAATTTTTTTCGATTCTGTACTATCTCCATAAATATTCAAAAGTTCAAGCAATTTATTCTTCTCAATTTCGTATATTGTTAGCTGTAAATTATTTTGATTGATTAGCTTATCTTCTAAATTGTTATGTTTAAATTTTATTATATCATATGGCAAACTATTCGTTCTTATAAACCTTGTACTTTCCATATTTACAGCGTATTCTATGGCGTTTTCAAGTTCTCTTACATTACCTGGCCAATAATAATTAGTTAGAATTGCTAATGTTTCAGACAAAAACCCTTTTATATCTTTTAATAGTAATTCACTGTATTTCTCCAAAAAGTACTTCGATAATATTGTAATATCAGATTTTCGTTCTCTTAGTGGAGGTATATTTACAGGAATTACATTTAATCTATAATATAAATCCTCCCTAAATAATTTTTCTGAAATTAGACTTTTCAAGTTCTTGTTAGTAGCTGCTAATACCCTAATATCTATATCAATTGATTTTGTATCCCCTAATCTTTCTATCTTTCTTTCTTGAAGTACTCTTAATAATTTTGCTTGAAGGTTTAATGGCATATCTCCTATTTCATCTAAAAATAGTGTGCCTTTGTTAGCTAGCTCGAATTTGCCCATTTTTCCGCTTGTATTAGCACTTGTAAATGCACCTTTAGAATAACCAAAAAGCTCACTTTCTAATAAATTATCAGGTATCGCAGAACAATTTATAGCTATAAATTGTTCTAACCTTCTGTTACTTTCATAATGTATCGCCTTAGCTACAAGTTCCTTCCCAGTCCCACTTTCTCCAGTTATTAATACTGTAGAATTTGAATTAGATATCCTTGTTATAAGATCCTTTAATCTTTTTATTTCTAAACTATGTCCATGTATATTATTGAGAGAATATTTAACTTTATTTTGAACTATATAGTTTGTTTTTTTATTCTTTCTATTTTCTTGAAAAAAGCAAATAATTTTTTGTACTCTTTCATTTTGTACTATAGGCTGAATAGATAAAATTAATTCCTGACTAATATTTTTACCAACCTTAAATAAAGATTTAACCATGTGATAACTTGTACCTAACGCCAATGATTTTTCTAATAATTCACATGAGACTTTATCAGTATACTGTTTCTTTAAGATATCGTTTGCGGAAATATTTAAGATAAGTTCCGCATTTCTATTAAAATCTGTAACTACACCATAACAATCAATGCACATTATGCCATTTGGATAGGACTCTATAATTGTATTAAGGTTATTAGCAAGTACTGAAATCTCATTAGTTTTTATGCAATTATCAATTTTCGTCGCCAGTAAATCAGCCATTCTTAATATAAACTTTGTGTAATTTTCTAAATTATTAACTAGGCTATTTTTATCTCTATCTGTAATAGCTATTATTCCTATACCTCCAATTGTTTCTTCACCAATTTTAATTGGGACTAACAAAGAAGCTTTTTCCTTACATATACCTCTTTCTAAGCATCCATCACAGCGCCTAGTTTTCCCAGGTTTTTCTACAAAGCATATTTCTTCCATCGTAACTACTTTTTCAAAAACATATCCTGCTGGAAGATGTTTATTTATGTCGTTGGCGTAAATTCCAGTTCCAGCAATACGTATTAATTTATCATCAACAACAGTTACTTCCATATTGATTATAGATTTTATAATATCAACTGTTTGTTGTGCATAAGTTTGCATCTCACCTATAGAAAAATATTGCATAGGAGCCTCCTAAATAGCTGTCGAAAATTATTTAGTATTGATTATAACACAATTTATTATTATTTTAAACAGTAATTTTGAGTGTTCCAACCTCAACCCAAGATTTTGTATCAAAAGATTTCTCAATAGCTGAAATTATTTCTTGACATTTAAGTCCATCATTATAATCTCCAACACCATCACTTAAATCATTTTCTTTAACCCTTCTTACAAAATCTTCTACTAGCATAGAATAATAGTTTTTAGGCCAATTATTGTCTTTAAAATCATTTGGCACTACTACGGGCCTAAATTCCATATCGTCTCGAGTAGCCATCCACATTTTATCGTATCCATCTGAGGTTTCTACTAATCTTATCCAAACAGAAGCCTTACTTCCATATATTCTAATTTCCACTCCTGGAGCATTTCCTATAGCAACTTTACTTGCTTGCATAATGCCTTGTGCACCATTTTCATACTTACACAACCAAATTGTACTATCATCTACACCAACTTCTAACTCTTCCTCTAAAGATTCTTTAACTTTTCTCTTTTTTATATATGTTTCTTCTTGTCCAATAACAGATTTTACGTCACCACAAAGCCATCTACATAAATCAATTAAATGCGAACCGTAACCATGTAAAGCTCCACTATCAGTTTTTTTACTAAATCCTCTTCTTGGAAGGGGTGTATTTTCATCAATTAGTTGTCCATTTTGTTCAAATCCTTGCACATGGTATATTCGACCTATTTTACCCTCATCGATTAATTTTTTTACATATCTAACGACAGGACTATACCTAAATGTAAACCCTACATGATGAATAATTTCTTTATTCTTTATTTTATCTACAAGTTTAATTGCTTCATCCAAAGTATGTCCAATTGGTTTTTCACATAATACATGCAATCCATTATCTATAGCTACACAAGATGGAATAAAATGCTCACCCCTTGATGTTATTATATCTAATATATCTAAATTTTCTTTTTCAATCATTTCTTCTAAATTATCATAAAAAGATGCAATGCCAAATTCAGCTGCTACTTTTTTAGCTTTTTCAATATGTAGGTTACATAATGCTACAACTTCTACATCTTCTTTTAATTCTAAAAATGCTGGAAGATGAGCATCTACAGCCCATTTTCCAGTTCCGATTATTCCTACTCTTAGTTTTTTGTTATCCATAATATTTCAACCTCAAATTATATAAGATTTTCGGGATTTAAGCACTCAAGTTCATCAACTACGAATCTTCCATTTTTTCTAATTAAAACATCATCAAACCATATTTCGCCTCCACCATATTCAGGCGTATGCATTTGTACTAAATCCCAATGTATAGCTGATTTATTTCCATTGTTGCTTGCCACATACGCATTACCAGGAGTTAAATGCAAACTGCCTGACATTTTTTCATCAAATAGAGTATTTATTATTGGTTTCTTAATACATGGATTAATTCCTATAGCAAATTCTCCTAAAAATCTTGCGTTTTCATCAGTATCTAAAATATCATTAACCTTATTACTGTTATTTCCCCACGCTTTAACTATTTTACCATTTTTAAACTCAAATTTTACATTTTCATATACAAATCCTAGGTATTCACATGGTACATTATATGAAATATAGCCGTTAGCCGAATCTACAACTGGAGCTGCATATACTTCACCATCAGGCATATTTCTTCTTCCATAACACTTAACAGCTGGATATCCTTTTATTGAAAAACTTATATCCGTATCATTAGCCACTATTCTTACTTTATCAGTTTTATCCATATATTTTACTAATTCATCCATGGCTTTTCCCATTTTAACATAATCAAGTCCACATACATTAAAATAGAAATCCTCAAATTCACTAGTGCTCATTCCTGCTTTTTGTGCAAATGACGGTGATGGATATCCCATAACACACCACTTAGTACTTGGAATTCTTCTTTCCATATGAACCGGTTTCATATAAAGTTTCTGATATAAATCCATTTTTTCGGAAGGAATATCACTAAATTCAAAATTATTATAAGATCCTCTTATAGCTATATAAGCATCCATTTTATCCATTCTATTAGCTTCAAATTCTGCATTTGTCCTTAACTGTTCTTCCGTGCAATTCATTAAAAGACTTCTTATCATTTGATTAGTTTTAATAGAAACAAATACGTTACCACCAATTTTTTGTGCTTCTTCTATAAGTGCATATGCTAATTCATCTCCGCCATCGAAAGTCTCTATTAAAAGATTTTCTTCCTTTTCCAATGCTACAGAATGATTTATTAAGTTTCTTGCCATCCTTACTACTTTTTGATTATCCATATTTACCCTTCTTTCAAAATTACATTTTAAGGTAATGCTACCCCAAGTTCATTAATAAGGTTTTCTAGTTCTTCTATGTTGTGCAATCCTAATTCTCTTTTGCCTTCTTCTATTTCATATATCATGCTAACTAATTTTTCATTTAGTGGAACTTTAACACCTAATCTATGAGCATCTTCTATTAATGCACCAGTTAAATGAGATGTTTCAGATTTGCGCTTTCTATAGCAAATATCCCAGCTTATGCCGGAGCCTTTTTTAACAAATTTATGCTTACCTGCAGCTTCTAATTTTTTATTGGCTTGAAGTATTGCAACTGCTTGCTTCATTTTATTAAGCATCTTTTCTGTATCTTCTTTTGTTTTTACACGATACAAATCTGGCTCAAAGAAATCCCCTTCTTTTGGAATTTCAACCCCTTCTGCATCAGCAACTGCTAAAGCTTCTCTTACACATGCACCTGCTACTCTTTGTCCTCTTTCAGTGTTTAATACTCTTCCTTCATCTGGATTTGTAAGACTATTAACAATTACTTGTGATGAATATACTTGTTTTGCCCATATTCTACCCATTATATTGCTATAAACATAGCTTCTTGTATTATGTCCTAATAATCTACCTGCTTCTTTTGCTCTTTCAGTAATTTCATTACTTAATTCTCCTACATATGCAGGTCCTTCGTGTACGTATTCAAGATGACCCGGTCCTATATAAGCTCCACCATAATCAGGCAATGCTCCCATTGTTCTGTTTTGTCCCACAATAGCTGCTATTTTGGGTTCATTCATACCATTTTGTAAACTAATTATTACAGATTCATCTGTTAACCATTTATATATTGAACGCACAGCTTCTTCTGTATGTTGTGATTTACAAGCTATAAAAACCATTCCTAAATTCTCATTAAGTTCATCTGGAGTTACTGCTAATTGTGGTCCAATTCCAAAATCACCTCTACAACCGTCGACTTTTATTCCTTTTTCTCTTATAGCTTTCACATGATCAGTATTTTTATCTATAAACAATACTTCTTCACCATGCAAGGCCATATAAACACCAGCGATACCACCTATTGCACCAGCGCCTAAGATAGCTACTTTACTCATTATATTACCTCCAATTATATTTAGTGCTATACCTTTTTATTATAATTAAGGTAATTGAGCACCCATTTCTTCGATATACGCATACAATTCCTCTATGTTTGCCCAACCCATTGGTCTTTTTCCTTGTTCTATCTCAAATATCATACTAAATAATTTAGTATTTAAAGGAATCTCCATATTTGCTTCTTTTGATTTCATTTGTAGATATTTATTTCTAGTTGCTATTTCTGTTTCTCTTTTTCTATATACTAAGTCCCAATGTATACCACTTGATTTTTTAACATATTTATATCCTATTTTGTCTTCTTCATCACTTTCTTGATGTCTACTTAGTTTTGACAACGCTCTGTCCATTAAATCAAACAGCTTTTCTGTATCTTCTTTTGTTTCTGGTAAATATAATTCTGGTTGAAAAAAATCTCCCCCAGGAACATCTATATTAAGTTTCATTGCTAACTGTAAAAGTTCTCTAACACATGAGCCAGCTACCCTTTTAGTTTTTTCTTTATCTAAAACATGATATATTGGCTCATCAACTAAAGATGATGCAACCACTTGTGAACCATAAATTGCTTTTGCCCAGGTTCTAGCATAAATGTCATTTTCTATACTGCATTTAGTGTTAAATGACAATAATCTTTGCAATTCTTTTATTCTTGGTGTTATAGAAAAATCTAATTCTCCTACATAAACAGGACCTTCATGAACATATTCAAAATGTCCTGGTTCTAAATATGCTCCACCATAATCAGGTAGTGCGCCAATAGTTCGGTTTTCTCCAATAATAGATGCTATTAACTCTTCATTGAATCCATTTTGTAATGAAACTACAAATGAATCATCTTTTAATAAATGTTTTATACCTTTTACAGCACTTTCTGTGTGCTGTATTTTAGTTGCTAAAAATACTGCCTCTAATGGTTCAGTTAGTTCATCTGGAGTAAAAGCTTTTTGTGGTGGTAGTTCAAAATGACCTCTACAACCATCAACTATTATACCTTTTTCTCTCATTGCAACTACATGTTCTTTATTATTGTCTATAAATGTAACATCTTCACCATTTAAGGACATATATATGCCAGCTATACCACCTATAGCTCCTGATCCTAATATTGCTACTTTCACTTATTTCACATCCTTAATATTATTTTATGGCAATTGTAAGTTTAATGCAGATATCAAATCCATCATTTCATCTATATTATGCCACCCTAGCTTTCTTTCTTTATTTTCTATTTCAATTATCATATTGAACAATCTTGTGTTAAGAGGGATAGGGAAATTATACTGTCTTGATTTTTCAATCAAATAATCTGCTTCTGTCCTTACCTCTGAAGGTCTATCTCTATATACGATATCCCAATGAATACCACTTGCTTTCTTTACATACACATGTTTATCTGTTTTTTCTATATCTTTTCTGCTTAATTTATCATTTATTTTATCTATCCAATCAAACATTTTTTGTGTATCTTCAGGTGTTTTAGGTAGATACAATTCAGGTTCAAAGAAATCTCCATCAGGAATTTTTATTCCCATAACCATTGATAATTGTAATATCTCTCTTACACAAGCTCCAGCAACCCTTTTAGCCTTTTCATTTCTCATAACCGAACTTTCATCTACAAGAGCCGAGGTTACAATCTGAGAACTATATATGCTTTTTGCCCATGTTCTAGCATATAAATCATCCGTTATAATGCAATTTGTGTTATATTCAAATAATCTTTTTAATTCTTTAACTCTGTCAGTTACTTTTCCATTTAATTCGCCTATATAAACAGGGCCTTCGTGTACATACTCAATATGACCAGGGTCAACATATGCTCCACCATAATCAGGCAATGCTCCAATTGTTCTATCTGCACCTATTATGGAAGCTATAAGCTCTTCATTAAATCCATTTTGTAAAGATACTACAAATGATTTTTCATCCAAAAGGTGTACGATACTTTTTACAGCTTCTTCTGTATGCTGTATTTTAGTAGCAAGAATCACAGCTTCTAGTGGTTCTTTTAATTCACTAACTGTCAATGCTTTTTGAGGAGGCAAAGAAAAATCACCTCTACAGCCATCTACAACTATACCTTTTTCACGCATTTGAATAACATGCTCTTCATTTTTGTCAACAAATGTTACATCTTCTCCATTTAATGACATATAAATTCCAGCTATGGAACCTATAGCACCTGAACCTAAAATTGTTATTTTCAAAATACCACCCCTTTAATATATTTTTATTTAACTAAATGACATGCTACAAAATGATTATCAACTTTATCTACAAATTCTGGTTCTTCTATTTTACAAATATCCATACAATAACTACATCTAGTATGAAAGCGGCAACCACTTGGTGGGTCTATAGGACTCGGAACATCTCCTTCTAGTACTATCCTTTGTTTTTTCATTTCAGGGTCCGGCTCTGGAATTGCAGAAATCAGTGCTTGTGTATAAGGATGCAAAGGCTTATTATACAACTC
Organism: uncultured Sedimentibacter sp.; assembly: GCA_963675125.2. Taxonomy (GTDB): domain Bacteria; phylum Bacillota; class Clostridia; order Tissierellales; family Sedimentibacteraceae; genus Sedimentibacter. Next base: position 24,435 of record CAXXFT010000044.1, read on the forward strand.
CTCACTATCTGCTAATTCAACTATTTTTCCTAAATACATAACACAAATTCTATTACTTATATGTTTAACCGTTGCTAACCCATGTGCAATAAAGATATAAGTTAAATCCATTTCTTTTTGCAAATTTGACAACAAATTTAATACCTGTGCCTGTATGGATACATCTAATGCAGATACTGCCTCATCGCATATAATTAGTTTTGGATTAACTGCAAGTGCTCTTGCAATTCCAATTCTTTGTCTTTGTCCACCTGAAAATTCATGAGGATATCTCTTTGAATGAAATCCTCTAAGACCAACTAGTTCTAATATTTCTTGTACTCTTTTGTCTCTTTCTTTACCAGAACTTATTTTATGAACCAACAATGGTTCTCCTACTATTTCACCAACTGTCATTTTAGGATTTAAAGAAGAAAATGGGTCCTGAAAAATAATCTGCATCTCTTGACGAAATTTTCGCATTTCTTCATCACTTAGTGTTAATATATTCTTATTTTGATACCATATTTCTCCTGATGTTACTTCCTCTAATCTTAAAATAGATCTACCTATAGTGCTTTTTCCACAACCTGATTCTCCAACTAAGCCAAGTGTTTCTCCTTGATTAACTGAAAAGCTTACAGAATCAACAGCTTTAATGTATTTTATATTATCTTTGAAAAAACTTTTATTTGCAGGATAATATGTTTTTAAATTAACTACACGAAGTAGTTCTTTATTACTCAATTTCATATTTATCTCACTCATTAAATTCTCCTCCATCTTCTACTTTTAACCAACATCTAACGTAACGATCATTTTCAGTCTTAATTAACGGAGGTTCTTTTTCTATACATATTTCCATACATTCATTACACCTTGGACTAAACCTACACCCTTTAGGCATTTCATGTGGGCTTGGTACAACGCCTTCTATGACATAAAGCTCATCTTTCTTCTCATTTAATTTAGGAATAGATGCTAGAAGCCCTTTTGTATATGGATGCATTGGGTTTTTAAAGATAGATACTACACCTGATTCTTCAACAACTTCTCCAGCATACATAACTATTACGCGCTCTGTCATTTCTGCAACAACTCCTAAATCGTGGGTTATTAATATCATTGCCATCCCTAATTCTTTTCTCAATTCTTTAATTAACTCTAGTATTTGAGCTTGTATTGTTACATCTAAAGCAGTTGTAGGTTCATCTGCAATTAACAATTTAGGGTGACAGGACAATGCCATAGCAATCATAACTCTCTGTCTCATACCACCTGAAAGTTGATGTGGATACTCATCAACCCTTTTTTCTGGTAGTGAAATTCCTACTAATCTTAACATATCAATAGCTTTTTCTCTTGCCTCTTTTTTACTGAGTTTCTGGTGCATCATAATAGCTTCAGATATTTGTTTTCCACATGTGTATACAGGATTAAGTGAAGTCATAGGTTCTTGAAATATCATTGCAATATCGTTTCCTCTTATGCTTCTCATATCATTTATAGGTAATTCTAGAAGATTTTTATCTTCAAAATATATTTCTCCTGTTACAATTGCAGGTGGAGTTTTCAATAATCTCATTATAGACATTGATGTAACACTTTTTCCACATCCGCTTTCTCCAACTACTCCAATGCTTTCACCTTTATAAACCCTAAAGTTTATACCATTAACAGCAGAGAACACACCATCATCAGTTTTAAATTTAGTATTTAAATTTATAACTTCTAATAATTTCTCTTTCATATAAGTTCCCTCTTTTACTAATTATTTAAATAGCTGCATACTTTGAACAGTGTGCAATCTTCCATATATATAATCAAAAAATCTTTTTTTGTCATTATTAGGAACTCTGTGCCATACATCAAATACACCTTGGTCACCTCTCCAATAAGACCAGATTAAAGCACTTCTTGATGTATCTTTTATAAATCTAATCCTTCCTTGGATCCAACCTTCTCCACCAACCAATGCATGTTCTCTTAACCAACTTTCTACTTCCTTGTCACTATGTTTTAAAGTGTGCATTTGATATGAAGAAGCTGTACCTAATGCAGATTTTAATTCTCCAAGAATTGCACAAACTCTATCATCATCATCTTCTACCCAATCTATAAACTCAATTCCAGCATCTGCAATACCTTCAAAGGTTGACGAACTTGAATGGTTTACTACAGATAATAGTCCATCAGCTGCTGCTAATCCTCTTTCAAACAATACTCGTCTTAAAGTAAATTGCATAAAATGTCCAGGATAGCATTCATGAGCTACTAAATGTTTTAGTCCTTGTTTTGTTAATATTGGATCAATGTTAATTTCAACACATCTATTATCATAATCGCTTCTTGCATTAAAAGCTGAACCTGTTACGGTTTTGCATGCGTAATAATCATTTTCAGGAAGTTCTAATATTCTACCTGTTTTTTCCCTTGCTATTTTCATTAGTTCATCCATTGTTCCTTTTACTTCATCAGCAGGAACCGTATTTTTTTCTTCCCATTTTATACATTGTTCTTTTAAAGAACCTGTATATCCCATCTGAGTTAAAAGCTTGCTTAATTCTGAATAATATTTATTTAATTGTGATTCGTTTACAGATGCAGGATTAACATGTAAAAACATACCAACTTGTGAATTCAAGCTTTCTAATTTCTTTTGTCTATAAGCGCAAAATGAATCCAATGATATACATGCTTGAGTGTAATAAAGCCTTCTATCTTCTTCAGGCAATGTAAAGGCTTCTTTTACTAAGTCAGATAACATAGCACGTGCTTCATTATAATCTTCTATCATTTTTGCAGGAATAGAGCCCATATTTACTACAACAAGACCTTCCATTCCATTTTCACTATTAATTTCACTTCTATATAGTTTATCTATGCCTAATGTAATCTCCGTTAATTTTTCACCAAACTTTAAAGTTTTGTCGCTTATCATATTATTACCTCCATTGTTTATTCTTTTTTATTCTTTTATTGAGTTATTGATTTATCTTCGGATCAAATGCGTCATTTAATCCATCTCCTAAAAAGTTAATGGCTAACACTGTCATTAATATCATTAATCCTGGAGCAATTGCCATCCATGGTGCAGTGGTCATATTACTTTGTGCACTTTGAAGCATATTTCCCCAACTAGCCGTAGGTGGATTTATTCCAACTCCTAAAAAACTTAATGTTGATTCTGAAATAATTGCTCTACCAACAGTCAATGTAGCCGTTACAATGATTGGGCCTAATGAGTTAGGCAACAAATGTGAGAATATTATTCTTCCATTTTTACAACCTATCGCTCTAGCTGCTTTAACATAATCTAAAGTTCTCAATGTTAAAAATTTACTTCTAACTAACCTTGCTGTTGCCATCCAATTCAATATGCTTATCATAAATACCAACAATGCTGGATTAGGCTTAAAAATTCCACCAAGTATCATCAATAATGGTAGTGATGGTATAGTTAATACTAAATCTGTAAAACGCATAAGTATGGTATCGGTTAAACCTCCATAATATCCAGCTATTGCACCAATTAATGTTCCTAAAGAAATAGCAAACAAGGCACTTGATACTCCAATTGCAAGAGAAACTCTCCCACCATACATAAGTCTAGTGAATATATCTCTTCCTAAATCATCAGTTCCTAGTATTTCTTCCATAGAAGGTTTTGCTAAGATATTGAATAAGTCTACTTTATCTGGATCGAATTTAGAAAAAAAAGGACCAATTACTACAAACAGGATTAGTGTAAACAACAATACTCCTCCTAAAATAGCAAGTTTATTTTTCCTAAATCTTATCATAGCTTGTTGTAGTGGAGATTTAATGACAACATCTTGATCCATAATTTCTTTTTCAATTAATTTGTTTTTTTCCTTTGCCATATTATAACCTCGCTAATATTTTACACGTGGATCTAACCATGCATATAGTAGATCTGCCAATAAGTTACTCATAATTACCAAAAGTGCATTTATCATCAAAATTCCCATCAATACGGGATAATCCATCTTATTTAGCGAATCCATAAAAAACCTTCCCATACCGGGCCATGCAAATACAGTTTCAGTTACAACTGCTCCAGAAAACAAAACTGGAATATCTAATGTTATTATTGTTACTAAAGATATCATAGAATTTCTAAGAGCATGACCTCCAAGTACAGTAGTTTCTTTTAACCCTTTTGCTCTTGCTGTTCTTATATAGTCTTGATTCATAACTTCAAGAAAATTATTTCTTGAATATCTGCTCCATCCAGCTATATATATAAGTGATAATACAAAGGCTGGCATAATAAGATGTTTAATTAAATCTACTGTTTCTGACCCACTCACTCCAAAAGATGTCCTACCTGCAGAAGGTAACCACCCTAACTTAACGGAAAACAGCAATTGAAGCATAAGTCCAAACCAAAAGATAGGCATTGAGATTCCCAAGAATGTCAATGTTGTAGTTGAATAATCAAAAATAGAATTTTTTCTTATAGCTCCAAATACCCCTAAAGGTATTGCTATTATTATTGATATGACAAATGCCGTAAGAGTTAATTCAATAGTTGGTCTAACTTTTTCAGCAAGAAGTTCTAATACCGGTCTCTTTGTACTATAACTTATTCCCCAATCACCTTTTGACATATTTTTTGCCCAGTTAAGATATTGGATATATACTGGTTGGTCCAATCCATAATGAGCTTTTATTTTCTGTATTTCTTCAAAACTTATATTTGGATTTTCCAAGTACATGTCAAATGGCTCTCCAGGCATTGCTTGAACTAATGCATAAATTATAATAGATACTCCTATAAGCATAGGAATAGCTTGCAGAATTCTTTTAATTACATATTTTAGCAACCTTATGTAACCTCCTTTTCAAATACAGTTCTTGAATCTTTATCAATATAGTTTACGCATGAAAACATCTTTTTTAGATATCGTTTTCATGCGTATTTCTATATTTTACTTATTGTATCTTGATACACCCTTTATTTAGTTATTTAAGTACCAGCTTGAAGTATGCCAGAAATGAGTCATGTTAGTTGAGTTTGGCATATACCCCTGTAATTTATCTGTTGCACAAATTATATCTGTCGTATTGAATAAAACAAGTTCAGGTAATTCTTCATGGAATATTTCCTGTGCTTTGAATATCAATTCTTTGCGTTTTTCAAAATTTAATTCTGTATCAGATTCAACCATTAGATTAGTAAATTCGTCATTAGACCACAAAGTATGGTTAATTCCATCTGGTGGGAATGCCAATGTTGTATAAAAATGTGTTCTAGAAGGACTTGGTGAAGTTATCCAACCTGCCATTTTCATATCAAAATCACCTGTGTTATATTTTGCAGATAATGTTGATCCCGCAGCATTATTAGCTGTTAATTCTACTCCTAATTCCTTCATAGCTGCAATAACAACTTGTTGAACTCTTTCATCAACTGCTCTTCCTGCTGTTACGCTAAATTCATACTTCATTTTTACGCCATCTTTTTCACGAATACCATCTGCCCCAATTTTCCAGCCAGCTTCATCTAATAGCGCTGCCGCTTTTTCAGGATTATATTCATAAGGCTTTAAATTAGGGTTATAATATTGGTCCATTGGCTGCCATGGAGAATCCCATGCTTTTGGTATTCCATTAAACAATTTGTTAACAATAGCATCTTTATCTATTGCATGTGCAAAAGCCTGTCTTACTCTCTTGTCATCAAATCCTGGTCTAGTTGTATTAAAATCAATATATCTCCAAGAGTTAAGTTCTTTTGTAAAAACTTGAGTTCCAGAAATCTTTTTCAATTCTTCCATTTTGTCATATGGCATACCGGCTACATAGTTTATTTCACCTGTTTTCAACTGTGCAATTTGTGTATTTTGGTCATTAATAAATTTGAATACTATACCATCTAAATATGATTCACCTTGTACGTGATAGTTTTCATTTTTAACTAATTCTATATACTCTCCTGATTTCCATTCCTTAAACTTAAATGGTCCAGTCCCTATAGGAGCTCTATTATATCCTGTTTGTTCATTTAAATCTGTTCCTTCACATATATGTTTTGGTAATATACCAAATGTAAATAATTGCTCTGAAAAGTCTGCTTTTTGAGCTTTATAATATACAACAACAGTATATTCATCAGGTGTTTCTATTTTTTCTACATCAAATACACCCTCCTTACTCTCAGCTATAAAGCTTTCATCTTTCAATGCTTCCCATGTGTATAAAACATCTGCTGATGTAAATTTCTCTCCATCATGCCATAAAACCCCTTCTTTAAGGTTATATGTTATATTCATTTTTCCATCATCAGTCATTTTGATTAAACCATTTTCTAATGTAGGAGTTTCTTTTGCAAGTACAGGGACATATTTCATATCGCTATCAGGAACTAAAAGTCCTTCAACTACACATGCCTGTACGTCTCCTAATAAATGTGTTGAATATACATTTAATGTATCAGGCTCGTTTGGATAACCAACTATAATTGTTCCACCGTATTTATCATCTTTCGTATCTTCTGCTGGCGTTTCTTCTTGTGCTGGTTGTTCAACTGGTTGCTCTGCTGGTTGCTCCGTTGTAGGCGCATCATTGCTGCAGCCAGTAGTTAATGAAAATACCATTACCAATACTAACAAAATACTAAATATCTTTTTCATTTTCACTTTTCTCCTTTTTATATTATCTATAACTCAATATTATTAAAAATATTATGAGTATCAATGTAATTTATGGCAACTCTACTCCGAGTTCTTTAATTAAATCCTCTAACTCAGCAATATTATGCCATCCCATTTCTCTTTTGCCATCTTCTATTTCGTATATCATGTTTACTACCTTTTCATTCAAAGGAACAGGGACACCTATTTTTTTGCCATCTTCAACTAATCTTCCTGTTAAATGAGATGTTTCTGATTTACGATGTCTATATTTTATATCCCAATGCACTCCTGATGCCTTTTTAACAAATTTATGTTTGCCTTTAGCTTCTATTTCTTCTTGTGCGTCGAGGATTGCAACAGCTTCATCCATTTTTGCCATCATTTTTAGTGTATCTTCATGAGTTTTTATTCTATATAATTCAGGTTCAAAAAAATCTCCTTTTTCAGGCAAATTAATTTTATATGCATCAGCTACGGATAATGCTTCTTTTACACATACTCCTGCTGCTTTTTGACCTCTTTCGCATCCAAGTACTTCATTTACAGGAGCATCTACCAAAGCACTAACAGCTATTTGTGATGCGTATACCTGTTTTGCCCATACTCTTCCCATTATATTGTCATATACATAAGCTCTTGTGTTAAATCCTAAGAGTTCTCCTGCTTCTTTTGCTCTTTCAGTTATTTCACCATTTATTTCTCCAACATATGCAGGACCTTCATGTACATACTCTAAATGTCCTGGGTCTACATATGCTCCGCCATAATCAGGCAATGCGCCCATAGTTCTTTTTTCTCCAACTAGTTCAATTATCTCAGGTTCATTCATTCCATTTTGCAAACTAATAATTACGGATTCATCTGTTAACCATTTCATAATTGATTTAATTGCATCAGTTGTATGTTGTGATTTACAAGCAATAAATACCATTCCTAATTCTTCGTTTAATTCTTCTGGTGTCACTGCTCTTTGAGGTCCTATCCAAAAATCACCTCTACACCCATCAACTTTTATTCCTTTTTCTCTTATAGCTTTTACATGGTCTTTATTTTGATCAATGAATAAAACATCTTTTCCATGCAATGCCATATATACTCCAGCAAGACCACCAATTGCTCCTGCCCCTAAAATAGCTATTTTAGACATTTTTTTCTCCTTTATATAATTAATAATAATTTATTTAATGTACCAAAGTTTTGTTTGTGGAATATACAAAAACTCTCCACCATTCTCACCGACTTTAACCATTTCTTCAACAGCTACAACCCCGTGTGATGTATCAACAAATAATTCTAAAGTAAACACATAATCTTTTTCAATTATTCTGCTTGGTAATTCTCCAAGTGTAGAATTATCTGGTCCTAAGGTAACAACCCCGTCATGTAATGCCATACCAACTGTATGACCACAACCTCTTGAATATGTATAACCAGCATCACCCATAATCTTTCTTGCCATAACATCTAATTCTTTCCCCATCATTCCAGGCCTTAAATTAGTTCTTACATGCTCTATGGTATTAACTATAGTACTAAAAGCTTTTAGTACTTCTTCAGGTGCTTCTGATTTACCTTCCTCTAATACATACCAACTTCTTTGAAAATCAGTAGCATATCCTTCTAATTTAGCTCCAAAGCTTAAATGAAAAACGTCACCTCTTCTTATATCATTATTACCTGGTCTAACCATTGCATGAATTGCTCTTTTTCCTGCATGTACTAAAGGACAACAATTATTATCCCATGAACTAGTTAAGCCATTTTCCTTCATGAAATTCTGGCAAAATTCATATACTTGCCCTTCAGTTGTTCCAACTTTCAAAATATCATTTAGTTGTTCACATGCTTGATTTAACTTTATCAAACATGACTTCATAACATCTATTTCTTGTTGTATTTTACGTCCCCTTATATATCTAATAGCTTCACCATACTGTATTCTATTTGCATAAGGAGTACCACTTATTGCTTTTTGTAATCTTAAAAATAGTCCAGCTGTTAATCCATCAGTAAGTGCATCATAGATATCACAATTAATATCTATTTTATTAGGATTTATTTTTTACTATCATATCTTTTAACATCTCATCAAAATTATCTTTATAACCATGTACTTCTGAAAATACTTTTGTTTCTTCCACTCCTCCTACATCTTGATTCCTAACTAATGCTATTCGTTTTCCGTCAGATGTAAAGAAAAATGCAGATACTCCCATTACATCAATTGGTAGTACAAATCTTAAAGCAGGATCAGAAACATCCATAGTTTCTCTTCCAAGCAATAGCCATAAATCAATGTTTTTCTCATTTAAAATATCCTTAATTTGGTCTAACTTTTCACTATAAATTTTTCTCAAAATAATTCACCTCCTATAATTTAATATTATATTATTTTAAGTAGTTAAGACTTTATAATAATCTGTTAATACATATTGCAAATTCTTAGCCAATTTATTAAATATTTTTTTTATATGTAAAGAAACTAGTATTTAACTTGTATTTAACACAAAAAAATAATTACAGCAAATAATCAATTACAATTAGTTGCTGTAATATTAATTAATATTTTTTTCAATAGTGAGAAATTTCCTCATGTTTGACAAAAATTCTATTATATTATTAAAAAACTAGAATAAATGACATGCTACAAAATGTTCTTTTTCTATTTCTTTTTGGTATATATAAAGCTTTTGAAATTTTTTAAAAAAAATATTATAATTGGAACATATCTTGCTATCTATAATATTTGTATTTTTACTCAACCCAAAAAATTTTATATAAGGAGAGCTAAATGATAATTAATGAAGACATCAAAAAATTGGCTGACTATTTTTTATACAAATACAGCTGAAAATAATGAAGTATATTTTATAAAGTGGACATTCCAAAATAAAGAACTATTAGATTTATCCTATGAAAAAAGCTTTAAAAGATAATTCTTTAGCAGATGAAACTATAGAAAAAATAAAATATCTACGTAACAATAAATTGACTCATACAGACACAATAATATTATCGGTACTGGAGTATTATTGTAATTACATTAAGAAAAAATCTTTCAAATTACTGGTACAAATTTGATTTAAACCATTATACTTGTCCTATACCTACATTATTAGAAAAACTTTGTATGCTTAAAACAGACACAGCAGATGAAATAAACAATTATTTATTAATATTAAGTAAATTTCCTAAGTTTGTTTCTGACATGCAAAGAAAACTAGAAATACAAGCATCTATGTATATTAGAATGCCCGTTGAAGCATGCAAATTAGCTATTAGGTCATTGAATACTTTTTATTCCTATGACTGAAAAAACCTATAGAGGACCAAAAACACAAAAGTATATAGATGAAACAGTAAAAGCTATCAAGGATATAATTTCATATATTGAAACTGAATATATTCAGTTTGCACCTCAAGCCATAGGGATGTCACAATATCCGGGTGGATACGATATGTACACTAGACAAATTAATACTTATATATCTTGTGACGAGGTTCCTGATAAAATTCAGAAGAAGGGATATGAAGCATTAAATAATACTAAATTGAAAATAAAAGAAATCATAAAAAAATTGGGGTATAATTGCACTATAGAAGAGTTCAATGATATAATACAAAAAAGTGATAAATACAAATTTAAGACACCTGAAGAGATGCAAGATAAAATGACTGAATATCTTGATAAAATAAGACCTCTAATGAATACTTATTTTAATAAAATGCCTCAAGCCGATTGTGCAGTAAAAAGATTAGACCCCATTCTTGAAGCATCAACATCATGGGGACATTACAGCATTCCTGTTGAAAATCCGCTAGGGATATATTACTATAGTGCTGCAGAATTAGATAAACGAAACAATATAAGATCCGCAGCTATTGTCTATCATGAATTATTGCCAGGACACCATTACCAAATGAATTTAGTATTGGAAGATGAAACACTACCTCTCATAATAAGAAATCATTATAACACCGCTTGTGCAGATGGTTGGGCCGAATATGCATCAGGATTTTGTGAAGATATAGGACTTTATGATTTGATAAGTGAATATGGTAGACTATCATGGGATGCTTTTTTATGTTGCAGGCTTATAGTTGATACTGGTCTTAATGCTCTAGGATGGACATATGATATGGCTGAACAGTTTCTATTGAAAAATACTATGTTAACAAAAACTGAAATATATTCTGAACTTTTGCGATACACAACAGCAATGCCTGCACAAGCATTATCTTATAAATGGGGAAGTTTAAAATTCTTAGAGTTGAGAAATTTGGCTAAGGAAAAATTAAAGGATGATTTTGACTTAAAAGAATTTCACGATGTTATGTTAGAGTTTGGATCAATACCTTTAAATATATTAGAAGAACATTTTGAATGGTACATAAAATCGAAGTTAAATAATAATAGTTTATGGGATATCAAATATGATAATTAACAGCAAAAGACTTTTTAATACAATAAATAATATAGGCTTAATTGGTAGTGTTGATGACTTCGGAATTTCTCGAACTGCATTTAGCAAAGAATATTTTACTGCGCTTAAAGAACTGAAAAAACTTATGGAGGAAAGAAACCTTAATGTTAGAGTTGATGCTGTAGGTAATATCTTTGGTAGAAGAAATGGAATTAATGATGATTTACCTGTTATAATGATAGGATCTCACTTAGATACTGTAAAAAGCGGTGGGCTTTATGATGGAAACTTAGGCATTATGGTTGCATTAGAATGTATATCAATATTAAACGAAAATAATATATTAACAAATCACCCTATAGAAGTTGTTGGTTTCAATGCAGAAGAAGGCAGTGAATTAGGTGGTACTTTTGGAAGCCGTACCGCATTAGGATTACAAAGCTTAGATATACCACAAATAGATGAAAAACTTTCAATTTATTCTTTGAATCGTAATGATATTTTAAGTTCTAAGATAAATTATAATATTCATGCTTTTTTAGAGTTACATATAGAACAAGGCATTAGATTATATAATGATAATATTTCTATAGGAATAGTAAATGGTATAGTTGGAATAACAAGATATAAAGTTACAGTATTAGGGTCTGCAAATCATGCGGGTACTACACCAATGAAGTCTAGGCGTGATGCTTTAGTATCATCATCTAAATTAATTCAATATATTTATGAAAAAGCAATTAGTTTTGGTGACCCTTTTGTTGCTACCGTAGGAAAGCTAGAAGTCTTTCCAAATTCAGTAAACGTAATACCAGGAAAGGTAGAATTTATTTTAGAAATAAGAGATATTTCTAAAGATAAAATAAATAATTATATAAATGAATTAAAACAAACCGCTTTAGGAATTGTAGATTGCGATATAGAATTCAATTTGTATAATGATAAAAATTCTATATTACTTAATGATAAGTTGATTTCTATTTTAGAAAATGTATGTAAAATAAAAAAAATACTCATTTAATAAAATGGTGAGTGGAGCTGGTCATGATGCTATGGAACTAGCTAAGAAATTTCCAACAGGTTTAATATTTATCCCAAGCAAAGATGGAATAAGCCATAGTAAAGATGAATATTCCTATGAAGATGACATTATTAAGGGTACAGAAGTTTTATATGATTCTATATTATTAATAGATAAAGAAAGCAAACTTCATTAAAAAGTTTGCTTTCTTATATATTATATATAATATAGGGAATATTACATATTTTCTAATAACGTTTTAAGTCCAATGCCTTTCTCATATTTATATCCTAATTTAATTAGTGTTCTTTCTATAGCAGCAATTACAGAATATACAGTATGATCATCAATATTTCCCATATGCCCTAATCTAAATAATTTGCCCGCATATGCTGCTAATCCTCCTGCAACCATTGCACCTTCTTCTGACATTATCTTTCTAAATTCAGCATCATTTATTCCTTCTGGATATAATACATTAGAAAGAGTTGTGCCTCTATTTCCTTCTTTAGCTAGAATTTTAAATCCTAGAGATTCTAATGCTGACTGTATTGCTTTTGATACTCTTATATGCCTGTCATATCTTGCTTCTATACCTTCTTCGTTTATTACCCTAACTGATTCTTTGAGTGCCCAAACCATATTTACAGCTGGTGTTGCAAAATATTTTGATGGATCATTCATTATTGGTATCCATTTTTCAAAGTCAATATAAAACTCAGGAATTGTTCCCAAAGATTTTCTTCTTGAAAGAGCCTTCTGTCCTGCCCATAGTAACGCAAGTCCTGGTGCAACTCCAAATGCTTTTTGTGAAGCTGTAAATAATATATCTATTCCCATATCATCTACATATTCTCTTTCCCCTGCAGTTGCCGCAACCCCATCAACTATATATATAGTATCTGGATAATTTTTAATTATTTTTCCTATTTCTTCAATTGGTGCGCATGCTCCTGTAGATGTGTCAACATGTGTTACTGTCATAGCAGCATAATTTTTTTCTTTTAATTTACTTTCTATAGTTTCAGGAGATACAACTTCACCCCAAGGAGCTGATAAAACATCTACATTTAACCCTTTCCTTTCACAAAGATCAATAAATCTATCTCCAAAGAAACCATTGGAAACTATTAAAACATTGTCTCCTCTTTTTGTTACATTAGAAATAGCCATTTCCATAGCCATAGTTCCAGTTCCCGCTACAACAAAACATTCTCCGTCAACTTTAAACATTTTTTTTAAGTCAATTATTAGTTCTTTATAGTCTTTTACAAATTCAGGATCTCCAAAAGCTACTGTTTCTCTACCCATTTGATCATTTATAGATCTAATTGTAGGTGTTGGTCCAGGTATCATTACTAGTTTTTTGTTTTTCATAGTTTTATTACTCCTTTTCTTTTTTTATTTTTTTAGTTCGAAATAATTTGATTAATTTGTTTTAATTTCACAATGTGAAATTAAATTTCATTTTGTTATATTTATTTTAACACCTATATTACACTAATGTCAACATATAAAATAACATAATTGTTAACTTTTTGAAACATTGTATAGATTGCTAAGAACTCTATTAATAAAATATAAATAAAAAATATTGTTGATATAATATATTAAGTATGATAAAATTTCACTTATTAAAATAAGATTTCAGGAGGAAATAGTGCCAGATAAATTAACAAAAACAAATCAATCAGTTGAAAAAGTATTTCAGATAATAGAAATAATGGCTCAAAGCAGAGAACCTCTACGTCTACAGGATATTTCCTTAAAAGTAGAAATGCCTACTAGCACAACATTAAGACTTATTAATACGTTAGTAACTTGCGGATATGCAAACCAAAATCCTGATACGCTAAGGTACTCTTTATCTCTTAAGTTCATGCATATAGGAAGCCTTGTAAGCTCTCAACTAACAATAAGAGATATTGCCCATCCATATTTAGTTGAACTATCAAAAGAATGCAAGGAATCTGTTTGTATTGCTATAGAACAAGATATGGAAGCTATCTATTTAGATGTGGTTGATGGACCAGACGGTATGCTTAGAATAACTCAACGTATAGGTAAGAGAGCACCAATACATAGCACAGGGGTTGGAAAACTAATGCTTCTTAATTACGATTCACAACAATTGGATTACATGATAAATACTAAAGGTCTACCCGCTTTGACTCCTAATACTATTACAACTAAAGAAGATTTATTAGATGAGCTTAAAAAAATAAAGATTCAAGGTTACGCATTAGATAATGAAGAATGCGAACTTGGTGCACGTTGTATATCTGCAGGCATAAAAGATTACACAGGAAACGTAGTTGCTGCTATAAGTGTTTCAGGCCCTATCACTAGAATGACAATGGAGTATATCGAAATAATTAAAAGTACAGTTATGTGTACCGCTAAAAAAATCTCAGAATTATTAGCATATAATAATTAGAATAATTGTAACTAATTTAATTTATTAATAATTTTCATCAAGATAATTTTAATATAAAGAAAAATTGGAGCTAATTACAGCTCCAATTTAATAATCAATAGTTAACTATATCGAATTACTTAAAATTAATTAGTTACTTTATATTTGAATTGTATACCTCTCTGTTTAATTCACCTTCAGATGCAGAAACAATTACTGCACATGAAGCATCACCCGTTACATTAACGCATGTTCTAGCCATATCTAGTATTCTATCAACTCCAGCTATTAAAACAATGCCTTCCATTGGTAACCCCTACTGATTGCAAAACCATGCCTAACATTATCATTCCTGCCCCTGGTACACCAGCAGTACCTATTGAAGCTAAAGTTGCTGTTAAAATTATTGTGAGTTGTGCTCCAATTGATAAATCTACCCCATAAACTTGAGCAATAAAAATAGCACAAATACCTTGATAGATTGCTGTTCCATCCATGTTTATTGTTGCCCCAAGAGGTAAAACAAAACTAGTAATTGATTTTGGAACTCCTAGGTTCTCCTCAGCCCTCTTCATTGTTATTGGAAGTGTACCTGAGCTACTTGCTGTTGTAAAAGAAAAAAACCATGGCTGGAGCAATTCCTTTGAAAAATTTGAACGGACTTGCTTTTGCAAAAATTTTTATTGTTGTTGAATAAGTAACTATGGCATGTAGGATACAACCAACATAAACTACCAATATTAGTTTTAATAAAGGTAGAAGAACTGCTGGCCCATTTACAGCTACCACTGGCGTAATAAGTGCAAATACTCCAATAGGCGCATAATGCATTATTGCCCCAATTATTCTATATGTCACTTCTGCAAAAGAATCAAAAAAGTTAAACAAAACCTTGCCTTTTTCCCCAATTCCAATTATCCCAATTCCTATAATTATGGCAAATGCAATAATCTGTAACATATTACCTTCTACCAACGCTTTTAATGGATTAGATGGAATAATATTTATAAGAGTATCTATAACGTTTGGTGCTGCTGTAACTTCTACTTTTGCATCTGTAGGAATACTAAATCCACCACCTACATTTGTTAAATTTGCTAATAGCAATCCTATTGTTACTGCAAAGGCTGTAGTAAACATATAGTAAGCTACCGTTTTTCCCCCCTATCCTACCAAGTTTTCTTACATCATCTAAACTACATGTTCCAACAATCAATGATGAAAATACTAAAGGTACGATTATAAGTTTAATCATGTTTAAAAATAATGTACCAAATGGCTTAATATAAGTACTTGCTACATTCTGGTGCTGACTGTAAAAAAAGACCTACAACAATTCCTAGTGCCAGACCAATAAAAATTTTGTGTGGTTAAACTAAGTTTTTTCATTTTTCCCTCCATTTTATTTTTTTATTGCTTATTTATATTATAGAATATATTTCAAACTTTGTCTTTATCTTAATTTTCCTTTTTTTGAATATTTAATTAAATAAAGAATTTATTTCCTTGTTTTATTAAACATTATCTAAATAAAAGATTATCTAATACATAAAATGCAATGGGGACTGTCCCCATTGCACCTAAACCATTTCATCACATGCATATAAAATTACCGATGATGTAACCAATCCAGCTGTTTCTGTTCTTAAAATTCTTTTACCCAGTGTTACTATATGAGCACCTATTTCCTGAAGCATTTTAATTTCTTTATTATCAAATCCACCTTCAGGTCCAATTACTACGTAATAATTTTTCTTTGGCTGAATTAAAACTTCCTTTAACAATTTTACATCTTCAAGTTCATATGGGACTATTACTTCTGCATCCTCATTTTTTAATCTATTAACTAAATCCTTAATTGATATGATATTCTCTACTTTAGGAACTATATTCCTTTTACTTTGCTTGGCAGATTCTTTCGCAATTTTTTGCCACCTTTCAAGTTTTTTTATCTCTCTATCTTTTTCATTAAGTTTAACAACAGTACGTTCTGTTATAATTGGGATAAATGTTTTAACTCCAATTTCAACGTTTTGCTGAATAATAGTTTCCATTTTAGTTAACTTTGGAATTCCTTGACATAGTGTTATGTTTATATTAGTTTCATTGTTTCGCATAACCTCATCTTTTATATCGCATATTATATTATCACTACTTATCTGTTTAATTTCTGCTGTATATTCATTACTAGAAGTAACTATTGATATTACATCACCTATATTAGAACGCAAGATTGTTCTGAGATGTCTAGCATCACCACCAGTTATAACCACACTGTTATTTTTAATGTTTTCATCTAAACAAAAATATCTAAACATATAAACCTCTTCCTAATAATTTTTTAAAGCAGTAACTGAAACCCAGTCTTCTTTTTCATTTATTTCCTTTATCTCAAATCCGAGGCTTTCAAAATTATCTATAATATTTTGTAGGTACTTTTTAATTATGCCCGAAGCAACAACTATTCCACCTTTTTTTAAAAACTTAGGGAAGCTACTACTCATTCCGATTATTATATCAGCAATTATATTAACAGCTATCATATCATATTTATTGTACCCGATTTTTCCTTGAAGTATTATGTCATCAGTTACATTTCCACAATAAACTATAAATTTATCATCATGAATATTATTTATCTCCGCATTTTCCTTAGCAATTCTAACTGCATTTTCATCAATATCAACTCCTACCGCTGATTTTGCACCCAACAGTATTGATGCGATAGAAAGAATTCCACTTCCGCAACCCATATCCAAAACTTCCATGTCTTTTACTAAATATTTCTCAATTTGTTCGATACATAGCCTAGTAGTGAAATGTTGACCTGTTCCAAAACTCATACCGGGGTCTATCTCAAGGACTATTTTTCCATCTGTAGGCTCTTTATAATCCTCCCAAGAAGGCTTTATAATTATTTTATCAGATACTGTAAAGGGTTTAAAAAATTGTTTCCAATTATTGGCCCAATCTTCATCATTTAAATTTCTTAGTATGATATCTAATCTTCCAAAATCTATATCACTTTTTTCATTTTTAAAATTATCAATTATCTTATATACTTCTTCTAGTTTATCATTTCCTTGATTATTATCTGCTAGGTAAATTTTTATGCAACTCTCGCAATCCTTCATTTTAGCTAAATTTTCATCATAGTAATCCCAATTAAGCGTCTTACTATCTAAGAAATCTTGAAATACACTAGCATCTTCTATTACTGCATCATTTATACCTAATTGCATAAGTGATCCATTAATTATTTCAATTCCATTTGTGGTTGTATATATTGAAGCTTCTATCCATTTCATTTTTATCTCCTATAATTTTAATTTTAATCATTTCTACAGTTTTATATTTTTATCAATTATAAATTCTCTTTTAAAAAATATTACTCAATAAACGCTTTTAAATAATTTGTTGCCATCCTTCTAATATCAAGTTGTATATCAGATTTACCGTTACTTACACACCAATTATAAATTATTCCTCTTGAAATAATAAGCAACTCATTCATTAATTGTTCAGCTGAAACATGTTTTTTTATTACCCCACTTTCAATGGCTCTCTCAATTAATAGATACAAACCATGAGGCAATCCCCTATTCTTTGATAAATAAAATTCATTTCCATAATCTATCTGTGCTTTATAAGTATTCTTAACTAAATCTAGTCCTTTTTTTGCTGGAATTGAACACTGATATTCCAAATATTTTAGGATAGACTCCATTGGCTCATCTTCAATCAACATAGGATAAACTTCTTTTTCAAATTGATAATCTATATCTTTATAAAGTTCTATGATTATCCCTGCTTTATTTGTGAAATGATGGTAAAAAGCCCCTACTGAAACATCTGATTTTATACAAATTTCTTTTATACTGATTTCATCCATTGTTTTATGGGCTAATAAATCAGTTGCTACAGCAAGTATATGTGCTTTTGTATTCTCTGCTTGAATCTGCCTTGATGTTTTCGATTTCATTATTAAACTCCTATTTCTTACAAGATTATATCTCATAATATTACTAAAAACCATATATTTTTCCTTAATATTTCATAATTTATATTATTATATCAAATAAAATTCATATTGACAAATACTAACTTTCATATTACAATTTAACATAACCGATTCGGTGAATTTATTATGTTAAAGGAGGACATTTTTTATGAACAAGTTTTTAGAATTATTTGAACCTGTAAAAATAGGAAAGCTTAAAATTAAAAACAAAACGTCTATGGCTCCTATGGGGCCAGTAGGGTATGCTGATTCCTTTGGAGGTTTTAACCAAAGGATACAGGACTATTATGTCAGAGCGAGCGAAAAATGATGTTGGACTAATTATTACAGGTATTTGCAGTGTAGATATGCAAGGAGAAGGTATCCCCTCTATTGGGCTTCCATGTCCTACAAGCAATCCATTAGCATTTATTCATAGTACTTATCAAATGAATGAACGCATTCATGCATATGATGCAAAAATCTTTTTACAGTTTACTGGAGGACTAGGTCGAAGTGCACTTCCAGGTTTTGTATCAAAAAACAATTGCGCCTTCAGAACAAGAAAATCGTTTTTGACCCCAAAATAATACACCGTGAAATGACCAAGGAAGAAATAATGACTCTAATAAAAAAATTTGTAATGTCAGCTGTTATTGCAAAAAAATCGGGCTTTGATGGTGTTGAAGTTCATGCTGTACATGAAGGATATTTATTAGACCAATTTGCAATTTCTTTATTTAATAATCGTACTGACGAATTTGGTGGTTCTCTTGAAAATCGACTTCGTATAACAACTGAAATTGTTAAAGGTATTAAAAAAGCTTGTGGTCCAGATTTCCCAGTAAGCTTGCGTTATAGCCTTAAGAGCTGTATGAAGGGTTTAAGACAAGGTGGCTTACCTGGAGAAGATTATATAGAAGTTGGAAAAGATATAGATGAAGGCATTGAAGCTGCTAAAATTCTTGTAGATGCTGGTTTTGACGCTTTAAATGTGGATGCCGGAACATATGACTCTTGGTATTGGAATCACCCACCAATGTATTTTGAAGATGGTATGTATCGAGAATTTGGACAAATTTTAAAGAAACATGTAAATGTTCCTATAATTCTTGCTGGAAGAATGGATGATCCTAATATGGCTATCGAATCTTTAGGAATATCTTGTGACATAGTTAGTTACGGTAGACCTTTATTAGCAGACCCAGAATTTGTTTCAAAAATCAAATATAATAAATTAGATGAAATTAGACCATGCTTAGGTTGTCACGAAGGCTGCCTCGGTCGCATTAGTAATGCTCCAGTTAGCTGTGCAGTTAATCCTGCATGTGGTAGAGAAAGCATATATGGTCTTACTCCTGCACTAGTAAAGAAAAGAGTATTAGTAATAGGTGGTGGCATAGCTGGAATGGAAGTTGCTCGTGTATGTGCACTAAGAGGACATACAGTAATCCTATGTGAAAAAACAGATAAGTTAGGTGGAAACTTAATTCCAGGTGGTGTTCCCCACTTTAAGCGATATGACCGTAAGTTAGTTGAATATTATAAACATCAATTAGAATTATTAGATGTTGAAATTAAGTACAACACTATGATTAATAAAGAAAATATCGATAGTTATAATGCTAGTATTATAATAACTGCTACAGGATCAACTCCTAAAAACATCTCTTTAGAGGGTACCCAAAAAACAATAACCGCTGACCAAGTTTTATTAGGCAAGGCTAAAGTTGGAGACAATGTTGTTATTGTAGGTGGTGGGTTAGTTGGATGTGAAACTAGTCTATGGCTAGCGCAGCAAGGTAAAAATGTCTCCATTGTAGAAGTTCTTCCTGAAATACTTGGTGGACATGGAGCTTTACCACATATGAATGAGTATATGTTAGTTGACTTGTTAAAATATCATGATGTAAAGATTTATAAGAATGCATGCATAGTAAAAACAAATGATACAAGTGTTGAAGTTAAACAGAATGATAAGAACTTTGAATTACCTTCCGATACTGTAATTACTTCAATTGGTTATAAAGAAAATGACTCATTATTTATCCAATTGAAAGATACTGATATTCCTGTCTACAATATAGGAGATTCCAGCAAAGTTCATAATATAATGTATTCAATTTGGAATGCATATGAGTTAGCTAAAAACATTTAGTCAAATATAATAACAAAATAAAAAAAGTTAAAGAAAAATCTTTAGCTTTTTTATTTTTTGTTTATGAATTAAAAAAGAATTAAATCCAATTTTTCAATCGATTTAACTCTCTGATTCTATTGCTATTGGTGCACCGTGAGGGATTCGAACCCACGACCTTTCGGTTCGTAGCCGAACACTCTATCCAACTGAGCTAACGGTGCAAGGATTTTGTAGTCTCGTTCACCAATTTTTCTCTCCCTTACGGTCGGAATAATTGGGTTAGTGTATCTTTGGAGGCGCCATCCAGATTTGAACTGGAGATCAAGGTGTTGCAGACCTATGCCTTACCACTTGGCTATAGCGCCGTATTATAATGGGGTGAATAGAGGGGTTCGAACCCTCGACCTCCAAGGCCACAACCTGGCGCCCTAACCAACTAGGCCATATCCACCGTAATATTGTTTTGGAGCGGGTGAAGGGAATCGGACCCTCGCAACCAGCTTGGAAGGCTGGGGCTCTACCACTGAGCTACACCCGCGAAATGTTATGTTTGGAGCGGAAGACGAGATTCGAACTCGCGACCCTCGCCTTGGCAAGGCGATGCTCTACCACTGAGCCACTTCCGCATATAATACATTCCTTAATTATCATTATAATATATTTAATTTAAAATGGTGGAAGAGATTGGATTCGAACCAATGAAGGCGTTGCCAACGGATTTACAGTCCGTCCCCTTTAGCCACTCGGGAACTCTTCCTTATTTTATTGGAGCTGGTGGGAGGACTTGAACCCCTAACCTACTGATTACAAGTCAGTTGCTCTACCGATTGAGCTACACCAGCATGATTATTTACCTTACGGCAATTTGTTGCTTTTTTTTGGCGACCTGGAAGGGGCTCGAACCCTCGACCTCCAGCGTGACAGGCTGGCATTCTAACCAACTGAACTACCAGGCCGCAATTTTTTTATTATATGGTGGGAACAATAGGGCTCGAACCTATGACCCCCTGCTTGTAAGGCAGATGCTCTCCCAACTGAGCTATGCTCCCACTATATTTTTATGGTGACCCTACCGGGACTCGAACCCGGGTTATCGCCGTGAAAGGGCGGTGTCTTAACCGCTTGACCATAGGGCCTTAATTTGGTAGCGGGAGCTGGACTCGAACCAACGACCTTCGGGTTATGAGCCCGACGAGCTACCAACTGCTCCATCCCGCGATAATATATTATATTCTTTGGTGCCGAAGACCGGACTCGAACCGGTACGATTTTGAGGATCGCAGGATTTTAAGTCCTGTGCGTCTGCCAATTCCGCCACTTCGGCGTTGGCTCCGAGGGTGGGGCTCGAACCCACGACCTACCGGTTAACAGCCGGTTGCTCCACCATTGAGCTACCTCGGAACTATATAAACCTGGCGACGTCTTACTTTCCCGGGCAGTTACCCACCGAGTATCATCAGCGCTGAAGAGCTTAACTTCCGTGTTCGGGATGGGAACGGGTGTGTCCTCTTCGCTATTGCCACCAGATCTAGTCCTAACCCAATTTCTTCGACCATAGGAAGAAAGAAATTGCTGGTAGGTGACGCACCGAGCTCCAAATTTGCACGAGCGTTAGCGAGTGAACAAATTTGTGATGCGAGACTGCGCATACCTTACCTATAATATTAGGCTTTATATGTAAAAGGTTCTAATTTTTAGTACCTTCAAAATTACATAGGAATCATAGAGAAAACATATATTTGGTCAAGACCTCGACCTATTAGTATTGCTCAGCTCAATGTATTGCTACACTTACACATGCAACCTATCTACCTGTTAGTCTATCAGGGGTCTTACTTACTTACGTAATGGGAAATCTTATCTTATGGTCTGTTTCGCGCTTAGATGCCTTCAGCGCTTATCTTTTCCAGACTTAGCTACTCAGCCGTGCTCCTGGCGGAACAACTGATACACCAGCGGTCTGTCCATTCCGGTCCTCTCGTACTAGGAACAGCTCCATTCAAATTTCCTACGCCCACGACGGATAGGGACCGAACTGTCTCACGACGTTCTGAACCCAGCTCGCGTGCCTCTTTAATGGGCGAACAGCCCAACCCTTGGGACCTGCTTCAGCCCCAGGATGAGACGAGCCGACATCGAGGTGCCAAACCTCCCCGTCGATGTGGACTCTTGGGGGAGATAAGCCTGTTATCCCCAGGGTAGCTTTTATCCGTTAAGCGATGGCCTTTCCACTCGGTGCCACCGGATCACTAAGTCCAACTTTCGTTCCTGCTCGAGATGTCTCTCTCGCAGTCAAGCTCCCTTCTGCCTTTACACTCTTCGCACGATTTCCGACCGTGCTGAGGGAACCTTTGAGCGCCTCCGTTACTCTTTCGGAGGCGACCGCCCCAGTCAAACTGCCCAACTGACAGTGTCCATATACCGGATCACGGTATCATGTTAGAAATTCAGTAACAATAGAGTGGTATCCCAACGGTGACTCCACGAATACTGGCGTACTCGCTTCTTAGTCTCCCACCTATCCTGTACAATTGCTACCGAATTCCAATGTCAGCCTGCAGTAAAGCTCCATGGGGTCTTTCCGTCCTGTCGCGGGTAACTTGCATCTTCACAAGTACTACAATTTCACCGGATCTATTGTTGAGACAGTGCCCAAATCGTTACACCTTTCGTGCGGGTCGGAACTTACCCGACAAGGAATTTCGCTACCTTAGGACCGTTATAGTTACGGCCGCCGTTTACTGGGGCTTAAGTTCAAAGCTTCTCTTGCGATAACTTCTCCCCTTAACCTTCCAGCACCGGGCAGGTGTCAGCCCCTATACTTCATCTTTCGATTTAGCAGAGACCTGTGTTTTTGGTAAACAGTCGCTTGGGCCTGTTTTCTGTGACCCTTCAATGCTCCATCTGTTCAGACTTCACACTAAAGGGCACCCCTTCTCCCGAAGTTACGGGGTCATTTTGCCTAGTTCCTTAACAATAGTTCTTCCGCTCATCTTTGGATTCTCTCCTTGCCTACCTGTGTCGGTTTACGGTACGGGCACCAATTTGCTCGATAGAGGCTTTTCTTGACAGCGTGGACTCAGCTACTTCACTACTTATTTTCGCTCCCATTCGTATCTCAGGATTGACTCTGGGGATTTGCCTCCAAAGTCTCCCTACTTACTTAGACACACTATTCCATCAGTGTGCTAGCTTATCCTTCTGTGTTACCCCATTTCTCAAACGCATTTTGGTGGTACTGGAATTTCAACCAGTTGTCCATCGCCTACGCCATTTGGCCTCGGCTTAGGTCCCGACTTACCCTGAGTGGACGAGCCTTCCTCAGGAATCCTTAGGCTTTCGATGGGTGAGATTCTCACTCACCTTTCGCTACTCATGCCAACATTCTCTCTTGTATACAGTCCATATCCTCTTTCGATGGAACTTCAACCCGTATACAATGCTCCTCTACCGATGTACCTAAGTACATCCCACAACTTCGGTAATAGATTTTAGCCCCGGACATTTTCGGCGCAACACCACTCGACCAGTGAGCTATTACGCACTCTTTTAATGAATGGCTGCTTCTAAGCCAACATCCTGGTTGTCTGTGTAGTATTACATCCTTTTCCACTTAATCTATATTTGGGGACCTTAGTTGGTGATCTGGGCTGTTTCCCTTTTGACTATGAAACTTATCTCACACAGTCTGACTCCCAAGCTTGTATCTATGGTATTCGGAGTTTGATAGGTTTTGGTAACGTATAACGCCCCTAGACCATTCAGTGCTCTACCCCCACGATACTTCTCTTGAGGCTAGCCCTAAAGCTATTTCGAGGAGAACCAGCTATCTCCGGGTTCGATTGGAATTTCACCCCTATCCACACGTCATCCCGTAGCTTTTAAACGCTAATGGGTTCGGTCCTCCACTAGATTTTACTCCAGCTTCAACCTGCACATGGATAGGTCACCCGGTTTCGGGTCTACAACATACAACTATCGCCCTTTTCAGACTCGGTTTCCCTTCGGCTCCTAACCTCTCAGTTCTTAACCTTGCTGCACATTGTAACTCGTTGGCCCGTTCTACAAAAAGTACGCGGTCACTCTTTCGAGCTTCCACTGTTTATAGGCTTAGGGTTTCAGGTTCTTTTTCACTCCCCTCCCGGGGTTCTTTTCACCTTTCCCTCACGGTACTCTTCACTATCGGTCACTAGGTAGTATTTAGCCTTGGGAGGTGGTCCTCCCTGCTTCCCACAAGATTTCTCGTGTCCCGTGGTACTCTGGATCATATCCTCGCTTCTAACGGTTTCACCTACAGGTCTATCACCTTCTTTGGACCAACTTTCCAGTTGTGTTCGGTTACCATTATCCATCATTTTGATATGTCCTCAACCCCAAGTATTTCTACTTGGTTTGGGCTCTTCCGCTTTCGCTCGCCGCTACTCTCGGAATCATTTTTTATTTTCTCTTCCTAAGGGTACTTAGATGTTTCAGTTCCCCTCGTTCCCCTCATACAGCTATGTATTTACTGTATGATACATAAGGTTTACCTTATGTGAGTTTCCTCATTCGGATATCTGCGTATCGTAGGCTGCTTACGCCTCCTCGCAGCATTTCGTAGTTTGCCACGTCCTTCTTCGGCTCCTAGTGCCAAGGCATTCGCCCTAAGCCCTTTATATCTTGACCTTTGCTTTGCTTTTACGCTCAGCTATATATTACTTCTTCATAATATATCTTTTGTTTTATATATATATTTTAACTAATTTCTTAGTTGTTCTTGCAATTTTCTATAAACATTTTGTCTTCTCTTTTCTTTTCCTATGCAATTTTCAAGGTACTTTTATTGAGTTTTTTTTACTGTTACTCAACAGTCCTGCCCAACTCTTCTATAGTCATCAAGCGCAGTCTCGCATCTCAAATTTGTTCACTCACTTTCGTTCGTGCAAATTTGGAGCTCGTTGCGGCTGACCTACCTACGATTCATTCTTCGCTATCGCTCGAATTCATCGGGTTAGGGCAAGCAATAAAACAGCATAAGTTCCTTAAGTTCTCCTTAGAAAGGAGGTGATCCAGCCGCACCTTCCGATACGGCTACCTTGTTACGACTTCACCCCAGTCATTGATCCTACCTTAGGCGCCTGCCCCCTTACGGTTAGCTCAGCGACTTTGGGTATTACCAACTTCCATGGTGTGACGGGCGGTGTGTACAAGACCCGGGAACGCATTCACCGCGACGTTCTGATTCGCGATTACTAGCAACTCCAACTTCATGTAGGCGAGTTGCAGCCTACAATCCGAACTGGGATCGGTTTATAAGGATTTGCTCCAGATCACTCTTTCGCTTCCCTTTGTACCGACCATTGTAGCACGTGTGTAGCCCAAGATATAAGGGGCATGATGATTTGACGTCATCCCCACCTTCCTCCGGTTTATCACCGGCAGTCTCCTTAGAGTGCCCAACTTAACTTGCTGGCAACTAAGGATAAGGGTTGCGCTCGTTGCGGGACTTAACCCAACATCTCACGACACGAGCTGACGACAACCATGCACCACCTGTCTCCCTTGCCCCCGAAGGGGAGGATACATCTCTGCATCTGTCAAGGGGATGTCAAACCTTGGTAAGGTTCTTCGCGTTGCTTCGAATTAAACCACATGCTCCGCTGCTTGTGCGGGTCCCCGTCAATTCCTTTGAGTTTCAGTCTTGCGACCGTACTCCCCAGGCGGAGTGCTTATTGTGTTTACTTCGGCACTGACTATCGCTAGCCAACACCTAGCACTCATCGTTTACAGCGTGGACTACCAGGGTATCTAATCCTGTTTGCTACCCACGCTTTCGTGACTCAGCGTCAGTTACAGTCCAGTAAGTCGCCTTCGCCACTGGTGTTCCTCCTAATATCTACGCATTTCACCGCTACACTAGGAATTCCACTTACCTCTCCTGCACTCAAGTTGTACAGTTTCAAATGCTTACACAAGTTAAGCCTGTGCCTTTTACATCTGACATATACAACCGCCTACTCACCCTTTACGCCCAGTAAATCCGGACAACGCTCGCCCCCTACGTATTACCGCGGCTGCTGGCACGTAGTTAGCCGGGGCTTCCTCCTTGGCTACCGTCATTTTTTTCTTCACCAAGGACAGAGTTTTACGACCCGAAGGCCTTCTTCACTCACGCGGCGTCGCTGCATCAGGCTTTCGCCCATTGTGCAATATTCCCCACTGCTGCCTCCCGTAGGAGTCTGGACCGTGTCTCAGTTCCAGTGTGGCCGTTCACCCTCTCAGGCCGGCTACTGATCGTCGCCTTGGTGAGCCATTACCTCACCAACTAGCTAATCAGACGCGAACTCATCCTATACCTCTTAATCAATTTGACTTACTCATCATGCGATATGTAAGTGTTATATGGTTTTAATCCCAGTTTCCCGAGGCTATTCCTTTGTACAGGGTAGATTGTTCACGCGTTACTCACCCGTCCGCCACTAAGTTTATTCCGAAAAACAAACTTCGTTCGACTTGCATGTGTTAGGCACGCCGCCAGCGTTCGTCCTGAGCCAGGATCAAACTCTCGTTTAATATTTTTCCTGACCAAGCTTACGCTTAGCTTTTTGACTTGCGTCATTTATTACTTTTTTGTTCAAATTTACTTTAGAACTCTCAAAGGTTTTTCTTATGCTGTTTTATTGTCTATGTGCTTTTGTTATTAATTTGTTGCCGTTCTCTCTGACAGCTTTAATAGTTTATCATAACTATTTTAACTTGTCAAGAACTTTTTAAATTTATTTTTTACTTTATCTCGGTTACTCTTGGTGAGTAACTTTGTTAGTTTAACATATGATTGCATGATTGTCAATCATAATTTTCAAACTATTTTTTATGGTGATTCTTTATTTTTCGCTCCATCTCTGAAGTGCTTTTGTATTATAGCTCACTTAACCACCTTTGTCAATCCCCTTTTTAAAATTTTTTTTATTATTTGCGAACAAGATAATATGCTACTCTATTTCCATTATAATACCCATACTTTAAAAATTCCATACCTAAACTTTCTAATGATTTTAGTGCTTTAATATTATCAGGATCTGTCATAGCTATTATTTCATTTAACTTCAACTTCATTAATCCATAATTAATTATCGATTTACCTAGTTCTGTTGAATAACCATTTCCCCAATAATCAGGAATTAGTTTTGTTCCTATTTCTGTTTTCTTAATTGAAGATAAATATCTAAAACCTGTGACTCCTATAAATTCGTTTGTACTTTTTAAAAAAACAGGCCATCTGCCCAAGTTACTATTTCTATATTCATGTATATACTTTTTTATTTGTCTTCTACATTCATTTAAAGAAAGCAACTTACTACCTGGTATATACTCAACAACTCTATAATCACTCTCTAATCTATATAAAGCTTCCGCATCTTGCAAAACAAATTCTCTAATAATTAATCTATCTGTATTTACTATTATTCTCAACTTAATTGCCCCTTAATAATATTTGTCAAACATAAATTTGTTATACTCGATATTATGCTTGTCATATAACTATGTTATGACCACAAATAGTTTTTGTTAACATTAAAATATAATAGAAATAATAAAAGCAACCACGTTTCCATGATTGCCTTCACTTTAATTCATTAAGTTTTTAGTTGTTAATTGACATAACATCCGATTTTAATAACCTCGCTAAAAAATCGGCCATTTCATCTCTACTAGCAACCTTAACAGGATATATAGCTTTGTTTTCATTTACCAGAATATTGTGTTGAGTAAAATATGCTATTGCTTCTATTGCGTAATCAGATATATTATTCTTATCAACATATTTATTAATCACAGCACTATCAATTTCTGAATCAACCATGTTCAGTGCTTGCATTGCCCTATATGTCATTACAAAAATATCTTGTCTAGTAATTTGACCTTCTGGATTAAACTTATTATCTCCTACCCCTACTATTAATCCACTTTTTTTAGCAGTAGCTAATTCTTTATAATAATAATCTTCAACCGAAACATCATCAAAACTAGCTAGTCCATCTAAACTCTCAATTTCGAATAACCTTGATAGCATTAGTACAAAATCAGCTCGCTTAATACTTTGTGATGGATTAAATCTACCCTCATAGCCAACAACTATACTTCTCGAAGCCACATATTTTATATTTTCTTCATATGGGTTGTTGTCAATATCACTGAAATAAGTTCCGTCATTTGTAAAATCTTTATTTTCATTTTCGTTCGATGTTTTTAATGTTGCATACAACTTATCATCTTTCAAAAATGATTTATAAGAAAACATGCAATATCCATTAACATAATTATTGTTCCTATTTAAATCAATTTGCCTTTTTATTTCAGATCCGCCATACCATAGGCTATTTGATTCTACCCCAACAGTTCTATACGCAGCTTGTCCTATGTAAAGCTTAACTCTCGTTCCTTTAACTACATCACTCCACCACGAAACCAAGGTTTCATAATCAGCAATTCTAAATCCAATATTCCAATAAATTTGCGGTACTATGTAATCTACATATCCCTGTTTAACCCAATATCTTGAATCCGCAAATTGATTTACATATGTTCCCCAACCATCAGTATCACTTCCAAGGTATGAGGTTGATTTATTTGCCCATATACCTGCAGGGCTAACTCCGAATTTAACTTTAGAGTTTTTACTATGTACCGTTTCCCCAATTTCTTTAATTAAAACATTATTGTTATTTACTCTCCATTGATTTATATCATTAAAATCACTGCCATACTTAGCATATGTATCTTCATCTTCGAAATTTTTGTCAGGATAAAAATAATCATCCAAATGAATTCCATCAACATCATAGTTGTCTAATATTTCTTTTATACCACTAATTATAAGTTCTCTAGCCCGTGGTTCACCTGGATTAAAATACAATTTACCATCCGAATGAAGTACAGTTAACTCAGGGCTTAATACAGCTGGATTAGTCGAACTTAACTTGTTATTGTCTGTAGATGTTGCTGTTATTCTATATGGATTAATCCATGCATGAAGTTCTATTCCTCTCTTATGCGACTCCTGTATAAAAAATTCCAATGGATCAAATCCATTATCTGGTGCTACTCCTTGTGTTCCTGTTAAAAATCTTGACCAAGGAAAAATATCCGACTTGTATATCGCATCTGAACATGACCTAACTTGTAAAAAAACTGCATTGAATCCCAAATCTTTTATATTATCCAGCATCTCAATAGCATCTCTTTTCAATGTTTCTTCATCTGTTGTTGCCTTGCTTGGATAGTCTATCCCCCAAACCGTAGAAACCCATACACCTCTGAATTCTTTTTCTATTGCATTAATTTCACTTGATGTTACTGTACTAAAAATAAACACCATCATCAACAGCAACAGCAATGCACTACTAATTATTTTTTTGTTTAAGTTACGCATATTCATCTCCTTATTATCCATTTTTTTCTATAACATTCTATAT
Organism: uncultured Sedimentibacter sp.; assembly: GCA_963675125.2. Classification (GTDB taxonomy): domain Bacteria; phylum Bacillota; class Clostridia; order Tissierellales; family Sedimentibacteraceae; genus Sedimentibacter. The sequence goes on from CAXXFT010000044.1 coordinate 54,532, forward strand.
CAATTATACAATTTTCTACAAATTTTTTAAAGAGGTAAATAATTGATATTCAACGCCACCATTAATTTAAATTCAACAAAATAGATAGCAATATTTTCAAACGAAAGAAATGAGCAAACATAAAAAAACACAGAATATTGAACTCATATTATATAAAAGTCCACTATTCTGTGTTCACTGTTAGTTGTGACAAAAGTCACATATTTGGTGCGGATGACAGGAGTCGAACCTGCACGCGTAAGCGCTAGATCCTAAGTCTAGTGCGTCTGCCAATTCCGCCACATCCGCGGGATACGTTGCTTAGCAACAGAGTTGATTATATTATATTTTATAAGTTTTGTCAAACATTTTTTTCAAAATATTATTATATTGCTACATAATTTTAAAATAACACAAAACGGATCAGCAACGATGCTAATTTAGTTTCGTCAATTAACTTTCACCAATGTGAACATACTTAAAAAAATAAGGATTGCAAATGCAATCCTTATTTAAACTGGTGCGGATGACAGGAGTCGAACCTGCACGCGTAAGCGCTAGATCCTAAGTCTAGTGCGTCTGCCAATTCCGCCACATCCGCGCGGCACGTTGTTTAACAACAGAATTGATTATATTACATTCAATAAACTTTGTCAAACATTTTTTCAAAAGATTTATTTTTAAATCTTATAAGTTGGTCAAAGCTGTTTATAATGTCGATATCTTTTAAATGAGATAATTTTTCTTGACTAATTTCTGTTGTAATATCAACCATACCTGTATACGCTACAGGTTTGTGATATGCATCTGCAAACCTAACCGTATGAGATGTCCCACCCTTTTTCCCGCCTTCGATTACTATTACTCCTTCTGACAAAGCAGCTATTATACGATTTCTTTCAATAAATGTATGCATCTCTGCTTTAGCATTTGGTGGAAGCTCAGATATAACAGCACCCTGATTTAATAGTATCATATTGTAAAGAGCTTTATTACCCTTAGGATATATACAATGATGACCTGATGGTATTACTGCAATAGTTTTTCCTTTAGCTGAAAGGCATCCTCTATGAGCCGCTTCATCACAGCCCGTGGCAAAGCCACTAACTACACAACAATTTTCTTCTGCAAGCTTTTCTGCTAGTATAGAACTTACTTCATATCCCTTTTGAGATGGCGTCCTTGTTCCAACTATTGCTATATTATTATAATCATTTAAAATATTTAAATTTCCATCTACATACAAAATCAAAGGTTTATCTTCGATGTTTTTTAGCTTGTCCGGGTATTCGTCGTCATATATTCCAACTATACTAATTTTTGATTTTCTACATAACATAAATATTTTTGATGATTCTTCGTCTATTTTTTCTAAATCAATTTTTAGTTTTTTTATTCCTAATGATTTAATTAATTTTACAATTGATTGAAAGTCATTTAATTCCAGGTTTTGAGAATCTATATAGCTTAGTATTTTACTGATTGTCTTTCTACCCAGTCCACTAACAAGTTGTAACCTTATTATATTTTCATTACTTATCATTTAAGCTTGCTCCTTATTTATTAATCTTGGGCAATAAAACATATTTATTGTTCAAAAGATAATAAGTATGCTCTACAAATATATTGTAACATACTCTTTCAAATAAAAAAACTCTTCTTTTTTATTTAAAGATGAGTTTTTTTATTTAAAAAACAAAAATATACTTTTACTAATTATGCTATTGTAACTAATGCGTCTCCTGTACTTACAGCTGTTCCTTTAGAAGTATGAATTTTAGCTATTGTTCCGTCTGCAGGTGCTACTAATTCATTTTCCATTTTCATTGCTTCTAATATTAATATTATATCTCCTGCTTTTACAGCTTGACCTTCTGATACTCTAATGTCTAATATAGTTCCTGGCATTGGTGCTTCCATTAACTCACCTGCTACTGGAGCTGAAGGTGCAGCTTTTGGTGCTGGTGCTGCTTGTGGTGCTGGTGTCGGAGCAGCCTGTGGTGCTGGTGCTGCTTGTTGTACTGGTGCTGCTTGTTGTACTGGTGCATAAGTAAATGCTGGTTGACCTGATCCTACTTCTTCTACCTCAACTGCATAAGCTTTTCCATTAACTGTTACATTAAATTTTTTCATTTTATTCCTCCATATTTTCATAAGTATTGTTGTGATTATTTTATTTATTTATCTCATTAATTTCGTTCTTCCTGCATATGCCCAAATAGAGTCTAATTCAGGTGTTCTTCTTATATTTCTTACTATGAAATCACTTGTACTTTTTCCAAGCATACACGCTATTGCTGCTGATATTGCTGCAACAGTTTCTTCATCATCCATCGATGCTAATACAGCAGCAATTACCGCTGTTATTTCATCTTCATCAGCATTGGAATGGTTTGATTCTATTATATCACTGCTTGAAGGTACCACTTCTTTTTTATTGAATAAATTTTTAAACAAACCCATTTCATCACTCCTATCTTAAAGGGGAATATTTCCATGCTTTTTCTCAGGTCTTAGTTCTCTTTTTCCTAATAACATATCAAATGAACTAATTATCCTCTTTCTTGTATCGGCCGGTTCAATTACTCCATCTATGTAGCCTCTAGCTGCAGCAATGTATGGATTTGCTACTGTATTTCTGTATTCAGCTATTTTTTCACTTCTCTTAGCGCTTTTATCTTCAGATTCTTCTATTTCTTTTTTAAATATTATATTTGCAGCTCCATCAGGTCCCATAACTGCTATTTCTGCTGTTGGCCATGCTAGAACCATGTCTGCCCCTAGTTCTTTAGAACACATAGCTAAATAAGAACCGCCATACGCTTTTCTAGTAATTACAGTAATTTTAGGAACTGTAGCTTCTGAATAAGCATACAACATTTTTGCTCCATGTCTTATTATTCCTCCATACTCTTGATGAGTTCCTGGTAAAAATCCTGGAACATCCATTAATGTTAATATTGGAATATTAAATGCATCACATGTTCTAATGAATCTAGATGATTTATCTGATGCGTTAATATCAAGACATCCTGCTAATACTTTTGGCTGACTTGCTATAACACCAACACTTCTTCCATTTAGCCTCATAAATCCAGTGATTATATTTTTAGCATAATATGGCTGATACTCTAAAAATTCTTTATTATCAGCAAGTGTATAAATTACATCTTTCATATCATAAGCTTTATTTGGATTATCTGGTATAATCTCATTTAATGCTTCATCTATTCTATTTATATTATCTTGAACTTCAACAACAGGTGTTGTTTCTAAATTATTCTGAGGTAAGAAGCTTATTAATTTTCTAATATTTGCCATACATGCTTCTTCTGTATCATCTACAAATTGAGCAACTCCACTTACACTATTATGAGTCATAGCTCCACCAAGTTTTTCTGCAGAGACCTTTTCACCTGTAACTGTTTCAATAACTTGAGGACCTGTTATAAACATCTTACTAGTTTTCTGAACCATAAATATAAAATCTGTTAAGGCTGGAGAATATACTGCTCCGCCTGCACATGGTCCTAAAATAACTGATATTTGTGGAATAACGCCTGAAGAAATAGTATTGTTATAAAATATTTTACCATAACCTGATAAAGCATCTACACCTTCTTGTATTCTAGCTCCACCTGAATCATTAATGCCTATAATCGGAGCACCAACCTTAAGTGCCATTTGTTGAGCCTTAACTATCTTGGCAGCGTGCATTTCTCCTAAGGAACCGCCTATAACAGTAAAATCTTGTGCAAATACATATACTAATCTTCCATCAATAGTACCATATCCTGTTACAACACCTTCACCAAGGGCCTTTTTATTTTCCATACCAAAATTAACACATCTATGTTCAACAAATGCATCAATTTCTACAAAACTACTTTCATCTAAAAGCATTAAAATTCTTTCTCTAGCAGTTAGCTTTCCGCTGTCATGCTGCTTTTGTATTGCCTTTTGTCCGCCGCCTAATTGTATCTTCTCGCTTTTTTCTCTAAGCTCAATAAGTTTTTCATTTGGCAATTTTGTTACCTCCTACTTTATTTATTTCAATGTATAATTTAAAATGACATACATATAAAATATACAATTTCGTTAGTAAAGTCAACCCTTTTTATTAAATTGCAAGACACTTTTATTAATTTGCATAATTTAATTATCTTTTATTACCAATTTGCTTTTTTCTATAACATTTCTGCAATAAAATGTACAAGTTATTTTTATACTGCAAGTTTTATTTTTGCTCCCGTCTTGTTTTTTTCTTGTTAGCTTTTATATAATGTCAATTCAAAGTAAGCAAAATACTTTTTATTGCATATATTAAATAATATGTAGTAAACCTAATATGGAAGGAGCGGCTATTTTAATGTATAACTATAATCCGTTTGATAGTTCTTGTATAAAAGAATACAATAATATGAACAAAGCAAGTAAACCATACAGTGCACTAAACATGATTGTCCAAAAATCTGAAGTGCCCAGTCTAGATGAAAATATAAATAATAATGTTCCACCTACTCAAAATAACATAGAAGAAACCCCAGCTTTAACTCCGCCAGCAAACGGAGAAACTCCAGCTGGTGAAACTCCGCCAGCAAATGGAGAAATTCCAACTAATGAAACTCCGGAAGAAACGCCAATTTCGCAAATTGATGATGACATAGAAACAGGGTACCTCTCTGTCGGTGTTTTCACTGCACTACAAGCTCTACCCGTACCTGATGCAGTTGTAACAATATATCTATTTAATAAAGATGATGAGGAAGAACCACTCTACATTTTAGTAACAGATGAAAACGGAAGAATTCCTGATGTAGAATTGCCTGTTTCATATAATCCAGATGATCCTTTTTCAAGTTCAGAATATTACTTTACACAATACAACCTGAGGGTTCAAGCAATAAATTACTACACAGTCAACGTTCTTGATGTTCGAGTTTTCCCTGACATTACTACAGTTTATAAAATAGATTTAATTCCAGTAATGGCAGGAACAACAAAAGAGCCTGAGCAAACAATTGTTATTCCTCCAAGTCCAATAGATGAATCAAATGAATAATAAGCGAGGTGATTATTAATGAGTATATCCATTCCAGGACTAACAACTGTACAAATACCAGATACAATTACTGTTCACTTAGGAGCGCCTGATGAACCAGCACCAAATGTAACAGTACCCTTTATAGATTATATTAAAAACGTTGCTTCTAGTGAACTGTATCCAACATGGCCAGAAAGCGCCTTAAGAGCTAATATATATGCTATTGTTTCAATTACTCTAAACAGGGTATTCACAGAATGGTACAGAAGTAGAGGTTATGATTTCGATATAACTAATTCAACCCAATTTGATCAATATTTTGTTAAGGATAGAGGTATTTTTGATAACATCAGCAATATAGTTGATGAAGTTTTTAATGACTATGTAGTAAAACAAGGGCAACTACAGCCTCTTTACACACAATACTGCGATGGTAGAATATCACAATGTAATGGTATGTACCAGTGGGGAACCGTAAATTTAGCTAAAGAAGGTTATATACCTTACGAAATCCTACAATATTATTATGGTGATGATATTAACATTGTACAAAACGCACCAGTTGGAGGAGTTATAGAGACATATCCAGGTACCCCACTAAAATTGGGAGATAGTGGTCCTTATGTTTTATTAGCACAAGTAATGCTAAATACAATATCAATAAACTATCCTGCAATTCCAAAGATTTTTCCTGTTGATGGTAATTTTAATTCCAATACTGAGGATGCAGTAAGGGAGTTTCAAATAATATTTGACATCAATCCTACAGGAATTGTAGATAAAGGAACTTGGTATAAAATAAGAAATATTTACACAGCCGTTAGAAAATTGGCTGAATTAACATCACAAGGCATATTAATAAGTGAAATTCCTAAGGAATTGCCACCAGATATAAGTACTGTAGTACCTAGAGTACAATTAGTACAATATTTTTTAAATGTTTTATCAGCTTTTTATTCCACTGTACCACCAGTTGATATTGATGGAATTTTAGGGCCTCAAACAAGACAATCGATAATAGCATTTCAAAAAGCTGTAGACATACCAGCAACTGGCTTAATAGATGAACAAACATGGACGTCAATGTATAATAGTGTAGTAGGAATTTTAAATACACTACCCCCATCCGCAATTGCATTGCCAAGTCTGTTATATCAAAACATATTATATAAGTTAGGGTCTGAAGGTCCAGGTGTATATATAATACAACAATATTTATCTTACATTTCAACATTTTTAACAGATATACCACAAGTTACGCCAGATGGGGAATTTGGTCCTAATACACAAACCGCTGTTATTGCATTTCAAAATAGATTTGGGCTCACACCTGATGGTATAGTAGGTCAAACCACATGGGATAAAATAGTTGAAGTTTATCGAGATTTAAGGTTTGGTGAAAGAACAACAATTGCACAAAATATGGCAAGATAAAACAAGGAGGAGTTTATATGTCAGTACGCATACCTGGTGTTACATATGCAAACATCGTTGACGAAATAGTGGTTCACCTTGGAAAGCCTGACGAGCCAGCGGAAAATGTAACAGTTAATTTTATAGATTATATAAAAAACGTTGCCTCTAGTGAATTGTATCCTACCTGGCCCGAAGAAGCACTAAGAGCCAATATATACGCCATTGTGTCAATTGCACTAAATAGAATATTCACGGGGTGGTACAGAGCTCAAGGGTATAATTTTGATATAACTAATTCAACTCAGTTTGATCAAGCTTTTGTCAAAGACAGAGGAACATTTGAAAATGTAGATAGGATAGTTAATGAAATATTCGATGAATATATAAGAAGAGAAGGCAATATTGAACCACTTTTTGCTCAGTACTGCGATGGACGTATATCACAATGTGATGGCATGTATCAGTGGGGTAGCGTTGATTTAGCTGTACAAGGCTACACTCCACTGGAAATATTACAATACTATTATGGAAACAATATTGAAATTGTAACAGATGCACCACAAGAAGCATTCGTTGGAAGTTTTAGAGGTTCGCCTATCAGTAAGGGTGATTCTGGAGTAGATGTTTTAGTATTACAATACAGGCTAAATAGAATTTCAAACAATTTTCCTGCAATTAATAAAATACCTGCTATGACAGGATATTATGGAGACTTTACAGAGGCAGCGGTTACAAAATTTCAAACAATATTTAAACTAAACCCTACAGGTATTGTAGATAAGGGTACCTGGTATGAAATACAACATATATTCAATGCTGTTACAAGGATATCTGAATTAGCTTCAAAAGGTCTCTCACAAGAAAATATATCCAGAGAGTTTTCTGGAATTTTAATTGAAGGTGAAGCCACTCCACGAATAAGACTCCTTCAATACTTTATAAATTTATTGTCGTCCTTTTATGCCTCTATTCCTTCAGTTATAATTGATGGTTACTTTGGTCCTGAAACAAGAACTGCAATAATAGAATTTCAAAAAACTATGAACTTACCAATGACTGGACTAGTGGATCAAACAACATGGGATTATCTATTCCGTAGTATTTTAGGTATTGTGACAACAATTCCACCTTCCGTACTATCTATTCCTCCTGTATTATTAGATATAGCTGTTTTTCCAGGAAAAAACTACGAACGCGGAATGGGAACTGAAGAACCTGGAGTATTAATAATACAAGAATTACTAGCCTATATTTCTTCTAATATACCTGACATAACATATGTTCCATACAATCTTGTTGATGGGGGTATTTGGTCCAATTACAGAATCTGCTGTAATCACCTTTCAAGAGTATTTCGGGCTTGAACCTAATGGAATTGTAGATGAAAAAACATGGAGTAAATTGGTAGAAGTATATCGTAACCTTAGATATGGTGACTCAACAGAATTGCAACTAGAATCATAAAATTAATTAACATAATTAGAAATTTAATATTATGGAGGTAAATAATGAGTGAAATAAATGATATTATAGGCATTAACCCTGTTAAAGAAATAAAAATGTATTTAAAAGAACTTTCAAAACATAATTCAGAAATAATTATAACAAACACAGACGGTATATTTGATTCCGAAACAAAAAAAAGCAGTGACTATGTTTCAAAAAATATATGGCCTTCCACCAAATGGAACAGTTGACCTAGCTACATGGAGTAAATTAATACATGAATACAATAAAATATCAAGCCTAGATAATACTCCTAATAAACTGGATTGCTTCCCTAGCAATGTAATAGAAATTAAACTAGGTGATGAAAAACCTATAGTATATATAATACAAATTTTAATTAACAATTTCAGTAAAAAATATAATAATTTCAACAATCTTGATATTACAGGAATATATGATGAAGCAACGGAAAAATCTATCAAACAATTTCAATCTATGAACAAATTGCCTATCACAGGTAAAGTAGATATAAAAACTTGGAATTCCATAACCTGTATAAATAATATATGTAAACTGCATGAAGAATAGAATAAGTAATCCGAATTATTAATTTTTATTTTTAAATATAACTAGTTAGTTTTTCAGTAGTGTACCTAATTGCTGAAAAACTTTTTTATTGGTTATATTTAAGGCATTAAGATCTACAAATAAAATTTTAAGTATTTTATACTAACCTATTGACAAATTATAGTCATTTGTTACAATATAATTAGCACTCATTAATTAAGAGTGCTAACAAATATAATAAGTAATAACATTATAAAAGATAGGAAAGGAATGATAAAATGGCTAAAAACAATTTAAGGCTGAATCAAAAAGGCTTCTTGATTTGATGATTAACTCAATTTATACTCATAAAGAGATCTTCTTAAGAGAGCTTATTTCGAATGCAAGTGATGCTATTGACAAAAGCTATTATAAATCTCTTACAGATAATAACATTAGCTTTAATAAAGATGATTTTTTTATTCGGATTGCAGCTGATAAAGAAGAACGAACTCTCACTATATCAGATACTGGTATTGGAATGACTAAAGAAGAGTTAGAATCAAATTTAGGAACTATTGCTAAAAGTGGATCGTTTGATTTTAAGGAAAAAAATGAAACAAAAGATGGTATTGATATTATTGGTCAATTTGGTGTTGGATTTTATTCTGCTTTTATGGTTTCAGACTTAGTGACTGTTACTAGTAAAGCACTTGGGTCTGACACAGCATACAAATGGCAATCAAGCGGTGCTGACGGATACAGCATAGAAACTTGTGAAAAAGAAACAACAGGTACTCAAATTACTCTTAAAATAAAGCCTAATACCGATGATGATAACTACGATGAGTACCTCGATGAATATAACTTAAAATCATTAATAAAAAAATATTCTGATTTTATTAAATATCCAATTAAAATGAATGTTGTAAAAAAGAAACTTAAAGAAGGTTCTGAAAAAGAATACGAAGAATATATTGAAGATGAAACATTAAATAGTATGGTTCCTATATGGCGCAGAAATAAAAGCGAACTAAAACCTGAAGATTATGAGAATTTTTATATGGATAAACATTTTGGTTATGAAAAACCTCTAAAATATATTCATGCTAGCGTTGAAGGTATCACAAGCTATAATGCGATAATGTACATACCTACAAAAGCTCAATATGATTTCTATACAAAGGAATTTGAAAAAGGTCTTGAGTTATATTCTAATGGTGTAATGATAATGAATAAATGTGGTGATCTCTTACCTGATTATTTTAGTTTTGTTCAAGGTTTAGTTGATTCTGCTGATTTATCTTTAAATATTTCTAGAGAATTGTTACAACATGATAGACAGCTTCAATTTATTGCAAAGAAAATTAAAGAAAAAATAAAAAGCGAACTTTTATCAATGCAAAAAGATGAAAGGGAAAAATACGATGAATTCTTTAATAATTTTGGTAGAACTCTAAAATATGGTATATACCAAGGCTGGGGAGCAAATAAAGAAATACTCCAAGACTTACTAATGTTCTATTCTTCTAGTGAGAAAAAAATTGTTACTCTTGATGAATATATTTCCCGTATGAAGGAAGACCAAAAATATATTTATTATGCAACAGGCGAAACTAATGATAAGATTTCTAAGCTTCCACAAACTGAAGTTATACTTGACAGAGGATACGAAATACTTTATTTCACTGATGAAATAGATGAATTTGCTATAAAAATGCTTATGAATTACAAAGAGAAAGAATTTAAATCTGTTTCAAGTTCTGATTTAGGAATTGAACCAAACGAAAGTGAAAATGAAAGTGAAAGTGAAAAAGAAGAAAACAAAGATATATTCAATTATATAAAAGAAACATTAAGTAACAAGGTAAAGGATGTTAAAGCATCAAAGAGATTAAAGAACCATCCTGTATGTCTTGCAAGCGAGGGCGAATTGTCCATAGAAATGGAGAAGGTTCTAAGTTCTATGCCTGATAACAAGGGCGATATACATGCAGATAAAATACTTGAAATAAATACTAACCATGAAATGTTTGAAACACTAAAAAAAGCCTTTAACAATGATAAAGATAAATTAAAGAAAATTTCTAATGTTTTATATAATCAAGCATTACTTATAGAAGGATTACCAATTGATGATCCTGTACAATATGCTAATGACGTTTGTGAGCTTTTACAGTAATTAATAAATTAATATTAATAGAACAACAATTTAATGTGGAACGGTGTAATGATATGATACTTCAAAGTAGACAGTCTAATTAATTAAAATTAGATTATTTACTTGACAAAGGTCAGTTCAGTAACCCGTTCCTTTTTTATCAAATTACTTATTAATATAAATTTTTCTTTTATCTATTGAATATAATTAGTAATATTGGTATACTTGAAAATATTATATTTGGAGGTAATTATTTTGATAGAAATTTTAAAGGCAGTCTTACTAGGTATTGTTCAAGGTATTACTGAATGGCTACCTGTTAGTAGTACTGGTCATATGATATTAGTTGATGAATTTATAAAACTAAATTTTTCTGATTTATATGTAAACACATTTTTAGTTGTAATTCAGTTTGGATCAATACTTGCAGTTGTTAGTTTATTCTTTCATAAACTAAATCCCTTTTCAAATAAAAAATCTTTAAAAGAGAAAAAAGATACTATATCACTTTGGATAAAAGTTATTATAGCTATTATACCATCTGGTGTTATTGGAGTATTATTTGATGATAAAATAGACAAATTGTTCTACAACCCTGTCGTCGTTGCTTTAGCACTAATTGTTTATGGTATTATAATGATTTATATTGAAAGCGGAAATAGAAGATCAAAAGTAAAAGATTTTTCTGAACTTTCTTATAGATTAGCTTTTGCTATTGGTATTTTTCAGTGTTTAGCTTTAATACCTGGAACATCTCGTTCAGGTTCAACTATTATAGGAGCTGTATTACTTGGAACATCTCGTTTTGTCGCTACAGAATTTTCTTTTTTTATGGCTGTACCTACAATGCTTGGAGCTAGTGCTCTAAAGCTTATGAAAGCTGGATTTGCATTTTCTAGTTACGAATGGATTGTTCTTGGAATAGGTTCTTTAATTGCTTATATTGTATCTATATTAGCTATTAAATTTCTTATGGATTATATCAGAAAGCACGATTTCAAAGCATTCGGTTATTATAGAATAATTCTTGGTTTCATAGTTCTAGCCTACTTCTACATATTGATGTAAAAAAAATTGGTACGCATTTAATGCGTACCGTTTCTTATTGCTCAAAATATTCTTCTAATGTTAACTTGTTTTCATATATTTCCTTCGCTAGTGATAATCCTACATATCTTAAATGCCATGGTTCATATTGATACCCCTGTTATATCTTCTTTTCCTTTAGGATATCTCACAATAAACCCAAATTTGTGTGCATTTTCTGAAACCCATTTTCCTTCCTCTTTATCTCCAAATGTAGTATCTAATTGATAATTCATAGATGGGCAGGTTATATCCATTGCAAGACCTGTTTGGTGTTCACTTTGCCCTGGTTTAGCACTAAATTTATCTGCAGCCTCCTGTCCATGATTAGATACATAAGATCCATATAACGATACTTGAGTATTGTATGACCTATATCCAGAACGAGCATATAAATCAAAAGATTGTTCTTCTTTTGCTACAGCAAATAATTCTTTCAAGGCATCGTACGCAACTTTTCTAAGTTGGTTTACCTCTGGATTTTGCAAACTTTTAGGAATGCCATCTAGTGGCACTAAATCTTCTGGAACATAAGAACTAGATAAATGTCTTTCTTTATTAACTACCACATCATAATCACTTGGATTGGTTACTAATGCATTTTCATCAATATTACTTTCAAGATCATTAAATACTTTTATTGTTATATCACTATTGTATTCTTTATAATTTACAGTTACTTTAGCAGTATCAGCTGTTAATACCCTATCCGATACAGTAATAGTGTTATCTACTATTTTTAACAAATCACTGTCTGTCGAAAACACAATATTATTTAACTCTTCTTTTTTTCCAGATTTATGAAACGCCTCAACTTTAAAATTATTTAAATCAATTACTGCACCAGTATTTGCTGTGCAGATATTAGGTGATACCTTTATTTCTGATATTTCATTATCATTTGTACTTTGAGGTTTATCTGTTTGTTCATTTATATTTTCTTGTGACGTTTGTGAAGTATTTAAATCCTGTTTTGGATTTCCTATCATTGATTTTATAATTACTATTAGTAATACTATAAACATTAATGATATTATTAAAATAAATCTTTGTCTTTTTTGCTTTCTTTTTCTGCTCATTATTTTCTCCTGTTGCTTTGTTGTTTTTTACTATTGCGTACGTAGAATGTTCAACCAAGTATACTTAAATACTTAAGAAATTTGATTTTCTTTGATTATCATTTAAACATAATTATTTATTTATCCATTATTTATTTTTTTCCACATGATTACTGCACTTTCAGTAGGTTTCTGATAATAATTAGGACGTTTCCCAGCTGATTCAAATCCAAATTTTTCATACAGACGTATTGCTTCTAAATTAGATTCTCTTGCCTCTAATGTTACATTATAGATTTCACTGCACTTGCAAATTTCAATCATTTTACTTATAAGCATAGACGCTATCCCTTTTTTTCTATAACCTGGCAATACAGCAACATTAGTTATGTGACCTTCATCACAAATTTTCCACATTCCCATGTAACCAACTAATTTGCCATCAATTATAGCGCACTGATAATATGCCATTTTATTCAATAATTCTTGTGCAATTAATTCTTTTGACCAAGGTATGGAAAAACATATTCTTTCAATTTCAGCAACTTCATCTATATCGCTAAAATTTATTTCCCTAACCTCAACTCCCATATAACTCCCCCGCTTTTCATAATTTAATTTATTTTATTTCTTTCTGCCTGTGATAATCTTAAATACTTAGGATAAAATTCAGAAGGATTTATTGTCTCACCATTCAAAAACATATTATAACCTAAACAAACCAGTGATGATGCACTTAGCATGTTAAATTGTTTTGGTGAAAAATTATACTCAATTTTTAATTTATCCATAAATATATTTTTATAATTTTCCGAACCATCACCTGATAATATTATAGGCTTTCCGAAATTATTCAACAATTCTACCAACTCATCAATATTTGATGGAAATTGCTCTTTAAAAGTAATTAAGTTATCATTCTCCCAAGTATATATTCCTGAATATAATCTCCCTGACTTTGCATCCATTACTGGAACTATATATTTATCTGTAGAATAAATATTTGATGCCAGTGATTTCATTGTTGGAATATTTACTATTGGTACATTTATAGCATAAGCTATACTTTTAGCTATACTAGCTCCAATTCTCAAACCTGTATAAGACCCTGGGCCTTCTGATATCGCTATCAGTTCTATATCTTTAATATCTATTTCCATATCATCTAAAAGCTTTTCTATTAAAGGCATTAACTTTTCTGAATGGGTTTTTTTTATGACCTAGTGAATATTCTCCTAAAACCATATCATTTTCTGATACAGCACAAGAAGCTATGATTGAAGCTGATTCAATTGCAAGTATTTTCATATTCTTTTAACTCCTCTAATATTTTTTCATATGCAAAGCCTTGTCCTTCGACCGAAAAAATTCTAGTACTTTCATCATTAGTTCTTTGTATATATATATTTATTCTATTAGTAGGAAGCATGTTACTTATTTTTTGTGACCACTCTATAATACATACTCCTTCTGAATAAATATATTCTTCATAACCCAAGTCATACATGTCATCTTCTGAATCTATTCTATATACATCCATATGATAAAAAGGTAAAATCCCTTCATATTCTTTTATAATAGTGAATGTTGGACTTGTTATATACTCTTTTATTCCAAACTCTTTCGCTATATATTGAGTAAATGTTGTTTTGCCAGCACCTAAATCTCCATCTAAACATAGTACTGTGCCTTTTATTAGATTTTCAGCTATTATTTTCCCAATTAATTTTGTATCCTCTAAACTGCGTATTTTTATTTCCATAAATTTTCCTTTTGTAATATTATAGTGACATATTTCCATATAGCTAATCGCAAACATTAAATACTCACCCTACAAATCAATACGATTGATACTTGATGTTGTATGGTAAGTATTTATGTGTTGTTTCTATATTTGTATGCTAATTATATCTTTTTAAATTTAAAAAATCAAGGAATATTAACTTGGAACAATAAATTTAATTGAACAATAATTTCATACATGTTATAATATTGCGAGAATTTTTTAATTATTCTAATTATACAATAAAAGTTGTATTAATAATATATTGAGATGAATAATATTAATAATACATTATAGTTTTGTTTTAAAAAAATATTCAGGGAGAATTTAAATGAAAAATAATTTTAATAATATATATTTTATAGGTATTGGTGGAATAAGCATGAGCGGCTTAGCCGAATTAATGCTAGATCAAGGAATATACGTAGCTGGTTCTGATAAAAACGATTCACACATTATAAAAAAACTTGCTAAAATGGGAGCAAAAATCAATTTAAATCACAATGCAGATAATATTACAGATATTATTGATCTTGTTGTTTATACATCTGCTATTTCTAATGATAATCCAGAATTATTAAAAGCTTTGCAGTTAAAACTAAAAATTATGGATAGAGCTGAGTTTTTAGGATATGTGATGAAAAATTATAATAACTCTATTTGCGTTTCAGGTACTCATGGCAAAACAACCACTACTGGTATGTTATCATCAATACTTATTGAAACGGACTTAGAACCTACCATTTTTTTAGGTGGAGAAATGGATTCAATTGGGGGTAACATAAAACGCGGTTCTAATAATTTATTATTAACTGAAGCATGTGAATATAAAAGAAATTTTCTAAAATTTAATCCTACAATGGAATTAATATTAAATATTGACGAGGATCATCTTGATTACTATAAAGATTTACATGACATAGAAAATGCTTTCTTAGAATATGCAAGTAAACTTCCTATAGATGGTACTCTTATTGCTAATGTGGAAAATGAAAGTCTTTTTAAGGATTTAAAATGTAATATAGCAACATTTGGAAAGGAAAACAGTGCAGATTTCTATGCGACAAATATAAAGTATTTTCCAACTCCTTCGTATACTCTTATGTACAAGGAAAATAAACTTGTAGAAATAAATCTCCAAGTTTTTGGTGACCACAATATATTAAATTCGGTTGCAGCTTCTGCAGCATGTGTGAAGCTTGGCATAAGTGTAGACAGTATAAAAAAAGGGTTAGAAAATTTTAAAGGTACTCATAGAAGATATGAATTTAGAGGTTTCTATAAAGGTGCAGTAATAATTGATGATTATGCTCATCATCCCACAGAAATGAAAACAACCCTGCTCACAGCAAAAGCTTATTCTCAAGGCAAAGTAATAACTATTTTTCAACCACATACCTACTCTAGAACTATAGCGCTTCTTAATGAATTTGCAGAGGCCCTGAAATTATCAGATGAAACTATACTTCTTGATATATATGCAGCTAGAGAAACTGATACTACTGCTATACACTCAAAAGACTTAGTAAATAAAATTAAGAAGCTAGGCGGTAATGTTATTTATGCTAAAAGTTTTGAAGAAGCTGCTAGCTTATTAAATAATATTGTAAGCACTAGTGACACAGTTATAACAATGGGTGCAGGAAATGTAAATAAAATACTAGAACTTCTAACAATTGTTGAAAATTAAATTTAAGATACGAGAACAACTGTTCTCGTATCTTCCTAATGGTCTCTATTTGTTAAATATTTGGCTAATTTGATTAGTTTTTGTGATTTCTCACCAAATATTTGAAGACTTTCTATTGCTTCTTGAGTAAACATTTCAACATGTTTTTTTTGCCTTTTCAATTTCTACAAATGATAAATAAGTTATCTTATCATTTGCTTTATCACTACCAATTGGTTTCCCAATTTTATCTTGTGTGCCTTCAACATCTAAGATATCATCTTCTATTTGAAACGCTATACCGATTTTATCAGCATAAATCTCTAGTGCCTCAATTTCTCTTTCGGTTGCTCCACCTAAAACAGCACCCGCTAATATGCTGCTTTTTATAATTGCGCCGGTTTTAAGAGAATACATATACTTTAAGTCTTCAATAGTTTTTATTTTTTCATTTCCATGAATGTCAACTACTTGCCCCCCTATCATTCCTTCTGCACCTGATGATTTACCTATAATAGAAAGTGCTCTGACTGCCCTTTTTACATCTAAATTGTGCTTCATAATCGATTCAAATCCAATTTCAAAAGCTTTATTCAAAAGTGCATCTCCTGCTAATATAGCAGTCGCTTCATCATACATTTTATGATTTGAAAGTCTACCTCTTCTATAATCGTCATTATCCATAGCTGGTAAATCATCGTGTATTAGAGAATAAGTATGTATCATTTCCATAGCACATGCAAAAGGAAGAATTATTTCATCATTATCTTCAAAAATTTCAAAAGTTCCTAGCATAAGAATAGGACGTAGCCTTTTCCCTCCTGACATTAAGCTATAAATCATTGATTCATAAATTAATTTTTGAGGATTATTCTTTATTTCTATAATGTTTTTCAAACATTCATCAACTTGATTAACCTTTTCATTCATCCATTTAGTAAATTCCATTTTATTATCAACCTCATTTATATTATCTTTTAAAAATTATTTTATTTTAAATTACTTAAATATTTTTTTTGCTATTTCCACAGCTTCTTTTGCATCCTTTGCATAATAATCTGCTCCAATTTTATAAGCATATTCTTGAGTTAAAACAGCACCGCCAACTACGATTTTACAATTTATATTATTTCCACGAAGCTCTTTAATAGTTTTTTCCATGCTTTTCATAGTAGTTGTCATTAATGCGCTCAGTCCTACCATCACTAGTTCACTATGTTTTTTAGATTCTTCAACTATTCTTTCTACTGGAACATCTCTGCCTAAATCAATTATCTCATAATTATAGTTTTCAAGGATTACTTTTACTATGTTTTTTCCTATGTCATGTATATCGCCTTTTACAGTAGCTAAAATTATTTTCCCATTAGTTATACCAACTGATTCTTTGCTTTTTAAACTTTCTCTTATAACATTAAATGCAGATTTAACAGTCTCGGCAGATTGAATTAATTGAGGAAGAAATATTTCACCTTTTTCATACTCATTACCTACTATATCTAATGCTGGAATCAAATATTCATTTACTATTTGAAGTTCATCTTTAGTTTTAATTAGTTCTCTTACTGCAATTATGGCATTTTCTTTTAACCCTTTTACAACAATATCTATTAGGTTAAGTTGTTCTTTAGCCTTCTTGTCATTTACACCACTACTTTTAACATCAGATTTTTCAGATGTATACTTCGTAATATATTCCTTTGCTCCTATATCATAATTATATAATACATTAAAAGCACTTATTTTATCCATCATTGATTTATCATTTGGATTAATAATAGGTAAATCAAGTCCTGCAGACATTGCTATTGAAAGAAATGTTTCATTAATAATTTCTCTTTTTGGCATCCCGAAAGATATATTAGATACCCCCAGAACAGTTTTAACACCAAGATTATTTTTAACTAATGTTAAAGTTTTAATTGTTTCTACTACCTCTTTTTGTTGAGCTGAACATGTTAATGTAAGAGTATCTATATAAACATCTTCCTTTTTTATACCGTATGATATTGCCTTATTTACTATTTTTTCTGCAATTTGGTATCTATCCTGAGCATTATTTGGAATACCCCTATCATCTAAAGTTAACCCTACAACAGCAGCACCATATTTTTTTACAAGAGGTAAAATCTTTTCAAGAACTCTGTCTTCTCCATTAACAGAATTAACAATTGCTTTACCATTACAATAACGAAGTCCAGCTTCAATAACCACTGGATCTGAAGAATCTATTTGTAACGGAACACTTGTTACACCTTGCAGTTTCTTAATTACATTTACCATCATTTCTTCTTCATTAATTTCTGGAAGTCCAACATTTACATCTAGTATATGTGCACCTGCTTCCACTTGAGACAACCCTTGCTGTAAAATATAATCTATATCATTATTTCTAAGGGCTTCTTTAAATAATTTTTTACCTGTTGGATTTATTCTTTCACCTATTACCTTTACACCATCTATCACAACTGTTTGGCTAGGAGAGCATAATGCAGAAATTTTTTTCTTAATAATATTTACTCTATATACGTTACTAATTTTATTTTTAATCGCTTTAATAAAAGAAGGAGTAGTTCCACAGCAACCTCCAACCA
Source organism: uncultured Sedimentibacter sp. (assembly GCA_963675125.2). Taxonomy (GTDB): domain Bacteria; phylum Bacillota; class Clostridia; order Tissierellales; family Sedimentibacteraceae; genus Sedimentibacter. The sequence continues at coordinate 73,317 of CAXXFT010000044.1, forward strand.
TTTTGACCCCAAGTTTTACAAATTTTTCTACTTCCGATGAAAATTCATTCTCATCAATATTGTAGAAAGTTTCACCATCTATAACTATAGGAAGACCTGCATTTGCTTGAACTAAAATAGGAACGTCTGTCCACTTTAATAAATCTTCAACTATTGGATAAATCTCTTTAGGTCCTAACGAACAATTTACTCCTAGCCCATCCACACCTAACCCTTCTAGAGTAATAGCCATGCTACTAGGTAAACATCCAGTAAAAGTTCTGTGATCTTTTTCAAATGACATAGTTGCAACAACTGGTATATTACTGTTTTCTTTAGCTGCTAAAACTGCCGCTTTCATCTCATAAAGATCAGTCATTGTTTCTATTAATATTAAATCCACCCCTGATTTGACACCCTGTACTATTTGTCTTTTAAATATTTCATATGCCCTATCAAAAGTTAGAGTTCCCATAGGCTCTAAAAGTTCACCAATAGGACCAATATCTAATGCTACAAACACATTGCTGGATTTAATTGAATTTTTAGCTTCATTTGCTAATGAAACTGCAGCATCTATTACTTCCTCTACTGAATATTCTGTATTTAAAAGTTTTTGTTCATTTGCACCAAATGTATTAGCAGTTATTACATTAGCACCTACGTCTAAATACTCTTTGTGAATTTCAATTATTTTATCCCTTTGTGTAATGTTCAAAGTTTCTGGAACTTCCCCTAATTTTAATCCTTTTTTTTGGAGCATAGTTCCCATTGCTCCATCAAATACTACAATATTCTCTTTCATATATTCTTTAAAAGTCATTTTCTCAATCCTCTCTATTCTCTGTTTACAGAGTGAATTATAGATATTATATTGTTATGTGTTTTTCTTGCAACATATGGATTATTCATAGTATAAAGATGCACACCATCTACACCCATTGCAATTAAATCTATTATTTGCTCTGTTGCATAAGCTATCCCGGCATCTGTTAATGCTTCACTATCATATTCAAATTTATCCATAATTTTGTGATACTTTTCAGGTATTTTAGATCCACTTAAAGTTGCAATTCTTTGTATTTGTTTTTTATTTGTCAGTGGCATTATACCTGCTTCTATAGGTACATTAATATTATATTTTTTTGCTAAGTCTAAAAAATGGTAAAAATCATTATTATCATAAAAAAGTTGA
>CAXXFT010000045.1:0-234752 GCA_963675125.2 uncultured Sedimentibacter sp.
AGCTATTAACAATATACATATTTTCTTTTTCATTAATTTGATACCTCTTTTTCTTAATTTTTTATAGACTCTTTTCTTTCCCAAGGCATTGCTGCCTTTTGTATGAATGTTACAGCTAAAACTAATAATAAACTAATTAGCGAAATGAAAAATATAACAGCAAACATTTTGTCGAACGAATATGATTTTCTTACCCTTGTCATGTAAACACCTAGTCCACTAAAACCACCTAACCACTCAGCAACTACTGCACCAATCACAGAATAAGATACCGAAATTCTAAGTCCTGCGAAAAAATGGCTTAAAGAACTTGGAAGCTTAATGTGAAAAAATCGTTGCATTCTATTTGCACCCATTGCGCGCATTAGATTTATAGCATCAGCATCTGTGGAACGGAATCCATCTAATAAACCAATTGTGATTGGGAAAAATGAAGTAATGACAATTAAAGTAATTTTAGGAAGTATACCATATCCCATCCACAACACTAATAGTGGAGCAATTGCTACTGTGGGAACTGTTTGTGTAATAACTAGAACTGGGTAGATTGCTCTATAAGCAACCTGAAATCTGTCCATAATTACTGCTACAATAAATCCGAACAATATACCAATTGATAATCCCAAGAAAGCTTCTGAAAGTGTTGTTCTTGCATGGGACATGAGAAGTCCAAAATCATTAATAAAAGCCATTACCACATCAGATGGAGATGGAAGCATAAATTTTGGAACTAACCCAGTTGATGAAAGTATCTGCCATACAATTAATATTGTTGATATCGCTAATATTGGCGATATTTTATTTATGATGTTTTGTAACTTTTTTGTCAATTGTAAGCACACCACCCTCTGGTGCAAAGCTAATTTTTACATAAGAAGCTACTTTTGGACAACCAGCTTTAATTGCTATATACTGACAATTCTTAATTATTTCCATCAATTCTTCGTAATCTCCCTCAATAGCTGTTTCGCAGGGACCTACATAATAAGTTAATCCTGTGCTTTTGATATAATTAATAACCTCATCAACAATTTTTATAACTTCCTCGTCTGTACTAACATGTGGTAAAACTTGAATTGCTACATTTGCATTCATTTTATTTCCTCCTTTTTAATAAAAAATACCTCTCCAATTACCGGAGAGGTATGTGTATGTACATTTGCTAAAAATCCCTGCAAGCAATTATATATACATCCCTACGCCAGCATTATCTGGATCAGGTGCAAAGCAGTTTTCACCGCTTCAGGGTTTAAAACATTACATGGTTTCCTCTCAGCCTAACTCATTAGGCACCCCTAGTCCACCTAAATATAGTACAATAAAACAGTATTGTCAAGTATAAATTTGTGAATTATTTATGTTTTCTTGAGATTAATTGTTTTAATGTGGTATAATTTAAACAAATTTGGTTATGTTGAAATGCTTAAATTAAGATTCTGAAACAGATCATAAAAAAATATTTGACTTTTGTTATAAGAAGTATTATACTTGCATAAAATTGAATAAATCTTCAGGGCAGGGTGAAATTCCCGACCGGTGGTAAAGTCCACGAACCACAAATGTGGTTGACTTGGTGTAATTCCAAGACCGACAGTAAAGTCTGGATGGGAGAAGAAGTTAACAAATAATTAGTATATTTGTTGTATCAAGCAGTATTAGGTTCTGAAGCGTTATTTCAGAATCTATTTTTGTTTTACGGAGGTAAATATGGATAAAGTTTATATGAAAAGAGCATTGGATATATCTTTAAATGGTATTGGAAAAACTAGCCCCAATCCTTTGGTTGGAGCTGTTATAGTTAAAGATGGAAAAATAATTGGGCAAGGATGCCATGAATATTATGGAGGTCCACATGCAGAAGTTAACGCAATTAAAAATGCAACGGAAGATGTTGAAGGTGCTACTATATATGTGACATTAGAGCCATGTTCACATTATGGAAAAACACCTCCTTGTGCAGAGTTGTTAGTAAATAAAAAACTATCAAAAGTTGTAATTTCTATGATAGATCCAAACCCTAAAGTTGCAGGAAAAGGTGTGGAAGTTCTTAAGAAAAACGGAGTTGAAGTTGTTATAGGCATCCTTGAAAAAGAAGCAAGAAAAGTAAATGAAATTTTCTTAAAGTATATAAGAGATAAAAAACCATTTTGTATTCTTAAAACAGCAATGACCATTGATGGAAAAATTGCCACAAAAACTGGTGAATCAATGTGGATAACTAATGAAAAATCTAGAAACTATGTGCATGAATTAAGAAATCAAGTTTCGGGAATAATGGTAGGAGTTAACACAATAATATCTGATAATCCATCATTGACAACTAGATTAGAACATGGCGGGATAGATGCTACACGAATTATTGTGGATTCATCTTTGCGAATACCATTAAAATCAAAAGTATTAAATATAAATTCACCTAAGAACACAATTATAGCAACCACTAAGAATGCAGATAGTAAAAAAATAGAGATATTAAAAAATATTGAAGGTGTAGAAGTAGTTGTAGCACCTATGAAAGAATCTAGAGTAGATCTCAAATTTCTATTTGATTATTTAGGGCAAAAAGGTATAGACAGCGTGCTGGTCGAAGGTGGGTCAACATTAAACTTTTCTGTTGTCAAGGAATGTCTTGTAGACAAGGTTATTACATTTTTAGCGCCAAAGATTATAGGTGGAAAAGACGCGAAAACTTCTATTGGAGGAGATGGATTTGAAAGACTTACCGATGCCGTTATATTACATGATATTCAAATAAGTAATTTTGATGAAGATATTATGATAGAAGCATATACTAGAGAGGAGATGAGTTAAAATGTTTACGGGACTAATAGAAGAAATAGGAACAATGGAAGGATCGGTCAATGGAGAAAAATCTATGAAACTAACTTTGAAAGCAAGTAAAGTTCTAGATAATATAAATATAGGAGACAGTATCAGTACTAATGGAGTTTGTTTAACTGTAACAAGTTTCAATGATACTGCTTTCACTGTTGATGTCATGCCTGAGACAATGAGAAAAACAAATCTAGGAAAGCTAAGACCAGGTAGTTTAGTTAATCTTGAAAGAGCTCTAAAAGTAAATGATAGACTTGGAGGTCATATTGTTTCCGGACATGTTGATGGAACAGGTGTTATAAGAGATTTTAAAGTTGAAGATAATGCAACATGGGTAATTATTGAAACTAATGTAGATGTTATAAAATACATCATACCGAAAGGTTCCATTGCAATTGATGGCACAAGTTTAACAGTTGTTGAAGTAGTTGATAATTTTTTTAGAGTTTCAATAATTCCAATAACAAAAGAAGAGACAATTTTATTAAAGAAAAAAGTTGGAGATGAAGTAAATCTGGAATGTGATATTGTAGGAAAGTATATTGAAAGATTTTTAACCTTTAAAGAAGTTAAGAAAGATACAATTAGTATGAACTTTTTAGAAGAAAATGGTTTTTTATAAACATCTAGGAGGAAGAAATGTTTAATACAATTGATGAAGCGATAGATGATTTAAAAGAAGGTAAAATGATAATTGTTGTAGATGATGAAGACAGGGAAAATGAAGGCGACTTGCTTATGGCAGCAGAAAAAGTTACACCTGAAGCAATAAATTTTATGGCTAAGTATGGGAGAGGACTTATTTGTGTCCCTATGTTGAAAGAAAGATTAGATGAATTAAACATAAGTAATATGGTATATAAGAATACTGATCCTAAAAATACAGCATTTACTGTGTCTGTTGATTCAGTAAGATCTACTACAGGGATTTCGGCTTTTGAAAGAGCAGAAACAATCAAACATCTATTAGAAAAAGATGCAAAGGAAAATGACTTTAATAGACCTGGTCATATTTTCCCTCTTGTAGCAAAAGGTGGAGGAGTTTTAGAGAGAACGGGTCATACTGAAGCTTCTGTAGATCTTGCAAGATTGGCTGGATTTTGTCCAGCTGGTGTCATATGTGAAATAATGAATGAAGACGGAACAATGGCTAGAGTTCCTAATTTAATCAATTATGCTGAAAAACATAAACTTAAGATGATAACGATTAAAGATTTAGTTGAATATAAGAGAAAAAAAGAAGTTCTTGTTGAAAGAGCGGCTGTTGCCAAGTTACCAACTAAATTTGGTGATTTTAAAATTTTTGGATATGTAAATAAATTGAATGGTGAGCATCATGTTGCACTTGTTAAAGGTGATGTTAATACTGATGAACCTGTATTAGTTCGTGTACATTCTGAGTGTTTAACTGGAGATGCTTTTGGATCTTCTAGATGTGATTGTGGAGAACAATTTGAAGAAGCTGCCAGAAGAATTCAAAAAGAAGGTCGTGGAGTGCTTTTATATATGAGACAAGAAGGAAGAGGAATAGGCTTAATAAATAAAATAAAAGCTTATGCTCTCCAAGACAAAGGACTTGATACAGTAGAAGCAAATATTGCATTAGGGTTTAAAGATGATTTAAGAGATTATGGAATTGGTGCACAAATACTTTATGATCTTGGTTTAAGAAAAGTAAAATTAATGACAAATAATCCTAAGAAGATAATAGGATTATCTGGTTTTGGAATTGATATTGTAGACAAAGAAAATATTCAATTAAATCATAATGAAAAAAATGAATTTTACCTAAGAACTAAAAAAGAGAAGATGGGACATGAATTAAAATTTGAGGAGGACAAATAATTGAAAATTTATGAAGGTAAATTAGTATCAAATAATAAAAAATATGGGATAGTTGTTGGTAGATTTAATGAATTTATTGGTGGAAAGCTTCTTTCAGGGGCATTAGATTCATTGAAAAGGCATGGCGTATCAGAAGATGATATAGAAATTTCATGGGTTCCAGGTGCTTTTGAAATACCATTGGTTGCAAAAACAATGGTAGGGTTAAATAAATACAGTGCAGTAATCTGTTTAGGTGCGGTTATTAAAGGTTCAACTCCACATTTTGATTATGTGTCAAGTGAAGTAACAAAAGGAATAGCACATGTTTCTTTAGAATCTGGTATTCCTGTAATTTTTGGTGTATTAACAACTGATACAATAGAACAAGCAATTGAAAGAGCCGGTACAAAAGCAGGGAACAAAGGATATGATGCAGCTTGTACAGCAATTGAGATGGTAAACTTAATAAGCGAACTTAAAAAATAAAAGGGTATTTAAGGATTAGAACTGCCTATTTAACGTTGTGGAACTATTTTACAATTTAAAATATACCAAATTTTAACGATGTATAATTATAATTTTTGGAGCAAAAAATCTTCTTGTAGAAGATTTTTGTTTTATCTATATTTAAAATTGTAGAAATGTATATATAGTTGTAGTATAATTAGATTGTATATTTATCGAAAATTTTAAATGTCAGATGAATTATTTGTCATTAGGCTAAAATAACAAATTTTTACTATATGTTGCTTTAATAAAATTAAGAATATATAATTTGAGAGGACTGATTTTATATGAATTTTTCAATAAGCACAGATGTTCTTGGAATTATTGCACTTTGTTTTACAATAAATTTAGCAGTTCGTAATACTGTAGTTGATAGTTATAAAACGAAAATCTACTTATATGCGTCAGTAGTTACAATTGTTTTATTGATTTTAGAAATTGCAACTATTTTACTTGAGTCTATAAATATAAACAATACATTACTATTAAATAAAATTGTTAATGTTATTGGATTTTCAATATCTCCATTAGTTCCATATATATTTATATTATTTATTAAGGAGAAAATTGATAGGAATAGTATAATTATGGCTATTCCATTATTAATTAATGCCTTAATAAGTGTTTTAAGTTATAAAACGGGTTGGCTTTTTGATTTCAATAATCAAAGCCAATATGTTAGAGGAGACTTTTTCTACATAACTACAATAATAGGTATGATTTATTATATAATTTTGATAATAAATTTAGCAAAAAATAATTTGGTGTTTGATAGTGATGATAAAATATTTTTGAATTTTCTATTTACAATACCAGTTTTTTCTACGATTTTACAAACTATGTTTTCTGGGCTGCTTATAATTTGGGGAAGTGTAGCATTAACATTATTAATATTTTATATTTTTCTTAGAGAGTTACAATTTAAGTATGATACGATAAGTGGAATTAAGAATAGAGAAACATTTGAAAAAGAAATTGAAAAATATAAAAAATGTTATAATAATATTACAATAATAATGTTTGATTTAAATGACTTTAAGAAAATAAATGATAATTTAGGACATAAATTTGGTGATAATGCAATTTATAATGCCGCAAAAATATTAAAACAAAGTTTTAAAAATATAGGTGAGTCGTATAGACTTGGTGGTGATGAATTTTGTGTTATTTGCTTCAATGTTTCCAATGAAATAATTGATAAAGCATTAGAAGAATTGGAATCATTTTCAAATGAATTTAATAAAAAAAATATAGTTAAAATAATATTTGCATACGGATATGCTAAATATATCAAAGAACAAAGTGCAAGTATTTATGATATAATTATGCAAGCAGATAGGGCTATGTATGAACACAAAGCAAGGTTGAAAGGCTTAAACATACGTAAAAAAGATAATATACTTATATAAATCATTGAGGAATGGAGAATGGAAGTATGAAAGATACATATTATATTAAAGCTATGGTATTAATTGGAAAATCAAATGAATAAAAAAAGACTAGTTGTTGGAATAAGTGGAGCAAGTGGTGCTATATTAGGTATAAATTTATTAGAAACGATGAAGGAATTCTCAGATTGGGAAACTCATTTAGTTATTTCAAAAGGTGCAGAGCTAACAATAAAAGACGAAACCGAATACACAATTGAAGAAGTAGAAAAACTAGCTGATAAGGTCTATGATATATATAATATTGGCGATAGTTTAGCTAGCGGAACTTTTAAAACAGAAGGTATGGTTATAATTCCATGTAGTATGAAAACTATTGCTGGTGTTGCAAGTGGATATTCTGATAATTTGTTACTAAGGGCAGCAGATGTTACCATAAAAGAAGGACGAAGATTTGTTATAGTTTCAAGAGAAAGTCCTTTAAGTGTAATTCATCTAAAGAACATGCTAACATTAGCTCAGGCTGGTGCGATGATTATACCTCCAATGGTAACTTATTACAATAAACCTTTAAGTATTGAAGATATGAATAAACAAATTGTTGCGAAAATATTGGATAAATTCGGTATCGAGGTACTTGGGTTTAAAAGATGGGGTGAAGAGGTTTAAGTATGTATGAATTTAATTTAGAAAGGGATAGAATAAAATTAAATATGAAGGCTTTTTTAATTGGCGAGGATTTATGTGTAATAATATCCGGTGGAGAGCGCCCCCATATAGGATGTGTAACTATAAGCGTCCCAAGACCTAGCTTGTCAGATGCAAGCGTTGTTAGTGCCACAACATCTGTTTTAAACTTAGTTGGACATAAGGATGATGAAGTAGCGAGGGTTGTATCTAATGATCTTTCATCTAAATTAAATAAAACTGTTGTTGTAACTTGCGGAATTCACCTTGACTATATTACACAAGAAGAAATTAATATTACGATAGAACTTATAAAAGAATTTACAAATAAACTAATCGATAGTTTGCTATAATTATTATGATATCGAGTGTAATAAATATAAAAGTATAATTTAATAGTGTAGTGGCATTCTACTTAATAAATGGGAACTATTAAATTAATTATATTAAGGAGAATTACATGACAATTAATACTAAAAATAAAAAAATTAATTCAGAACGTTCTAAAGAGGACATTTTTAATGAAATGAATTATCACTTGTTAAATGATGAAGAACCATCAAACTATTTTAATAGCATAGCGGATATGAATTTTTTTCAACAGTATCCTCTTGAACTTTTATATAAATTAAAAGAAGCTGAACAATCTCCTAAACATCATCCAGAGGGCAATGTCTGGAATCATACAATGTTAGTAATAGATCATGCAGCAAAACGTAAAGCTAAAAGTAATAATGAGAAAGTTTTTATGTGGGCTGCTTTATTGCATGACATAGGAAAACCAGGTACTACTAAAAATCGAAAAGGAAAAATCACATCCTATGACCATGAGAAGTTAGGTGCTAGTTTAGCGAAAGACTTCTTAAGAGAATTTACTACGGAAGATAGATTTATTGAAGATGTGTCAGTTTTAGTTAGGTGGCATATGCAAATTCTACATGTTGTAAAGAACTTACCATTTGCAGATATTAAAACTATGAAGCAGCAAGCAAATATATTTGAAGTTGCTCTTTTAGGATTATGTGATAGGTTAGGAAGGCTAAATGTAAATGTGAGAGAAGAAGAAAATAATATAGCAAATTTCATTAAAAAGTGTAGTGATGAATAAATTATTTATTGAATACTAATTTAATTAGAAGTTAAAGTACTTGTTTAAGGAGTATCATAGTGGAAATATTTATGTATGGCGAAGCAGAAATAAATTATCTCAAAAGTAAAGATAAAAAGTTGTCAGTAGCTATTGATAGGATAGGGAAAATTGAAAGAGAGGTAACTCCAGATTTGTTTACTGCTCTTGTAAGTAGTATTGTAAGTCAACAAATTTCTAACAAAGCGGCAGCTACTGTGTGGGGTAGATTTTGTAGCCTTGTTGGAGAGATTACACCTAAATCAATAGTTGAGGCAGATATAAATGATATACAAAAATGTGGTATGAGTGTCAGAAAAGCATCCTATATAAAGAACATTGGTGATAAGGTTTATGGTGGGGAATTAAATATCGATGAATTCCATAACCTATCTGATGATGAAATAATTAAGAAACTATCAGCACTTCATGGAATCGGAATCTGGACAGCTGAAATGCTGCTGATTTTTTCTATGCAAAGACCAAATGTAGTAAGCTGGGGAGATCTTGCTATAAGAAGAGGGATGTGTAATTTATATCATCACAAGGAACTAACTAAAACACAATTTGAGCGTTATAAAAAAAGATATTCTCCCTACGGAACGGTTGCTTCACTTTATCTCTGGGCACTATCGGTAGAAGAGTAAATTATAAATGAACAAGCAGTAAAGTAAATTGAATATTTTTTAAATAACAACGTATAAATCTATAAAAGAATGACTTTCCTTAATAAATATGATAAAGATTTTAGAGCATATTTTGATTGAAAATATTTTAACATTTTTTATTGTTATTTGGAGGTATATTGTGGCTGAATTTAATTTCGATGAAGATGTCTATAAATTAATTATTGAACAACTTGAAATCGCTGTTGTCACAGATAAATACGGCAGGTATGTTTATGTTACGAAATCATGGGAAGATTATTATGGGAAAAAACTTGATGAGGTAAAAGGTATGTTTGTTAGAGATGTTCTTCCAGCATCAAAGATTCATGAAGCACTTGAAGCAAAACATTCTATTATTGGATATCCCGTACCTATTGTAAATAATAAACAAGAAAAAGGATTTTGCAATTATATACCTATTATAAAAAATGGAGAAGTTGTTGCTGGATTTATATATGTTATATTTAAAAGTGAAAAATCAGCGGTAGATTTTTCAAAAATGTTGAATGGTATGATGGATGAATTAAAATATTACCAGCAGGAATTAAAGCAATTAAGGAAAGCAAAATATAGCATTGATGAAATTATTGGTGAGAGTACAGCAATAATTAATCTTAAAAAGCAGATAAGAAGAGCGGCAAAATCTACTTCAACGGTGCTGATTGAGGGAGAAACTGGATGTGGTAAAGAATTAGTAGCACATTCTATTCATGATTTAAGTAATAGAACACTAAAGCCGTTTATAAAGATAAATTGTGCAGCTATACCAACTGAATTATTTGAGTCTGAACTATTTGGCTATGAATATGGTACATTTACTGGCGCTAAAAAGGAAGGTAAAAAAGGCAAGTTTGAGATGTCTAGTGGAGGCAGTTTGTTTTTAGATGAAATTAATCAGATGTCAATGGTATTACAGCCCAAATTATTACGAGTACTACAGGAAAAGGAAATTGAAAGAATTGGCGGTAAAGAAAGCATACCTGTTGATATACGGCTTATTGTTGCTTCAAATTCTTCTGTTGAAAAGATGGTAATTGATAATAAGTTTAGAAGCGATTTGTTTTATAGATTAAACGTAATAAGTATAAAAATACCACCTTTAAGAGAACGTAAAGAAGATATAGTATTGCTTGTAGAGAACATTATTAATAGGCTTAATTTTCAATTAGGATTAAATATTGAAGGAATTGATTTAGGTGTTATTGAAAAATTTAAGGAGTATGAGTGGCCAGGAAATGTAAGGGAACTTCAAAATGTCGTTGAACGTGGAATGAATATGGCTTTGTCAGGTATTATGGAGTGGAATCATTTTGAAGAATATTTTGAAAATAAGCTATTAAAAAACATAAATAGCAAAAGAAAGAATAAAGGTTTTTTAATAAAACAGGCAAAAAAAAGCTTGGAGAAGGAAATAATTATAGATGTATTAGAAAAATGTTGTAATAATAAAGCATTGGTTTCTAGAGAGTTGGGAATTTCTAGGACAATGCTATACAAAAAAATGAAGGAGTATGGGATACATTAATTTTCAAGTGCAAACTTTTGTTGACGTAAACAATAGTTTACACATTTGGATGAAGCTTTAAATTGTAACGGTGTCGGAAATATATTTAATAATATGCAAATAAAAGTTTACACATGTAATATTAGAAAAAGGGTCGCTATATAAATGTAGTTAGGCCCTTTTTTGTTTAAATTACATAGATTTCATAAGAATTTTATATGAGTTGTTATAAAATGGCATGATTATTGCTCTTATACTAAATAATAATGTGCGCACATTCAAATAAATTAATGATTGAAAGATGTATTGGAGGAAATGACATGAAAATTGTGGATTTGAGTATTGCTTTAGAGAGTGGATTACCAAGCGACCCACCAGATTATATACCGTATATAGATTATAGAAACCACAAGGATACAGCACAAGAAATGCTCGAATATTTCGGTGATGCTACCTTGGATGACTTACCTGAAGGAAATGGATGGGCAGTTGAATTTTTAAAAATATCAACTCATGGAGGTACACATATAGATGCTCCATATCATTATTATCCAACTATGAATAGCGGTGAGAGGGCTTGGACTATTGATGAGGTTCCATTGGATTGGTTTCATGGGCATGCTGTTGTTGTTGACTTTAGAGATAAACCAGATGGTTATAAAGTTGAACCAGTAGATTTTGAAGAATACTTCAAAAAAATTAATTACGCATTAAAACCAGGTGACATTGTATTAGTAAACACTGGAGCAAGTAAAAATTGGGGCCGTAAAGAGTACTTAGCTTCAGGATGCGGAATGTCTAAAGCTGCAACGTTATGGCTTATTGACCAAGGTATTCATGTTGTAGGTACAGATGCATGGAGTTGGGATAGACCATTACCATTAATAGCTAAAGATTTTAATAATACTCATGATAAAGATATAATTTGGGAGGGACATAGGGCAGGTGCTGTTAAAGCTTATTGTCATATTGAAAAGCTTACAAATTTAGAATCTATTCCGGTTATAGGTAGTAAATTTTTCTGTTTTCCAATTAAAATTAAAGGAGCAAGCGCAGGGTGGATACGTGCAGTCGCTTTCGTAGAAGAATAGCTCTTGGTTGTAAATTTAAGTTTAGGTTTATAGGTTTTCCTAATAAAAACCTAAATACATTATATAAGAGGTTAAATAAATGGTTAATATTACTTTTGGAATATATTCAGTTATTTTAATTATTTTATTAATTGGTTCGGGATTCGTGGCTAAAAAGTGGGTATCAGATTCAGATGATTTCATTATTGCAGGCAGAGAAATAAGCTTTCCTATTAATACATTAGCCGTTGTCGCTATTGGATTTGCTGGAACAACTATAACATTAGCACCTGGTTTTTCTATTTTATATGGGGTAAAAGGCGGTATTTTATGGGGCTCTATTTACTCGATTTTTGGATTGCTACTTTATGCTAATTTATTTGCTAATTTTATTAGAAGGTCAGGGGCACAAACACTTCCTGAATATTTTGAAACTCGTTATAATGGTACAGTGCGTGGGTTGGTCGCAATCACATCTGTAGTTGGTATGTGCGGTATTCTTGCCAATAATGTTGTTTCATTATCCTCAATTGTATCTGGTTACACTGGTTGGCCTACTTTCATTATAGTGGGTGTAGCATTCTTAATTATTTTGATTTTTGCTACTATGAGCGGCATGTGGGCAACAACTATAACAGATTTTATTCAAGTTTCAATAGGTACAATTGCAGTTCCGGTTTTCTTGCTTATTTTAATAAGAAAATATGGTGGTTTTGCATATTTTAGTGGTTGGTTAACAGGTGATTGGGTTAACGTAGGATTAGCAGGTGGAAAGTTGTCTGGTTTAACAATGAAATACCCAAGTATTCTAACTTTTGTACTATTATTTGGAACGGCATTAGTATGGGGAAATAACTACTACTGGATTAAGATGGCCTCATGTAGAAGTGAAGTAGTTGCAAGAAAATCATATACGGTTGGTTCGATTTATTTAATTGTTGTATTCATGATACCTTTATCATTGATAGGGATATATGCAGGCACTACTATGCCAGGAACATTTACTCTCGCAGGAGGTACAGTTAGTCATACAGCTGCATATGGGGTTATTGCCACAGTAGTTACACCATTGTTAGGTTCGCTATTTATTGTTGGGGCAACTGGTGCTGCATTATCTACATCTTCGACAGCAGCGATGGGTGCAACTTCTACGGCTACACGCGATATTTTCAAAAGAATGGTTAATAAAAATGCTTCGCCTGAAACTACATTAAAAGCAAGCAAAGTAATTATGGCTTTGGTTATTGTAGTTACTTGGGCTATGACTTTTTTCCCAGGCGGTCCAACATATCTTTTTGCATTTGCTAATGCATGGTTGACACCACCAGCAGTATTATTACTTTTAGGTGCATTTTGGCCAAGATTCAACGCTAGGGGTGCCTTCTGGGGTGTGCTTTCTGGGATGGTAACTATGGTTGTTTTAACCATACTAGAATTAACTAAAATATTTGTTATAGGACAATGGACACATATGGCGATTGTTGGATTCTTGGTATCTGTAATTGTGGGTGTAGTTACAGCATTAACAACTTCACCAAGTTACTATGGAGCTTCTGATTGGGATATAAAAGCCAATAAAAACAATCGTATAGATGTAAAATTAAATGATTTTGATTTGCAAGTATTATCCTTAATCCGTAATGGTCATCAATACTTAGCAGATATAAGCGATGGTCTTAAGGTTGATGCAAAAATTTCAAGTTTATCAATTGGTAAATTAGACCAGGGAGGATATATTGAAAGAGCAGGGCTAAGGGGTAGTAAATTCTTTACGTTTAATATTACTGATAAAGCAAATGAAGTATTACCAGTGCTTAATGAAAAAGAAGAAAAAATGCTCGAAGATTATCTTAACACAAAATATGTCGTATTTTTGAAAATGGCTCTTGACAATCCAGATAGGTTAAGTGCTTTTGCAAAAGAATATAAAATGGCATCTCTTCAAATGTCAAGTATGATTTCTCATCTGTCTCGTAGAGGCTACATAAATGAGAAAGGTATGTTTAAAAGAAAAGTAGAGATTACTGATAAAGGAAAATTGATGGTAACAAAATATGAAGAATTTGTAGAGGTTATATAATATGAGTAAAATAATAATAAGTGCTGCTGTTACTGGTGCATGGCCTAAAAAGGAACAGAATCCAAATGTTCCTATGACTCCTCAAGAAATAGCAAATGACGTACATGAGTGTTATAAAGCCGGTGCGGCAATTGCACATATTCATATGAGGGATGATGAAGGCAATGGAACAATGGATAAATCAAAATTTGAAGAAACAGTTAATTTAATTAAGGAAAAGTGTGATATTGTAATTAATTGTACAACATCTGGCGATTTGGATGCAACTGACGAAACAAGGCAGGAACATTTAAGATTAATCAGGCCAGAAATGGCTTCATATGATTGTGGAACTATGAACTGGATGAATAATAGTGTATTTTTAAATCATCCTAAATTTTTAGAGGAATTAGGAAATACTATGCAGGAATATGGTGTTAAACCCGAAATAGAAATATTTGATGCAGGTATGGTATATAATTCTTTATACTACCTAAAAAAAGGTATCTTAAAATCTCCTTTGCACTATCAATTTGTGTTGGGTGCAGCAGGAGGTATAGCGGCAACTGTAGAAAATCTTGTATACCTAAAAAGCTTAATACCAGAAGGTTCTACATGGTCAGCATTTGGAATTGGTAAAAAACATGTCCCTATTTTATTGTCAACAATAGCTATGGGTGGTCATGTCAGAGTTGGATTAGAGGATAATCTGTATTTTAAGGCTGGAGTTTTGGCAACAAATTCACAATTAGTCACTCGTGCTGCAAACATAATAAAAGAATCAGGCTATGAGGTTGCAACTCCTGATGATGCAAGAACAATATTAAGTTTAAAGAAATAGAAATATTTAATATGGGGGGACTGAGTCTCCCTTTATTAATATTGGGAGGATAATAAATGAATGGAATAAATGAAGTTGTAATAGTAGGAATGGCTAGAACAGCTATTGGAAATTTCATGGGCAGCTTATCTAGTTTAAGTGCAGTAGAACTAGGTATTATTGCTGGAAAAGAAGCAATGAAAAGAGGTAATGTTAAGCCAGAATATATAGATGAGGTAGTAACAGGAATGGTTTATAAGGCTGGTTTAAAGGGAAATCCAGCAAGACAAATTCAAATAAATTTAGGTATTCCTGTAACTTCAGGGGCAACAACAATAGATCAACAATGTGCGTCTGGAATGAGAGCATTAGAAATTGCGTGTCAGCAAATTATATTAGGAAAAACTAAAGTCGCCTTAGTTTGTGGAATAGAAAGCATGTCAAATGTTCCGTATTTATCTTTAAGCACTAGAAAAGGAGTAAAAATGGGAAATGTATCATTAGAAGATGGGCTGTTATATGATGGTTTAATCGATGCGTTTACCAATATACATATGGCAAATACAGCTGAAAATATAGCGGAAGAATATAATATTAAAAGAGAAGAACAAGATGAATTAGCGGTGTTAAGTCATGAAAGAGCTTTGCAGGCTATTAGAGAAGGCAAGTTCAAAGAGCAAATAGTACCAATTGAAATAGAAACTAAAAAGGGTTCATTCATATTTGATACCGATGAGCATCCTAGAGAAACAAGTTTCGAGAAATTATCTAAGATGGAACCGGCATTTAAAAAAGATGGTACCATAACCGCAGGCAATGCTTCGAGTTTAAATGATGGTGCTAGTGCAATGGTTATAATGTCAAAGGCAAGAGCTGAGGAGTTAGGTCTTATGCCCTTGGCTAAAATATTATCGACAGCTACAGTAGGGGTAGAGCCAAGAATTATGGGAGTTGGACCTATTTATGCCATACCAAAAGCTGCAGAATTCGCTAAAATATTAATGGATGATATTCAATATTATGAAATAAATGAAGCTTTTGCAGCACAAGTTATAGCCTGTATTAATGCCCTAAATATCAAAATGGACGAAATTAATGTTAATGGGTCAGGCATATCCTTAGGACATCCTGTGGGGAGTACAGGATTAAGGCTTTTAATAGCAACTTATTATGAGTTAATAGAAAGAAATCAAAAGATTGGCTGTGCTTCATTATGTGCAGGTGGGGGACCTGCTATGGCAGCGATTATTGAAAGATTATAACATTCTGCTGAAATAAAGACAAAGCAATCTTATGTAAACTATTAATTATGTAAATAAATTGGTTTAAAATTGCTTTATATTTAAGTAATAAAATATAATCTATATGGAGGGAATATATGAATAACTGGAAAATAAAATCTTTATATTATGGAAAAATAACTGTACCTAAAGGAAATCTTGATGCTGGACTAGACCCAGATCTAATTTTAGATTTTCCTTATATGGGATATTTGCTTCAAAATGGTAATCAAAATGTTTTAGTAGACACAGGTATTCATGAAGATAATATCGTTGATGGCAAAGCATGGGGAGGATGTCCTGCAGAAGGGGGTAGAAAATTTGTTCTTGAAGCCCTTGCAAAAGAAGGATTATCCCATAAGGATATTGATACGGTTATATATACCCACCTACATAATGATCATGCAGGTTGTGCTTCGTTATTTCTAGAAGCAGCAACATATTATCAAAAAGATGAGTACAGTAATTTACTTAATCCATTACCAACACAAAAGATTCGTTCTGATTTCGATAAAAGAACCCATGGAGATTTTCTTAAACTAAAAAACCACTGCATAGTAGATGGTGATTTTGAGATGACAAATGGACTTAAACTTTATAAAATGCCAGGGCATACCTCGGGTAGCATGGTTATTGTTGTTCCTACCAATGAGGGTAAATATGTAATAACAGGAGATATACCGCATTTGGGAATTTCTCTTTTCCCGAAAATTGACAAAATGCAATTATTAGATGGCTCTTATGTTGATATAACTCCAGCACCAGATAATATGATGCCATATCTTTTCAACAGTGTAATATATAATCATTATGACGCATATGACAGCTATAATAAATTAAAATTGTTAGCTGAAGAATTTGATCCAAAATGGTATTTAACAGGGCATGATATGTGGATTATTTTAAAACATACTTTTGGTTAATGTATCAATTAATATAAAAAACATTTCCTATTATTACAATTACAATAGGAAATGTTTTTTGTGTTTTCTATGCAACAAAGATAGGTAATAATATATAATATATGGTGTTATATTAATAATTTAAAATATCATAAAGGCAAAAATAGTGTGGATTATGAAAAATTTAAAAACTAGAGAAAACAATAAAGATCTTTAAACGATGGCATTATAAGATTGTTTATTGATTTTAAATGATAGTCATGGGGTAATTTGTTTCCTATTTATAAGTTTATATGATATAATAAATACAATTAATGATACAAAGACATTCGTCTTTGTTTTAATGTATTTATTGAATCGTTGTGATGCAAGCCGTTTTCTGGCTTGCTTTATGATATAATAAATACAGTTAAAAAATTAGGAGGATGGTTCTAATGCTAAAATCTGAAATAATAAAATTTACATCAGATTTCATTGAAAAATCAGAGGGAAATTATATATCAAAAGAAATTGCAATATCAAAAGATTTAGCAGGAATGAAAATTTTTGAAGAACCTATTTTTGCTTTTGGAAGTGCAGAAGACAATAATTTTGAGGTACTTAAAGAAGCATCAGCAATAGGTGAACATTTTATCTTGCCTAAAGAATGGTTGCCAGGAGCAAAGACAGTGGTTTCTTTCTTTTTACCTTTTAGTGAAGCCGTTAGAGAAAGTAATAAAATAGATATGGCATGGCCATCAGCAGGTTGGCTTCATGGGCGTATTGAAGGTCAAGTATTTTTAAACAGTGTTTGTAGATATTTAAATTCAAAGTTGATAGAAGCAGGATTTGATAGTATTGTTCCATCTTTAGATAATAAATTTTGGTCAAGTACAAAAAGTGATAAAACAGAGTCATCTTTTTCAAGCAATTGGTCTGAGAGGCATGTTGCCTTTGTTTGTGGATTAGGAACATTTGGACTTTCTAAAGGTATTATAACTAGAAAAGGTATGGCTGGAAGATTGGGCAGTATAGTTACCGAATTATATTTGGAACCTAATGATAAAAACTATGATGATATTTATGAATATTGTTCTATGTGTGGTGTATGTTCAAAGAATTGTCCAGCTGGTGCTATATCAATTGAAAATGGGAAAGACCATATCAAATGTTCTGAATTTTTGGATAGTATTTTTGAAGAGCACAATCCTAGATACGGCTGTGGAAAATGTCAAGTTGCTGTTCCTTGCGAAAATATGATTCCAAAGAATAGAATAAAATGCAAATGATGTTATTAAAATTTATATTTAATAAATTAAAAGAAATTTAAGGGGGAAAATAGAAGTGTGGACTAGGGAGGAATTAAAATCTAGAGCAAAGTCAGTTTTAGTGAATAATTATTGGAAGTCTTTTTTGATAAGTATAGTAATTGTTATTGCATCAGTTAATGGAGATGAAGTCAATTATAGAATAAATGAGCATAGAGCTAGTTCTAGAGGTTTTCTTAGACATGTAATTGATGAAATTACTAGTTATTCATTAGATAATAAAGAAATTTTTGTTATAATTATGGGACTTGTCCTGGCAATGTTAGCTTTTCGTATTCTAATTGGATTTTCATTAGAAGTTGGTGGTAGAAAATACTTCATCCAATCTGCACGATTAATGGATAGTAAGAACTGCTTTAGTTTTGCATTCGATGGACAAAATTATAGTCATATAGTTGGTACAATGATTCGCAAGGCTATTTATAATGCACTATGGACTTTGTTACTGATTATACCAGGTATAATTAAATATTATGAATACAGGATGGTACCTTATATTTTGGCGGATAATCCTATCATAGGATCTAAAGATGCAATTAAATTAAGCAGGGATATGACTGAAGGACATAAATTTGATATATTTATATTAGATTTATCCTTTATTGGATGGTTTCTTTTAGGTGCATTAGCTTTAGGAGTAGGAATATTATTTGTAAATCCATATGTATTTGCAACTGAGGCTGAGTTATATTTGGTATTGCGTAGCAATGCAATAGAAAATAAATATGATAATTATGAAAAAGTATTATTTGATTATGATATAAATAACATAGAATAATAATAAATTAATTTTACAGGAGGATTATAATGATTATTTCAACAACACCATCTTTGGAAGGTAAAAAAATCACTGAATACAAAGGTATTGTATTTGGTGAAGTTATATCAGGAGTAGATTTTATTAAAGACTTTGCTGCAGGACTTACTAATTTTTTCGGTGGAAGGTCAGGTTCTTATGAAGGAGAGTTAATAGAAGCTAGGGAAAATGCAATTGAAGAAATGAAGAAAAGAGCTAAGAGTATGGGAGCAAATGCAGTTGTGGGAGTAGATATTGATTATGAGGTATTAGGTCAAGCAAATAATATGCTCATGGTTACAGCTTCTGGAACAGCTGTTATAGCAGAATAATTTATATGTAAAGTATACTCTTTTCACATAATATCACCCCTATATGTATATACTAGTATACATAGGGGGTGTTTTTTTGAATCCAATCGAAGTTCATTACAAAAATAGTTTTGCAGCAATAAAAATAGGTCATTACTTAGCGGAATATATATCGAGTAATTCAGCAATTATTTGTATAGGGACAGATAAATGCATAGTAGACAGTTTAGGCCCGCTAGTAGGAACTATGCTTACAAAAGAAAACATATCAATTGATATATATGGTACTTTGGATAAACCTGTTCATGCAATTAATATAAATGAATATATAAAAACTATAAAAAGTAAAAATTATGATAATGTAATTGCTATAGATGCTTGTTTGAGTTCAAAAAAAAGCCAAGGAATAGTAGAAGTAAGAGAAGGCTCTATAACTCCTGGGAAAGGCATTGGTAAGATATTGCCTGAAGTAGGTGATTTATCTGTAATTGGAATAGTGGATTCTAATGATAAAGATTTTTATAATTTGGTTCAAGATACTAGATTGTCTTTTATATATGAGATGGCAGAGGTAATAACTGAGGGAATTCTAACTGCTATCAATATGAACAATATGACAAGCGAAGAAGAGGCTTGTGTTTTGTAAGTTTTTAAAAGGGAGGAACTAACAACCTCCCTTAAATTTTTTTTAAAAATTATAGTTTGTCTTCATTTTTAAATATTTTCTGATATAATATTACCCATTTCAACTGTGGTGATTACTTTTTCAATTTTTTTTGCTATTTCAGCAGTTCTATGTCCATCTGATAAAGCTTTTTTAACAGCATTTTCAATACTGTCAGATTCTTCTTGAAGCCCAAACGTATATTTTAGCATCATGGAAACTGATAGTATTGTGGCTATAGGATTGGCTTTGCCTTGACCTGCAATATCTGGTGCAGAGCCATGTATTGGTTCATACATACCAAAATTATTATCTCCTAAGGATGCAGATGGTAGTAAGCCGATTGAGCCAGTTATCATACTAGCTTCATCTGAAAGTATATCTCCAAACATGTTTTCTGTAACAATTACATCAAATTGTTTCGGATTAACAACTAGTTGCATTGCTGCATTATCTACATAAAGGTGATTTAATGCTACATCTGTATAATCTTTTGCAACTTCTTCTAATGTTTTTCTCCAAAGTCTTGATGTTTCGAGAACATTTGACTTATCAACGCTTGTTACACGCTTATTCCTTGTTTGAGCTATTTTAAACGCTTGATGGGCGATTCTTTCAATTTCATATTTTGAGTACTCCATACAGTCACAGGCATAGTCACCTTCAGTAAATTTCTTACCAAAATATATTCCTCCAGTCAGTTCTCTTACTATAACTATATCCATACCGCCTTCAACAATTTCAGGTTTTAATGGACATGTATCTTTTAATATATCAAACATAACTGCCGGACGAATGTTTGAATACAGATTTAATTCTTTTCGAAGTGCAAGGAGTGCTTTTTCTGGACGTTCACTTCCCGGAAGACTATCCCATTTTGGACCGCCTACAGCACCAAGTATTACAGCATCACTTTCCTTACATACTTTTAAAGTCTCATCTGGAAGATTTTTTCCAGTTTTATCTATTGCAATGCCACCTGCCAGCACTTCTGTAAATTCAAAGCTATGATTGTACTTTTTGCCAACTTTTTTTAAAACTTTGATGGCTTCATCTACAATTTCAGGTCCGATTCCATCTCCTTTTATTACTGCTATTTTATATTTCATTTCTTCCTCCTAAATTGTTTAAGCAGAACGCATATACAATTCGTTCCTCACGTCACATCATATCTTTACTTAGATAATTTATTTTTAACGTAACCTACTAATCCTTCACTGCTAATTATTTGTTGAATAAAATCAGGAAAAGGCTCAGCCTGATAAGTTTCATTTTTAGTAACATTTGTTATTTTACCACTTTTAAAATCAACACTAACTTCATCACCAGCATCTATTTTGTCCGCTGCCTCTTCGCACTCGAGTATTGGAAGTCCTATATTAAATGCGTTTCTATAAAATATTCTTGCGAAACTTTTAGCTATAACGCATGAAACGCCTGCAACTTTTATTGCAATTGGAGCATGTTCACGAGATGAACCGCAACCAAAGTTTTTCATGGCTACGATTATGTCTCCTTCTTTGACTTCTTTAGCAAATACGGTATCAATGTCTTGCATGCAATGGCTTGCTAAATCTTTGTAGTCTGGTGTATTTAGGTATCTTGCGGCAATTATTGCATCTGTATCTATATTATCACCATATTTAAAAACTTTTCCTTGTGCATTCATTATTTGTTACCTCCATAGATGAAATTAGGATCTGCAATTTTGCCAGCTATTGCTGAAGCTGCTGCTACTGCGGGGCTTGCAAGGTATACTTCTGATCCTGGATGTCCCATACGTCCTATAAAGTTTCTATTTGTTGTTGCAAGAGCCCTTTCTCCATCAGCTAATATTCCCATATATCCACCTAGACATGGGCCACATGTTGGAGTACTGACTGCAGCGCCTGCATCTATAAATATTTCGGTTAATCCTTCTGTTATGCATTGCTTATATATAGCTTGAGTTGCTGGAATAATGATTGTTCGTACGTCTGGATGAATTTTATTACCTTTTAATATTTCAGCAGCAACTCTCATATCTTCAATTCTTCCGTTAGTACATGAGCCTATTACTACTTGATCAATTTTAACATCCCCAACATTATCTATTGATTTAGTATTTTCAGGAAGATGTGGGAATGATACAGTTGATTTTAATGTGCTCAAATCTATGTCTATAATTTCATCATAGATAGCATCATCATCAGCTTCGAATATAGTATATTCTTTGGTTGAATGCTCCTTCATATACTCTATTGTTTTTTCATCTACAGGGAAAATTCCATTTTTTCCTCCAGCTTCAATTGCCATGTTTGAAATTGCAAATCTATCGTCCATTGATAATTCTTTTATACCTTCACCTGTAAACTCCATTGATTTATATAAAGCACCGTCAACACCTATTTTTCCTATTATATAAAGAATTACATCTTTTCCACTAACCCATTTATTTAATTTTCCTGTCAAATTGAATTTAATAGCTGATGGGACTTTAAACCATAATTGACCTGTTGCCATTCCAGCTGCCATATCTGTGCTACCACCACCTGTGGAAAAAGCTCCTAAAGCTCCATATGTGCATGTGTGAGAGTCAGCACCTATTACGGTATCACCAGCGACAACTAAGCCCTTTTCAGGCAATAGTGCATGTTCAATTCCCATTTGTCCTACATCAAAGAAATTCGTAACATCCTGCTCTTTGCAAAAACATCTTGAAACTTTGCATTGTTCTGCTGATTTAATATCTTTAGCAGGTACAAAGTGGTCAAACACAACGACGACTTTGTCTTTGTCATATATTTTTTTAGCACCCATTTTTTCGAATTCCTTTATTGCTACAGGTGTTGTTATATCATTACCTAAAACTATATCTAAATCCATTTCAATAAATTGACCTGCTTTTACTTCTTTTAATCCTGCATGCTTTGCAAGGATTTTTTGTGTCATTGTCATTCCCATGTTAATTGCCTCCTAATTGTTATATTGTTTCATTTTCAAACATCATTTTGTTTAAAGCATTTATATATGCTATGATACTTGATTCTATTACATCTGTACTTAGCCCTCTACCTACATATACACGTCCATTTTCCTTTAATCTTACAACTGCATCTCCCAATGCATCTTCACCTTCTGTAACGGAGCTTAATGAGAAATCATCTAATTCAAGTTCTTTTCCAATGATTTTTTCAATTGCTTTAAATGAAGCATATATAGGTCCTTCACCTGCTGCAACCTCTTCTATAACATCATCACCTTTTCTAACTGTTAATGTTGCTGTTGATGTTATTACATTTCCTGAATTAATGACATAATTGATTAATTCAAATATTTTTGGAACTTCGATTTTTTGTCTTGAAATTAAAGCATCAATATCTTTGTCATATACATCTTTTTTCTTATCAGCAAGATCTTTGAATTTTTTAAATGCAATATCTAATTCTTCTTTTGTTAGGTTATAACCAAGCTGAATTAATTTGTCATTAAAAGCATGTCTACCGGAATGCTTTCCAAGAACTAATCTATTTGTATCAAGACCTATTGATTCTGGAGTCATAATCTCATATGTTTCTTTATTGTTAAGAACACCATGTTGATGAATACCAGATTCATGTGCAAATGCGTTTGCTCCTACGATTGCTTTGTTTGGTTGAACTTTAACTCCTGTTATTCTTGACAAAAGGCTACTGCTTCTAACAATTTGTTTAGTATCAATTCTTGTTTCAACATCATAATAATTTTTTCTTGTGTTAAGAGCCATTACAATTTCTTCAAGAGCCGCATTACCTGCTCTTTCGCCAATTCCGTTTACAGTACATTCTATTTGAGTAGCTCCAGCTCTAATAGCAGCTATAGAATTTGCAACTCCAAGTCCTAAATCATTGTGACAATGTACAGATATATCAACTGTTTTTAATGCAGGGCATTTTTCAATAATTGATGTTAGAAAATCATAATATTCATCAGGTGTTGTATATCCTACTGTATCTGGTATGTTAATTGTTGTAGCCCCTGCTTTAATAACTTTGTCAAATACTTGTGCAAGAAAATCTACATTGCTTCTAGTTGCATCTTCAGCTGAAAATTCAATATCGTTGCAAAGAGATTTAGCATATAAAACCATTTTTTCTGAAGATATAAGAACTTCCTCAGGGGACATTTTTAACTTATATTCCATATGAATAGGTGATGTTGCCAAAAATACATGGATACGTGGATTTTCAGCAAACTTTAAACTTTCCCACGCCTTGTCTATATCATCTTTGTGAGCCCTAGCTAAGCTTGCTACAGTACAATTTTTAATGTGTTTCGATATTTCTTGAATAGAGTGAAGGTCTCCAGGTGAGGCTGCTGCAAATCCTGCTTCTATTACATCAACATTCATTCTTTCAAGTTGTTGTGCCATTTCGATTTTTTCTTTTAAGTTCATACTACACCCTGGTGATTGCTCACCGTCTCTTAATGTGGTGTCGAAAATTTTTACTATTTTAGCCATTTTTTATCTCCTTTTCAAGTTTATATAAATAATAAGAATTTCTTTCGCTCTCTGCACTTCGAGTTTTTTGGTTAAATGGGGTTAGGGCATACAAAAAATCCGCCCATGATGCATATAAATATATGCTATCAGGGACGGATATAGTTCCGCGGTACCACCCAAATTGCTCTCTATAATAATATATAACTATACTAATATAGAAAACCTGCTCGATTCAGATTCTAACAAATCTTAGCTTGTAACGCAGCACACGTATTTTCCTACTAATTTCAGAAAATAAGCTCGGGAGTGAGTGTGTTTTCTTGACAGTATCGGCTTCCAGCATACGCCGACTCTCTATAACTTGTCATAAAAGAAAAGTTTTTTCTCCTTCACAGCTTGTATTAATTAATTTTTATGATTCTAACACTCTAAATATATGTTTGTCAATAGTTTTTTTATAAATTTATTTATGAATTAAATTTCATAAATAAGAATAATTTTATATGGCGAAAATTTACATTATAAAAGGAACAGCTGAAGGCTGTTCCTTTTATAGTTCTAATTACAATTATTTATTTAATTGTTCTATTGCTGTTTGAAGTTGTAAATCTGGCAAACTATTTTTAGCATAATTATCTAGTGCTGCATATAATGTATTTTGAGTTGTAATATCTATTATACCATATGCATATAAATTATTATCATTCTGAAACTTCTGCATTTGTTCAAATGATGTTTTGTCATAGACTCCATCTGGTTTATTTACCGAGTATCCTAATGTCTGAAGTATCATTTCTGCAGAGAGTACATCAAGGCTTACATCACCTAAATTTGATTTATTTTCTTTGCTGAACTGAGGGTATCTTGCAAAATCAATGGTTGGATTTTCAACAATTATATCTGGCGTAATTCCAATTTTATGTACAGGTGTTCTATTTACTGAAAAATACTCAGCAGTGGTAAATTTTACACCTGAGCCATCTTTTAGGTGATAGAGTGTTTGGACAATACCTTTACCAAATGACTGTGTTCCAACTAATATTCCTTCATTTTTATATTTAACGGCACCAGCAAATATTTCTGTTGCACTTGCACTTCCACTGTTTATTAACAGGGCTATTTCATATTTCTGTTCTTTTAGGTCACTAGAGTAAATATCTTCATTACCAGTTGCATAATCAACATATACGACGGGTCCTTCGGTTACAAATAAGTTTAACATATCTACAGCAGCACCTAGTGTTCCGCCACCGTTATTTCTTAGGTCGATAACAATCTTACTAATATTATTTTCATCAAATTTAGACAATTCTTTTTTTACAAGGTCAGTTGTATTATCTGAAAATTCAGTAACTTTTAAGTAGCCTATTTCATTGTTCATAATGTTACCTTCAACTGTACTTGTTACAATTGTTCTTCTAATTAAGTTGAATGTTAAGTTTTTACCATTTCGAACTACACCTATTTTAACAGGGTTTCCTTCTTTACCCTTTATAAGTTTATTAGCAGCTTCGGAACTAGTATAACCTGTAATATCAATATCATCGACGTATTTTATTATATCTCCAGCTTTAATACCAACTTCAATTGCAGGGGAATTTGGCAATGGAGTTAATACTATAATTTTTCCATCCGAATCCATAATTTGCACTCCTATACCAACAAATTCACCTGCTGTATCAGTAATTAAGGATTGATATTTTTCTTCAGTGTAGTAAATACTGTATTCATCTAAAACACTAAAAAAACCATTGTAAAGGCCGTTCATTATATCATCTTGGTCAACATCATATTGATACTTGCTAAGTACAAAGCTAATTACATTTTTCATAAAATCAACATCTGAATCTAATTTTTCTCTATCTAATTCTTGTGCGAAAGCGTTTAAAGATATTGAAGAAATTAATATTAAAACAACAATTAACATACAAAATTTCTTTTTCATAAAGTCACCTCATTTTTCGTTCTTTTATACAGTATAATTAAAAAATCTCAAACTGTAAAGTAAAAATTAATTTTGACTTTATTAGTGTTTTAGGGTAAAATAATAGAATTAGAAACTTAAATTAGAATTGAGGGCAGTATGAATAGAAATATAAAAACTTCAAGTATGACTGAAGCTGCAATGATTTCTGGGATACTTGTATTATTTGCTTATATATCATCATTTTTAATCTCATTGTTAATGTTTTTTTATCCAGTACCAGCTATAATATTAGCTAAAAGAAGGGGTTTGAAATATGCAGTATTGTCATTAGCTGCAGCTGATTTAATAATTATTATGTTGCTAGGAGTACAAATTGGAATATCTTTTGTCATATTGTTTACTCCGTTAGCAATTGCCATTTCATATGGAATTTGCAAGGATGAAGATCCAAACAAAACAATTATGTATGGCGCAATAGCATTTATGGTTTCATTTGTAGCTATGATATTGTTGATGCAGTTTATAATGGGTGTGAATTTTGTTCAACAAATGGTTGAAATTACAAAAGAAAGCTTTAATATGTCTAAAGAGATACTATTGAAAACTGCTGCCGATACAAATTCAGATAAGTTTAAAGAAACTTTAAAGTATTTTGAGGAAACAGGTATGGCTATGGTAACTTATATGAGTCAACAATTTCCTTCGATGCTTATTTGTGCGTCTGTTTTAACTTCATATATAAATTATTTTGCAGTAGAAAGATTTTCTAAAAGATTTTCTGTTGACATGAGAAAACATGAGGGACTAAGTAATTTCTCATTTCCAAATACATTTATACTAGCTATGGCTGGACTGTTATTATTATCTTATTTGCTAAGTATATTTAATGTAAATGTTAATGTTGTTCAGATGAATTTATTTATGATTTGCTACATGGCTATGTTTATTCAAGGGTTCGCGGTAGCAAAATTTTATTTAATTAAGTGGAATGTTAACAAAATTGCAAGGACATTAATCTTAATATCAATATTTCTAATGGTTGGGTTTGCTCAAGCACTTGCATTAGTAGGAGTGGTAGACTTAGTATTTGATATAAGAAAAATAAGGCATAAAATTGTATAACTAAATGTATTGGAGGTGTCAATTTGGATAATATTAAAACTCCAAAGTTTTTAAAGGATGATAGTTTTGTTTATTTCATCTTATTAACTTTAATAATTGTGGTTTTGCTTATTGAAAAAATGTACTTTTATGCTATTGCTTCTGCAGTTGCCTTATTGATTGTTTCTGCAATAACTTTTAGGAAACAAATGCATAGAGAAAAAGAGCTTAAAAAATACATGATAGACTATACTAATAATATTGAAAATTTATCAGTTAGTTCTTTTCTTGATTTTCCGATGCCAATAAGTATAGTTGATGAACTAGGTAAATTACATTGGTATAATTCTAAATTTAGGGATTTAATTGGAGAAAAGATTGAAGAAATAGAAAATGTATTAGATTTTTATTCTGAATTCCCAATTAAATCACTTGATGCAGGGAAAGATGGAGTAATAAACAACATAGAAATTGCTCAAATAGGCAAAAGTTACAATATACCATATAATGTACTTAAAGAGGGCAAATTTGGTGATGGTAAATCTTTCGTCCTGTATTGGATTGATAATACGGTTTATTCTAACTTAAAAACTAAGTACAATGATGAACGTCCAATTGCAATGTTGGTACAAATAGATAATTATGATGAAATTTCAGAAAAGATGGATAAAGGTGAAAAGTCTGCAATGACTGCAGAAGTAGAGAAGATATTAAATAAATACGCTTCTGAAATGAATGGTTTTGTGTTAAAGTACGATACATTTAGGTTTTTCATGATGGTCGAAAATAAATATCTTGAATCCCTTGAATCAAAGAAATTTTCTTTATTGGAAGAAGTGAAGGCAATTAAAGGTTCAGCAGACTATTACTTTACTTTAAGTATTGGTGTTGGAGCATTTGCTAAAAATTTAGGACAGCTTATTGAGTATTCTAAAGGTGCTCTAGATGTAGCATTAGGTAGGGGCGGAGACCAAGCTGTTGTTAAAAAGATAAATTCAGTAAAATTTTATGGTGGAAAGAGTAAAGCTGTTGAAAAGCGTACTAAGGTTAAAGCGAGAATTATATCTTATGCATTGAGACAGATTATAGACCAAAGTTCAAATGTTATTATTATGGGTCATAGAATAGGTGATATGGATAGTTTAGGTGCATCTATTGGATTATATAGTATTGCTAAAAGCAGAGGTAAAAAAGCATATATTGTTTTAAACACAATTAATTATGCTTTAAAAAACATGCATGAAAGAATGAAAAGTGAAGATTCACAGTATCTAGAATCCTTGATTGATACAGAAACTGCTTTGAATTTAGCAGATCAAAACACACTTTGTATAGTTCTTGACACACATAGGGGTAGCTATACAGAAGCTCCAGAATTGCTAAATAAAATTGAGAAGGTTGTACTTATAGACCATCACAGGAGAAGTGAGGAATACATTGAAAATACGCTTCTTGACTATATAGAACCTTATGCTTCATCAACGTGTGAGCTAGTTTCAGAAATAATTCAGTATATGGATGACCATATTAAATTGACTAAATTTGAAGCAGATTCACTAATGGCTGGAATTATAGTTGATACTAATTCATTTACATTCAAAACTGGTGTAAGAACATTTGAAGCCGCATCATTTTTAAGACGGAATGGAGCTGATACCGTTGATGTTAAGGAGCTTTTTAATGAAAGTTTAGACTCTATGAAAAAGAAAACTGAAATTATAGAAAAGTCAGAAATAGTTTTTGGAGATGTAGCAATATCTTTTATAGATGATTTAGATGAAAACTCAAATGTAATAGCTGCACAAAGTGCTGATGAATTACTCACTATTAAGGACGTAAAAGCAAGTTTTGTTCTTGTGAGGAATAAGGAATATATAAATATAAGTGGACGTTCTACGGGTCAAATAAACGTTCAAATCATAATGGAGTTTTTGGGTGGAGGAGGTCATCTCAATATGGCTGGAGCTCAAATACAAACAACAGATATGGATAAAGCGAAATTAGAATTATATGATGCTATAAATCGTTATAAAAAGGAGAGTACAAACAAATGAAAGTAATATTATTAGAAGATGTTAAAAATGTAGGAAAAAAAGGTGCATTGATAAATGCAAAGGATGGTTATGCTAATAATTTCTTATTTCCTAAGAAGTTGGCTATAGAAGCAACACCTACTAATTTAAAAAATTTAGAAAATGCTAAGAAAAAGCAAGAGGAAAAGGAAATGGAAATTTTCCAAGAAGCAAAAAAGCTTGAAGAAGAGCTTATGAAAGTAACTATTGTTATAAAAACTAAAGCTGGTGAAAATGGAAAATTGTTTGGATCAATAACTACTAAAGAAATAGCAGAGCAGTTAGAAGAAAAAAATGGAATTAGTATAGATAAAAGAAAATTTGAACTGGATGAAACAATAAAATCTGTTGGAGAATATGCAGTTAGAATAAAACTTCATCCAAAGGTAGTAGCTAAAATACAAGTTATAGTTACAGAAAAATAAGAGGTGACTATATGTCAGAATTAACAAGCTTCGGTAAGGTTCCTCCTCATAATGCAGAGGCTGAACAAACTGTATTAGCATCTGCACTGTTAGATCATACAGCAGTTGAAAAGATTATTAATCTATTAAATGTTGAAGATTTCTATTATGAAGCTAATAAGGAAATATTTGAAAGCATAAGAGATGTGAACATGCAAAATATTCCTGTAGATGCACTTACGGTAACTGAAGAGCTTAAAAAAAGAGAGAAGCTAGATTATGTAGGTGGATTTGAGTATTTAGCTAGATTGACAGAAAATATTATTACATCAAAAAATGTTGAGGCTTATTGTAACATAATAAAAGAAAAGTCAACATTAAGGAAGCTTATCAGTGCATCAAATGAAATAATTGAAAAAGGTTATAAAGAAAATGATGAAGTTCAAAAGATTATAGAACTTGCTGAAACTAGAATATTTGCAATTTCTCAAAATCGAAATATAAATAGTTTTGCTGAGATAAAAGATGTCTTGCTTGAAGTGTTCAATCAGCTTGAAGAAAGAGCCATGAATAAAGGAAGCTTAACTGGGATAACAACAGGATATGAAGATCTGGATAGGATGACAGCAGGGTTACAAAGATCAGATCTAATATTACTAGCAGCTAGGCCATCTATGGGGAAAACAGCACTTGCCCTTAATATAGCAATCAATGCAGTAAAAACGGGTGTATCGGTTGCTTTATTTAGTTTGGAGATGTCAAAAGAACAATATGTGCAGAGAATCATAAGCATGGAATCAATGGTTGAAAGCGGTAAGTTAAGGTCAGGAAATTTAGACGATGAGGATTGGGACAGACTATTATCTGTTATGAGTGTCGTTTCTAATTATAAAATTCATGTTGATGATACTGCTTCTATTACATTATTTGAAATGATGTCAAAGTGTAGGCGATTAAAAATAGAAAAAGGATTAGATTTAATTATTGTGGACTATTTGCAACTAATGTCTGGTGGGGGCAAAAATAACAGCAATAGACAACAAGAGATTTCTGATATATCAAGAGGACTAAAGGCAATGGCTAGAGAGTTAAATTGTCCTGTTGTTGCTCTATCTCAGCTATCTCGTGCTCCGGAACTTAGGACAGACCATAGACCTATAATGTCAGACCTTAGAGAATCTGGAGCAATAGAACAGGATGCTGACGTTGTAATGATGCTTTACCGTGATGAATACTATCACAAAGAAGAATCAGAAAAAAAAGGTATAACAGAAGTAATTATAACAAAACAAAGAAATGGCCCAGTAGGAACTGTGGAACTTGCATGGATAGGCCAGTATACAAAATTTGGAAACATACAAAAGTAGCAATTACAAAAAGATAGGGACGCTTTAGCGTCCCTTAACTATTGCTCACCTATTGTTATTATACTCTTCTAGCTATTATAATCTTGTCTCCAGGTATTAATGCATCGTCTTCGGATAATTCATTTAACTCTCTTAAATAATTGATTGATACACTGTAGTTTTTAGCTATATCCCATATTGTTTCGCCTTGTTGAACTACTCTAAAAATCAAGCTAGGCATCTTTCCATAATCAATAGGACCAATTTCGTTTATATTGCTTATAATTGAAATTTCGTCACCCTTTTTCATTTTCATATCTACTTTAATATCACAGTTAACTACTACAGAATTGTTACCTTTTCTATATGCACTGCATTTTGATATTTTTACATCTGAAACTATATCACAATCCTTTTCTTCGTCTGATAGATCTACTGTTGCTGTATATGGCATGGATACGTAAGCTCTATCAATTTTATTAACATCACCATTTAAATATAGTAAATTAACATCTAAAAATCCGTCTACAACATATTTATTGTCAAAAACCCTTTTTTCTGACACCTTAGGACTGATATCTATTGTATAGATATCTTTAATTGTTCCAGTCATTACATCAAAGTTATTTTCATATTTTGTTACTACATCTTTTATACCACGAGTTGATACTAAATTTATTTTAGATGAATCAATTTCTATTTCAGAATCAGTTGAGTATCCATCTAGTATTATATTTTTTTCAACCGTGTCATACAACTTTGCATCAATAGTAAAATTTGCAGTAAATGATACTATTTTATCTTCGTCATCGTAATTTTCATCTATGGTGTAAGATAAGTCATTAAAATTAACATTGATATCTCGGAGCATATCAGGATTTGAGTTTTTTAGCTCTATGTAGTGAGTAAATGGAAATTCTTCTGATACATAACCCGTTGTAGATAAATTATTATCCTCTGTATACAAGAAACCAACCTTGCATATACCTTCAACAAGCATTCGATCGTTCATGATATCAACATTAGTGATATATGCATCGCAATCAGATTTTAGTATGCTTTTAACTTTATCTGCACTCTGATTAAGTTCTAAAGAGTCACTAACTGTAATATCTTCTGAACTATGAGATACAATATCAGTATAAACAATATTTTTTGTTTTAGCTTGGAAGCTACCATCTGATTCAAGACTAGAAATGAAATCTACTGGTCTTTTATGTACTAGGTCTACATCAATATTTGCAACAGCCTTAATTAAAAAGTTTTTCTCAGACAATAATTCTGAATCGATGTAATCGATATAAGAATTAACTTGAGCTTCCATACCTTCTGTTGCGCCATCCATTTGAATTTCTTCTGTAAAGTTTATTTTTCCTGACATTGAAGCTACTGATACATCTTCATCATTTGAACGATATATAATGTTATGGACTAGGTCGCCGTTAACAGTTACACTGTTATTATGAACAGTAACACTGTTGATTTTTATTTTTCCTTCGGTTGAAATTATTTTTTCTATATCGGGCATGTTTTCAGAAATTGAAATTTCATTTTCTAACAAAGCTTCACTAGTGTTTGAATCAATAATTTCATTAATAATAAAAGTATCGCTTAATAATTTAAACAAATTAAATCCTCCTTTAAATGCTTGTTATTTTATTTATTAATATTACCCAACGGCTAAAATATTACATAACATGTATTTTAACCAGACTGCGTAGGCACGTAATATGCTTTACACACGAGTCAATAATAGATTGCATTCTTTTATAAATGTATATGCTAAAATTTATTCATTAGTACAATATTAAGATAAATTTTTTTAAAAAATCATTGACCTTTTGCCTGTTTTAATATAAAATTGGTTAGTAAATAATAAATTTTGTTTTATAATAAATTTTAACTACAACTAAATATTATATGTATTGTTCTGAAGCTACAGCAGAAGGAACAACAGTAATGTTAATATAGGAATAGATTAATAGAGACTAAAAAAAAAACCCCTTTTTTGTCTCTGTTTTTTATGTTATAGGATATCTATACCATATTTTATCTATGGTGAAGATTTTTTTTGTTTATTATGATAAAAATAATTGTAGATGATTAAATATATTATAAGATTTAGGAAACTTAGGAGGATGAAATGCCAAAGTACATTTTTATAACGGGTGGAGTTGTTTCTTCACTGGGAAAAGGAATAACAGCAGCATCTTTAGGAAGATTGCTTAAAGCTAGAGGGCTAAAAGTAACATTGCAAAAATTTGATCCGTATTTGAATGTGGACCCAGGTACTATGAGCCCATATCAGCATGGTGAAGTTTATGTTACGGATGATGGAGCAGAAACAGATTTGGATTTAGGTCATTATGAGAGAATAGTTGATATAAATCTTACGAAATATAGCAGTATTACTGCTGGTAAAATTTATTGGTCTGTTTTAAATAAAGAAAGAAGAGGGGATTATCTTGGAGGAACTGTTCAAGTAATACCTCATGTAACTGGTGAGATTAAAAATATGGTAAAAAGGGTTTCAACAATTCAAGACGTTGACGTTGTAATAACAGAAATTGGTGGTACTGTTGGAGATATTGAGAGTTTACCATTTTTAGAATCAATAAGACAATTGAAGTATGAAGTTGGCAGAGAAAATGTTATGTATATTCATGTTACTCTGCTACCATATTTGTCAAAAGCAGGAGAACTCAAAACCAAACCTACTCAACATAGTGTTAAAGAGCTTCTAAGCTTAGGTATTCAGCCAGATTTACTTGTTTGTAGAACAGAAAGGGAATTGACTTCTGACCTACGAGCAAAGATTGCATTATTTTGTAATGTAGACAAAGAAAATGTTATACAAAATGAGGATGCAGATTCATTGTATGATGTTCCATTAATGTTGGAAAAAGAAGGCTTGGCAAAATTAGTTTGCAAACATTTCAATATTAATTGCAAGGAGCCTGATCTTACAGAGTGGAGTGATATGGTAAACCGTTCTAAAAAACCAGAACATTTTGTTAAAATAGCATTAGTAGGTAAGTATTGTGAATTGAAAGATGCTTACTTATCAGTTGCTGAAGCATTAAGACATGCAGGTATAGATAATTCAGCAGAGGTAGATATAAAATGGGTTCACTCTGAGAATGTAACAGAAGAAAATTATAATGAAATGTTAAAAGATTGCGATGGAATACTGGTTCCAGGCGGATTTGGAGATAGAGGAATAGAAGGAAAAATACTTGCTGCAAGATATGCTCGTGTTAACAAGAAACCATTTCTTGGAATTTGCCTTGGTATGCAGATGGCAGTTTCTGAGTTTGCAAGAGGTGTACTTGGATATAGTGATGCAGATAGTACTGAATTTAATGAAAATACAAAATACCCTATGATTGATTTGATGAATGATCAAAAAGATGTTGAAAATAAGGGTGGTACTATGAGGCTAGGCTGTTATCCTTGTAAATTAAAAGAAGGTTCAAAAGCTAGTGATGCCTACAATGGTGAAGAGTTAATATCTGAAAGACATAGACATAGATATGAATTTAATAATGAATTTAGACAAGTGTGTGAAGAAAATGGACTTATTATCTCTGGAGTTTCACCAGACAATAAGCTTGTGGAAATTGTTGAACTTAAAGACCATCCTTGGTTTATAGGAGCTCAATTCCATCCTGAATTCAAATCAAGACCTACGCGAAGTCATCCTTTATTTAAACATTTAATTAAAGCTTCAATAGAAAACAAATAGAATATAATTAAAAATATATATAAAACGGGAGAATAAGATCTCCCGTTTTTATATGTAGAATAAATCATTGTATAATATTTTGTCTTTTTATTTTTTTATTATTTTGAGATACTATGTAGAAAAAAACTCCTGATAATACAATTGTTCCACCTATTAAGGTATGAAGAGAGGGTATTTCTCTAAAAATAATTAAAGCCAAAATACTTGCAAATATTGGTTCGCATAATGTGGATATTGAAATCATAGTAGCTGAAATATATTTCATTAGATAATTGTAAACAGTGTGTCCAAGTATAGAGCAGAAAAAAGCTAGTGCGAAAAATAGCAAGAACTCTTTTGGCGAATATGGAAATATTGGTGTTTTAGTCAATAGACACATAAAAAACAGAACTACTAC
Organism: uncultured Sedimentibacter sp.; assembly: GCA_963675125.2. Classification (GTDB taxonomy): domain Bacteria; phylum Bacillota; class Clostridia; order Tissierellales; family Sedimentibacteraceae; genus Sedimentibacter. The sequence goes on from CAXXFT010000045.1 coordinate 35,206, forward strand.
AGATGCTGAGTAAACAATAAAGACATATGAACCAGCACTTAAATTTTTACGTACTATTCCTCCAATAACGAAATAACCTGCTACAAAAATAGCTCCCATGAAAGCAAGAATATTTCCTAACATCATATCATTAGTGCTTCCACCACTACTGCCCATTGCGATAATTCCAGTACCAATCAAAGACATGGTTAACCCTATCAACATTTTAGATGTAAATTTTTCCTTTAATATAAGAAAGTTTGCTAGAGATACAAAAACAGGACTACAAGATACAAGAATAGTTGAATTGGATATAGTAGTCATACTTATTGATGCAATCCAAGAAGCAAAATGTAGCGCGAGAAATACCCCGCTTATAATACATAAAATAAAATCTTTTTTTGTAATATTTTTAATAATTTCTTTTTCTTTCATGGCTACCGGAATTATTAGTAAGAAAACTGTGAAAAGCATTCTATAAAAAGATATTACAAGAGATGGAGCTTGAGATACACGTACTATTATTGATGAAAGAGAAGTAAAAAATACTCCTATTAGCACCAAGTATTTTGCTGATGATTTTTCCATGATAGACCTACCTTAACTATTATATTGTAAGAATAGTATCATATTTAGTTTATATATTCAATATTTGTTTGAAAATTGAATATATAATTATACCGGAAAATATAATTAAATATAATTATGATAATTGCAAATACTAATGAAATCTGCTATAATTATAATTGTTAATACTTGAAATTATAACAAATAATGGAGGAAACATGATAAATTTCGTAGGCTCGATTTCCATATTTTATTTATTAAATATAATTATGGCACTTGTAGTTATTTTTCTTGAGCGAAAGGATCCAACTGCAACACTAGCATGGGTTTTGGTATTGCTTGTTTTTCCAGTTGGAGGCTTTGTTTTTTATTTATTATTATCACAAAATTTTAGTAGAAAGAAACTATTTACAATGAAAATTTATGCTAAAAAAACATTTGGTGATTATATTAAATGTCAAGAAGAATTGTTTAATTCTGGTGCGCTAGTTTTTAATGATAAAAATGTTGAATCATATAAAGATATGATAAAAATGAATTTATTTACTAATCAATCATCATACACTCAAAATAATGATGTTGAAATTTTCGTCGATGGAAAAGAAAAGTTTTATGAATTACTTAGATGCATAGAAAGAGCTAAATATAACATACATATTGAATACTATATATTAAAAAATGATAATTTAGGCAACAGGCTCATGAATCTACTTGAGAAAAAGGCAGAAGAGGGGGTTGAGGTAAGGTTAATGTTTGATTCTCTAGGGGGCAGACATATAACCAAAGAGAGAATAGATAAACTTAGGGCATCTGGAGTAAAGGTTGCATCATTTTTTTCTAGTATTATACCTTTTTTTAATTTTAAAATAAATTATAGAAACCACAGAAAAATAGTAATAATAGATGGTGAAATAGGTTTTATAGGTGGTTTTAATGTAGGGGATGAATATATTGGCTTAAATACTAAAATAGGGTATTGGAGAGATACGCATATAAAAATTAAAGGTGATGCGGTTATTGATTTACAAACTAGATTTTTTTTAGATTGGGGTCACGCAACAAAGGAGGATATGATGTATCGTCCTAAATATTTTCCAGATACACAAAACAATGGTAAAGTAGGAATTCAAATAATAAGTAGTGGCCCAGATAAACTAGATGAGGCTATAAAAAGAAACTATGTAAAGATGATTAATTCAGCAAAAGAAAGTATATGTATTCAAACTCCCTATTTTGTACCAGATGCTAGTGTTCTTGAGGCACTTAAAATTGCGGCTTCTTCTGGTGTAGATGTTAGTATCATGATACCATGTAAGCCAGATCATCCATTTGTTTATTGGGCAACATATTGGTATTGTGGAGAATTGTTACAATATGGCGTAAAGATCTACACTTATGAAAATGGGTTTATTCATGCTAAAACACTTGTAATAGATGGAATAGTATCCTCTGTGGGAACTGCGAATTTTGACGTTAGAAGCTTTAAACTGAATTTTGAGGGCAATGCAATAATATATGATACTGAAATATCAACTAAGTTAAAGAATCACTTTATAGATGATTTAAATTATTCGCTTGAGTTGACTAGGGAAGTTTACTTGGAGAGAGGTATTATGATAAGATTTAAAGAATCAATATCAAGATTGTTGGCACCGCTTTTGTAAAAAAATTAAGATAAATATGAGAAATGAGGATGCTAATTAGTATCCTCATTGTAGTTATTATAAACTTTTTAGATAGTTGTGTATTAATTCTGTTGACTTTTTAGCTGCAACTTTAACAAACGATGGAAAATCCATATGAGCACTTCCGTCTGCCTTATCAGACATTGCCCTTACTATGCAAAAATCAACATGATTTATATAGCATACATGTCCAATTGCTGCACCTTCCATCTCAGCACACAACGCGTCAAAATTATTTACTATATGATCTTTTTTCTCAACACTACAAATAAATTGATCACCTGTTGCGATTGTTCCTATAAAGATGTTTGTATTTTCTATTAAACTAGCTGCTGTTTTTATTTTATCTACAATATGGTTAGCAACAGGAATTTTAATTATATCCAACCCTGAAATTAATCCTAGTGGGTCCCCCAATCCAGATGTATCCATATCATGCTCGACTACAAAATCAGAAATTACTAAGTCTGCAATATCTAGTTTTGAATTTAAACTTCCAGCAACACCTGTATTAATGATTAAATTAGGTGAATATTTAATTATCATAGTCTGAGCACAAACAGCAGCATGTACTTTTCCTACACCGCATTTAGCTACAACTACGTCCTTCCCGTGAATTTTACCTCTATAATATATGATACCGCTTATTTCTTCTTGCGAAATATCTTGCATTGATTCTTTAAGTTCTGCTACTTCTACTTCCATAGCTCCAATTATTCCTGTAATCATCTTTTTACCTCCGTAAGTAATATAAACATTTTAATACAGCATAAATTAATTGTCAATTGATTGGTAGAGTAAATTAATTATATTTTATGGTAAAAACACAGATTCTATATAAATTTAAATAACATAATTTTGAACGTATGTTTAAATTCATGTTTAAAAAAACGTTTATTTATATAAAATAATTATTTTTAAAATAAAACTTTAAAACAGAGAATGACACAATGTATACAACGTCACTAGTATATAATAACAATATATTATAAAGGAGGAATAATTTATGGAAAATACTTCAAAAAAACCATCGTTTTTAGTTTCACTATTAATAGTAGCCTTTTTATTTGTAATTATCTTTATACAGTTGCGTGTGGCGGGTAGCCCAGATATACACATGACACTTGTATTCTCGATTGCTTTTGCTGTATTGCTTCTCTTGATGACTGGAACAGAATGGTCTCAAGTAGAAGACGGTATTATGCATGGATGCAAAATTGCAACTGTTCCGATGTTGATACTTATGTTTATTGGAATGCTTATTCCAGCTCTTATTGCATCAGGAACAATTCCGATGTTAATTTATTATGGACTTCAAATTATTAATCCATCGGTATTCTTATTAACGGCAGCAATTATATGTAGTATTTCATCACTATGTACAGGAAGTAGCTGGACTACAGGTGGAACTTTTGGTGTAGCTTTTATGGGAATAAGTATGGGTCTTGGAATACCACCAGCATTAACAGCAGGTGCTGTAGTTTCAGGTGCTGTTATCGGTGATAAACTATCTCCACTATCTGATTCAACAAATTTAGCTGCAGGAGTTTGTGAAACAAATCTTTTTGCTCATATAAAAAGTATGTTTTTTACAACTGTACCTGCATTTGTTATTTCATTAGTAATATATACAGTTCTTGGTATGAAATATACTGCATCTACAATTGACACAACTGCAGTTGATGCTATTCTTGCAGGAATTTCAAGTAATTTTAATGTAGAACCTATGTATGCATTAATTAGCTTAATTCCACTTGCAGCTGTTATATTTATGGCTATTAAAAAAGTAAGTGCTTTAGCTGCTATGGTAATAGCATCAATTATTGCAATGTTTCTTGCAATGCTTACTCAAGGATATAGCATCATAGAAATGATGTCATTCATGAATTATGGATTTGTTATAGATACTGGAATTGCTAATGTAGATAAGCTTTTAAATAGAGGCGGTATTCAGTCAATGATGTGGACTGTATCTTTAGGATATTTAGGACTTTCATATGGTGGAATACTTGAAAAAACAGGAACATTAGAGTCATTGCTAGACAAGATGGCTGGTTTAACAAAAAATGCAAGAAATCTTATTACAACTCATATCCTTTCATCAATAGTGATAAACTTCATATCTGCTAGTCAGTATGTAGCAATAATTATTCCAGGAAGAATGTACCTTCCAGCTTATAAGAAACTTGGTATAAGAGGCGACGTTGCTTCAAGAACATGTGAGGATTCAGGTACAGTAACATCTCCGTTAGTTCCTTGGGGACTTTGTGGAGTATTCTTTGCAGGAGCATTGGGAGTAGGTACCTTAGAATATCTTCCATACGCATTCCTATGTTATTTAACTCCTGTTGTAGCTATAATTTACGCGTTTACAGGAAAATTCATTTGGAGAGAAGACGAAAATAGTGTAAAGAATGTATCAAAATAAATAGTAACATTATAAAGGAAATGGTATAAAAAATGTATAAAATCGAGAAGGAACAAACAACAAAATTACTGATGGATCTAGTTTCAATTGAAAGTCCATATTTTGAAGAACAAGAAATTATGGAGTATGTTTATAACTGGTTTCAGCAGAACAACATAGAAGCTTTTATTCATGAATATCATGAAAAAAAAGTTACAGGCTTCAAGGGTAAGAATGTTGTTGTAACCCTACAAGGTAAAGAAGAAGGCCCGGTAATATGCCTAAATGGACATTTGGATACCGTTAAATTGTGCAATGGGTGGACTGCTAATCCAAAAGGAGAAATAAAAGGTGAGAAGCTCTATGGAGTAGGTGCCTTGGATATGAAATCTGGATGTGCAGCAACAATGATTGCATTAAAGGCTTTTGTTGAAAATCATAAGGATTTTAAGGGTAAGATTATTTCCACATATGTGTCAGTAGAAGAAGGACCTTATGGTATGGGGACTAATGCCTTAATTGAAGAAGGAATTATAAAAGATGTTGATTTTTCAATTATAACTGAGCCGAGTTCAGGATTTACAGGTAATAAATTCCCTGATATATGCCTTGGTGCACGGGGGGGATATGGACTGGAAATAGAATTTTTTGGGAAATCGTCTCATGCAGCTACTCCAGAACTTGGATTAAATGCAGCAGAGTGTGCATCTAAGGTGGTAGGAGAACTAAAGAATGTGGATTATATAGTTGATCCATATTTAGGGAAGGGTTCAGCTTGTGTCGTAGCAATTGAAAGCGATGGTGGTGCATGTAGTGTGCCTGATTATGCTAAAGTTAAGTTGTTCTGGCATATAGTTGTAGGTGAAAATGAAGAAACAATAACTAGAGAAATTGAAAAAGCAATAAAAAGAGCAAATATTAAGAGTAAATATAAAATTAAATTTAGGGAGGCGCCTTCTGAAGGGTCTAAGGGTTTTATGCCTTATACAATCACAGGAAAGGAGCCTATTGCAAAAGATTTTATTGAGACAGTTGAAAATATATGCGAAACAGAACCAAGTATTTCATATTTTCAAAGTATTGGAGATTTTAATTATTTAGGGTCTAGATTAGGAGCACCAGCAGTTATTTTTGGAGCTGATGGTAGCAATTTTCATGGAAGTGATGAATATGTTGAACTAAATTCAGTTGTAAAAACTGCAGAAGTAGTTTATGCCTTTCTTGAAAAAGTGCTATGCTCATAAATTGTTAATTTGAAAGAAGTAGAAGGGAGACGAGTAAATTGTCTTCCCTTTTTGTTCAAATTATTATATTATAAAGATTAAAAGGAATGTATAAAACACATTCCACTCACATGACATATAAAATAAAATATTAGATTTATTTTAGAATATGGAGGAGAATAGATGCAATTAGATAAACTATTTATAAATGGAAAAATATACACCATGGAAGCAGATGGTAAAAAAGTAGAATCAATTGGAATAAAAAATGGTATAATTGAATTTGCAGGAACAAATGAAGAAGCATCCTATTATAAAAGTAGTGAAGTAATTGATTTAAATGGAAAAGTTATGATTCCAGGCCTTGCAGATTCACATATGCATATGTATGCTTATTGTCAAAATCAAACTTCAGTAAATTTAGAGTCAGCTAGAAGTATTGATGATATGATCTATTTGATGAAGCAAAAAGTTAAAGATATACCATGCGGTAATTGGATTAAAGGAGTTAACTTTGATCAAAGTAAGTTTAAAGAAAATAGATTTCCAACTAGATATGATTTAGATAAAATCAGCACAGAACATCCAATTGTGGTAAAAAGGTGTTGCTTACATGCTGTTGTTGCTAATTCAATGGCACTTAAGCTTGCAGGTGTTACTAAGGGATATAATGGAGGAACTGGGGGAATTGTAGAACTTGACTCAGATAATGAACCAAATGGTGTGCTTAGAGAACAATGTACTAAAATATTTGATGAAATAATTCCAGATCCATTGTCTGATGAAACGGAAAAAAGAAAGATAATGCAGGAAGTATTAAAAGATATGGCATCAAAGGGTGTTACTACTATTCACACATATGCAGCTAGAATTTGGAGATATGATGAGGATATAGAATTATATAGAACTCTAGAAAAAGAAGGGAATTTGCCTGTAAGGGTTACAGTGTGTTTAGATGAAATTTTTGAACCTGAAGTAATAACTCAAGAAAAAAAGAATGATCCATACAGAATGGTTCAATATGGTTCATATAAATTATTTACAGATGGTTCATTAGGTTCAAGGTCTGCAGCATTAAAAGAGCCATATTGTGATGATATAGGAAATAAAGGCTTTGTAATATGTACTCAAGATGAATTAAATGAAAGAGTTTTAATTGCTTACAAAAAAGGTCTACAACCTGCAATTCATGCTATAGGTGATGCCGCTTTAGATATGACCTTATCAGCTATTGAGTATTCATTAGAAGTTACAAGGGAATCAGGAATGACAGAAGAAGAACAAAATTTACGTTTGCCATTTAGAATTATACATGCACAAATGATAGATGAAGAATTACTTGATAGAATGAAAAGGCTTCCTTTGGTACTTGATATACAGCCAATATTCTTATGTACAGATTTGCATTGGATTGAGGATAGAATAGGTAGTGAGAGAGCTAAAAATGCATATTGCTGGAAAACAATGAAGGATGAGGGCTTAATACAAACAGGTGGTTCAGACTGTCCTGTTGAGTATTTTGACCCAATGAAAGGAATTTATGGTGCTGTTTCAAGAAAAGATATGAATGGATATCCAGATGGAGGGTATATGCCAAAAGAAAAGCTATCTGTTTATGATTCGTTTTTACTGTTTACAAAAAATGTTCATTACGCAACAGGCCAAGAGGATAAATTAGGTACATTAGAAGTTGGTAAGTTTGCTGATATGGTTGTTTTTGACAAGAATCCTTTTGAAGTATCAGAAGAAGAACTTTTAAATATTAAAGTACTAAAAACATTCGTAGCAGGTAAACAAGTTTATGAACAGTAAAGAGCACCCTTACACTTATTTATATAAGTTGTAGGGGTGTATCTTTTCGGTTATCCAAATAAAAATATATTTTACTAAATATTTTATATTTTTATTTATTTTTTCATAAAAAGTGGTAATATATATAATGTATTATAATTAAAGGGGATAAAGATGTATTATATATATATTGCTGAATGCGCAGATGGGACATTGTATACTGGATTTACAATAGATTTAGAAAAAAGGATAAAAGTCCACAACGAAGGTAAGGGTGCTAAGTATACTAGAGGGAGAACACCACTGATATTAAAGTATTATGAAGAATTTGATTTGAAAAACGACGCCTTAAGAAGAGAATCAGAAATAAAGAAATTAAAAAAAATAAAAAAGATAGAGCTTATAGATAAATTTAAGGTATAATTTAAAATTAATTTGTATAGCAATTGTTTTTTTGTTATAATATAGTAAATATTAAATTAGGAGCGATAATAAATGGATATTAATTTGATTGTAGATAGTTGTGTTGATTATAATATTGATACAAAAGACATAGAAAAAATACCATTCAAAATAATAATTGATGATGAAGAGCTTATTGATTCTGACCTTGATATAATGGATCTATTATCTAAAATGAAAAGCAGTAAAGGCCATACCAAAACTGCATGCCCATCACCCGAAGATTTTATTAATGCATTTAAAAAGTGCAAAGATACCTTCGCTGTTACAATTTCTAGCGCATTAAGTGGATCATATAACAGTGCAATGTTAGCTGTCAATATAATGAAAGAAAAGTTTCCTGATAATTTTGTACATGTTTTTGATTCTAAATCTGCAGCTGCAGGTGAATCTCTAGTTGCTTTGAAAGTTAAGCAGATGATTGAAGATAACATAGATGTATCAGATATTATTGAAAATACGAATAAATACATCTCAAAATTAAGAACGTTTTTTATCTTAGATTCATTAGATAATTTAGCCAAGAATGGTAGAATAACTAATTTTAAAGCTATAATTGGAAATGTTCTTCACATAGTTCCTATAATGGGAGAAGATGGAAACGGAAGTATTATTCTTAAAGAACAAGTTAGGGGAAAGAAAAAGGCTTTTTCGCGATTAGTTGATATGATAGGGGAATATAATGTAGATTTTGAAAATACTACACTTGGGATAACACATTGTAACTGTTTTGAAAAGGCAGAAAAATTAAAAGATGACATTAAAACAAAATATCCATTTAAAGATATTAAAATTTTCAATGCAAGCGGATTAAGTAGCGTTTATGCTTATGATGGTGGAATTGTAATTGCTTTTTGATATTTTAGTGCAGTTGATTGTTAATTAATAATGTGAAGCTATTTTAAAAGTGGGTATACATATAAATAAATATAAGCATTTAAATTGGAGGAAGAATATGGATTACAAAAATTTAATACCTAAAATAAAATCAGTTAGAGATTACAAGGAGGATTTAGTTAGCCCTAAAATTCTCGATGAGATTAAGAATTTTTATCAAAAAGAAAGAAAGCTAATTGATAATATTGATATAGAAGTTATTGTTAAAAACAGAGACGATGTTTTTGAACAACTTAAAGGTGTTGCTGGATATAAGGAAAACATGATAGATGCTCCACACTACCTTGTAGTTGTTTCTAATGAAGAGGATTATTACATAGAGAATACTGGATATATATGTGAAAACATGATGTTAAAAGCATGGGAACTAGGAGTTGGGTCTTGCTGGATTACATTCAAAAATGGGGATGAAATAAAGGAAAAACTTAGTATTGATTCTGAAAAGAAGCTTACAGCTCTTATAGCATTAGGGTATGATAATAATAAGACTAAAATAGTGTATGACAATGTTTCTGAATACAACCCATCAAGAGCAGATATTAAGGTAGTTGAAGATAATACTTCATACAGACTAGATGTTGATGAAGTAGTTTATATTGGACAGTGGGGTAACAGTGCAACTGCTGATGATTTAAGCAATAGAGGATTACTGGATGGATTTACTTATGCTAGACTTGCACCTTCAACATTAAATAGACAACCTTGGAGATTTATTATAGATGATGGAATTGTAGTTTTAGCTCTAAGGTCTGATGCGTATGTTAACAATTATGAAGCTAAAATTGATACTGGAATAATAATGTTGTTTTTTGAATCAGTGATAGATGCTACATTACTTGACGTTGAATGGAATATTGGAAAACCGGAAAAAGAATACAATATACCTGATGAGTATTCAATCGTTGGATATTGCAACATATAAATATTGCATTTATCATATAATTAATATATAGTGTTATAGACCCGCTTATTATTTAAGCGGGTTTGTTAAAATAAATTTGAGGAGGAGAAAGTACAGTGAAAATATCTGTTTTTAAGCCATACTTACAGTATGTTTCTGAAATTTTTCCAGAAATAGAATTTATTGATGTGGAAGAAGAATGTCCGGAATCAGAAGTGTTAATAGGTGAACCGTATCATATTACAAGAGAAAAATTAGAAAAACTTTCTAATCTTAGGTGGATACAATCTTTGCGCGCAGGATTCGACACTATAGATATGGAATATATAAAAAAGAGAGGTATAATTTATACCAATGGAAAAGATATATATTCAGTACCAATAGCGGAGGATGTAATATGTAAAATGCTTATGCATAATACAAATGCACTAAGTTATATACAAAATCAAAAAAATCACACATGGACAAAGAGGCTTAAAAGAAGAGAGTTTTGTTCTCAAACGGTAGGAATTATTGGAACTGGTTCTATTGCAACAGAGATAGCAAAAAGACTTCAAGGGTTTGGCGTAAAAGTAATTGGGTATAAAAGGACACCTGTTACCACTTTGCCATATTTTGATGAAGTATATTCTGGACACAATGGGTTAGATATAATTTTATCTTTAAGTGATTATGTAGTAGTAACAGTAGATTTAAATAATGATACGTATCATATGCTAAACAAGAATAATTTAAAAAAAATGAAGAATGAAGCTTCTATTATTAATATAGCAAGAGGAAGTGTAATTAACCAAAAAGATTTAACAGAAATGTTGAAAAATAAAGAAATAAGTTATGCTGGCCTTGATGTTTTTGAAATTGAGCCTCTACCTGAGAAAGATGAGTTATGGAACTTAGATAATGTATATATAACTCCTCATGCATCTGGAGTTGTAAAGAACAATAAAGACAGACTAAAAAAATTAATAGTTGAAAATATTAAAAGATACATTGAAAGTGATCAATTGGCAAATGTAGTTAAATAGATAAATATTGTAGAGGTAAAGTAGGATATTTAAATGGAAAATTTGAAAAAAAGTTTAATTTATATTATTTTTTTCCCTGTTGTTATAATTTATTTTGAAAGTGTTTTACGTATATCAGTATTTAAAACGTTATTTGATGTAGGATATATAAACATTATTTTATTTTCTGTTCCAATAGGATTGTTAATGGGTTTGCTGGTTACGAACTTTAGTGAAAAAGAAAATAAGATAGTACTTATATTGCTTTTAGTTTTATTATCAATTATTTATATAATTCAATATATTTACTATAAAATCTTTTCAACCTTTTTATCATTATACTCTTTTATCGGTGCTAGTCAAGCAATGCAGTTTTGGGAAGAAATTATAAGAGCAATATCAAAAGATATAGGTTCTTTTGTATTTTTATGCTTACCATTAGCTTTAATTATTATTTTTAATAAAAAGATAAAACCTATATCTATTTACAATAAAAAACTTAAATTGAAAATTATTGGGATTGCAGCATTAGTTCAAACTGTAATACTACTTATTGTCATAAATTCAAATACTGGTGAGTTAAGCTATCATTATTTGTATACAGAGTCATTTGTTATAGATAAGTCTGTGAGTAGCTTTGGTCTTTTGACAACAGAGAGGCTAGACTGTAAAAATATAATTTTAACGTTATTAGAAGATAGGGAAAAAGATAATATAAGGCGGCACAAAAAAGATACTAACGTATATGCAATCGGTAAATCTACAACAAATACCAGTATAGTTGAAGCTGTTGGAAGTAATGAAGAGATCAAAGACAATCAAAGTTTAGTAAATGAAAAGCCAGAACCTAAAATAGAATACAATGTTATGAACATTGATTTTGAATCTTTAATTGAAAATGAGCAAAATGAAAAAATTAAAAATATGAATGAGTATTTTAGTAAAATTGAGCCTACAAAGAAAAATAATTATACAGGTAAGTTTAAAAATAAGAATTTAATTTTAATAACTGCAGAAGGATTTTCTCCATATGCTATAGATGAAAATCTTACGCCAACACTTTACAAAATGTATGAAGAAGGGTTTAAATTTAAAAATTTCTATACTCCACTGTGGGGTGTTAGCACCTCTGATGGAGAGTATGTGGCTTGCACTGGTTTAATACCAAAAGCGGGCGTATGGAGTATGTATGAGTCATCAAAAAACTATATGCCATTTTGTATGGGAAATCAAATGAGAATAGTAGGATACAATACTTTTGCATATCACAATCATTATTTTGGATATTATAAAAGAGATTTATCTCATCCTAATATGGGGTATGATTACAAAGGTTTGGGGAATGGACTAGATATAAAAGAAACATGGCCTGAATCAGATCTAGAGATGATAGATGTTACAGTTCCTGAATATATAAAAAAACAACCGTTTCATATTTATTATATGACTGTTAGTGGTCATTTAAGATATACATTTGAAGGTAATGCTATGTCAAATAAAAACAAAGATGCAGTTAAGGATTTGAATTATTCAGATAATGTTAAGGCTTATCTTGCAGCTAATATAGAATTTGATAAAGCTATGGAATCCTTGATTAATCTGCTTGAAGACGCAGGTATAGCTGAGGATACCCTAATTGCTATAAGTCCAGACCATTATCCATATGGATTAGAAATACAAGAAATAAGTGAGCTTGCAGGGCATGAAGTAGAAACAAATTTTGAATTATATAAAGGTGTTTTTATTTTATGGTCTAAAGGGATAGAATCTGAGGTTATTGATAAACCATGTTCTAGCTTAGACATCTTACCTACACTATCAAATCTAATGGGCTTAGAATATGATTCAAGGTTGCTTATGGGAAGAGATATTATGTCGGATTCAGAACCGCTAGTTTTGTTTTCTAATAGAAGTTGGATAACAGATAAAGCGGCTTATAATTCATCAACAGGTGAATTAATGACTAAAAATAATTGCACAATAAAAGATGGATATGAAAAAGAAATAACAAAAAAAGTTAAAGATAAGTTTAAATATTCAACTTTAATTCTTGAAAATGATTATTATGGATTGATTTTAAACTAGGGGCAGGATATATCCTGCCCCTTTCTCATACTATTCAATTAGTAATTCATAATCACAACTAGAAGGACATTGAGTATATGTAGAATTATTTACACAATTAGAGTTAATTTTATTTTTTAATGTATATCCTTTTTTTATTAATCCATGTTCAAGATTCGCTTCACTAATATTAACCTTGTATCCTATTTTTTTTACTTCGCACGGTTGTAAACTGCCAACGTTCCATTTAAGTATTGTTTTATTATCAAATGTATATATATTTCTTGGTTCCATATTAGAAGAATCTGCAATAAATTCGAGGCCTTCATCAAGTATGCTTCTAACATATACGCTTCTAACCATGTCATATTGTCCAGTGCGGCATTCAATGTAAAATTTAACTGGATTACCTTTACTAATTTTATTATCTTCGCACTTAATCTGTACTTCATAATCACATGCTTTTGCTACAAAACTACATGAGTCAACATTTTCTTCGTTAATCAAATGACCGTAGAAAGATATTGTTCCTTTATGTGGGATTTTATCTCCTGAATTTTCTAAGCTTTTTTCTGTAAAGTTGTCACATAAACATGTATCTAAACTCAATGTATTTTCGGAATTTGCAGAAAGAGTAAAATTATTTGCGAAAATTATTACATTATTATTTCCTACAGATTGATTGGGTTCTACTATGTTTACTAAGTCATATATATTGCTGTCAGGACCAAATAGTTGTAAACTTTTTATGTAACGAATTCCATTACCCATTGTTGCACTAAATGAGCATAGCTGAGGTAAATTACTATTGTTTTTAAGTATAATATTTACTTTATATATCCATGCAGGTAAAAAAGAGGTATTTGGAAAACCTGCTCCCTTGAGAAAAACTTTAGGAGCGTCTATTGAAATTTTGCAGTCATTCATATTATCTCATTCCTTTCATAATTTCTTTTGAAAATGAAACTATATTCTATAATATTCCTTCGTGTGTTTTTTGTGAGTTTAAATATACTTAAATAATAATGAAGATTAAAAAAAGCTTAAAAAAATATGGAAATTTTTATATGCTTATGATACAATCCTAATATAGGCAACGTAGATATTATATATTTTATATTTATAGACATAATAATACTAATTAATTTAAATCAGGAGGAGTCATAATGCCAAAGATAAAGATTTATACAAGCAATACATGTTCACATTGCTCAGCAGCTAAAGAATATTTAAAAGAGAAAGAATTAAGTTACGAAGAAAGAAATGTATCAACAGATCCTTCAGCTAAAAAAGAATTAATAGGGATGGGATATATGGGTGTTCCAATAATCATGGTAGACGATGATGTAGTTGAGGGTTTCAATAAAAATAAATTAGATGAAATATTATAATATAAAAGTTGTTATAGAAAACTTCCGAAAAGTATATTAGAAAAGTGAAAGAGCAGTTTAGTAAATTGCTCTTTTATCGCATGCATTAGTAAATTAATTATTAGGAGGAACAATTAATGAAAATTGAGCAATTACAAAAAATTGATACAGGCTTTTTAAAGACACCTATACATAAACTAGAAAATTTAAGTAAAAAATTTGATGTTAATATTTATATCAAAAGAGATGATTTAACGGGTTTTGCTCTTGGTGGTAATAAAATTAGAAAGTTAGATTATTTGTTAAAGGATGCTATAGACAATGAATGCACAGTACTTTTAACTTATGGAGGACCTCAAACAAATCATGGAAGATTAACTGCAGCTGTAGCAGCAAGATTTGGCCTTAAGTGTGGAATTATTATGGATGGACCAGCACCTAAAAAAGCTTCAGGCAATCTAATACTTGATAAAATGTTAGGCGCAGACCTGTTTTTTATGGATGATTCCAACTTCAAAAAAGAATCAAAAGAAATTTATGCAGAAAAATATAAACAATTATTAAACAAAACTACCAAAAAAGTTATAAAAATGTATGAAGAAAGTGGTGATAAGGTATATGTTATACCCGTTGGGGGAAGTTCGCCACTAGGAGCTGCTGGTTATGTAATGGCAGCAAAGGAAATTAAAGATCAGCTTGAAGAAATGAAAATAAATATGGATTATGTTTTCACAGGATTTGGTTCAGTAGGTACTTTTGGAGGATTATATCTTGGAGCTAAATATTTTAATACTGGATTCACACCAATTGGAATTGCTGTATCTCATAAAAATGATTTAGAAATTCAGGAAAAAGTTGATTATATTAAAGAGGCAAACGAGTTTTTAGAATTAGACGTAGATGTTAAATTGGATGATATGTGGATTGAAAAAGGCTTTGTGGGTATAAGCTACAATGTACCTGATTCAGAAACAAGAAGGTATATATATATGATGTCTAGAGAGGAAGCCATTATACTTGATCCATGTTATACTGGTAAAACATTTAGGGGAATGATTGAAATGATTGAATCTGGAAAAATTAAAAAAAATAGTAATATAATGCTGATTCATACAGGAGGAGCACCAGGCTTGTTTTCGGAAGGTCATTCGGAAGCTATGCAGCGTGAACTTTGGGGAGAAGGTCAAAAAGAATTTATTTTAAGAAACTAAAATTATTATAAAATTTTACATAAATTCTTTTATTATCAAAAATGATAAAAAGTTTACATACTATTATTTGAAAAAAGGTTAATAATATAATTATCAAGCAAAACATTTAACAGCTGTTTGATGTATGCTTTTTAAATATAATGCGTATATGTATATAACAAAAAACCGGCTTATTGCCGGTTTTTTGTTATACTATTTATTTAATGCAGCCATTAAATCATCAAGATTCATTCCGTGAACTGCAGCAGCTTCTTCCAATGATTCCATTTGAGATCCTGGACAACCTACACATCCCATACCATGAGCCATAAGAATTTCTGCGGCATCTGGTCTTGCCATTAGAATTTCATGTATAATCATATCTTTTGTAATTGCCATTGTATTCCTCCTTTATAATTTAGCAAAGAAATTATTACTTAGAATATTATACATTATACAAAAAGGATATTCAATAATTTTTATTAAACTTTATATAAAAAAATGTTAACGCATTCCAGTAAATATATATGAAAAACTGTTTGAATGATGAATTAAACTGTGATATGATTGAGATAGGATGTTTATACATATAAACTTTATTGTTATACCAAAGGTAAAGGAGAGACTAATATGCATCGTGAATATAATGATAAAATAAGTTACATGAAAGAGTGTATACAAAAAAAGAATAAGTTGACCGGACTTCTTAAACAAACTGAACAAGATTTAATTCATGAAAAATTACAATTGAATAAACTTCTCAGTGAATACGAGAAAGAATATAAAGATGTTTTAAACTTAGAAACGACTAGTACAGCTTCTTTGTTCTATACAATACTAGGGAATAAAGAAGAACAGCTAAAAAAGGAAAAACAAGAGGCTCTTAGGGCAAAACTTAAGTATGATCAATGTAAACATGATGTTGAATTTTTAGTTAATGAAACAAAAAAACTTGTTGATGAGCTTTCTCAAATTGAAGGTTGTGAAACCGAATATGAGGAATTAATAAATAAAAAGATGGAGACTATATCAATTGAAGATGAAGAGACCAATATAGTTCTCAAGAAAATGATTAAGAAAAAAGAAAATATAAAAGCAAATATAAAAGAAGTTGACGAAGCAATAAAAGCTGGAGAAGATGCACTGGAAACAGTGGAAAAAACAATAAGAGCATTAAGTACTGCTGAGAATTGGGGAGTATGGGATATTCTCGGAGGAGGATTACTCACAACGGTTATTAAGCATGATAATGTAGATAAAGCAAGGCAATATGCAGAGGAAACACAAAGAAAATTAGATATATTTAAAAGAGAAATAGCTGATATAAATATGGTAACTAATATTGAAATCTGTGTAGGCAAATTTGAAACATTTGCAGATTATTTTTTTGATGGACTAATATTTGACTGGGTAGTACAATCTGAAATTGGCAAATCATTAGATGCTGTTAAAAATACAAAAAATCAAATAGATAAGGCTGTAGCAAAATTATATGAAGAAAAAGTTACAGAAGAATTTTTGCTTCAACAAATAGAAGAACAAATAAGAAATTTAATAGAAAAAGCATAATTTTTGCTGAACATCTTTTAAGCACTATATACTTATTAGTTAAATTTAGTTGACATTAGCATTAATATAATGTAATATAAATAAATAATCACATGACTGGCGGAATTGTGGAGTATACCACGAGGGAGTGTGAATTAATTAGAAGTCGACCGCCTGGGCAGAGCTCAGGTGGTTTTTTGCGCCCCTGAGTAAAAAATACTTAGGAGGAAAAGAAATGTTAAAAGAACAATGGTTAGATTTCATTGAAGGTAACTGGACAGAAAGTGTTGATGTTAGGGATTTTATTCAAAAAAATTATTTGCCTTATGAAGGTAGTGAAGATTTTTTAAGTGAAGCTACAGATAAAACAAAGTGTTTATTTAAAAAAGCATCTAGACTAATGAAAGAAGAAATTAAAAAAGGAGTGCTTGATATTGATACAGAGCATATATCAGGTATAGATAATTTTGATGAAGGTTATCTTGACAAAGAAAATGAAATAATATATGGGTTTCAGACAGACGCGCCCCTTAAAAGAATGATGAATCCTTTTGGTGGAATTAGGATGGTAGAATCATCGCTTGAGGCGTATGGTTATAGTATGTCTAAAGAACTAAATAGTATATTTCATAAATACAGGAAAACTCACAATGAAGGGGTTTTTGATGTATATACACCTGAAATGAAGACTGCAAGAAGCGTTGGGCTTCTTACTGGACTTCCAGATGCTTATGGTAGAGGTAGAATAATTGGTGATTATAGAAGAATAGCACTCTATGGGTTAGATTTTTTAATAATAAAAAAGCAAGAAGAATACAATAACATAATATTACCAATGACAGAAGAAAATATTAGAGCCAGAGAAGAAATTAAAGAGCAAATAAAAGCCATTAGGTATATGAAATCAATGGCATTAAAATATGGATTTGATTTATCGAATCCAGCAAACAATACATTAGAGGCAGTACAAGCCATTTATTTTGGGTATTTGGCAGGGGTAAAGGAAAATAACGGGGCAGCAATGTCACTTGGAAGAGTTAGTACCTTTATTGATATATATGCAGAACGAGATTTAAAAAATGGTAAAATGACTGAATTAGAGATACAAGAAATAATTGACCAGTTTGTTTTGAAGTTAAGAATGGTTAGACATCTTAGAACACCTGAGTACAATGAACTTTTTGCTGGAGATCCTAATTGGATAACAGAATCACTTGGTGGAATGGGTCAAGACAAAAGAACATTAGTTACTAAAACAAGCTTTAGGTTTTTGCATACACTAAATAATTTATCACCTGCACCAGAACCAAATATGACAGTGCTGTGGTCAAATGATTTACCTGTAAATTTTAAAAAGTATTGTGCTAAAATATCAATAGAAACATCGGCAATTCAATATGAAAATGATGATATTATGAGACCCATGCATGGTGATGACTATGGAATAGCTTGTTGTGTGTCAGCTATGAGAATAGGAAAGGATATGCAATTTTTCGGAGCTAGATGTAATTTAGCCAAATCTTTATTAATGGCTATAAATGGCGGGATAGATGAGATTTCTAAAATAAAAGTTATTAATAACATAGAAAAAATTAATACAGAAGTACTACAGTATGATGAAGTATTAAAAAAATATAAAAATGTACTACGTTATGTTGCAGAGCTTTATGTCAACACTATGAATATTATACACTACATGCATGATAAATATGCTTATGAGGCAGGACTTATGGCTTTGCATGACTATAATGTAGGAAGATATATGGCATTCGGTGTAGCAGGAATCTCAATAGTTGCAGATTCACTAAGTGCAATTAAGTATGCAAAAGTAAAACCAATATATGATGAAAATGGTATAGCAGTAGAATTTGAAATAACAGGTGATTTTCCTATGTATGGCAATGATGATGACAAAGTGGATATGATAGCTGAAGAAATATTAGAAATTTTTTCATCAGAACTAAAAAAACATCAAACATATAGGAATGCACATCATACACTTTCAGTCCTTACAATTACATCAAATGTGGTTTATGGCAAAAAAACAGGATCAACGCCAGATGGTAGAGGTGCAGGTGAGCCATTCGCTCCAGGTGCTAATCCTATGAATGGAAGAGATAAAAGCGGAGTTTTGGCATCATTAAATTCAGTAGCAAAATTAAAATATAAAAACATTTGTGAAGATGGAATATCAAATACATTTACAGTAATACCACAAACGCTTGGTAAGCTAGATAGACATAGAGTAGATAATCTTGTAAATATATTAGATGGATATTTCGTTCAAAAAGCACACCATATAAATGTAAATGTTATGGATAGAGGTACATTACACGATGCTATGGAAAATCCAGAAAAATATCCGAACTTGACAGTTAGAGTATCAGGCTATGCTGTTAATTTTAACAGATTGACTCGTGAACAGCAAATGGATGTAATAAGTAGAACATTTCATGAAAAGATGTAAAAGCTATGATAAAAGGTAAAATACATTCAATAGAAACATTAGGTACTCTAGATGGACCTGGAATTAGAATGGTAGTATTTTTTCAAGGTTGTAATCTAAGATGCTTATATTGTCATAATCCTGATACATGGACAGAAAATAAGGGATCATTTATTAGTCCTTATGAAATAGTAAGAAAAGCTAAAAAATATAAACCATATTTTAAATTTTCTGGTGGCGGAATAACATTTTCTGGTGGTGAACCTCTATTGCAGCCTAAATTTTTGTTAGAGTGTCTTAAAAAATGCAAGGAAGAAGGAATTCATACAGTTTTGGATACCTCGGGAGTAGGTAGTGGAAACTATGATGAAATTTTAAGATATACTGACCTTGTAATACTGGATATAAAACATTCAAATCCTGAAAAATATAAAAAAATTACAGGTATTGATATTAATTGCTATTATGAGTTTAAAGAATCTATAATTAAAAATAAAAAAGATATTTGGTTAAAACAAGTAATAACTCCATGTATAAATGATAAGTATGAAGATATGATGGAATTTCAAAGAGAAGTAGATACATTTCCATATGATTTAATTGAAAAAATTGAGTTATTACCATATCATACATTAGGATTATTTAAGTATAACGAGTTAAATATTGATTATAAATTAAAAGAAATACCACCATTATCTAAGAGTAAGCTCGAAGAATTAAAAAGCTGTCTACATTTAGAAAAATTAGTTTAAATTAATATATATATTACTCAATTGCGGGTATTTTAATACATTAAGTTATATAAAAATACAAAACTTTGATAAAAAATGTTTATATCTAATTTAGAATGTTTAGCTTGATTATTTAAAATATTTTTTTTAAAAAATGTACCTCAACGTTTTTTTTGGCAAGTTTTTGATACTTTATAATAACTGTAAATTTATATTTATTCAACATGTAGTCGCTAGGTTTTATAAAGACATGCTTTAGTGTATTCAAAAGAAGTAATTATGTGACTATCAAAAAAAATACCTACACTTTTAAAAATAGCGATACTAAAAAAAATTTGAATTTTCTTATTGACAAAAATCCATCTATGGTATAAAGTAAGCATTAACAATTTAATAGTAACTTCTTATCAAGAGAGATTGAGGGAGCGGCCCTATGAAATCTCGGCAACCTACAGTATATTGTAAGGTGCTAATTCCGTCAAAGATTGGTCTTTGAAAGATGAGGAGATGGTTTGTATATGATGCCCTCTCTTTGTAGAGGGTTTTAATTTTTTATAAAGGAGTAATAAAATGTCTATAGAAAAAGTTAGAGAATTTTTTAAACAGTACAATAGAGAAGGTGACATACTTGAAATGGATAGTTCAACAGCCACAGTTGAATTAGCAGCACAGGCCTTAGGAACTGCTCCAGCTAGAATAGCTAAATCCTTATCATTTCAAGATAGTGAAAGTGCAATGATTATAGTAGTTGCAGGTGATGCAAAAATAGATAATAAAAAATTTAAAAGTGAATTTGGTTTTAAAGCTAAATGCTTTCACCAGAAGATGCTATAAGATTTACAGGACACGCGGTTGGAGGTGTTTGTCCATTTGCGTTACCTAAGGATGTAAAAGTTTTTTTAGATGAATCTATGAAAAGATTTGAAACTATGTTCCCGGCTTGTGGTAGCAGTAATTCTGCAATTGAGTTAACGTTAGAAGAATTAGAGAAATATTCTAATACAATAAAGTGGATTGATGTCTGCAAGAACTGGGAATAAATTTAAAATAAATATAATTTATAAGTATGCTATATTCTAAAAACAAATAATAATTATTTAAAGAATATAAATAGGAGAAAACTAAATGTTAAATGAATTTTCAAGAACTGAATTATTATTAGGCGAAGAAGCAATGACAAAACTAAAAAAATCTACTATTGCAGTATTTGGAGTAGGTGGAGTAGGTTCGTATGTCGTAGAGGCACTTGCTAGGAGTGGAGTGGGTAAATTTGTATTGTTCGATAATGATGAAGTAAGTCTAACTAACATTAACAGACAATTAATTGCAACTAGAAAAACAATCGGTAGAAAAAAGGTTGAGGTTATGCGTGAAAGGATTGAAGAAATCAACCCAAATGCTGAAGTTATAGTAAATGCATGCTTTTATTTGCCAGAAAATGCAGATAAATTTGATTTTACAGAATATAGCTACATAGTAGATGCAGTAGATACAGTTGCTGCAAAACTAGAAATAATATGTAGAGCAAAGGAAAAAAATATACCAGTTATTAGTTCTATGGGAGCTGGAAATAAATTAAATCCAACACTATTTGAAATTTCAGACATATATAAAACTTCAGTTTGCCCATTGGCTAAAGTAATGCGTCATGAACTAAAAAAAAGAGGAATAAAAAAATTAAAAGTTGTTTATTCTAAAGAACCACCAATACAGCCAATATTAAGTGATAATTCAGAAAAAGAAATAACAAATAAAAGAACCATTCCTGGAAGTGTTTCATTTGTACCATCAGTTGCAGGTTTGATTATAGCTAGTGAGGTTGTTAAGGATATAGTTGCTAATTAAATTGTTGTTATATGAGAGTAGGTGATAAAAATAAAGCCAATTATACAAATAAAGAATTTAGAAAAAAAGTTTAAAAGTAAAGATAATATAGTTACAGCGTTAAAAGAAATCAACCTAGATATAAATGAGGGTGATATTTGTGGAATAATAGGAATGAGTGGCGCTGGAAAAAGTACATTAGTTAGGTGTATTAATTATCTAGAAAAACCAACAAAGGGTTCAGTAATAATAGATAATAAAAACTTATCAACATTAACAGATAAAGAACTTAGAAAAGTTCGGCAAAATATAGGTATGATTTTTCAGCAATTCAATTTGCTTTTGCAGAGGAATGTAGAGGATAACATAAGCTTTCCATTAGAAATAAGTGGAATAAGTAAAAAGGAAGGTAAAAAAAGGGCGTTAGAATTATTAAATTTGGTTGGATTAGTTGATAAAAGAAAATCATATCCATCACAATTAAGTGGTGGACAAAAACAAAGAGTAGCTATTGCAAGAGCACTGTCTACTAACCCAAAAATATTACTTTGTGATGAAGCTACTAGTGCATTAGACCCTACAACAACACGTTCAATTTTATCTTTATTGAAAGAAATAAATAAAAAGTTAGGCATAACAATTATAATAATTACTCATGAGATGTCAGTTGTTGAAGAAATATGTAATTATGTTGCAATCATAGATGATGGAAGTTTAGTAGAGCATGGTTCAGTAGAAGATGTTTTTTCACATCCTAAAACTGATGCAGCTAAAAAACTTGTTTATCATAATAATAACTCTGTAGTAGAAATGAATGGGAAAAGGTGCATAAGGATTGTATTTGACGGTAAGTCTTCATATGAACCAGTTATAGCAAATATGGTTTTAGAGTGTAGAGCACAGGTTAATATACTTTTTGCTAACACTCAAGATATAAATGGACAGGCATTTGGACAAATGGTACTTCAACTACCTGAAGACAACTTAGTTGCAGATAAAATTATTAATTACCTTAGGGATAAAAATATTGTTGTAGAGGAGTTGAAAGATTATGTTAAGTGAAAAAATTATTAGTGAAATTCTAGTAGGTACTGGTGGTACTTTATACATGACTGCTTTTTCAACTTTATTTGCTTACTTGTTTGCACTCCCATTAGGCATTTTGTTAGTAATAACAAAAAAGGATAATTTATACCCTATGGTAACTTTGAATAGGACTTTAGATGTAATAGTTAATATAGGGCGTTCAATACCGTTTATAATATTAGTTGTTTTAGTAATACCAGTTACAAAGGCAATTGCAGGGAAAAGTTATGGTACAACAGCAACAATTGTCCCACTTGTAATAGCAGCTGTGCCTTTTATTTCTAGGTTAATAGAATCTTCGCTTCAAGAAGTTAATCATGGGGTTATTGAAGCAGCACAAAGTATGGGTGCTTCAATATGGACAATCATTTTAAAAGTAATGATTCCAGAAGCAAAGACTTCTTTAATTGTAGGTGCAACTATTGCTGTAAGTACAATAATAAGTTATTCTGCCATGGCAGGGGCTGTAGGTGGTGGAGGACTAGGAGACATTGCTATTAGATATGGATATCATAGGTACCAAACAGAAGTAATGATAGTTACAGTGGTGCTTTTAGTTGTTCTTGTACAGTTTTTACAGGTAGTAGGAATGAAAATTGCTAGTAAAACAGATAAAAGAGTAATAAAGTAAAAAAATGTAGAATCTCCATTTGAAAAAGTGAGAATAAAAAAGACATATAATAAAGGAGAAAAAAATGAAAAAAATTAAAAGATTGTTATTAATAGGGTTTGTTATTATATTTGCATTAGTTACAGCCGTAGGATGCCAAAACAATGAAAAGGATAGTGATAATCAAAATGAACAAAAAGTAGAAAGTGATAATGCTCAAATAGAAAGTAAAGGTAAAATTACTGTTGCTGCTTCTCCAACACCACATGCTGAAATTTTAGAACAAGTTAGAGAAGATTTAAAAGAACATGGATATGAATTAGAAGTAACTGAATTTACAGATTATGTACAACCTAATTTAGTTGTAGATAGTGGTGATATAGATGCTAACTTTTTTCAACATCAACCATATTTAGATGAATTTAATGTAGAACAAGGAACTAAATTAGTTTCAGTAGCATCAATTCACTATGAACCACTTGCAATTTACCCTGGAAAATCAACAGATCTATCTAATATTCCTGACGGAGCATCAATAGCGGTTCCTAATGATACAACAAATGAAGCAAGAGCACTTTTGTTACTACAATCAAATGGTTTGATTAAAATGAAAGAAGGAGCAGGATTAACAGCTACAAAAAATGATATTGTTGAAAATTCAAAAAATATAGAAATTGTTGAGCTTGAAGCAGCTCAAGTATCCAGAGTTATAGGTGAAGTAGATTTTGTAATATTAAATGGAAACTATGCACTTAATGCAGGATTTAATGTGTCAACAGATTCAGTTGCTAAAGAAGAACAGGATTCCGAAGCTGCACAAACATATGCGAATATTTTATGTGTAAAAGAGGGAGACGAAAGTAGAGAAGATATAAAAGCATTAGTTGAAGCATTAAAGAGTGATAAAGTAAAAAAATTTATAGCTGATACTTATCAGGGTGCTGTTATTGCAATAGATTAATATAATAAAAAATATTTTATAAAAAGTGATGAGTAGCTTAAAAATAGCTACTCATTATTTTTTATGCTTGCAATGAGTCAAACATAGCCTTGTCTTTATCCCAGTGTACATCTTTTATATAACGCTCCAAAGCATCTCTATCCCTTTTCTGGAAAAGTCTAATAATTTCATGATGTTGAAGATTAGTTTCTCGTAATACCTCAATTTCATTATTAGGATTTTCAAAAATATAATATTTCCTTAAAAAGCTATTTTTCAGTTGACTTAAGAGAGCGATCATTGTTTCATTGTCGTTTAAGTTTAAATATACATCATGAAACTGCACCTGTAGTTCGTAGTATTTAGTTCCCTCACCTTGGTCAATAGCTGCATCCATTGCATCTGCTAATGATTTCATACGCTCTATATCTTTTTCTGTAATTAAGTCAGCTGCATTATAAGCTAATTTCCCATCTAACATCCCAATAATTTCATATAACTCCTGAGCTTTTTTTACGTCTAAAAACTTAACTCTAAAACCCCGTCTAGGAGTATTTTCCAAAAATCCATCAGAAGCTAGTTGTATTAATGCTTCACGTATAGGAGTTCTACTTATACCTAATGCATCACTAATTTGCTGTTCATTAATTTTATCATCTGGTTTTAGTGAGCCATCATTAATTTTTTCTGATATATAGTTATATACATGGTCTTTAAGTGACATGTAAACTTCCATTTATAATCTCCTTTTGTTTGTAAGTTATCATTTGATATGTATTACAATTATATAATAACATCTCAAATTCAAATTTTCAACAAAATATTGTATATTATATATTTAGTAAATAATATACGTATTAAAGTTAAAAAAATAACGCTTGCATTTTTGTAGCTTTACATATACAATATATTTAATATAAAATATATTGTATACAAAATACATCATACAATAATTTGAATAACTAATTTGGAGGTTTTATAATGAAGTACGGATGTCAGTCAATGGTAAATAAAATCGAATCTATTTTAATTAAGCGTCCAGAACAAGCGTTTATTAGTCAGGATAATTTGAATAATAATTATGAAAAGTTTTGTTATTTTGGATGTCCTGACTATGAAAAAACTCTAGTTGAATATGAAACTTTTGAAAAAATAATAAAAGAAAACATAGAAAATGTATATTATTTACCTCAAGATAACAGAGCTGGTCTTGATTCTATTTATACTCACGATCCTTTAAAAATAACATCAAAAGGTGCTATATATTTTCCTATGGGGAAAGAATTAAGAAGTAAAGAATTTATGGCTACTGAAGAATTTTTAAAAAGCATTGGGGTGCCAACTTTAGGATATATAAAGAGTCCTGGTAAAATGGAAGGTGGAGATGTTGTTTGGTTAGATGAAAAAACTGTTGCTATTGGTAGAGGTTATCGCACAAATGATGAAGGAATTCGTCAATTTAAGGAATTAGTAAAAGATATAGTTGATGAAGTTATAGTTGTTCCTATGCCTCATGGAGAAGGGGTAGATGCTTGTTTGCACTTAATGAGCATTATCAGCATGGTTTCCAATGATTTAGCAGTTGTATATTCAAAATATATGCCTGTTTTTTTCAGAGAATTACTAATAGCGAGAAATATTAAGTTAATTGAAGTAAATGACAAAGAATATGATTATTTAGGTTCAAATGTTTTAGCATTAGCCCCTAGGGTTTGCGTATTGTTAGAGGGAAATTCTGAAGTTAAACAAAGATTAATAGATGAAGGTTGTACTGTTTATTCGTATGAAGGTCATGAAATGTCTTTTAGAGGAACAGGTGGGCCAACCTGCTTGACATGTCCTATAACTAGAGTATAAATCGAAGGTGTCAATGGAGATGAATAATAGTAAAAATACATTATTAAATGGTATAGAAAAAGATATTGAGAAAATTTTGCATTCTTATATAAAGGTAGAAAGCTATTCAAATACTTTAAAAGAAAAAGGGGTTGAGAAATTTTTCTTAAATTATTTTTCAAATATTAAGTATTTTAGTAATACACCAAATTCATATGGGACTTATCCAATTGAAGGTGATTCACTAAATCGTTCAGTGTGTTACGCGATGCTTAAGGGAAATGGCAAAGATACGATTGTATTCGTTCATCATTACGATATTGTATCAATTGAAGATTTTAAGTTATTAAAAGAATTTGCATTTTCTCCTGATAAATTAAAAGTTGAATTAATGAAAATAAAGAGGACTTTAAATAAGGATGTGCAAAAGGATTTAGATGAAAATACATTTTTATTTGGTAGAGGCGTTTGTGATATGAAGGGCGGAGGTTCTATACAAATGGCTCTAATGAAAAGATACAGTGAAATTAATAATTTTAGTGGGAATCTAATTTTGTTAGCTGTGCCAGATGAGGAAAATCTTTCTGCTGGAATGCGTGCTGCTGTTAAACTACTAGATAAACTAAAAAATAATAATGGATTTAATTATAAGCTAATGATTAATTCCGAGCCTCATCAAAGAAAAGATTTTACAAAAGGTACTTTATCTGAGGGTTCAGTAGGAAAAATTATGCCTTTCATTTATGTTCGTGGAGTATTAGCACATGCTGGAAAAGTTTTTGAGGGACTAAATCCATTAAATATTTTGTGTTCTATAGTAAAAAAGACAGAACTAAACATGGATTTAAGCGATTTTGTTGGTAATGAAGTTGCCCCACCGCCTACTTGGCTTTATTTAAGAGATGGAAAAGAGCAATATGATGTTTCTATGCCACTTAGCACAAAAGGTTGTCTTAGCTATTTAACACTAAATCAAAATCCACAGGACGTACTAAAAAAGATAAAAGAAATTTGTATAGAATCTTTTGATGAAGTATTAGAAAGCATGAATAGTAATTATAGCAAATTTACTGTTGCCACAAATCAGCCTAAAAATAAATTACCTTGGAAAACTAAAGTAGTAAATTATTTAGAATTATATAGTGAGGCTAAAAACTCATACGGTGAGAAGTTTGAAAAAGATTATAGAAATAAACTAGATATGTTAGAGTCAAAAATAAATAAAAATGAAATTTCAATTATTGATAGCAATTTTGAACTTGTTGAATTTATTTATGGATATATTGATGATATTTCACCAAGAGTTGTATATGGTTTAATTCCTCCATACTATCCAAATGTATCTAATTTGTATTTTGATAAATTGGACTTATCAATTAAAAATATTAGTAAAACATTAAATGATTATACAGAAGAGGAATTTAATCAAACATATACATCCGAATATTTCTATACAGGCATATCTGACTTAAGCTATTCAAGTATTACGAGTAGTGAAAGTGTTTTGAAATCTCTAGAGTCGTCTATGCCACTATTTGGAAGATTATATAATATTCCTATTGACGAAGTAGCGAGAATATCAATGCCATGTATAAACATAGGTCCATGGGGCAAAGACTTTCATAAACTTACCGAAAGAGTTTCGGTTGAAGATTTGTATGAAAGAACACCAAAAATAATAAATAAGGCAATATCGATAGTATTTGGAAGTACATTATGCTAAGTCGACTTGAATTAAATTGTTAATAAAGGTGCTCTACTAAGAGTATTTTATATAATAAATATTAAAAAAATATCTAGGAGGACAAAAAATGTTTAAAAACGTAATAGTAAGAAGGCCAGGAAAATCATTGACAGAAGGAATAACATCAGCGCCAGAACTTGGAAAGCCAGATTTTGAATTAGCTCTAAAACAACATGACAACTATATTAAGGCTCTGGAAGATTGTGGTGTTAAAGTAACTGTATTAGAAGCATTGGAGGAATTTCCGGATTCATGCTTTGTAGAAGACACAGCAGTACTTACAAAAAATTGTGCAATAATATCAAATCCTGGTGCTGCAACTCGTAAGAGAGAGTCTGGGTATATGATAGAAACGATTAAAAAGTTTTATCCAGAAGATAAGATAGAATATATAAAAGATCCAGGAACATTAGAAGGTGGCGATATAATGATGGTAGGAGACCACTTCTATGCGGGTTTATCTGCAAGAACTAACAAAGAAGGAATTAGGCAATTTATAGAAATATTAGAGAAACATGGACTATCAGGTTCAGAAGTTCCTCTGGAAAAAGTTTTACATCTAAAAACAGGAGTTAACTATATAGAGAATAACAATATGTTAGTTTCAGGTGAATTTATAGAGAAAGAAGATTTTAAATCTTTCAATAAAATTATCATTCCAGAAAATGAAGCATATGCAGCAAATTGCATTTGGGTAAATGATTGTGTTATAGTTCCAAAAGGATATCCAACTGTAGAGCAATCTATTAAGGATGCAGGGTATAAAGTTATTATTGTAGATACATCAGAATATAAAAAATTAGACGGCGGATTGAGCTGTTTATCACTGAGATTCTAAGTAGTAATATTATAAAAATAATAAAATAATGGAGGTAGAAATATGTCAGTAACAGATATAGCATCGATTATAGTATATGATTATTTATGGGGATTACCGCTGGTTGTAATAATACTTGGAATTGGTTTTTTTATCACTATTAGTACTGGATTTTTTCAATTTACTGGATTTAAACATGCTATGAAGTTTGCCTTTAGTAATATTTTTGGAAAAGATAAATCAGGAATTAAGGAAGCTGGTGTTTTATCTCCATTAGAAGCTATGAGTATGGCATTAGGTACAACTATTGGTGTTGGTAATATTGGTGGTGTAGCAACTGCTATTGCAATAGGAGGGCCTGGAGCTATTTTCTGGATGTGGATTGCTGCGATGTTTGGACTAATAATTAAAATGGTAGAAATAACATTGGCTGTATATTATCGTTCAAAAGATGAGAATAATGAAGCATATGGTGGACCAAACTACTATATGAAAAAGGGTATTGGTAAAGAAAAGAAATTCCCTATGATAGCAAAAGTGTTGAGTTTTATATTTGCATTTGGATTTTTACAAGGTTACTTTATTAATATACAAACATATACGGTATCAGAAGCTGTTGCAAATACATTCAACTTTGGAATGGTTGCAGTCGCTATTGTATATACAGTTGTACTATATATAATGATAAGTGGAGGATTATCATCTTTAGGTAGAATTGCTGCAAAAATTGTTCCTTTTATGTGCATTTTCTACTTGCTTGGAGGTTTATTTATCATATTTAAAAATATAGCACTTCTACCTGGCGTATTTGGATTAATATTTGGGAGTGCATTTACAGGTTCAGCTGCATTTGGGGGATTCGTTGGTGCAACTTTTTCGCAAGCAATTAAACTTGGTATGTCAAGATCTGTTTTCAGTAATGAAGCTGGATGGGGCTCTGCTCCTATGATTCATGCTTCAGCAAAAGTAGACCATCCTATTAAACAAGGACTAATGGGGATATTTGAAGTGTTTGTAGACACGTTTATAGTTTGTAGCATAACTGCAATAGTTATCATAATAACTGGAGCATGGTCAAATGGACTAGATGGTGCAACATTGACTTTAAGTGCTTTTGAGTTAGGGATTGGTAGGTCAGGTAGGATAATTTTAGCATTAGGTGTGTTTTTATTTGGTGTTACAACATCGAGCGGTGTTTATGCTCAAATAGAGGTTGTTATACGTTATTTAATTGGGAATACACCAAAGAAGGATATGATATTGTCTTTTTATAAGTGGACATATCCAATTCCTAGTTTAATAATGGTTATGATTGCAGTATACTATGAATTTCCCGGAGCAACAGTTTGGATCTTTTCAGACGCATCTACAGCTCTTCCGATATTTGCGAATATAATTGCACTTATGATTTTAACTCCTAAGTTTAAAGAATTACTTAAAGATTACAAAGCTAGATATTTAGGAGTAGGAAAAGTTGACCCTGAATTTAAAGTTTTCTATGATGATAAATTAACGGGTAAAAATGGCAATATGTAAATTTAATATAAGGCGAGACTATTTAAATATTTAAATCTTAATATTTAAAAGTCTCGTCTTTTTTCTCTTAATAATATTACGATTAGTTAACAAATAAAATGTTTGATTTCTGCTTTCTGTGGTATATATACAAAGTAAAGATAATACAACATAATACTTATATCTCAGGAGGATTTTATAATGAAAAAATTTGTATGTAAAGTATGTGGATATGTTCATGAAGGGGATATGCCACCAGAAAAATGTCCACAATGTAAAGCGCCAAGAGAAAAATTTGAGGAAATGAACTTAGAAAAAAGAGAATGGGCTGATCAACATTTTGTAGGAGTTGCAAAAGGTGTTGACCATGAAATTATAGAAGGTTTAAGGCAAAATTTTACAGGTGAATGCACAGAAGTAGGAATGTACTTAGCAATGTCAAGAGTAGCTGACAGAGAAGGATATCCAGAAATTGCAGAAGCATATAAAAGAATAGCATTTGAAGAGGCTGAGCATGCAGCTAAATTTGCTGAACTTTTAGGAGAAGTTGTAACTGATTCAACTAAAACTAATCTTGAAATGAGAGTAGCAGCAGAAAATGGAGCTTGTAAAGGCAAAAAAGATCTAGCTACAAAGGCAAAACAATTAAACCTTGATGCAATTCATGACACAGTTCATGAAATGTGTAAAGACGAAGCAAGACACGGATGTGCTTTTGAAGGAATGCTAAATAGATATTTTGGAAAGTAGTAATAACAAAACACAGCCCTTAGCAGATGGTAAAACAGCTGTTGAGGGCTTTTTTGTGCGCTAGGATTTTAAAAAGAAAACGTTGACAATGGAAAAAAATAGTGATATAGTTATATTTAACAAAGAGCGAGCGGTCGCTCTATGAAAATATTTATGTTGTTTAATCAATTTTTAGACCAGGAGGGTATTATGAATAATGGATTTTCTATTTCAAATTATCCAAATGCTGCAGAAGTCAACAAGCAGCTGGACGTATTAATTTCTAAACCGATTTACTCAGTGAGACCGAGTGCTTTAAAGATGTATGAAGATGAATATTATGATAAAAAATGCGAAAAATCGAAAGCTATGATTGAGGAAGCAAAAAATGTAATACCTGGGGGAGTGCAACATAATTTAGCATTTAACTATCCATTTCCTTTAGTATTTACAAAGGCTGAGGGAGCATATCTTCATGATATCGATGGTAATAGATATTATGATTTTCTTCAAGCGGGAGGCCCCACTGTTTTAGGTAGCAACCCAGTTGAGGTCCGTAATAAAGTAATAGAACTGTTGAATGATTGCGGTCCGAGCACAGGTCTTTTTCATGAATATGAATATAAGATTGCAATGAAAATTTCCGATAATATTAAAACAGTTGAGATGTTCAGGATGCTTGGGTCTGGTACCGAAGCATGTATGGGCGCAATCAGAATTGCACGTCTTGCCACAAAGAAGAAAAACGTTATCAAAATGGGTGGAGCATACCATGGCTGGAGTGATCAGCTAGCATATGGAATTCGTATACCGGGTTCCAAAGGAACACAGGCTCATGGTGTTCCAGGTTACATATTTAAACATACACAAGAATTTTTCCCTAATGACTTAAATGATCTTGAGAGAAAGTTGAAACGCAACACTATGTATGGCGGAACAGCCGCAGTTATAATTGAGCCTTTGGGACCTGAAAGCGGAACTACCCCAGTTGACAGGGAGTTTAATAAAGGGGTGGAAATGCTGTGCCATAAATATGGAGCACTTTTTATATTTGACGAGGTTGTGACAGGATTTAGGGTTGGTATGTCTGGAGCACAAGGGTATTTCGGTGTAAGTCCTGATTTAACTATTTTTGGAAAAGTCATTGCCGGTGGATATCCTGGGGCAGGTGGAATTGGCGGTAAGAAGGATTATATGAGGTTTCTATCGGCAGGAATTGCAGGTGGACCTAAGCAGAAAAAGGCTCTCGTTGGTGGTACTATGGCAGCAAATCCGCTTAGTTGTGT
The DNA here is from genome assembly GCA_963675125.2 of uncultured Sedimentibacter sp. Taxonomy (GTDB): domain Bacteria; phylum Bacillota; class Clostridia; order Tissierellales; family Sedimentibacteraceae; genus Sedimentibacter. The sequence continues at coordinate 67,858 of CAXXFT010000045.1, forward strand.
TGCTGGTTATTATACATTATGCGAGATTGAGAGGACAAATGCTGCACAAAGGGCTGGTGAAATGGGTGATATACTAACATCAGGATTGCAGAAACTAATAAAAAAATACAATCTTCCATTTGTAGCATTTAACCAAGGCTCAATTTGTCATTTGGAAACTGTTGGAACAACACATTATTCACTTAACTGGTATAAGCCTTGGACTATTCCAGGTGTAATAAATGAAACTTCCGTAAGAAAAAAAGAAATGGAACATATGGGAGCTGCTTATATGGCAGAAGGACTAGTAACTCTTGCTGGTAGCAGACTTTATACAAGTGCTGCATATACAAATGAGATGATTGATGACGTACTATGTAGATTCGAAAGAGTATTTAAAAATATTGGAATTCAGGAATAACAATAGTTTCCGAAAATAATAGATATTAGCTAAAGTTAAATTTTTTTAGGTTAATAGGGGGTGAATCATGAACGAAATACAGGCGAAGCAAAAAGTTGTAGATGCTGGTATTAGACTTGTAAAATCTGGGCTTATTGCACGTACGTGGGGAAATGTAAGCTGTCGGATAAGTGATAGCCATTTTGTCATAACTCCAAGTGGACGAAATTATCTATCATTGACAGCAGATGATATTGTTACAGTAGCAATTAAGGACTTGAATTATACAGGAAATATTAAACCATCATCAGAAAAGGGAATTCACGCTGAAATTTATAAATACAGTGAGGACATAAACTTTGTTGTTCATACTCATCAAGAGAATGCCTCAGTAGTCAGCACACTTGGATTAGATAAAATATCCATGAATTGTGATTATACTTTTCTCGGAAATGAAATAATATGTGCGACATACGGCTTACCCGGGACCAAAAAACTTAGAATAGGTGTATCCGAGGCTTTGAAACGCTCAAAGGGTAATGCTGTTATTATGAAAAACCATGGAGCAGTTTGCTTTGGACGTAATGATGAGGAAACATTTCAGACTGCATCTAACCTTGAGAAGGCATGCCTTGATTATATAATGGGGCAATACAAGAAAATAAAGGGTATTGATGGTTCTGATGTAGATGAAATAAGAAAAATTATGCCTTTGGAGACGCAGAATGTACAAAACAAAGGTAGCAGTGATTTAATTAGTAAATATTGTAGTAGCGAACGTAAAATTGATGGCTTTACATTATACTTAAAAGACAGTGAACCCGTTTTTGTAAGGTATGGGCAGTCAATGGAGAAAATTAACGAAGAAGCTCAAATTCATAATGAAATATACCAAAAAAATAAAGATATAAACTATATAATACATACGCATTCTTCTGATATTTTGACTATATCTCGTGCAAATATAACGTTATACCCTCTGCTGGATGATTTTGCACAGATAGTCGGGACTAAAGTAAAAACTATTGTAAAAAACCCTGATGAAATAGCGGACGCATTAAAACACACCTACGCAGTTATTATAAAAGATGATGGAGCATTTTGCTGCGGAGTATCTGAGGGTGACGCGACGGCTGTTGAGATGATTATGAAGAAAAATTGTAAAGCACATATTTATGGAGAATTGTTTGGAAATGTCAAGCCTATTAGCTGTTTTGACCGCAAATTAATGAGAATTGTTTACATGAAAAAATATTCCAAACAGATTTAAAGTAATAGAATAGAAATATAATTTATAACTAATATGAGGGGGCTCCTATGGGTGTTTATGTCATTACATATGATGTGGGGACAACAGGAATAAAGACCTGTATTTTTGAAATTGCTGACTCCATAAAACTAATTGCATCAGCTGTTGAAGGATATAAGCTTTATATCGAAGAAAATGGCGGTGCAGAACAAAATCCTGATGAGTTGTGGAATGCTATGTGCACCACGACATATAAAGTAATTCAATCAAGCAATATATCCAGTGAAAGAATACAAGGTATTTCATTTTGTTCTCAAATGCAGGGATTGGTTCTTGTTGATAGGAACGGGGAACCTGTGCGACGTATTATGAGCTACATGGATCAAAGGGCATGCCATGAGATGAGAGACGGGATTGCAAATGGTATTAAAATATCTGGGGTAAATATTTTCAAACTTATTAGATCTATAAAAATTACAGGTGCTGTTGCTGCTAGTGTAAAAGATCCTGTATGGAAGTATAACTGGGTAAAGTGCAATGAGCCAGAGATTTATAAAAAAATATATAAATGGCTAGATGTTAAAGAATATCTCATATTAAAGTGCACAGACCAGTTTATTATGACAAAGGACAGCGCTTTCGGTACTATGCTTTATGATATAAGAGATGGAAAGCATTGCTTCAGCAGGGAAATGTGCAATATGCTTGGAGTTGATATAGAGCATCTACCTGATATAGTAAATTCTACAGATCAGGTTGGACTTCTGACAGAAAAAGCTGCATTCAAACTTGGACTGAAAGCCGGAACTCCTATATTTGGAGGTGGAGGGGATGCTTCTCTCATAGGAATTGGCGCAGGTGCCGCAGAAACAGGAGATACACATATATATTTAGGAACATCAGGATGGGTATCAACGGTGGTGAAGAAGCGGAAAATAGATCTTTTTTCTATGATAGCATCTATTGTAGGTGCTGATGATAGTAATTATAACTATTTTGCAGAATTAGAAACAGCTGGCAAATGTTTGGAATGGGTAAAAGATCATCTTGCATTAGATGAAATTAATATTTACTTGCAAAAGGTGTGCATTTCTGACTCGTTTGAATCAGTTTATAAAAATTTATATGATTTTATGCTGGAGGAGATAAAAAACATACCTGCAGGTAGTCATGGTGTTATATTTACTCCTTGGCTACATGGAAATCGTTGCCCTTTTGAAGACTGTAATGCAAGGGGAATATTTTTTAACATCAATTTGGATACGGGAAAAAGAGATTTGATACATGCAGTTATCGAGGGAATCTGCTATCATTTGAGGTGGCAGCTTGAAGCTCAAAGAAAAAAAGTTAGTGCTTCGGAAACCATTCGTTTTGTTGGAGGAGGCGCTTTAGCTCCTTTGACCTGCCAGATTATTTCAGATGTACTGGGATGTAAAATTGAAACTGTAGAAAATCCTCAGAATGTAGGTGCTCTAGGGGCGGCAGTTGTTGTGGCTGTTGGGCTTAATATACTTTTAAATATAGGGGAGGCAAATAAGCTAATTAAGCCTGATAAAACATATTATCCAAACCATGATAATAAACTTGTACATGATAGAAATTATGAAGCATTTAAAACGCTTTATAAGAATAATAAAAGCATTTTTCGCGCACTTAATTGCGTAGAATAAATTCAAATACTAATATTTCATATAAAGAGAAGGGGAAAAATATGTATAAAAAAAGCAAAGTATCAAATTACCGATGGGTTATTTTACTGGCTATATTTCCTATTATTATCTCGACAGAAATGATGTGGCTATCATTAGCACCCGTTAGCAGCATGGCTAAGGATTATTATGGAGTTAGCAGTTTAAGTATTGACATGTTATCAATGAGCTATATGATAATGTTTATAATATTCTCGTTGCCTGCCTCCTGGGTTGTTGATAAATTTGGTTACCGTTGTTCGCTTATTATTGGAGCTTTACTAACATCTGGGTTTGGAATAGTTAGGGCGTGTTTTTCAAATAATTTTACTGTTATATTGATCGCTCAGTTTATGATTGCTGTAGGGCAGCCATTTTTACTTAATATATCTACAAAAATTCCGGCTAATTGGTTTCCAGTTAATGAACGCGCTACAGCTGCAGGGATACTGACTATGGCCCAGTATGTTGGTTTTGCAGTACCAATGCTTTTATCACCAGTTTTAGCAGAAAAAATGGGAATTCCATTTGTTCTTAAAATATTTGCTATAATAGCTGTAATATCTTCTATTCTTTGTATTTCCCTTACAAAGGAAAAACCATTGATTGCACCTCCAGGGCCGAACGCACCTAAGGAAGATTTTAGCTTGAACTCCATAAAGAAACTCTTTGAAAATAAAGCATATATCAATGTCTTGATAATTTGTTTTATATCAATTGGAATATTCAATACAGTTTTAACATTGCTCGAGTCGATTTTGATACCTCACCAAATTACTTCTGCAGATGCAGGAATAGTAGGTGCTGTGTTTGTAGTTTCAGGGGTAATCGGTGCAGTGATAGTTCCTATGATATCAGATAACATTGGCGTAAGAATTCCATTTTTTATAATTTCTACCCTAATATTAATTCCTGTTTATCTGGGGTTTGCATTTTTAAACAGTTTCATACTGCTTACGTTGATGGCAGCTATAGCAGGTTTTTCAATTATGGGTGTTGCCCCTATACTTTTTCAGTATGGGTCGGAGGTTGCGTATCCTATACAGGAAGGTACGTCTCTTGGTATAGTACTTCTTATGGGGCAAATATCAGGAGTTTTATTTGTTTATTTATTTGAGGTTTTAAAGAATGTTTCGAATTCAGTAGTGATGCCGATGTTATTGATAGTTGCAGCTACTATTTTAGAACTGCCAATAATTTTAAAAATGAAAGAATCAGGATTAAATCAAAAGAATCAAAGTTTAAGTTAAAATTTACTTAGATTTGTTAATATGTAAAATAGTGTATGTAGTATACTTACATTAGAGGAGAGCAACCATGTATAGAATATATTGTAGAATTTTTCAAAGTGCTTTAAAATTTTCATCTTATTTACTCCCGTGGAGAAAGCCTGATTTGGTTTCAGGAATAAATTGTCTAAAGAAGTTACCGGGAATCATTAAGAAGATGGGTGTAAATAAGGTAGTTATTGTAACAGGACCCAATGTTTCATCTTCGGGACTTATGGACCCATTGCTTTTAGGTTTGAAAGAGGAAACAGTAGAATTTTTTATATACAATAAAACAGTTTCCAATCCAACTATTGATAACATTGAGGAAGCTTATTCTATTTACAAAGATAATAATTGCGATGGAATCATTGCATTTGGTGGTGGATCCCCGATGGACTGTGCTAAGGGTGTGGGATGTCGTGTGGCAAGACCTAAAAAGACAATTTCAGAAATGAAAGGTCTTCTTAGAGTTAGAAAAAAACTGCCACCTTTAATTGCTGTACCTACAACTGCTGGTACAGGTAGTGAAACGACCATTGCTGCTGTCATAAGCAATCCAGCTACTCATGAAAAGTATGCTATCAATGATACAGCCTTAATTCCGAGGATTGCTGTTCTTGATCCTGTATTGACAGCTGGATTGCCGCCTCATATTACTGCTCAAACAGGAATGGATGCCTTAATTCATGCAGTGGAGGCATATATAGGAAGAAGTAATACTAAAGAGACAAAGATGATGGCAGTTAAAGCTTCAAAATTAATTTTAGATAACATTTACAATGCATATACTGATGGGAGTAATTTGCTTGTTAGAGAAAACATGCAGAGAGCTTCATTTTATGCAGGTGTGGCATTCACCAGAGCATATGTTGGGTATGTTCATGCAATAGCTCATACGCTTGGCGGATTTTATCAGATTCCGCATGGACTTGCCAATGCAGTAATTCTGCCTTATGTACTTGAGGCTTATGGAAAAGCCGCTCATGATAGGCTTGCAGAACTGGCTGATGCTGTTGAAATAACAAATTCAACTGATGATAAACAACAAAAGGCCTATAAATTTATTGAAACTATAAAACGACTGAATAGAAATATGGGTATCCCTGCTAAAATTAAGGGTATTAACAGCAAAGATATTCCATTGATGGTTGAACGTGCATACAAAGAGGGAAATCCGCTATATCCGGTCCCAAAGGTCATGGATAGGAAAGAATTGGAGTGTATTTATAGACTCATCATGATGTAAATAATAAACTTTTACGAATGCTTTGATATCTGGATTGTTTATGATAATTTAAATACTTAGTTGACATTAGTATTATAGGGCTATATTATTAAATAAACACTAATTTGATAAGAATAGGAATGTATTTATGGTAGAGATTGAAATAAAGAATAATAAATTCCACAAAGATACTTTTAATAAAACAACAGAAGAACGAAGACAAAAGGTACTTGAGGTCGCAATAGATGAATTTGCATCTAATGGCTATGCTGCCACTAGTATCAATGATATTTCAAGGAAGTCTAATATTAGTATTGGCGCCATGTATAGTTATTTTGCATCTAAAGAAGATTTGTTCTTATCAATAGTCAACAATGCATATTTATTGATGGATAAAATATTAAAGGACGTGGAAGAAAACAGCAAAGATATATTTGATTGCATAGAAAAAATGGTTGTGGCATCTAGAAAATTTGCTATCGAATATCCCCAACTAAATAGGATTTATCTTGACATTACAACTCAGGCGCTTTCTCAAATTTCCATTAGACTATCAGATACACTAGAGATAATTACTCCACAGCTTCTTTACAACCTTATAAAGAAGGCTAAAGATGAGGGTAAAATTAACGTTGATATTGATGAAAGAGTGGCAGCATACTGTATGGACAATATTTTTACAATGTATCAATTTTCATTTTCATCTGATTATTATAAAGAGAGATTGAAAATATATATTGGCGAAGAAAAGTTAAATGATATAGCTGAGGTTGAAAAAAATATAGTGAATTTTATTATTGCGGCTATGATTAAAAAGTAATGATATGATTTTAAGGTTTGGTTATATTTATAGATTCATGTATAACTAAGGCAGTTAAGCTAAATATTGCTCAACTGCCTCCTTGTAAAATCAAAATACACATAATTGTAAATTTTTAAAATCTAACTTACACATTTAATTTAACAAAACAGCTATAAAAATAATTTTCATTTTATCTCTTGTTTTTTATTACATATCTAATACTGTACCAGGATTCAATATATTATTTGGATCGAATACTTTTTTAATACTTTTCATTAAATTTAATTCTGTTTCTGATTTTTGAAGTTTTAAATCTTCTACCCTTAATTTACCTATACCATGCTCACCGGTTATTGTTCCATTGTATTTAAAGCAAGTTTCAAATATTTTATCTTTTAATTCCTCTGCGTATGGAGGCATTTTGCCATCAACAAGGACGATATCGCTGTGAATATTACCATCTGCTATATGAGCAGTTATGTTTGTAAATGTATTGTACTCTTTTGCAAGCTCTTTAAGTTCGTTTAAATATGCGGGTATACTTGCAACAGGTACGGCAGTATCGAATGAGTGACCTATAATATCTTTAATATATTCATAATGTTGACTTCTAATTAGTAATAGTTCATCTTGTTCGCTTTTCTTTCCAGCAAATAGAGTTTCATATGAATTATTTTTCTCACATATATCATTTATTTGTTTACATGTTGCATAAAGTAAATCCTCAGTTTTTTCAGAAACTATAATCATTAAATCAGCATTTCCCTGTTTTGCTTGCCACTCTGTTCCCAGCATCTTTGCTGTTTCAACAAATAAGTGTTTGTCTTGATATTCAACTGCAAGAGGCGTAACTCCGCTTTTTAGTATTTCAAGAACCGCTTTTGAAGCATCATTAAAGTTTTCGAAGGGTGCTATTATTGTAGCTGAATATTTATCCTTAGGATATATCTTTAAAATAATTTTTGTTACTATTGCGAGGGTTCCTTCACTACCTATTATTAGTTGCATTAAATTATACCCTGCATTATTTTTTATAAGCTTTCCACCTAATTCCATGACTTCACCGCTAGGAAGAACAACCTCCATACCTTGGATATGCTTTCTCATAACTCCATGTTTTACTGCTCGCGCTCCACCAGCATTGGTTGCTGCCATACCGCCCATTTGAGCACCTTCATCCCCTGGATGAACAGGAAAGCCTATGCCTTCATGCTTATCCAATTCTTCTAAAAGTTCGAATAAAGTAACTCCAGCTTCAAGAACTGCAACCATATTATCTTCATCAATTTCAACAATTTTTTTAAGTCTTTCAGTAGATAATATTATACTTTCCTTCGTTGGAATACATGCACCGCAAAGCCCAGTACCACCTCCACGAACTACAACAGGCATGTTAATTTCATTTGCGTATTTCATTATTTTTGATATCTCATGAGTGTCTTTAGGTTTTACAACTACAGAATTTTCGTCTGCTTTAGGTCTCATAATATGTTCAATTTCATCATATAAATATGATGTTTTTTGTGAAATATTAGTTATTACAAAATCTTCTCCTACAATGTTAACTAAATTATCTTTAACAATACTATTCATATAAATCCTCTCCTAGTCTAAATCTCTTATGAGATTAGGAATTATTTCATATATATCTCCTACATATCCGTAATCAGCTATAGAAAAAATTGGTGCAGAAGGGTCTGAATTTATAGCTATTATTAATTCTGATTCCTTCATTCCTGCCAAATGCTGAGGAGCTCCAGAAATTCCGCATGCTATATAAATTTTAGGTTTTACTCTGTTTCCGCTATATCCTACTTGATAAGCACTACTTGTCATTCCTGCATCAACAAGAGCTCTAGAAACACCCATTACTCCGCCTAGCTTTTGAGCTAAACATTCAATCATCTTTAAATCTTCCTTCTTCTTTATTCCTCTACCAGCAGCAACAACTATTTCAGCTTCTGTGATATTTACATCACTATCATTTAATGTTTTAATTATATTAGTTTTGTCATAATTACAAAAATATGGTTGAAGTTCAACTATATTTATTTCTCTGTTTAAATCTCTTTTAGCCTCTGAAAATTCTTTATATCGGATTGTTGCCATTTGAGGATAATGAGCAGTTTTTATATATGCTAGTATATTATCACTGAAAGCAGGTCTAATCTGGACTAAATGACCATCTTCATCTATTTTTAGATTAGTGCAATCAGCGGTTAGCCCAGTTTCTAAAGCTGCTGCTATCCTAGGCGCTAGGGATCTTCCAAAGTTGGTTGCACCTATAAGAACTATTTCTGGTTTGTTTTCATTTATGAAATTTACAATATTTTGCTTATAGAGATATTCCTCAGCAACTAAAAAAATTTCTGACTTCATAAAAAATACCGTATCAGCACCGCGGTAATTTAGTTCTTTAGCATTAATTCCATCATTACCTAACAATAAACAATTTAATGGTATATTAAGCGATTGTGCTAGCTCTTTTGCTTTATTTAAAAGCTCATAACTTACTTTGTGTATAATATTGTTATTTTGTTCAGCAATTACTAAAATTCCTTTATATTCACTCATAACATCACATCCCTATAGTATTCTTTTTAATTTCTTTTTTTATAGCTTCTTTGAAAGAAATATAATCATCTTTGAAGATTTGACTTGTTCTCTCTAAGGGATGAGGAATAATAATTTTTGAAACCTTAGTTGGAGAACCTTTGAAACCAGTGTCTATTTCACTTATATATTCAGATAAATCATCTAAAGAAATTTTTTTCACGTTAACTTCTAGAGATTCTAATTTTCTATTTACTGTAGGTAATTTTGGTATATTTATGTTTTTCGTTACTCCAATTAAAGCTGGAAGCTTCATTTTTCTTACTTGCTTGCTTGAAGATAAACTTTCAACAACAACTTCTAATTCTAATTCATTTATATTGTTTATTTTTTCAACATAGTATGAATGCGGTATATTTAAAAACTCTGCTACTTCTGCTCCTACTTGAGCAGTGTCTCCATCAACAGATTTTTCGCCACATACTATTAAATCGTATTTTTTTAGATACTTAATACCAGCTGCTAAAGTTTTAGCTGTTGCATAGGTATCTGAGCCACCAAATTTCCTGTCAGTCATTAAAACTAATTGGTCACAACCTCTAGCAAATGCATCTCTCAAGGATTTTTCTGCGCTAGGAGGTCCCATTGTTAAAACAGTTACTGTTGCATTATATTTGCTTTTTAAGTCAATTGCTGTCTGAAGTGCGTTCATATCAAAAGGATTTATTTCGGATTCAGCAGAAGACCTATTGACTACACCTTTTTCACTATCAAACTTTACTTTTTGCATATCAGGAACTTCTTTAATAAGAACAAGTATATCCATTTATTATTTACTCCTTGTTTTAGTAATATGTTTTTTATTTATATTTAACTTCAATCAACATTAAGGTAAAGAGGTCTTACCACGAAATTATTATACCACACAAGTGTTTTTAATGCAAGGGAAATCGTTATATAAACAATTGATAATTGCATAATAAATATTAATAAAATATTTATGCATTGTATAATTGATTTTTTTGATGTAAAATATAAATAGTATATATAGTATTTTGTTTAAGGAGATATTATGTTTGAATCAATAGAAAATAAAAAAATATCACAAGTAGTTATCGAACAAATTCAAGATATGATTATGAGAGGGGAACTAAAAAACGGTGATAAGCTTCCGCCTGAGAGGGAATTGACACAAACTTTGAATATAGGTCGACCTGCTCTCAGAGAAGCACTAAAAGCACTTGAGGTTATAGGTTTAATTGAAAGCCGACATGGTCAAGGAAATTTTATTGTCAACAATACTGAAAATAGCTTTTTTAAGCCTCTTTCTCTTTCGTTTAAATTATCTAATGGAAATATAGAGGATATTCTTGAACTTAGACACTTATTAGAGAATTATACAGTTAGTCAGGCTGCTGTACATGCTAATGAAGATGATATTCAAAGATTGTACGGGCTATATGATAGCTTAGTTAATGCAGATACTATAGAACTTAAATCTCATTATGACAAGGAGTTTCATTATGAGATAGCTAAAATATGTAAAAATACTTTAATTAATAATTTGCTAGAGAGTACATCTTATTTGTTTGATAATTTTATAAGTAAAACTTTAGGTATGACTTTTAGTAGAGAAGATTCAATAGATAGTCTGTATGAAGAACATTTAAATATAATAAGAGCTATTGAAAAACATGATCCTGACGAAGCATCTAAATGCATTTTTTTACATCTAAATAAAATTAACAGAGGTATGCTAATTCAATAATGTAAAATTAAGAGGAAGTTGTGCTTGTATCTAGTACAACTTCCTCTTAGTATTTATATAAATCAGTTTATTTGATTATGCTATACCAAATAAATTAGTTAATAAAATAATAATCGGTAATGATATAATTGTTTTTTCTAAAAATATAATTAGAAGTCCTTTAAAATCTATTGGCATTTTAGATGTTATTATAAGAGTTCCAACTTCAGTCATATATATAATCTGAACTAATGAAAGTATACCAATAACGAATCTAGTTTTTAAAGATACAATATTAGCTGCTAATATTGCAGGTATAAACATGTCTGCAAATCCAACTATTGTAGCAGGCGCAGCAGCAAATGCTTCTTCTAGTCCTAATAATTGAAGGTAATATCCAAATGGAAGTGATAGCCAATCAAATATAGGTGTATATGTTGCTAAAATTAATGCAATAGTACCAAATGACATAACTAATGGTGTAAGAGCAAATATAATTCCAAGAAACATATCTACACCTTTGTACAATGTTCCGCCTAATCCAGGTGCTGTTTCTGCTTTTGAAACTGCGAGTTGTAATGCCCATTGAGATTTAGTCATGCCAGCAGGTTCTTCTTCATTTATTTGTTTACCTACTTTAGCATAATATTCATTAGGATATTTGCTTAGTGGAGGAATTCTTGTCATAATAACAACACTTAGTATTCCAGTAATAGCTAATATTATATAAAATGGTATAAATAGGTGATCTACTTTTAGCATTGCTGCTATAACAAGGCAAAATGGAAGGGAAACAGCAGAAAAACATGTAGCAATTGTTATAGCTTCTCTACCAGTATAGTATCCTTGTTCATATTGCGTAGTAGTTAAAACAACTCCTACATTACAATTTCCTACCCACGAAGCAACTAAATCTATAGCAGATCTACCTGGAAGTTTGAATAATGGTTTAGTAAAGTTTCTTATAATAGTTCCTGTGTAATCCATAACACCATAATCCATCAGCAGAGGAATTAAAAATGATGCTGCAAAAAACCATGCTATAAGTGTAGCAAGCAAGGACATCATAGTTCCACCAGTGTCGCCAGAAGTTATAAACTCAGGTCCTAATTTAGTAAATACTAAAACAGCTACTAAAGCTCCTATAATTCTAAAAATTAAATAAAAATTGCTAGTTATAAAAAGCCTACTCAACAGTTTGTTTTCAACTATTAATTTGGGTTTCATAAATGTTGTAATTACGGAGAAAATAGCAGATATTAATATTACAGTTGTTATCAAAATGGGTGCTATAGGTTTTATTGTTGCAGCTAACCATTCTGAAATTATTCCAATAGGAATGTTTATTGATCCTTTCCAAGGTACAGGACATAGAAACAAAAACACACCAATAATTGAAGGTATTAAAAACTTCATAATTCTTTTGCTATCTAATTTCTTATTATTTTCGTTCATAGTATGCCTCCTTATATTTTAAAAATATTCATTTTTTCTATTCTGTCGAAAGCTTCTTTAAGTCTTTCAACACCAACAGTGCAAGCTATTCTGACATATCCTTCTCCACACTCACCGAAGGCAATTCCTGGTATAGTCAACACATGAGCTTCTTTGAGGATAACGTCACTTGCATCTATGGAGTTTAGTCCGGTTTTTTTTATATTAACAAATAAATAAAATGTACCTTTTGGGTTCAATACGGACATGTTAGGTATTTTATTTATTCTTTCTGCAGCATAAAAAACTCTATTTTTATATTCTGAAATCATGTCTGGCTGAACTATTTTTCTATTTCTTAATGCATATATTGCTCCTCTTTGCGAAATAGAAGGGGCTGTAAAGACAACATTTTCGTTAATTTGCTGAATTGTCTTTATAATGAAGTCAGGTGCTATTATATTTCCTATTCTCCATCCAGTCATAGTAAAATTTTTTGAAAAACTATTAATAATTATTGTTCGTTCCTTCATACCATCAATAGAAGCAATAGGTACGAATGGTTCATTAAAACTAAATGAAGTATATATATCATCTGAAATAACTAGTAAATCATACTTAATAGCTATGTTACTAATACCTTCTAAAGTTTCCATAGATAATGTATTTCCAGTGGGATTACTAGGTGAATTAATAATTAATGCTTTTGTTCGCTCGGTTATTAAACTTTCAAGTCTTTCAATATTTATTTGAAAGTCTTCATTTTCATAAGTATTTAATGGAATAGGGATTCCTCTTGCAAGCTCAACTTGTTGTGGGTAAGGTGTAAAATATGGAGCTTGTATTATTACTTCATCTCCATCATCTAATATTGCTTCAAGAGCTAAATACATACCTAAGCATCCACTTGCTGCAATAAAAATTTCTTCATCTTTAAATGACAGATTATATTCTTCTTTGTAGAATTTAAGTATTTCGTTTCTAAGTTCTGGATCACCCCTAAAATCTGTATATTTAGTATGACCTAGTTTAGCATCCTTCATAGAGTTGTCTATTATTATCTCGTGGGTTGTTAAATCAGGATCTCCTAAACTCAGATCAATTACATCACTAAATTTCTTAGCTAGTTCATCAACTTGCCCCATGGGGGTAGATTGATCTTTCCAATATCTTTTTGAAATAAATTTGTGTTTCATACTCCACCTCATTTCTATTTGTTATTTTGTGGTAAGACCTCAATAACATTATACCACGCTATTTGTATTATGCAAGCGTTATTTTATTGACATAGTTGCCTAAATTATACTTATAAAAAGTTCTTAAGAAAGATTACTTTTATTTAATATTTACTCTAAAAACGCTATAAATAAACATATTTAGCATCTGTTGAATGTTTTTAATAAATGATTTTTCTGTGATTATAATATCAAAATTAATAGAAATATATATCATTTATATTTTTTATTTTTACATAATAACATAAATATTTAGTTTAATCTTAAATTTTTTTAATATATGCCGATATATATTGTACAAAACTATAATGTATTTCATTTTAGTTAAATTATTATTTAATAATGCTATAAAATACAAATTAGCACAGATATAGAAGAGGACAATAATGAACAATACAGAAAATGAATTTTTAAAAATAATTAAAAAAAGAATTAAGGCATTAAAGTTCTTTATTATTTTGCTTATTAGCTTTTTAATTATTATTATTTCAATTATTATAAATAATAATAGTAAACACAATATCTTGATAAATGTGCTTAGTAAACAGCAAATGCTTACTCAGATGATATCTAAAAATGCTAATAGAAAATTAGTTATTCTAAAGGCAATGTCAGATGGCATATTTCTTCAGAGTAAAGAAGTGTTAAATAATAAAATTTCTTTACTAAATGAATCCCTTGATAGCTCTATGAGTGAGTATGAAGCAAATTTAGATTTATTGAAGAATGGCATGTTGCAATATAATGGTGAAACTCTGAAATTGAAACATTTAATAATTAATAAACATTTTTTTAATTCAATGGAAGAAATGGAATCAATTGAATTTAGAGTGCCAGTCGAATTTTTAATTAAAAACAATGTAGCAAGTATTCAAACTGAAAAGGCAATTCTTGTTATTAATACAAATAATGAAAAATTATTATATGAGTGGAATCAAATTATAAATGAATTAATTGATTATCAAAAACAAGTAGCAAATAAGTATTTTACTATTTCAGTTATTATTTTTGCTGTTTTTTCTATATTATTGTTTGTTTCTTTTTTTGAGTTTAATAAATATATAATAGAACCTTTAAACGAACTATACAATGGCATTAGAAATTTTGGTATTACCAACAAAAATATTAATAGTTATCTTTCAACAAAAAAAGAATTACAACCAGTAATAAATGATATTAACTCGATGTTTAACAAGTTAAATGGATTGATAAATCTAATTGGAAATTTAAACAGAGATGTATCTTTTGACGGGATATTAAATTATATATATTCATCTTTTTCTGAGTTCATTCCATACCAACATATAGGTATCGCATTGTTAAAAGATGAAGGTAAGATGTTAGAAGCATCATATGGAATATCAGATGAATCGCTTTGCGAATTACCTAAAAAACTTGTAGGTATTAAAGAGGATTTAAGTAGTACTAGTCTTGAAAATATAATAAAGGATAAAACACCAAGAGTTATAAATGACTTAGAATTGTACACAAAAAATAGTAAGGCAGAATATAATCGTATATTAATTAAGTCAGGCATTAAATCATCTATTACATTACCATTGAAAATCAATCAAAAACCAGTTGGTATAATATTCTTCTCTAGTACATATAAAAATATTTATAAGCAAGAGCATATTGCTTTTTTAGAAACTCTATCAGATAGTATAGCTATTAGTCTAAATAAAAATATTTTTATAGACGAAATGTTATATAGTACATTGCTAGCACTAACCAAAATGGCAGAGGCCAGAGATGAAGATACAGGGGATCACTTAGATAGAATGAAGATATATTCCGTTAAAATTGCCGAGTTTTTGCTTGAAGATCATGTTTACGATGGTTCTATTTCTGTTAGTTTTTTAAAAGATATTGAAAGGTTTAGTCCTATGCACGATATAGGTAAGGTTGGTATAAGAGATGGTATCTTGTTAAAGCCTGGACAGCTTACTGATGAAGAATATGAGCAAATGAAAAAACATACAATTTATGGAGCAGAAGTATTACGTACAGCTGAAGGAAACATAGTTAAACAGAGTCAAAGCATGTTTGAAATGGGAATTGAAATAGCTGAAGGTCATCATGAAAAGTGGAATGGAACAGGTTATCCATATAAAAAATCAGGTCTAGATATACCTTTAAGCGCTAGGATAGTTGCTATAGCAGATGTGTTTGACGCTTTAACAAGTAAACGTCCGTATAAAAATGCATTTCCATTTGATGAATCCTTTAAATTGATAGTTGAAGGAAGAGGAAATCACTTTGATCCAAACATAGTAGATTCGTTTATAAATCATAAAGAAGATATATATAAATTATATATGAGTTTTAAAAATTAAAATTATATGAGCCTAAATGTAAGTGGTTTACATTTAGGCTCTATTCTTTTAATCATTAACGCAAAGTTTTTAATGCATTGCTCCAAGCGATAACTTCATTAAATAAAGTATTTACTTCTGATTCATGACGAGGGTCTGGATTAAAAACACTCATATTTTCAAAATCAGTAAATAGAGATAACATAACTTGAGCACGAACATCAGCAATTTGCAATTGAGCCATTATCAGCCTTAATTGTTCTACAGCTCGTGAACCACCGGCACTACCATAACTTACGAAGCCTGCTGCTTTGTTGTTCCATTCAGTCGATAGAAAATCAATTGCATTTTTCAGAGCTCCTGAAGTAGAATGATTGTATTCTGGTGTTACAAATATAAAACCATCAAATTCTTCTATCTTTGCTGACCAATTTTTTGTATGCTGTTTAGTATACTGATGCATTGCTGCCGGCATTGGTTCATCAAGTAGAGGCAAATCGAAATCTTTTATATCTACTAGTTCAAATTCTGCATCATTTCTTTTTTTCGATATATCATATACCCAATTTGCAACAGCTTCGCCATTGCGTCCTGGGCGTGTACTTCCAATTATTATAGCTATTTTAATCATAATATTTCCTCCTAACTAATTTCTATAGCTTATATATACCCAATATAACATTAAAATAACAATATATTTGATAAAATTTTGCAAACGGTGCGCTTCACCAAACTAAGATATCGCATTATAATGTAAAATATTTACACTGCAAAATTTATTAAAAAAAAGCCGTTAGTTAAAGTCGCAAATTTTTATTTATAGGTAATAATTAAAAAAAGCATTGACAATAATTAGATTTTGTTATAAAATTAACTTGCAAACATTTACAGAATTATTAAAAATTAATATGTGACTGCTTTATTTGCGATAATATTGCAATTTAAACAATATTATATAACAAATTTAAACCAGCTAAATAGGTCTATTAACTAGACATATTTATGCTGGTTTTTTATTTCTTATCCATACTAATAAAGAAAGGAGGATAATTTATACAAAAGTAATTTAAAATTTTATAAAATAATTAGGAGGACTTATGGAAAAAAAATCTTTTAAATTAAAATTGTATCACAAGATTTTTATCGGTTTAATTTTAGGTGTTATCGTTGGAATTATTTTTAGTAATATGGGTGGTCCAAAAAACCCTGTTATTGCAGAAATTTTAAAAGTTTGTGTATTTGTAGGAAATTTGTTTTTGAGACTAATAAAAATGGGTATTGTACCATTGGTGTTTTTCTCAATAACTAGTGGAGTAATAAGTTTAGGTGACATAAAGAGATTAGCAAATACAGGTGTGAGAACAGTTGCTTTGTTTTTAGCTACTTCAGCTGGAGCTGTATCAATCGGATTAATATTAGCAAATTTTATTAAGCCAGGTTCTGGTATGGATTTAGGAACTGTTGCAGCTGGAAGCGTTGAAATTAAAGAGCTTCCTGGCATACTTGACTCGCTTTTAGATTTCTTCCCTCAAAATCCAATAGCTTCTATGGCTGATGGTACGATGCTTCATGTTATATCGTTCTCGATATTTGTTGGAATTGCACTTATAATGGTAGGAGAGAGAGCAAAGCCAGTGAATGAGTTTATTGAAATATGTTCAGAGACTATGTTTAAAATAATAGAAATAGTTGTGAAATTTACACCTTATGGAGTTTTTGGTTTAATGGCAAATGCAACTGCTCAATTTGGTGTCGAAATTTTCGGCCCAATACTTAAATTTATTATCACTGACTATTTATCAGCTATAATATTTACAATAGTTGTACTATGGGGGTTATGTTTAGGTTTAATAGTGAAAGTGAATCCAATTAAATTCTTTAAAAAGGCTTTTGAACCGTGGTTAATTGCTTTTAGTACATGTACTTCATCTGCTGCATTACCAGTTTCAATGAAACTTTCTAAAGAAATTGGTATTCCTGAAGAGAATTCAAGCTTTGTACTTCCATTAGGTGCAACTATGAATATGAATGGTACTTGTATATACTTTGGTATTATAGTAGTGTTTGCAAGTCAGTTATATGGTATGGACCTATCAATTGCAACTCAGATTATGCTTGTATTCCAAGCAACTTTACTTGCAGTAGGTTGTGCAGCAGTTCCATCTATTGGATTGGTTATCAGCATTACTTTACTTGAAAGTATGGGTCTTCCATTAGAGGCTATTGCATTGGTTGCAGGAATTTATCGTATTGTTGACCAAATACATACTGCTACTAATTCTCATGGAGATTTAATTGTTGCAGCAGTTGTTTCAAAACTTGAAGGTACATTTGACTATGATCAGTTTAATAAGGATAAAGTTGATATTGCACAATAGCATTATACATAATTAGGAGGAAAAATATCATGAGTTTAAACAAAGCACCAAAAAACCAAGTGTTTTATCGTAATCAAAATTGGAACTATCCAAAAATTGTAAAGGGAGATGGGGTTTTCCTTTATGGAGAAAATGGCAAAAAATATTTAGATGCATGTTCAGGTTCTGCAGTAGCAAACATTGGTCATGGAAATAAAGAAATTGCTGAATATACAAAAGAACAAATGGAAAAGGTAGCTTTTACCCATTTGTCAAGATGGACTGTTGACACTATTGAAGATTGTGCACAAAAATTAGCAGAATGGACTCCTGGGGATTTAAATCATGTTTATTTTGTATCAGGTGGTTCGGAAGCAACTGAATCTGCACTAAAACTTGCAAGACAATATTTTGTTGAAAGAGATGGCAAGTCGAGCAAGTGGAAAGTAATTTCTAAATGGAATTCATTCCATGGCAATACTATTGGAGCATTGTCCATGACTGGAATAACCGGTAGAAAGAAAATTTATGATCCGATTTTAGTACAATTTCCTAAAATTCCACAGTTTTATCATTACAGAAATCAATGGGGATGTAACACTTTAGAAGAAACAAGTATCAAATCTGCACTTGCATTAGAAGAAGAGATATTAAGACAAGGACCTGAAAATGTAATGGCATTTATAAGTGAACCAGTAGTCGGCTCATCAGCTCCAGGGATTCATCCAGAACCAATTTATTTTGAGATGATTAGACAAATTTGTACTAAGTACGATGTATTGTGGATTGATGATGAGGTTATGGCAGGCTGCGGAAGAACAGGAAAGAAAATGGCTATTGAGCATTTTGGAAATGTTGTTCCTGATATTATTTGTACAGCTAAAGGTATGAGCTGTGGTTACACTCCTATGGGAACAGCAACAGTAACTGATGAAATTTTCAACACAATTATGATAAATGGTTCTGGAAGTTTCCATCATGGACATACATATGCTGGAAATCCATTATCAGCAGGTATCGCATGGAAAGTGATGAACATTATTGAAAGAGAAGGCTATATTGAAAATAGTGCTGTACAAGGAGAGTATTTAATTAATAAAATGCAAGATTTGTACAAATATCCTATAGTAGGTGATATTAGAGGAAAAGGCTTAATGATTGGTTTAGAGTTTGTAAAAGATAAAACTACTAAGGAACCTTTTGATACGAAAATAAAATTAAATAGCAAAATAACTAACCACTGCCTAGATGCAGGAATTGTACCATATCCTGGAGGAGGTTCAGTGGATGGAGTTAGAGGAGATCATATATTAATAACTCCACCAATTAATATATCACAAGAAGAAGTGGACATATTATTTGATGGATTAGAGACAGCTATTAAGAAAACTTGTGATGAAGTATTATAAAAAGAAAGTTTGGGAGGTGGCTTATGGAAAAGCTAATTATTACAATTGCACCTACTGGAAATGTTCCAACAAAAGAGAATAATCCAAGTTCACCATTGACGGTTGAAGAGATAGTTGCAGATATAAAAAAATGTAAGGACTTAGGAGCCGCTGTTGCGCATATACATGTAAGAGATGAAAACCTTAAGCCTACAAGTGATAGAAAGTTGTTTGAAAAGGTGTTGAATACACTTGATGAGGATAAGGTAGATATAATTAAACAAGTGTCAACAGGTGCTAGAGGTGGCGAGAATTCAATAGCGTGGAGAAGCCAAATGTTAGATTTGCCAAATGCTGACATGGCTAGTTTGTCAACTGGTTCATCAAATTTTCCTAGCGCAGTAAATGCTAATTCACTTGAATTAGTGGAAGCATTAGCTAAGAAAATGCTAGATAACAACATTAAACCAGAAATTGAAGTATTTGATACAGCAATGTTATTTCAAGCTTTGTTCTATCAAAAAAAAGGAATATTAAAAGGACCTCTTCATTTTAATTTTGTATTAGATGTTAAAGGTTCTATGCCAGCTACTCCTAAGAATTTAATGTTCTTAGTTGATAACCTTCCTAAAGATGCTACATGGAATATATCTGGTATAGGTAACTCTCAGGTACAAATGATAACTATGGCAATTGCTATGGGAGGACATGTAAGAACTGGACTTGAGGATGTTATAAAATATGATAAAAATACTTTAGCTACAAATGAAATGCTTGTTAAAAGGGTGTTAAATATTGCAAATGCAGTAGGTAGAGAAATTGCAACTGTGGATGAAGCAAGAAAAATGTTAGGATTAATGTAGTAATTATTTTGTAATTTGTTAAATTAAAAGTGATTGTTCGATACTCGCTTTACATTTTAACATTACTAATGTAATCGTATGTTAAAAGAATATTTACTTATAATCTATTTAGGTTAATTAAATAATTATGCAAAGTTACAGTAAAAAAATTATTGTAGCTTTGTTTTAATTAATTTAAAATCTTGACACAACATGTATACAAATATATTATATAGCTAATAAATAATTAACTTTTGGAGGTTTATATGCAGGAAAGGTACGATACTTATTATAGCGAAGATACAGTATATTTTATATCATACGTGAGACTTCCAGAAAACATACCAGCGGCATTGTTTAATGGTTATATTGGTGTTGGTTTAATTATAAACTATAAAACTGGTATAATTGAAGATAATAGTTGTACTTTAGTAACCGATGAAGCAAAAAAGTTCTTGAAAGATATAATAAAAGGATACAATATTTATGAAAATGGTGGTATTGAATTATTGATTGATAAAATTAAAACAAGGTTTTATGGTGCATCACAAAAATGTATTTCTGCGATATTAAGAGACGTTTATAAAAAATTTTGCAAGTGGAAAGCTGACAATAATATAACATAAGAACTATCATTTATCATAAAATATATACGTCTTCTTGCAATAGAAATGAGATAACTATTGATTAAAAAAACATTGACATTCCGACTTATTTCAAGTTATAATGTATTTTGTCGTAAAACACAATACGGAGAGATGTCCGAGTGGTTTAAGGAGCACGCCTGGAAAGCGTGTATACGGGGAACTGTATCTGGGGTTCGAATCCCCATCTCTCCGCCAAAATTGAAATTTCAATACATATAGCGCATAAAGAAGATGCTAAAAATTGAAATTCGCCAATGTTTCGCCAATTAAAAATAAAAGACCCTAAATTGGATCTTTTATTTTTTTAGCATCTATATGAACTTATTATTTAAAACAGATAAGGCATCATTCTTCTTTTCTTTCAATACATGTGTATATATTTCTGTTGTCTCGATAGACCTATGTCCTAATAATCGAGATACTGTAAGAATATCTACATTTTCCATTATAAGTGTTGTAGCAAATGTATGCCGCAGGGCATGGAATTTTCTATACTCTACTCCAGCTCTTTCTAATAATCTTTGCCATGATGTTATGAGTGTTTTAGCTGTTATATATTTACCTACAGATGAAGGAAATAAAAGGTTGTTTTCAGGATATTGCTGCCCAAGTTTTAGCTTTTCTTCTGCCACAAGTTTGTTTAATCCTTTTAATTCTTTACTTAATGCATCATTTATAGTGAGTTCTCTAGTAGAATTTTTAGTTTTTGGTTTTGTAACCTTCAACTCATAATGATATTTATTCCCGATCATATCATCAAATATTTTTACTTTACGAAGAGTTTTATTTATTTTAATTGTATCATTTGTTATATCAGATTTTTCAAGTCCTAATATTTCACCTTGCCTGGCACCTGTAAAGAGTGCAAAAGTTGTTAAATATCTAATTTTGGTATGTCCAGCAGTATATATTATTTTTTTTATTTCGTCTTGGGTAAAAGTTTCTATAATCTTATCATCATCGTCAATTTCATCTTCATTTGGTTTAGGCAATTTAAGACCTCTTAATGGGTTTTTTATAATATACGATTCAGATTCAGCATAACTAAAAAACTTATTAAGTAATTTATGAAGTATTTTGATTTGAGATATGGTTTTACTTTGATTAAATAATAACTCGTTGTAGTATTGTTGAATATTTATTTTTTTTATATCAGATACAATCAAATATCCTATAATCGCATTTTGTATATAATTTCTAAATATACCTTCATACCTTTCAAATGTAGAAGACTTATTTCCATTGTATCGTTCAACTTGCCAAAGCCATACATGCATAGCTTTACTTAAGCTTTGCTTACCTAATTCAGGATTAACTCCTTGGGCAAGTGAGTCTAGATATTCTCTTTTTTTCTTTTCAGCATCAGATTTTGAAGAACCGTAAAAATTTTTATAAACAGGATTTCCTTCATTATCCTCACCAATTCGCGCTCTAACACGGAAATAATCAATTCCACCAACACTCGCATTTGTCTTTGGTTTTCTTGCCATAGCATTACCTCCAATTTTGGGTATAAAAAATAATCCTTGCCACTACAAAGGATTAAATGCTATAATATAAGTGATTTGAGTGCATTTGTCCTTTGTGGCAATATGTATCTTGATAGCATTCAGTACGCCAATACTGAGTGCTATTTTTTATTCAAAAGTTTTCATTATATATAAACTAGGTTCAAAATAAATTATGTAGTTATCTATTTTAACAGATACACCATATTTGCCTTTATAGCAAGCTAATGCATCTGATAAGAACTCTTCTGTAACATTCAAATATTCGGCCATTTCTGATAAGTCTCGGCATCTGTTTTCAAAAGATTGTACTATTCCTAATAATCCTATTTGTTTATTATACGCCCAAAATCTAGCTTGTAATTCTTGCTTTCTATTCTTTATATCAGATAGATCTAGTATATTTCCTGAATTTGTATAGTAATGGCCAAGTTCTTCAGCAAGTACACATGCCTTTGTAATTGTAGGCATATCCTTTTTTATTGCAATCTTATTACCCTTTATTCTTCCCCTATGCCCCATTAATGGCTTTTCTTTAACAGTTAAGTCTTGACTTTCTGCATCTTTTAATAATTCTTCATATGTCATATAATCCCCCTGCAAGCTATTTAGAAATTATCATCGTTCATAATGTCCTCGTCGTGTTGCTTATCATCTTCCGAAGCTCCTTCTATGGCATTCGCCGCGTTTAGTGTTAGGTAATCTGGTGTCTCTTTTTTCTTTGGAAATTTTGCTATTTTTGATTCTCTTTTCAATTTTAAACCCAAAGCTAAACGAACTATGTTTTGTTTGTCAAGTTCTGCATTATCATAGGCTCGCGCTACTTCAATCGCTTCCGGTGAAAGTAGATTAAGAGGATCCTTTGTTCCTAATAAATAACTCGCCGACACATCAAGAATGCCACATATTAATTCTATTGTATCGGGGTCAGGCTTGTTTTTATCATTTTCCCAATCGCTTACTGAATTATGTTTTGCTCCTATTTTTTCTGCAAGTTGTTTTTGCGTTAGCTGTTTTACTTTGCGAGCTTCTTTTAATCGATTTCCAAAAGTTATCATATCTCTTTCTCCAATTTAGTTGATATTCACATAATAACATATAATTTCGATTATGTAAAGAATGAATTTCGAAAAACTCGAAAAAATATATTGACATTTCGAAATGGACGGTGTAACATATAATTACTTCGAATAAATCGAAAAAATTAGAGTAAAGGAGCGACATAAAATGTGTGTAGGATTGAAAATAAAGTCATTTATAGAGGAGTCGGGGATATCTCAAACATTTATATCAGAAAAGTCAAGAATTCCTCTTCCTAAATTAAATCTAGCGCTAAATGGTAAAAGAAGAATGACATTTGAAGAATATGAAATAATATGCGGTGTTCTAAATGTCAATACAGATAGATTTCTAACACCAAAGCGACCACTAGAGAGCAAGTATAAAAACTAAGGTTGAGAGATATATAACTGATAAAGAAATGAATGAGATATATATAGACATAGATGCATATAAGAAAAATACAAAAACTAACACAGGGAGGAAAGGAAGTGCAAGAGATGATATTAATAGAGCTTAATCAAATAAAAAAAGAGCTCCAAGATATTCACAGTATCCTAGAGCAAAGAGAAAATGAACTTTATAAATATACCCCACCTAATACAGAGCAATCAATGGAAGACTTAAGACCTTCATTGGCTCGAAGTGTAAAGGATTCAAAAAGCTTCTTTACGGTTATACTTTGGATTGGGGTGTTGGTTCAAATATTGACTATGGTTTTTTCCTGACCAAATCTCCAATTCTTATTTGGGAATCAAAGTCGGAGAAGTCATTTGATATTTGAGAAGAGTCAACGTTTAGCCGTAAACGTTCAGTTTTTGTTAAATTACCTATTGTATCAAAAAAATTCTTCTGAATTGTATTTGTATTTTTACAGATTGACATTTTTTCAAATACATTAGTGACTTCAATATAAGCTTTTATTAAGTCAAGGGTCCCTAATTTTTCATTTGTTTCGGGGGTCAAAGACTGGTTTTCCTGGTGTAAATATTTCTAATTCGTCATTAAGTTGTAAGCTTTGTTCTGAACCTGCATTAATAACAATAGAATATTCATTAATTATTTTAACTACTTTAAAAGTTTCTCTGCTCATGAGAACCTCCCTTATTGGATAAAAATTTATAAGCATTAATTAATTGCGGTTTTTCATAGTTGTTAGGGTTACGTATAGATGCAAATAAGAGGTGTTTAGTATCAGAAATTGTATTTTTGCAACTTTCAAGTTCTGTAATTCTCTCATCAAAAAGTTTTGATAGACTTTTGTGGCGATTGTTCAGTTTTGTATATTCGTTTTCTATATTTATAAAATGATTAAATAACTTGGTAACCTGTTTTACATAGTCGTTTAAAATATAAATCAAATTCATTAAAAGCAGAAAAGCAAACAGTATAATTTTGATTTCAATCTTTAAATCAGGTAAGAAAAAACCAATTATACCAAAAACAGTGGACATTTCAGATAAAGCATTTTTAAATTTTAGTCTTGGTTTATCCATAATACAACCTCTAATAGCTTATTACTAAAATTATACAATTATTATCATAATATGTCAAAGAAAAAATAAAAAGAAAGGAGTGATTGAAATTGAATGACCTTGTTTTATTAAAAAATTAGAAACAACACAAAAACTAAAAAAGGAGGCAACAAGTGCCAAACGCATATTTAATAAGCATACCAAAAGCAGCAAAAGAATTTGGAATAGGCAGGGACAGGTTATATGCTCTATGCAATTCAGATTCTTCAGTTCCTACTATTAAAGTTGGGGAATTTACGAAAATTAATAGATCTTTATTTGAGGAATGGCTAGATAAGGCTACTAAGGAAGGAAAAGAGTTATAAGAGGAGGCAGATATGAACTATATTAACAAAGGACCAAATTACAGCAAAGGATACAATGTATATGACATAGCGGTCGTAGATGCGGTTACATTAGAGGAATTAGCACAATACACCGGATACCACAATAGAAAAACTAAAAAAATAAGGCTCTATCCAATTTGTCTTACAGATGAAGGTAAGAGGAGAAACTACAAACTGGAAAAGCAAACCTTAGACCAGAGTCAAGTATTAGATTTTAATAGGAGGTACTATGACAATGCTTAATATAACAATAGAGCAATGTATAAATAGATATGAAAAGCTTGGATTAATCAGTATTTGTTCAGATGGAAATGTTGCTGTGATTGAGGAGGAAGAGGAAGATGATTAAAAAGTTTTGGGACAAGTTCACAGATCCATTAGAATACATAAGACTTAAATTTGCATTGATAATGATGTGCTGCTTAATAGTACAGATATTAGAAAGAAGATAGAAGATTTTGAACGGTAACAGTATCCAGACGTGCCCCGCATGTGGCAAGACGGTTCATGAACAACGCTGTTGGGTGAGCTGTCCATATTTTAACTATACCCCAATCTGTATTAGCCATTGTAAAAAATGCAGATATCATCAAGACGACGATTATCATTGCTCATACACACATAAGAGAGTAAAGAGGCAAGAATATTACACCCAAACAAAGGCAAAAAAAAGTACAAGCCCAGCAGCAACCAAAGGAAGAAGGAAACAAACATGTATAAATTTAAAAATAATACAGAAAAAAAAAATGCTCCAGAACCTCTCACAGTCAATCGGAGCATTTAATAACCAAACGACATTCAAGCCGCTTATTTAATTACTAAAATTATATCATATAAACGGCTTGAGGTCAACAAATTTCACAGAAAAAATTGCGCGATTAAAAAGCGCATTTCGGGCTTGTAATGGGTATTATCTTTAGAACCATCACCATATATTTTACATAATTTATATTCATTACTACAAAATGTATAAATATAAATTGCTTATACAATTACATATAGGAGGATCAAATGCCGTTAGCAAAAATGACATACAGAACCAAAAAAATATATAGCGGTAAATATTTAGAAGTAGAAATGTATCCTACTTTTACTGGATTAAAAAGTAAAAGAAGTGAAAAAATAAAAAGTTCCTCTACAAAGCAAAAAAACCTAAATGATAAGAATGCTAAAAAAAGAATTATAAGATTGATAAACAATAATTTTGATGAAGGAGATTTAATGATTACTCTTTCATACAAGGATAAGAATAGACCAGATACAGAGGAACAGGCTAAAAAAGATATAGATAATTATTTAAGAAGGATAAAACGGTATCGAATAAAAAATAATTTACCGGAACTGAAATATATAGCAGTAATTGAGTACAAAGAATCTAAAGAAGGAAAAAACATCAAAATACACCATCATCTAATAATTAATGCAATGGATCGTGATGAGGCAGAAAGGATTTGGGGGAAGGGGTATGCAAATACTATCAGGCTAGAAGAAGATGAAAATGGATTTGAGGGAATTACACGATACATAATTAAGGACCCAAAGGGCAAAAAGAGGGTAAAGCAAAGCAGAAACTTGAAACAGCCTGTCATAAAAGTAAAAGATGATGAATTCACGAAAAGAACCATAAATAAATTTATTAAAGATGTGGACAGGCAGAGTTATTTCGAAAGAAAGTACAAGCAGTATCAATATGTAGAATCTGAAATAATAGTAAATGACATAACAGGCGTATCAGTAAACGTCAAGATGAGGAAATTAGAAAATAAAACATAGGAGGAAAGAATGGAGAAAATAGATAACAGAATCATAATAATTAAAAGTGAAAACAAAAAAGAAAAATTAAACATCACCTGGCATGACTTCCTTAGGCTTTCAGGTGGATATACAACATTTAAAGAACTAAAAGAAAAATACAATCAAAAGAGGGGGAGCAAATAAAATGTCAGATAACAACATTATCGAACAAGCAATCAGAAAATTAGATGAGGAATCAAAAGCAAGGCCGTCAACTAAAGTAATAGCAGAATATTTAAAAAGTAAATGTCAAACAGATATAGAATTAGCTAAAAATATCAATAACAAAGAAAAATCATTAAAAGGATCAATGGATTACATTATAGAAAAAGCAAAAAAACAATCCTCTGGTGGCTTCAGTATGGTAAAAGATGAGACGGTGTTTAAATGGAGCGAGAATTATTTTGGAATAGACAAGCCAGTAATAAATGAAAATGATGTTAATGCTGCAGCTCATGCAGTGAACCATGGAGCGAGTACAACTATAAAAGATAATAGTTCAGTAAAGAAATCTAACACCGAGAATAAAAAAACTAAAAATAAGGAGCTAGATAATCAAGTATCATTATTTGATATCTTATAAACAATAAACACAGGAGGAAATTATGAGGAAAGCCAAACTAGGAGCTATCCCTGAAAGAAGGAGAACAACTCCACTTAATGAATATAGATGGACCTTAGAAGCAGAGATTACAGAAGTAACTAAAGAAAAAACATTAATTATTAATATGTATTACAAAAACAATCAAAACCTAAACTACAGAACGTTTTTAAATAAAGATGATTATATTACACAAGATTTTCAAAGTTTGGTACCTGAATGGAGAATAGGAAGATTAGTTCATTATGCTAGTTATGATTGGTGGATTAAAGATATCAAAGGTATTTATATTGAACAAGAATACAAAGATATTATTGTAAATTTTCTAGATATACACAACAAGGATGTCATAAATGGAACAACTCAATTTCAAGACCAAATACTGCAAGCCAAAATATTAAAAAAAGAAAAAAGAATAACAGATCCTATTGATAAAAAAATGGAAGAAATAAAAGACCTTCCTAAAGATTTCAATGATTGGTTAGAAAATGATGTATTCATCAAAAGTAGGTATATTTATTATCAATATGAGGCAAGGGTAAACCTAAAAGGTTATTGCACGCATTGTAAAAATGATGTGACAGTATACAAACCAAAGCATAACGCATCTGGCATATGTCCAAATTGCGGAGCCAACATAACATATAAATCTATTGGAAAATCGACAAAAGTACAAGACGAAAGAAGAGCTGCAGTATTTCAGAAAACATCAGACGGGTTTGTAATTAGATATTTTTACTTAAGAAAATGTTATGGTAGAAATTATAAAAATCCATATAAAAGCGTTAGTGAAGTAGCTAGAGATTTTTACAGTAAAAATTTACGTATTGAAGCATATGAATACAGCATGTTTAAAAATAAATACATGAGGTGGAATCGTTCAGGTGAAATGCATAGCATAATGGCTAAATACAATGTTTACTATAAAAACATTAAAAACATTATAAAAGATACAAAACTACAATATAGCGAGCTTGGTGCTCTAGCGGGAAATAAGGTTGATTTTAGATTTAATGTAGATGCTTTCATCACAAAGTACAAAACCGGTAGCATATTCCTTGAGCATTTTATAAAAGTAGGTTTATACAACCTGGCACGCGATGTAGCCGGATCTTATCAAGCTAAAGAAATCAATCCAAAAGGTAAAAACCTAAACGCAATACTAGGCATTCAAAACGATGATATAAAAATATTAAAAAAGGCAAATGTTACGCTTGATGGATTAAATCTATTCAAAACATCAAGAGAACAAGGAAAGAGGCTAACAGCTGAACAATTAACAGAAATCATGGAGCAGTATTATGTTAGTAATTTCAAAAATATATTTAAATATGTGCCGGTCCTAAAAGCATTGCGGTATTTAAGAGAACAGCCAGAATACATAAGTGAAAAAGATAATATATATAATGACTATTTAAATTCATGTATAACACTAAAACAAGACATGAAAAACACCTTTGTATTATTTCCAAAAGATTTAAAGATGGCTCATGATGTTAACGTAGATATTATAAATGAAAAAAACAACCAGGCAGAATATAAAAGGCATAATACAAAATACTCTGCAATCAAGAAGATGAATAAAGAATTAAATAACTTATATTATTATGAGGACAAGCAATTTCTTATAAGAGCACCAGAAAATGCAGCGGAAATAGTAAAAGAGGGACAATCCCTTCATCACTGCGTAGGTGGTGGAAGTTACAGCGAAAGAATGGCAAGTAAAAGCATTGCAATATTATTTCTAAGAGACAAAGAGAACCCTCAAACATCATATTACACATTAGAAATAAGCAGAACAAGCAATGAAATCTTACAGTGCCATGGTTACAGGAATAAAGATTCAGACAAGGCAAGGATTAATCCTTTCTTGAGAAAATTTAAGAGAGATAAATTAGATAAAGTAATAATTGAGAAAAAAGCAGTATAAGCAAATATAAAAACGAGGTGAAAATATGATTATTCAAAAACACATGATAGCACCAAAATTAACAAAACTTAAAAGTTTTATACAAAAAAGTTCAATAGATATAGTACAAGGTGTTTTACTTAAAGATAATTGCTTAGCAGTTACAAATTTCGAAATCGGAGTCAATACACCAATAGAAATTACAACAGATGAAACATTTATAATACCGCCAAAGGCAATCGAACTAATTGAGAATTTACCTGAAGGGCAAATAGAGATAATACCTGGTGAAAACTTTTCTATTACAATTAAAGCGGAACATCATATTAAAAATAAATTTCAAAGTTACGATGTCAATCTATTCCCGAAGGTTGAATTAGATATATTACAGACTAGCAATGTAATTATAAGTAGTTTAGATTTTGAAAAATCCATTAAATCAGTAACATATGCTGTTAGCAACAACACACTTAAACCAATTTTTTCAGGCGTATTGTTTGATTCACATGACGGATATTTAAATTTAGTTGGTTGCGATACATATAGACTCGCATACAACAGGGTAAAGTTTGAAAAAGAATTAAAATTTGTAGTTCCTAAGGCATCTATCCAAAAGTTAACAAGTCTAGGTATGGTCGGAAACATCGAGATTTCATACAATAACAATCATGCAATATTCAAGTCAGAGGAATATACAGTATACACAAGATTACTAGAAGGAATATACATATCGTATGAAAAAACGCTAACTAAAAACAAAAATAAAACTAGCATAAATAGAACTTTATTTCTAGAAGCAATTAAACGCTGTATGATATGTGTTGAAGAAAAGAACAAAGGAGCAGTTAAACTTCAAGTGGTAGATGAAAAACTAACTATCGCAGTTAATTCTGAAATTTCAGAGTATGTAGAAGTAATTAAACTAGAAAAACCAATAGAAGAACCCGTAACAATAGTATTTAATGGTAGCTACCTAATAGACTTATTAAAATCATTCGACAATGAAAATATAAACTTATATATTGGATCATCAGTACAACCAATGGTAGTGGACTCAGATGATGAAGAACAATCAGCATTTGTTCTACCAATAAGAATAAATTAAAAAATGTCTAAGGAGGGGCTTTATGAACATAAAATCAAAACCTAACAACTTAGAAACCAGCATAACAATTACAAAAGCAATTCAACTACTAAGAGATATAGAGGATTTAAGTCCTAAAGAATTTCTTATGAGATATGGAGGGAAAATGAAGATAAAAAAAGTAGACTCCAAAGCGGCAATAAGCATAATCGAAAAAGCGGAACCAAGAGGACTGTTTTATTATAAGTTCGGAAACTTATACATAGGCATAGATAACTCTATTGGTTATGCATGGACGAGGAAATTTAAAAAACACAAGAACTGTAGAAGGTGGTTACTTAGAAATTAGGAGGAAGCTATGGAAATAGGATCAGATGATGACTATAAAAGAATGCTAATAAACAGAAATAAAAGATTGTATAACAATATTCTAAAGCAACTACAAATCGGCAGAGAAAATGGGGTTGTAAGCAAAAAGGAAGTAGAACAATACAAAAGCAACTACAATGAGATTGTTATCGAATCGGCTAAAAAAGAGTATTTTAAAAATAAAAATACAATGAGAGGAGCAGCTCATCACAATGAATAAAATGAAATTTTGTAAATTTACAGACGAGGAATGCATTTACGAGGAAGGCAAAGGAGATTGTTCTATATGTGATTACAATTACACGAGGAATGATAATACATGCGTATGTTGCGGAAAAATCATTCCTGAGGGCAGACAAGTTTGTTATCAATGTGAATATCAAATTGAAAAAGCAAAAACCACATTCGTGAGTTCTGCAGATGCTTTGAAAAATGCTTTTAATAAGATTGTTGAAGCTTTTAAAACATTCTGGGAAAGTATTAAAATTTTTTTCAGAGAGTATCTAGAATCTATATTAAGAGTACCAAAGAACAAGAGAGATCCTCTGCAAAGAAGATTTATGTTTTATATTTCTAAGGTATTAGGAAAGTCAAACAATTGGAGGAAGATACACCATATACCAATGGCAAGGAGGGGAAAATAGTTTATATGAAAATTAACAATAAATATATGACTGCAACATATGATACACCATCAAGGCCACCAGTAGTTAATAGATTAGTATCTGAAAGTTTAAAGGATAAAATAAATATTATACCAGATGACTTCGAAATTTTCATAAACGACAACCTATTGTAAAAATCAACAGCATGATAGTTGACTACAACAACAAGAGTGCAAATATAAACCTAAAAATGGAGGAAGATTATAAATGATAGAAGAGCAATCAAATCATAAGTCAGACAAAATTCCACCAAAGTATGAAGTACTAGCATGTATAGAAGATGGAGAAGTAAAGTGTGCATGCGCAAAAGAAACTTGTAAAACATGCGAATTCAGAGAAACATTCGAATGCCAAGATGCAAAGTTAATTATTTTATAGGAGGGCAGCATATGTCTAGAAGGTTTTCAACTGATAAAGAAAGAGAAGTACATCAAGAGGCAGTTAAATTACGAAAAATGACAGATGACCAATTAACAGGAATTATAAAAGAACATTACATGAAAGGATTCAATGAGGGTAATACATATAAAATCAAAGAAATTGAAAAAATCAGAGAAAAAATATCATGTATTAAGGGTATAGGGGCTAAAACACAATCTAAAATAAATCAAGTATTTGAGGAAATATTATGCGATATCTAAATTCAGCTACAAAGGAGCAATTACGTAGTTTCAGAGGCAAGCAAAGCAAAGTAGCGGGAGAAATGTTTGAGAATATGATAAGTGCAGCATGTGAATATTACAAAGAACAAAATATAGCATACATAGAAAAAACTCCTGAAGCCTTCAGAGTTACAGGAAAGAAAAAAACATCATACGGTCTAACCTTTGAGGGCATATTCACAAAGAAGTGTCAACCAGACTTCAAAGGCACATTGAATGGAGGACAAGCAATTTGTTTTGAGGCAAAGCATACAGACGATGAGGAAATAAAACAAAACAGACTAACAGACGAGCAAATGAAGAGCCTGGACCTGCATCAAAAACTAGGAGCTAAAGCTTATGTACTAGTATCGTTAAAGATGAATGATTTTTACATGGTACCATGGACAGCATGGAAAGACATGAAAAACATATACGGCAGAAAAGACATGAAAATATCAGACTTAAAACCCTATAAAGTACCATACGAAAGATGTGTTATTAAATTTTTAAATAAGGCAGTTGAAAAAAATATAAATTTAACATAACAACACATTATAGTGAGTACGGAATATTAAGTTGAAACTCAGGAGGAAAGTACATGAGCGATAATAACAATCCAAAGAAAAATGGGAGCGGCTGTAGTGATCCTACGGCCTACGCTGCAATAGCTAAATTAAGTCGTAATAACGAGATGAAACCACGTGATAGAGACAAAGATGTTGCGGACATAATGCACATAATCAAGAGGACATTAGAAATAATCGATTTTGATATAGAAGGACACATAATACTTGTTGATAAGCGGACAGGTAAGAAATATTACTAAAGATATGAAAGGGTGAGGCTTATATGGCAAAAGAAATAAATCAAAAAGAGATAACAGCAAATATGATAGCAAAAGAGATAATTATAGAATTGAAGAAGCAAAGACTATTAAAGGACAATATACATTCAGCTTTTCAAAAGACGGAAATATTACTTTATAATTATAATAATTTCAAAGAGACTATTGAAAATAAGTACAAACAGATTGATACTATATTAGTTGAGGGCAGCAATAGAAAATCATCATCAATAACAACATATTCTAGTAATAGCACTATAGAAAGCAAATTTGAGGAAGAACGGGCAGAAGAACAAATTACAAAAATTGAACAATCAATATCTGTTACTAAGAATTTCATTGATACAATAAATGCAGCAGTATATAAATTGAAAGGCGATCCTTATTATAAGATTATCCAATTAAAATATTTTGAGGGTAAAACAAGGGAGGAAATAGCAGAATACTTCGATGTAGATGTAAAAACTATAACAAGAAACAAAAGCAGGCTTATAAACAAGCTGAAAATAGATTTATTCAGCGAAGAGTCATTGTTCGAAATGTTAAGCTAAATGTCCTTTTATATGTCCTCTTGGCGCCCTTGTATTATCCTATATTAAGGAGTAAAATAGTACCATCTAAAATAAGCAAATGAATTAGGCATTTGTAAAACCCCCTGTGAAAAGGCATTACTGGAAAGTAGTGTCTTTTTATGTAGAATGTTGTAGACAGGAAATGTTTTCCGAAGTATAATATTGGTAAAATACATAATGGGGGAATCATAAATGGCTAATATATCAATAGCATCATATACGATAAGTGTAAAAAATAAAAATGACGATGAAAATTATTCTTTAAACAACATTGATGGGGCTTCATTTATAGATATATTTGATAACTTTATTACTGAAAACAATCAAATATATGAAAATAACGAAGTATTAGAAAAAATTTTTAAATTTGAAGGCTGTAATCAAGAAAGAGAAATGGAAGATAATAATTGTTTGTTTAATTATATAATTGGAAGAATAAAAACAGGTTCTTATGGCCAAGAAGCTGAAATAATTAATAGTACAACGGGAAATTTTAAGTTTAATAAAGACGAAGATGATGCGGAAGTTATGCCGTTTAATTTCATTTTAGCTGTTCCACCTGGGGAGGTAAACAGAGGCATTTTGATACTTCAGAAAAATGGAATATTTGGAATCAAGACTCTATTTGAAAAGATTTTATCAGATTATTTGAAAAATGTAAATATTGATTATAAATTATTTTTAGACAATGTTGCTCCTATGGCTTATTTAGAAAGGCTTTTTGAGTACGGAGTTTTACAAAAAATTAGATTTTTTAGATATGAAGTTCCGAACGATATAGGTAATCAAATAGGATTGCTAAATAATGGAGTCAATGAATCATATGAAGAGTATATTATTAATAAACCTACTGGCTTCATTAGAAACAACATAAATAGAATTCGTGAATGCATAAGAGGACAAAGAAATCTAACTACTATAGTACGGCTTAATAACTTTGAGTATGACAATATTAAGCTAGAATTCAAGTTAGGAAAAAAATATAAAACTATTAATTTAAGTGACATTTCGAGCATAAGCTTTAGTGATGATATAACCAGTTTGGTAACGCTGAATGGAGGACATCCAATAGTAGAAAGCATACAGCCTATACTTATTGAAACAGCTGTAACTTATTTAGAAGAAATGGGATTAATAGTAAGAGGGTGATAGATTGCGGTTATTCGAAATAATTAAAAATCCATATACATTAGTTTTTATCTGTGTTATAGGATTATTAATTTCAAAATTTATTTTTAAAGTTGAATATATGAACTGTACCCAAATAATTTATAATCATATTGACATTTTTAATAACAAAAACGGGAAACTTTTATTAGTTCCATTTTTTACATACAATATTTTACCTTTTTTAATGGCCTTAGGTGTTAACAGAATTAAGATTATTGATAGCAATATGATAAATATCATAACAGTCATAATATCTATATTAACTTCTATGTTATTTACCTTACTTGTTATGCTGATTAACATGAAGGATAAAATCAATATTAAAAAATCTCAAAATGCTAACCAAATAAATATAATAAAACGGGCAATAAAAGAAACTTATCATACGATAATGTTTGAAATTCTAATTTCTATTTCTGTTTTGTTATTATCGTTTGTATACTTATTTACTCAGAAGATAAATTGTATTGTAAGTACGATAATATACTATTTAGTATTCTTATTAGTTTTTAATTTGTTTATTGTTTTAAAAAGAATATTTAACATAATCGATCAAAATTTTTCTAATTAAATAATTTATGAACTCCTAGCTGGGTTCTTTTAGTTACGGTAAATAAAATCCGGTAATGAAAAAAGGGGGACTTATGTATAAATTAATTGATTTAATAAGTATGGTAATAAGAATGCGTTATTTACCTAATCCTTTTGAAACGTTAGAATACGGTTATTATATAAATTATATTGTTGAACCATTAATATATTTTTTAACTTACAATGTGGTGGGATTATATTATACCAAAGGGAGCGCACCAGCAATTGGAAGTCTTTTATATTTATTCTTTTACATTTTACACATTGGATTAATTATGCTTATGGGAGTATTTAAGTGGAATCTGGTAGTTATAGTAGCGATTTTTATCTCTTATTTCGTAGCACATTTTTTTATGAAGGTTTTAATGGAAGGTAGTTTTAGTAGGTAAACTAATAAGCATCTAGATGGGATGCTTTTTTATTGTGATGATGTAGATATGATTTAGACTGCATAGGAAATGGTGGGAATTTTGTAGAACGTTGTAGACAGGAAATATTTACCGTTATATAATGTTGGTAAAATAAAATAAGGACGGTAAACGGAATGAATAATAAATTTTATATTTATAGGTTTATAGATAAACACGATAATATATTATATGTTGGTAGAACTAACGATATCAGTAGAAGAATATTGAATGAACATTTTACTTCTCTTGGACATCTCCCTTTTAAATGTTATCAATCTGTAGAAAAAGTCCAATATACTGAATTTGAAAATGAATCAGAAGAAGTTTCTTACGAAGCAATATTAATTAATAAATTAAAACCAAAGTATAATATACAATTTAAAGATGATGGTCATTTTAACATAAAATTACCTGAATTTCAGTGGAAAGATTTTATATTCCCACATGAGTATTATCTGAACTATTTAAAAAACAGAAAAAACAATACACAAAGCATAGCAGATTTTATTTTAAATAAAGTGGAAAATGATACTATTAATAGAGATTTAATAAAAACTGGATTTGAAAATTTCGATAAAATTACACCAATTAATAATAGTGATTTCATTTTGGTTGCCGGACATACCGCAATTGGAAAAACAACATATGCTTTAAATATTTGTTCCAATATGACAATTTCTCTAAATAAAAAAGTTTTATACGTTAATTTAAAAGAAGATGGAGAAATTTTAACCGAGAAGCTAATTGCTAACAATGCTGGTTTATCTTTTAAAAAAATAAGAAAAAATTCGTTTACAGAAGAAGAAAGTGATTTGTATATAAAGGCCTTAAATATTTTAGCTAAAGTTAATTTACAGTTTACAAATCTAACTTATGAAAATAAAACAATAGATAATATCATTAATGTAATATAATTAAAGTGATTATGGCTAAAAATCAGATATGTGATCCTTATGAATTTGAATTAGCATTTATGGGATTATGCGGTCTTATGGGTAATATTTAAAAAAGCATAGTATGGAAGAATAAATAAAATAAAGCATAATATTGAAAGAAAATCTTAAGAAAAAGATAAAGGATGACGAAGACTATAAACTAAGAACCTTTAACAGGGTTCTTTTTTGACAATACAGATATGAATTTACTGCATAGGAGATGGTGGGAATTTTGTATAATATTGTAGACAGGAAATGTTTTCCGATGTATAATGTTGGTAAAATATATTTATGGGGGGTAAGCAATGTATAAAGCTAAAGTTTTTATGATTATGCGTTTTGAAGAAGATTTTTTTGAAGTTTTTGAAATGTTAAAAAGACAATTTGGCGATGATTTTGAATTTACACATGCTGGTGAAGAAGGTAATCAACAAAATATATTGAAAGATATTATTCAACCTATATATGAATCAGATATTATAATTGCAGATTTAACAGGATTAAATCCAAATGTGTTATATGAGTTAGGTCTTGCTCATTCTTTTAATAAGAAGACGATTATAATAACAAAAGACAATTTATCTACACTTCCGTTTGATTTAAAACAATACAGAGCAAAAGACTATGAAACACATTTTTTAAAATTTGATGAATTGCTAAAATACTTAGAAAAAAATTTAAATGGAGCAGTTACGGGAGATGTAATATACAGTAACCCGGTAAAAGACTTTCTAGCATCGAATAAAATTGATACTTATAACTGGTTTACCGAAGATAAAATACAGATTGATATTGAAGATGATGAAAAAGGTTTTTTAGATTTTCTTGCTGAGATCGAAACTGATACGAGTAGATTAACTGATAATATTAGTGAAATAGTAGTAGAAATGACTTCAATGAATGATGATGTTGCAAGAAGTACAAAAGAAATTGAAAGAGTAAAAAATATT
The DNA here is from genome assembly GCA_963675125.2 of uncultured Sedimentibacter sp. Classification (GTDB taxonomy): domain Bacteria; phylum Bacillota; class Clostridia; order Tissierellales; family Sedimentibacteraceae; genus Sedimentibacter. The sequence goes on from CAXXFT010000045.1 coordinate 105,956, forward strand.
GGAGGAAATAGCATAGCTGCTTTTAATAAAAAAGAAGCGAAGAAAGTAGCCGCAAGTGTAAAGCGATTTAGTGATAGTCTTAAAATCCATAACCAAAGATATTCCGAATTATGGGACAAGATTGAAAGAAATATTCTTGGGTTATTAGAAAACAAATATTCAGCTGATGAAAATAACCAAGATGGTTTGATAGATTACTTAAAAGCTTTAAAAAGCACGCAGTATAACGCTGACGAAAGTAAAGATTCAATTCTAAGTTTTAAAGATTCTCTTAATAAAAATATTGGTATAGAGCGAACTCTGAATCAAGCAATACGACTTTTAAATATAGATTTGGAAACATATATAACAGTAGTATCACAAATGAGTTCTTCGATTGATAGAATTTTAGATAAAAGTCGTTTTGTAGTTGGTAACATAGATTTTTCTGAAAACATTGAGGAAAAAAGTAGAGTAGAATTAACTTAAAAAAGGATAAAAGGAAAAATGAAAACTCAGACATTTTAATACGAGGATTATCAACATATGTTAATAAAATCCTTGGTTAAAAGCAACAGAAATTAATCTGTTGCTTTTTTAATGAAAATTTGTATGGAAAGGGATGTAAGTAATGGAGTGTGGTTATTCTAATTTAGTTGATGTTTTTAAAAAAGCATCTAAAGAAATTGAAAAGATTGTTAATTCGGTTTTACATTTTTTATCAACTTATACAAAATACAAAATAGATAAGGAAAACTATAAATTTCTAAAAGAAATTAAGCCCAATAAAATAACTTTATCAAATAAAAGATTTAATACGTATCATTGTAGAAATAGCTGCTAAAGAATATTTTGTGATGATACGGACTGATGAAACGTATAGGGTAACATATACCGAAGAGGCTAAGGATGGGACCTGGTATATTAGGTAGGTGATTAGATGAACTATAAGAATGGTTAGATGGTTAAGGAAGAGAATCTCTATATTGAAACGTGATGAGTATTCTTGTCGTGAATGCAAGAGATACGGTAAGACTACAGAAGCAACAACAGTACATCATGTTAAACCAGCAAGTAATTATCCAGAGTTAAGATATGACAGCAAGAACTTACTTAGTTTATGCGGCAAGTGTCATGATAGTATGCATGATAGGAATGCTAATGAGTTAACAGCTAAAGGTATTGAGTGGGTTAATAGAATATATCCCCCCTACTAATTATTATCAATATTATAAACGCCAGGACCGGAGGGGGGAGCTTCTTCCAATAGAGCGACTTTTTTAAAAATATTTTTTTTGGGAGGGTAAAATACTATGGCTGGAAAAGCGACCACATATGAAGGAATTAGAAAAAAAGACAATTAAAGATATGAAAAAATTAGCAGTTTATAAGCCTGAGTATGACCCCATTATAGATATATATTCAGAGCTCCGGGAGCAGTACTTTATTCTCACACAAAAATTTAAAGATTCAAATTATAATTTTGAGGTTGAGACTATGCAAGGGGGAGCAAAGAAGGCTCCGATAGTAGCGACACTGGAAAGTCTTAGAAAAGATATTATAACATATTCGGATAGACTGTGCTTAAATCCTAAGGCTATTGATACAGTTAAGATACAGGTCCAGAAAAAATCAGTCCTTGCTGAAGCACTGTCTAAACTATGAGCGATTATCCTAATTACGATTTAGTATTTAAATATGCTAGAGATATAATAAACGGGAAGATTCCTGCTAATATAGAACAAATTCAAGGCTGCGAAAGATTCTTCCGGGACCTGGAGAATCCAGCATATTATTTTGATGCTAAACCTGCTGAAACAGTAATTGGTATAATTGAAAGAACCTTTGTACATGCACAAGGAGAAAACATACAAGGAGAACCCATGAGAGGAACTCCTTTTTTATTGCTTCCGTGGCATAAATTTACCATATACAATATTATGGGGTTTTATAATGTAGGTACGATTATCAGAAAGTACAAAGAGGCTTTTATATTTGTACCTCGTAAAAATGTCAAAACAACATTTGCTGCAGCTCTGTCATGGGCACTGTCAATTTATTATAGAAAATCCGGATCTAAATGTTATATAACAGCTAATGCTCTTAAACAATCTTTAGAAAGTTTTGACTTTATAAATTTTAACATTAAATATATGGAAGAGGAAGAAAGTTTCCGAATAATAGACAATAATCAAGAACACAGCATACAGGGTGATTTTGGTGGAGGTTCAATATTTATACAGGCTTTAGCAGCGAACCCAGATAGTCAAGATAGTTTCAACTGTAACATTGCTATAGCAGATGAAATACATGCATATACAAAACCGAAACAATACAACATTATCAAAGAAGCTATGAAAGCTTATACAAACAAACTGATGATTGGTATTACAACTGCAGGTGATAATATGAATTCATTCTGTTATAGAAAGTTGCAATACTGCATGAAGATTTTAGCTGGCACAGTAACAGATGAACAATATTATGTTTTTATAGCAAAAGCTCCCGAGGGGAAAAATGGAGAAGTAGACTACTTAAATCCGCTCGTGCATCAGATGGCTAATCCAGGATACGGAATAACAATTCGTCCAAATGATATTTTGAATGATGCTTATCAAGCACAAAACGATCCACAGCAAAGGAAAGATTTCTTTGCTAAAAGCTTAAATATATATACATCAGCTACTAAGGCGTATTTTAATGTTGAAGAATTTAAAACCTCAGATAGAAAATATAAATGGACTTTAAAAGAATTGGCAAGATTACCTATTAACTGGTTTGGTGGCGCTGACCTTTCAAAAATGCATGACCTAACAGCAGCGGGATTATATGGTGAATATAAAGGTGTAGATATAGTAATTACACATGCATGGTTTCCTATTGTAGCAGCTCAACAAAAAGCTGAGGAAGATTCCATACCGCTCTTTGGGTGGAAGGATGATGGTTGGTTAGATATGTGCAATACTCCGACTGTTAATTATTCAGACATCATAAACTGGTTTATTCTTATGAAAAAATTAGGGTTTAAGATAAAACAAGTGGGCTTTGATAAAAAGTTTGGCAAGGAATTTTTTCTAGGCATGAAAAAGGCAGGATTTAGTATTATTGATGAACCCCAATATCATTGGAAAAAATCACAAGGATTTAGAAGAATTGAAAAACGTGTAAAAGATGAAAAATTCTATTATTTGCATTCTCAAGCTTTCGAATATTGCGTACAAAATGTTTTGGGAATAGAAAAAACCGATGATATGATTCAATACGAAAAAATAATGCCAGAAATGAGAATAGATATTTTTGACGTAGCAGTATTTGGAGCTGTTCGATTAATTGAAAATATGGAGAAAGCTACATCAGCCAGCGATTGGTTGAAAAGTTGAGAGGAGGAACAATGAGTAAAAATAAGAATAATAAAAAACAAAGAACACGAGCCGAACCCCAAAAAAGAGAAAGTTCTGCTATGAGTTGGTTTTTATCTACAGATGCATATGATACTTTATGCGTGCCAGGTTACACTAAATTGTCTGATAATGCAGAGGTTAAGATAGCTGTAAGTAAGATAGCAGATTTAGTATCTAGCATGACAATTCATCTAATGGAAAATACAAAGAGCGGAGATATAAGAATTAAAAACGAATTATCTCGCAAAATTGATATAAACCCTTACAAGCTCATGACAAGAAAAACGTGGGTTTATAATATAATTTACACTATGCTTCTTCCTGGTGATGGGAACAGCGTTGTATTTCCTAAAACGGAAAATGGATTTATAAAAGACCTAATACCATTAAAACCGTCTATGGTAAATTTTTACGAAACAGAAGATGGATATGAAGTTAAATATGGAAATCAGACATATAACTATGACGAGATATTGCATTTCATTGTCAATCCGGATCCAGAAAAACCATGGAAGGGAACCGGCTACAAAGTTGTCTTAAAAGATATAGTTGCAAATTTAAAACAAGCGAATAAAACTAAAAATGCTTTTATGTCTGACAAGTGGAAACCCTCAGTAATTATTTCTGTTGATGCTATGACTGAAGAGTTTACAACTCCAGCAGGAAGAGATGCAGTTCTTAAAAAATATGTTGATGATACAGGAGGAGGAAAGCCTTGGGTTATTCCGGCTGACTTAATAAAAGTTGACCAAGTTAAACCGTTAAGTCTTAATGATTTAGCAATAAATGATGCCGTACAATTAGATAAAAAGACAGTTGCTGGGATATTAGATGTTCCAGCTTTTTTATTGGGAGTAGGTACTTTTAACAAGGAAGAATACAACAACTTTATTCGTACGAAGATTAAGAGTATTGCTGAAATGTTTCAACAGGTTCTAACTAAAGGATTGTTATTAAATCCAGATTGGTACTTTAAATGTAATGCTAAAAGTTTAATGGCTTATGATACAAAAGAACTTTCTGAAATGGGAATGAATTTATATATCAGAGGAATTTACACTGGTAATGATGTACTGAATTTAATAGGAGATTCACCAAAAGAAGGATTAGACGAGCTAATTATATTAGAGAATTTCATACCAGCCGGTATGATTGGAGAACAAAAGAAATTAAATCAAGGAGGTGGTGACAGTGAATAGAGAGCTAATACAAAAGCGTAGTTTACAAACTACCTTTAAGGCAACACGTGCTGAAGAAAATAACGGTGATATGTTTATTGAGGGCTATTTTGCTGTATTTAGCAAAGAAACCGAATTGTGGCCAGGAGCATATGAAGAAATTGATCCAGGAGCTTTTAATGAAACGCTTGGTAACGACATAAGAGCTTTAATAAACCATGATACCACATTAGTAATAGGCAGAAATAAAGCTAATACTCTTGAACTTAAAGCAGATAGTCATGGACTCTGGGGAAGAGTTAAAATCAATCCTAAAGATACAGATGCAGTAAACTGTTATGTTAGAGTTGAACGTGGAGATGTGGATCAATGCAGTTTCGGCTTTAACATATTAGAGGAAATCACTGACTGGAGAGATGATGGTACTGTTAAATGGACCATGACTAAGTTAGATCTGCATGAAGTTTCTGTGTGCACCTTTCCTGCATATAAGGAAACAGGAGTACAAGCACGACATGCAGAAGTTGAGCAGTATAAGAAAAGGCAGTTAGAACAAAGAAAAAATAATTTGAAAGAGAGGATTAATAAATGGCATTAAAACAATTAATGATAGCTAAAAAGATTGAGCAAAGGAAAACTAGTTTAACAGAGCTACTTGTTAAAGAAGAAGCATTGAATACTAGAGAGGCAGAATTAGAGACAGCTTTGGAAGAAGCACAAACAGATGAAGAGATTGCTCTTGTAGAGGAAAATACAGACAAGCTTGAAACAGAAAAAACTGAACTAGAAGAAAAGAAAAGCAACTTGGAAAGTGAAATTGCCGACTTAGAGGGTGAGCTTGAACAGCTTAACTCTAAAGAACCAAAGAGCGATACAAAAGAACCAGAACAAAGAAAATCAAATTCTAAAGGAGATGGAATAATGAAGAGATACAAATTTTTCAGCGAAATGACAAGAGAAGCAGTAGATGCTTTTGTTACAAGGGACGAAGTAAAAGAGTTTTTAACTAGAACTCGTGAATTAATAGGACAAAAAAGAGCAGTAACTGGCGGGGAGCTTAATATTCCTGATATTATGCTTGAAATGTTAAGAGATAATTTGCATAAATACTCTAAGCTTATTTCTAGAGTTAACTTAAAGCCTGTAAATGGAACGGCAAGACAAAATATTGCCGGCACGGTTCCTGAAGGAATATGGACTGAAATGGTTGCTAAGCTTAATGAATTGAGCATTGTATTTAATCAATTTGAAGTTGATGGATACAAGGTTGGTGGATTTATTCCAGTAGCTAATTCATTATTAGAAGATTCTGATATTAACTTAGCAAATGAAATTTTGGTTGTTTTGGGTCAGGCAATTGGTCTTGCAGTTGATAAGGCTATCCTTTATGGTAAAGGCGTGAAGATGCCGGTTGGTATTGTAACACGACTTGCCGAAACTGCTCAACCTGCATACTGGGGGACAAAAGAAAAAGCTTGGACTGATTTGCATCTTACTAACTTACTGTTAATTGATGCTGCCGCAAATACAGACACGCTGTTTTATAAAGACCTGATCCTCAAGCTTGGAAAAGTGAAGGCCAACTATGCAACAGGAGGTAAAACCTGGTGCATGAACGAAAACACTTTTGCTACACTTCAGTCTAGGGCGCTCACGATAAATGCAGCTGGTGCGATTGTATCAGGTCAAACAAAAACTATGCCTGTTGTTAGCGGAGATATAGAGTTTCTTGAATTCATTCCTGACAATGTAATAATTGGTGGTTACTTGTCATTGTATCTGTTAGCTGAAAGAAAAGGCGCTACCTTGGCTCAGTCTGAACATGCGCAGTTTGTTGAGGATAATACAATATTCAAGGGCACAGCTCGTTATGATGGCCGTCCGGTAATAGGTGAGGCTTTCGTAGCTATCAATATCAGCCAGGAAGATTTACAGACTCCTCCTACGGCAACTGCAGTAACATTTGCAGCTGACACCGCTAACGTATAGGAGGTAGTCCATGAAAGTTAAAGTATTAAAAACATTTTTAGATGCAGAGGATAAATGTATTCAGCTAGAAGGAAAGGAAATTGAAATGTCAGAGGAAAGAGTAGAACGAATTACATCTACTCATCCAGATCTAGTTGAAGTGTTAGAATGTGCGGGAGAAGGCGCTCCTGAATTTCCTAAGCATACTGGCGGTGGATATTACGAGTTATCAAATGGCGATAAAATCAAAGGTAAAGATGCAGCAGTGAAAGCTGAGGAAGATCTGAACAAAAAAGAATAGGAGTTGATATAAGTGGAAGTATCAACGATATTGGAATTAGTTAAAGCTAAATTAGGAATAAGTGGTACTGTAAGAAATACTTATTTAACAGCTATTATAGATGGTGTGGTAAAAGAATTAGAAGATGAAAAGGGGTTGGTGCTTGATAGTGCTAACCCCTATCATTTAATATTTATAGTCGATTATGTTACTTGGAGATATCAAAACCGAGATAGCGATAATGGTATTCCTAGACATCTTCAATACAGACTACATAACTTGATGATCCATGTTGGTAATAATAATTTGATTGTAGATGCTGTTATTATAGTTGAAGTATTACCCGTTACACCTGATGTAAATGTAGTGTATATATTAAGCAATGGAACTAAACAAATGTATATCAATGATGTTTGGACTATAGTTGACTTAATAGATGGATCATGGGTGGTGGTTACTGAATGACATATGATTATGAGGTAAAGTTAATAAGTGTAGTCAATACAGTTAATGAAGGCGGCGACACTGTACAAGTTGAAACGGAAAGACCAGTGCTTGCTGATAAATTAGACTATAGGAATAAGGAATATTACCAGGCATTATCTAGCGGATTAAAACCTTCTATTACTTTTGCTGTTAATAAATATGAATACAGCAACGAAAGAATGCTTAAATATGACGGTAGTAAATATAAAATAATAGATGTTTATCCAGTCAAAGCAAAGGATGAAAGTGAATTTGAATCTCTCGCTTTATTATGTGAGGCGGTGGTATAATGCCAATGCCAAAAAGTGTAACGAAATACACTAATAAAAATGGTGTTACATTTACCTCAAGTGTTGATAGAGTAAATTATACAATTCAAGAACTTTCAAGAGCTGCATTAAAAGATGCGGCTAAAGTAATTCGAAAAAAAATGATTATTAAATTAAAAACTCTACCCGGTATGAAGAAAAACAAAAGGCTTTATAAATCTACTCAATATTGGGTAAGGAAAAAGGAAACAGATCTACAAGTAGGATTTAAACATAATACCTGGTATGGAGTTTTGCAGGAACTTGGTGGCGACAATCAGCCTAAAAGAAGCATATTAAGAGACACGGTATTTGAAAGTATAGACGATATACAAAATATAGAGGCGCAATATTTGAGTGCTGTGGAAGATGAATTGAAGGCGCAAGCACTAATTGATGAATCGGAGGCGGTGGGTGATGAGCAAAACTTGGACACTTAGATTAGAATTACAAAGACTATTCGAAACTCTAACAACTAAAGTTTATTACGAAGGAACACAGGAACCTGGCAAGTATTTGTATTTAGTCTTTGAATTAAATGAAGTATCATATGCTGACGGTAAAACATTAATGCAATTAGAAGTTAATATATTTGACTATGGTACAAATAAAAGAGTCGTTGATGATTTAGCGGACATGATTCAAGAAATTCTAAATAAATACTATTTTATAAACAATGAAATACAATTCGTAGTCTATAAAGGATTACGGCAAAAGGTAGAAGAAAATGACAAGGAGATAATCAGACGTAGATTATTATTTGAAATACAATTACATGAACTGAAAGGAGAATAAATATGCCTAAAGTATTTTCAGGATTTACTAGTACGACAGCCGAAAACTTGCTGTTAGATGCAGGAGCTTTTTTTAAGAATTTCGTAGTAGGTACAGATACATTTGATAGTGCGGTTACTGCGGGTAAATTGTTGGGGGCAACACAAGGCGGAGGAACTTTCTCAGCTGTACCAACAATAAGGCCAATACAAATTGATGGCGTAAAAGGTTCCGCAAAGGGAATGCAAGTAATAGATGAATGGGTAGTAACATTGATGGCCAACATTAAAGAGGTTACTCAAGAATCAATTAAAAATGCATTGGGGGCTGCTACTATTGCGGACGGCCCAACAGGCTATAAAAAGATAACAGCAAAAAATCAAATAGAGTTAACGGATTATATAGATAATATTGTCTGGGTTGGAAAGCTATCTAAGACAGACACACCTGTGATTATTGAAATATTAAACGCTATTTCATTAGGAGGATTGACATTGAACATGGCAGATAAAGCAGAGGGGTTAATACCTACAACATTAACAGGACATTATGATTCGGATGAATTAGATACACCGCCTTTTGCTATATATTATCCAGATAGTAGCGTAGTATAGGAGTTGATTAAATGAGAAAATTACAAACACAAGACGTATTTGCTACTATGAGAGCAATAAAAAGAGCTAATTTAAAAGAGGAAATAAAGCCGATTCTAAAGAAAGTAAGCGATGAGGGATTAGCCGTTGAAGATGCAGGACTAGAGGGAATACTTGGATTGATAGAAATATTTGCAGAAAAGAAAAGCGAACAGGCTATATACGAAGTACTTGCAGGTCCGTTTGAAATGGATACAAAAGAGGTTGAAACATTAGACCTTAGTATACTAGCTGAAAATCTTGAAACGCTTAGTAAGGAGAACAACCTTAAGCGTTTTTTTACTTTATTGGCAGGTTTAATTACGAAGAAACAATAGATCTGCTGTTAAAAAGGTATGGCTCCTTAGATTATGTATTCAAATTAGATATGGAAGACGCTCTTCTTTTTATTGATTACGCTTACCAAAAACGAGAGGAAGAGCTTATTTTTGCAAGATGGATTCCTTATCAATATATAAGTTTTGAAGAGTTTAAGGCTAAAATAAAGCCTCCTATGATTAAAAGCGATGAGGAAATTTTAGCAGATGTAAAAGATATTATAACCCTATTCAACAAAGGAAGGGGGTAATTGTTATAGAAATTTTTAAATTGTTTGGTAGTATCTTGGTGGATTCGTCCAAAGCAGAAGAAAGTATATCTAAAACAGAAAAGAAAACTGAAAGCCTTGGAACAAAGCTAGGTAATGGAATAAAAACAGCCGGTAAATGGGGATTAGCAATAGGAGCAGGAGCAACAGCAGCAGGAGCTGCATTGCTTGGAGTAGCAAACAAAGCAGCTGAAACTACAGACCATATAGACAAGATGAGCCAAAAACTAGGCATGAGCCGTGAAGGCTTTCAGGAATGGGACTTCATTCTCAGCCAAAACGGAACATCGATTGATAGTTTAGGGGCTGGTATGAAAACTCTAACTAATCAAGTTGACGAACTCGGGAAAGGTGGCAAGGTTGCTACGGATGCATTTGAACAACTTGGTTTAAGTTATGAAGATATGGAAGGATTAAGTCAAGAGGAAATCTTTGAAAAAACCGTTGTTGCATTGCAAGGAGTAGAAGACGAAACAAAAAGAGCAGCCATAGCAAATGATTTACTTGGAAGAAGCGGTCAAGAATTAGCCCCTCTTTTAAATGCAGGTGCTGATTCAGTAGAAGCAATGAAAAAGCAAGCAAAAGACTTAGGTCTTGTCATGTCTGATGATGCAGTAAATGCAGGAGTTAAATTTACGGATACAATGGACCAACTAAAGCGAAGTTTTGGAGCAGTATTTACGCAAGTTGGAGCAGCAGTAATGCCAATGTTTGTAGATTTTGCTAACTGGATAATAAGCAACATGCCAGTTATACAAAGTGTATTTAAAACGGTATTTGAGGTTATTAGCACGGTTGTTAGTACTGTATACGAATGGTTCAATGCCTATTTATTGCCTATCCTATCTGTAATGTTTAATTGGGTACAAGAGAATTGGCCTACAATTCAAAAAACATTTGAGACCGTATTTGGAGTAATACTTGATTTATCGGGTGCTGTTTGGAAATTATTTAAAGATGGCTTATTGCCTATCTTAAGCGCTCTATGGGATTTCATATCTCCTACATTTCCACTTATACAGGGAGTTGTAGAGGTGACTTTCGGTGCTATCGTTAAGACCGTACAAACAGTTGTAGATGTCTTTGTCGCAGTTTCTAACGCAATAGCGGAGGCTATAGATTGGTTAACTTTCTGGAACAATTCCGATGCAGAAGAAAAAGATGTAGGAAAATCGTCTAGTAGTAATAAAAAAGTAAATGGTAGTCATGCAAATGGCCTTGCATATGTTCCATTTGATGGTTATGTTGCAGAATTACACGAAGGCGAAAGAGTTTTAACCAAACAAGAGAATACAAATCTAAACAGCAGTAGCGGTGATGTCGTGATTACTGGCAATACTTTTATAGTAAGAGAAGAAGCAGACATCAAGAAGATTGCTAGAGAATTATATAAATTTCAAAAGAAAAGCGAAAGAGGAGTAGGTTATGCACCAGCTTAGAAAGGAGTTGTAAATGGCTAAATTAAGCAGGAAAATAGGATTTTTATTTAATGGTATTACGGTAGACAATCTTAAATTTGACATATTAAACAATATTTATTTGATTGATGTAAAAAAAAGTGCGGCTCCTGTGAGAACTAGATATGATTTTATTGTGCCTGGAAGAAATGGATCACAGACCCGAAACAATAGATATGAAGACAATTATATTGATATTACAGTTGGAATATATGACATTAATATAGAGTCAAGAAGGATTAAACAAAGAGAATTTTTAAAAAACTTTATAGGAATAAAGTCTAAACTTATATTTTTGGATGAGCCAATGTTGTTTTATAACGCTGAAATAATAAATGGGGTAGATGAAAAGGAAGGTGAAATATTCACAGAGATTACAATCCATTTTAAGGCAAGTTATTGCAAATACGGTGAGGATAAAAAAATATCTCTGACTAGTGGAAGTGAAATTGCAAATAATGCCGGAAACTATAAAGCCGAAACAGTTACAAAAATAACCGCTGTAGCTAATTGTGACAGCATAATGATTGAAAATGGTGTAAATAGTTTTACATTACAAAACCTTATTGTCGGTGATGAAATTTATGTTGATAGCGAAAAAATGATAGTTTATAAATATGTAAATGATGTAATGAAGTCTGCAATGACACAATTTTCGGGGAAGTTTATAACATTTGAACCTGGTGCTAGTACTGTGACGGTTAGCGGCACAAATTATAGCGCTAGTGTTGAGATTGATTTTAATGATACTTACATAGTGTAAGGGGTGAATAATTTGGCAATAGAAAGAATATTCGAAACAGATACAGGAGAGGTAGGTTTTGAAAAGGCTGATAGAAATTTTTTAGGAATTGAAAATGGCAGTCTGCCGGTAGGTTCAACTAAAAGTATATATACACAGGTTATAACTGATTTAAATACACATAATATCGATGGATTTTTTAAGTATAATAGTAATGCTGTTGGTGCGTATAACGTATTACCTGGTATAGTTAGGCATGAAAGTTATGATGGTGGATTAGCTTATCAAATGTGTGCGCCTTATGGGACAATTGGAATGTGTGTATTTAGAGTAAAACTTAATGCAGTTTGGGGAGCTTGGGAAAAAATAGTAACAGATAAACCAGTAGATTGGATAACAGGGACCTTGAAAAATGGTTGGGGAGGTAGTTTATATTTCAGAAAAAATCAAATAGGTCAAATAGAAGTAAAGGGTATGGTTTCAGCCGGAACAGTTGGAGGTCAACTTATTATTTGTGATTTACCAATTGGCTATTATACATCTGGGGATACTGTTATGTTTTTAGCAAGGAATACTTCAGCAGGCGCTTCTATAGTAGGGTGTCTTATTACTGCAGCAGGTGAAGTAAGAATAGATGCAACATCTATAGCTACTGGTAACAATATAGCGTTTAATTTTCTATTCAATTTGTAGCAAGGAAGGATATAAAAATGGTAAAACAAGTATATAAAATAGATTCAGATGGTTTTTTAATAGAAATCCTTGTTAAAAACTTTGACAAACAAGGAACAAAAATTGATTGCAGCATATACTGTTTTAGTACTTGCAGAGAAAAAGACATTATATCAAGTACCAGAAAAGTTACGCAGTGAAGTTGAAATCAAAGTTGCTGAAAAAACTATTGAAGTGCTGGGTTAGGCAACAAAAGAAAATTTAGTAGACTAAGGACCTTAGTAATGAGGTCTGTTTTTTTACGAAAGTAGGTGGTCAAAATACTTACGATACAAAACGAATCAAGCATCACGCTTGCGTACTTAAACAATCTTGAAAATGGCAACGTACATGAAATAATAAACGGCGAGTATACGCTTAATTTTGTGGCCTTAATTGAACCTTTAAAAACTGAACACCTTTATAATAAAGACAATCTAATAGTTTATAATAATGACTATTTCAGAGTAGTAAACTTTGAAGAATTGCATAGTGAAGATAATATGCTAACCATAGAAGTAACTGCAGAGCATATTTCGTACGATTTAATAAAAGATACTAAGGAAAGTTTTGTTTATAACGATAGAGCAGCAATTTATGTAATGAATGAAGCATTAACAGATACAAATTTTACATTTTTAGGGACTGATGTAACTGCTACTGCAAGTATAGATTTACAAAGAACAGAAGAAAAACCACTTAACGTTAAAAGCATACTATATCAAATCGCTATTATCTGGGGCGGAGAGTTAGAATATTTCCAACGAGATATAGAACTCAAACAACAGTTAGGGCAAAATAGAGGTGTTGACTTTAGGTTTGGTAAGAATATACAAAATATTAGACGAATAGTTAATTTTGCTGATGATACGATTAGTTATGACGTAGAAGTTGTACAAGGTTCTGAACTTGAGGAGTTAGGTTATTTTGAGCTAGGAGACACTATAAGAGTAATTGACGATGCTTTGAATATAGATATTTATACTAGAATAATTGAAGTTGAAAGAGATATTATAACAGGTATAAATAGCAGAGTTATTTTAGGTCAGCCTATAGGTACTATATTAGACAACATAACTGGAATTAATAAAAAAATCAAAGAAACAGAAGAAAAAATTTCAGCAGCGGATAATAAAATAGATGAAACTGCGATGAATTTCTTTGATGCTATTGAAAATATAGAGCTTACTCCAGGACCCCAAGGAGAACCAGGACCCCAAGGACCATCTGGACCCAAAGGAGATACAGGGACACAGGGTCCAAAAGGAGAGAATGGTCAAACAAGTTATTTTCATGTAGCCTATGCTGATACTTCTACAGGAGGAGGATTCAATCAGGATCCTACAGGAAAGGAGTTCATAGGTACTTATGTAGATTTTAGTTCAGTAGATAGCACAGACCCAACGAAATATAGCTGGGCATTAATCAAAGGTTCGCAAGGTGAAAAAGGAGATCAAGGTATTCCCGGACAAAATGGAGCAGATGGGCAAACAACATATTTACATATAGCATATGCCGATGATGCAAGCGGTAATGGGTTTAGCCAATCTCCAACAGGCAAAACTTATATGGGTACATATACAGACTTTATACCTCAGGACAGCTCAGACAAAACAAAATATATCTGGGTTAAAATAAAAGGAGAACAAGGGCCACAAGGATTACAAGGTTTGCAAGGACCACAGGGAAATCAAGGTATACAAGGTCCTGTCGGAACCGATGGGCTTTCGTCTTATACTCACATAGCCTATGCGAACAATGCTACAGGTACATCTGGATTTAGTACAACTGATAGTGTGAATAAACTGTACATTGGTATGTATGTAGATAATCTACCAAATGATAGCACAGATCCATCAAGATACAATTGGACACTCATAAAAGGCGCAGATGGGGCACAAGGTATTCCAGGTCCTAAAGGCGACAATGGACAAACAAGTTATTTGCACATAGCATATGCAAACAATTCAACTGGTACATCTGGGTTTAGTACAACTGACAGTGCAAATAAACTCTATATAGGGCAATACACCGATTATACGTCTGCTGATAGTACAGATCCTACAAAATATAGTTGGACTAAAATTAAAGGAGATACAGGAGCTACTGGAGCTACTGGACCAAAAGGAGACCAGGGTATTCCTGGTACCCCAGGGGCAGACGGTATAACATACTATACATGGATTAAATATGCTGATACACCTACATCCGGAATGAGTGATAGTCCTACCAATAAAAAATACATGGGTATTGCAGTTAACAAGACTACACAGACAGAATCTACTAATTACAGTGATTATACTTGGAGTTTGACAAAAGGTGATCAGGGCGTACAGGGAGAGCCCGGAACAGATGGACAGACTACATACACATGGGTTAAGTATGCAGATACTCCTACAAGTGGTATAAGTGATAATCCTACCAACAAAAAGTATATTGGATTGGCATTTAACAAGAATACTGCTACAGAAAGTACAAATTATTCAGATTATACATGGTCGCTCATGCCTCAGAATATTGAGGTTGGCGGGAGAAATTTAATTAAAGAAATTCCTTTTGAGAAAGAATATTTAATAGGGACAAACACACTTAAAACCTACCCTTTAACTGATACTTCAAAAGTTATAGGTCAAGAAGTAACACTATCTTTTTATGGGAAATCAAGTACAGGCAGTAATAAAGTCTATATTTCTATAGCTGTAGGTAGTTCTACGAGAACTAATATTACAGGTAATTTAACATTACCATTAGAATACGAGAAATTCACTTATACCTTTAATTCAAGTTCCGATGAAAATATAAATAACATAATGTTTGTTTATGGAACTCAATGGCATAGTAGCAATGAAGGAACGATATCGATTAAGGAGGTTAAACTCGAAAAAGGCAACATCGCAACAGACTGGACACCTGCTCCAGAAGATATAGACCAGAAGATAATCACAACATATTACCAGACTACAACACCGGTAAATGCAAAACCTGGTGATCTGTGGTTTAACACAACAACAAAAAAACTGTATAGACGTGGCGTAGCATGGGACTTGATAGAAGATGCCGGCATAACAGAAGCAGTAGCGGCAGCACAGACAGCACAGACAACAGCTGACGGAAAGATTGTTACTTACTATGGATCTACCACTCCTGAAAATCCATCTAACGGCGACCTTTGGTATAAAATTGAAAATGAACAGTGGTATATTAAAAACATGAATATGGCTATATCTGAACTTGATAGTGTATTGATAAGAGACATGTTTGTAACTAAAAAATTGTATAGGTTCAATATTTCTGGTGATTGGCAACCAATTACAGATAGCGACATAGAAGATGTAAGGAACAAGGTTGACAAAGTTGTAGATGAACACGGAATGCTGATTGCATCTAAGCTAAGCGGCACATTACAAACAGCAGTTGATACCGTAACAGGCAGTAAGAATGGAGGCGTAACTTATGCTGAAGGCGTAGGAATAGTCTTGCATAACCAACCTGTTCAAGAAGAAAGCACAGAGGCTATGTTGCTAACTGCTAACGGCTTATTAATTAGCAATAGCAAGAATACAGATGGTACTTGGAGATGGAGGACAGCGGCTACGGGTAAGAGTATTTCCGCTGATGCAATAACCACAGGCACATTAACAGCAGTAAACATAGATGCAGTAACTATAACAGGTTCAACGTTAATCAGTGAAAGTTCAACTCAAAGAGTTACAATTGATGATGGTCTAATAGAAATATATGATAAGAATTTAGATGAAGTTTTACTTAGTGCCGAAGATGGACATTTAATTGCAAAAGCTTACTTGCAAACTGGAACAGAAGTTGGTGCAACATTTATTGATAATACAGGTATTTATTTTAGAAATGATACAGGTTATGGCTCTGAAATAAAAGGTGGCGCATCGTTATCATTGTCTTCAGATACAAGCATTAATATTGATGCTGGTTTAAATATTTCAATTGATGCTTTAAATAGTATTTCTTTAAGTGCTATTACCGTTTCTATTGATAATCTAAATGTTAATAAACTTGAAGGTCGTAGTTGTTCATGGAAAGGTTGGAATAATTTAAGTAGTTGGGATTCGGTCTTAACTGCAGGTTTTTAGGAGGGTAATATGAAAATAAAAGAGTTATTAAATATAAATGAAAGTTTGAAAAATTTAGCTAGAACACTGCTGCCGAAAAGCGTTGATAATTATAAAGTATATAAAATGTACAGCAAAATAAGGGAAGAGTTGAACAACTATTATACTCAAAGAGATAAAATTGTTCTTCAATATGGAATCAAAAATGAAAATGGTAGTGTGTCTATATTACCCGAAAATCCAAATTATCAAACAGCTTTTAAGTCACTGAATGAATTGGAGGAAATAGAAGTTGATCTAAAAATTGAAACACTTAAATTAAATGCTAATGATTTAAATTTAAGTGCAATTGATTTATATAATTTAGTTAAATCCAAAATAATTGAATTAAATCATGACAAAGGAGCTGAAAATGAGTGATTATCTGAAAAATGCTTTTGAAAGTGTGCAACCTATTATGGCATTGCTTTTAAGTGCAATAATGTATGTTATGTTCCCTGAGAGTTCATATTTGACCGGATTTTGCGCAGTAGTAGGCGTTATGGTATTAGACATCATAACTAAGTATTATTCAATAGCAGTTAAGCATGGAGGTCTGTGGAATAGTCTTAAGGGAAAATTTATAAATAGTAATGATATGTGGGTTGGAACATCAAGAAAAATATTTGCTTATTTTATAATTTTTATAATGGTAGGCTTGAGTTACAGAGTATCCCCAGTGGCTGGAGTAGCGTCATTTCTCGGCACGGTTGTATACTCTGTTTTATTTTTAAGAGAATGCCAGTCAATATTAGAAAATTTAAATGATGCCGGCAGTGATGTTGGGTGGCTATTGGCCATAGTTAAAAAAAGAAAGAAAAAAATCTTAGAAAATGAAGGAGTGGAAGAAAATGATGAACGATATTAATTTAGTACCTATTTTAACAGCTTTTATAACTTTGATAATGGCGATAATAACCTACTATGTAATTCCGGTTCTGAGGGGTAAAATATCAGCGGAGCAATGGAACGAAATTGTGAAGTGGGTAAAAGTCGCAGTAGCTGCAGCTGAACAGATGCAAAAGGCGGGTATTCTTACAGTTCCAAAAAAAGACCATGTTATTACATTTTTAAAGGGTAAAGGAATAACTATTACAGACCAGGAATTAGATGCCTTGATTGAAGCTGCAGTATTTGAAATAAACAAATCTAAGAATTTATTAGCAACTGATTTAGCATTGCAGGAGGAAGTGATTGCTAGTGAGTAATATAAAATTTGATCGCCTACCGCATGAAAAATGCCGTGTAACCTCAGCATTTGGATATAGAGTTAATCCTATAACCGGTGTAGAGGGTGCATTTCATCAGGGGATAGACTTTGGAGCAATGGTCCCATGCATTGTTGGTGATAAGTTATATGCTGTGGCAGCTGGTAAAGTTGTTTATGCTGCTGACATGATGAGTACAGTTTACGGATATGGGCACTTTATGATAATAGAGCATGACGGCTTCTGTACGTTATATTCTCATATGTTGGGCCATATAAGAAAAGTGAATGAGTATGTAAAAGCAGGAGATATAGTTGGGTATATGGGAAGCACTGGGGCAAGTACAGCAGCACACTTGCACTTTGAAGTTCAACCTATCAAATGGACTGGCTATTTAGATTATATAAAGAAAAATGCTGAAGGAGTAAGAATGTATGCTGTGGATCCGTACCCTTATGTAATAGAGTATAGAAATAGATTGGAGGTTGATGAAGAAGTGGCAAATGAAATTGTTCGTTATAAAAACATCTCTGAAATGCCTACGTATTATCAAGCAGAAATTAAAAACTTAGTAGATAGAGGTATTATTAAAGGTAACAACAGCGGAGAACTAAACATGACAGAGGATATGGTAAGAGGTATTATTATTTCACATCGTGATGCAAAAGATATTATAGCAAACAACTAGGAGGTGATCCTACATCTAGCCAGGCAATCGCGCCTGGTTCTTTTTTTTGACAAAATTTTCAAATATGATATAATTAAATAATAATTGATATTTATTTGATGTAAAGTTTTATTAGAAAACACAATTAAATGCTAATAAGATATTGGAGAAGGGTAATAATGGATAATATTAAAGGTATAGAAATTCATGACATAATTGGGCTTTCAAAGCCTTTAGAAAAATTAATAGATACCGTCAGTAAAGGACTAGGAACTTTCTATGCCCCAATAGGTGTAAAAAGAATGGCGAGAGCAAAAGCCAATGAAATGGAAATAATAAGTGAGGCATTCAGCAATAATATTGAATTACCTGCTACATATAAAGACGGAAAAATAGAAATTAATACTTCTGATTACAAAGAGATTATAGAAAGAACAGGTAAGAGACTTTTATATCAAGAATTAAGAAAACAAAATAATATTGACAATGTTGTTTGCTTTGCAAATGAAGAATTGAAAGAAGTTACAAAGGTTTCAGACGAACCTGTTGATAAAGATTGGGTAATAAGGTTTTTTAATTCAGTTGAAGATGTTAGTAGTTGTGAAATGCAAAAAATTTGGGCTAAAATTTTGGCTGGTGAAGTAAAACAACCTGATAGTTTTTCTTTGCGTACTTTGGATATAGTTAAAAATCTTACTCAAAGAGAGGCACAAACATTTCAAAAATTATCAAATATTATTTTAATTAGTTATGATGGTTCCTATAAATATATTTACAGTAACACAAATTTATTAAATAAATATAATTTAAGTTATGCGAATATATTAGAAATGCAAGAATGTGGATTAATAAAAGCTCAATTACTTACTTTAGTAAACGAACAAGAATTAACTATTTATAATGAAAAGATGATAGGGATTATTAAGTCTAAATCAAATAAAGAACAAAAAATAAGTATCAAGGTATATGTCCTTACAGAAGCAGGAAAACAACTATATTCAATTATTTATAAGGATTATAGCGAGCCATATTTCTTAGAAGTTTTACATGAAATTAAAAGTAAATATCATAATTTTGCAATTACTGCACATAAAATAATAACTTTTAATGATGGAGAAATTGAATATGATGAGTTAAATGAATTGCAGTAAAATATTTTGATGCAAAACTGACAGTAATAACTGAGTATTTACAATCATATTAGGTTGATTTGTCGTATATCTCTATAAAAATAGAAAAAAAGTTAGGACTAAAGCCTATCTTTTTTATTTTTTGAACAAATACCATATCCTAGAATCTATTTCATATTTGATTTCATATATGTCTTTTCCGTTATGCTCGCATATAAAAACAACTCTTTTATTGCCAACAATTTTTTCTTCATAAACTTTTGTTACCTTTTCAACTCTTACAACTTTATCGTCAAGTCTAAATTGAATCGGTTCTATTTTACCATCTGTATTAAAAATAGCCATTACTTTAATTGGTCGATTAATAATTTTCATGATACCGCCTTTCGAACTTTTGTTCTTATTATATCACAAATTTTTAAAATAAAGTGGAAAAATGAGGTGATATATTGTGTTAAAATATTTATTTTTAACGAATATCAGGTATATTTTTAAGCAGAATCCACATAATATGACTAATTGAATATAAGGAAGTGTAAATAAGATGAATATCATCGTATATTTGTATACCATAACGGTAATATTGTTAATATTATCTGTACTAATGTAAGTAAATAGGAAGAGCCTAAAAAACTCTTTCGGTATGGCAAATATAATATAAAATAACATCTTATTTACCCCCATAAAAAGAAAGCGCAGTTATATACAAAGTATCGACTGCGCTTTCTTTTATTTGTATTTATGGCCATTTTACAATTAGTAATGTAATATAAAATAATATGTCTATAAAAACTAGAGCAGCCGGATCACCTCATAAGTAGGTGTCTGCTGCTCTAAAGCAATCCATATCCAGCCAGCGTTATTTACGAGTGGCTGTTTTTTTCTATATATTAAGTGCTACACACGCCCTGGAATGGATTTTATTCCGGAACGCTGATGTTGATTTGTAGCTTAGTGTATTATATGCTTGTGTTAATTATGTGTTACTGGCCTTCGGGTTGATGTATTAAATAATTCGCCAAAAATTCGCCAACATACTCTAGTTTATTATAGTATTGGAAAGTATAAAAAAGTAAAATAGCATTGAAATTATAATGAAAATAGAATGCTATAGAAAAGTATAGAATAGTTAAAGCTGTATCTGGGGTTCGAATCCCCATCTCTCCGCCAAAATTGAAACTATTTTGTAAGAGTTAAATTGCATAATAAAAAATTGTATACATGACCGTTAAGTAAAAATAACGAAGAGTGTATACAATTTTTTTATTTAAAAAACTGTTTAATAATCATTAGAAGAATAACAAGGATTCAAAAAAATAAAGTTAATTTTATTTATTAAATTAATATAATTTGGGTATAAGATATATAATATTAAAAAGGAGTGATATTATGAAAGCTATGGTAATTAATAAATTCGGTGGACCTGAAGTATTTGAGCTTATGGATATTCCAAAACCTGAAGTAAAACCGGGATATGTACTTGTGAGGGTAATGGCAAGTAGCCTTAACCCACTTGAAATAAAGCTTCGATCTGGACTTTTACCAGAGTTCACACCTCAGTTTCCTGCGGTACTTAATTCAGATATTTCTGGAATTGTTGTTAAAACGGGGGAAAACGTTGAATTGTTAAAACCTGGGGATGAGGTTTATGGATTTATTGGCGGTATGACAGATGAGTGTGGAGCTTTGGCAGAATATGCTTTAGTAGACGAAGAACTACTAAGCAGAAAACCAAACAATATAGATTTTAAGACAGCGGCATTATTTCCTTTGGTTGGACTCACTGCATACAGAGCTATTATGGAAAATTCTCACATAAAACCAGGTAGTAAGGTTCTAATTCACGGAGCAGCAGGTGGCGTTGGTCATATTGCTGTTCAATTTGCTAAAATGATGAAGGCTGAAGTTTATGCCACAGTTTCAAATGATGAAAAGGCAGAAATAGCAGAACATCTTGGCGCTGACTATGTAATTAACTATAAAACTACTGATGTTGATGACTATGTAAACAGGTACACAGACGGGAGTGGATTCGACGTAGTTTTTGATACATACGGTACAAGCAACTTGATTAACAGTTTTAAGGCAGCAAAAATTGAAGGACTTGTATTAACTACCAATTCTAGGGCAACATTGGATTTGACTCTGGTACATAATAAATCATTAACTTTAAAAACGATTTTTATAGTTCTACCTGTTCTAATAAACACGGGTAGAAATGAAATGGGGAATATATTAAATGAGATGAAAAAACTTATAGAGGCAGGAAATTTGACAATTTATAAAGACAAAACAGAATTCAAGTTTTCAGAAATAATTGAAGCACACAAATACTATGAAGCAGGAGATACAACAGCGAAAATAGCTTTAATAAATGACTTGATTTAAACTTCTTTAACTGGTTTTAATACGCTTTAAGGCAGAGAAGGATATAAGGTAATATGTAAAATAATAACCACGGAGATAATGCAGGTATTAATTATTTGAATTTAAATAATTATTACCTGTATTATATTTTGAGTTAATCTATTTTATGTATTCTGTAACTAAATCCGTAAAAAGTATACCATTCAAATGGTCTATTTCATGGCAAAAACATTTTGCCAAATCTCCAGTTCCTGTTAATATAATTTCTTCTCCATTTTCATTTAATGCTTCAATTTTTACTTTTGATGGTCTTATTACTTTACCCCATTTATTAGGAATACTTAAGCATCCTTCTATTACTTCTTGAGTACCTTCTTTATCAATTATTTTTGGGTTTACTAATTTTATAAGCCCTTGTCCCATGTCGATTACAACTAATTGTTTCAAAATACCTACTTGTGGACCTGCTAAACCACCACCATTTTTGGTGTTATACATAGTGTCTGCCATGTCATTTAATATTTGCCTTATTTTATCATTTACGATTTCAACTTTTTTGCTCTTTTTTCTTAATATTTCATCACCATATAATCTAATCTGCCTTAATGCCACTAAACTACACCTCTACTTTGCTCCGATCTTGATTTTCTCTGACTTTCTTCAAAAATGAAAATCTCTTCTATTGTACTTTTAAATGCTTTAGCAATATCATATGCTAGCCAAATTGAAGGTTCAAATTTTCCAGTTTCAATAGAATTAATTGCCTGTCTTGATACACCTACAAGTTCGCCAAGTTGTTCTTGAGTTAATGCAAATAATTTACGAAATTGTTTTAATTTGTTTTTCATAATCGATCATTCCTATAATTTAAATTTGATATTTCTAATATAGCATTGAAATGTTTGTAAGTCAAGTTAACCTTACATATCGTAAGAAACAATAAAAAAATATATCTAGTATTTTTATTAAATAATGCTAGAATAGTTATATTGCAACTGTTTACTATATAGTATATAATTGAAATATAAAATCATGTTACAAAAGAAGGTATAATATGGTATATAAGATAAAAATGCCAGTTGAAGTTGAAATAGCAATAAATATATTGAATAAAAATTGTTTTAGTGCGTATGTAGTAGGTGGCTGTTTAAGAGATAGTGTTTTAGATATTGAGCCATCAGATTGGGATATAGCTACGTCCGCTCTACCACAAGACATTATAAAGTGTTTTAAAGGTTATAGAGTAATTGAAACTGGGATAAAACATGGAACAGTTACTGTATTAATAAGTGATATGATTTTAGAAATTACTACATATAGAATTGACGGTGAGTATAAAGATAATAGAAGGCCAGAGAACGTAAAATTTACGGCAGATATTACTTATGATTTAGAACGTAGAGATTTTACAATAAATGCTATGGCTTATAATCATGAAGATGGGCTTATTGATTTATATGGAGGAATAAAAGATATAGAGCTAAAAACAATCAAATGTGTTGGTGAACCAGACATAAGATTTAATGAAGATGGACTTAGAATACTTAGGGCCTTAAGATTTGCCTCTGTTTTAGGGTTTGGAATCGAATACAATACATCAATTAGTATTCATAAAAACAAAAAGTTGTTAACTAATATTTCTTCTGAAAGAATAATAATTGAACTTAATAAATTAATTACAGGATATAATTTTAAAAATATAATGAGTGAATATGGAGATGTTTTATCAGTATTTATACCTGAAATAGAAAGTATTATAAATTATAGTAAAATATTAAGTGAATGTGATTTGTGGGAAAATACATTAGAAATTATGTCAAATGTCACAAATAATATATATTTGAGACTTGCAACTATGTTTATTGGCATAACTCAGTATTATGCTAATGAAGGAGACGGTTGCTCTTTTAATGAAGATTATGCTAAAAAAAGTTCAGAAATGACTTTTAATATTATGAAAAATCTTAAATATGATAAAGAAAAAATAGAAATTGTTAAAAATTTAGTTTTATATAATAATGCAAAAATACAGCCAACCTCAAAGGATATTAAGAGGTGGTTAAATAAAATGGGAAAAGAGATTTTTACGAAACTATTGTTAATAAAAAAAGCGTATATACAATCACAGGGTAATTCGAAAGATGAAAAGTTACATGATATTAAACAAATTGAGTCTGCTTTCAATGATATATTAGAAAAAAATCAATGTTATAGTTTAAAAGGTTTAGCAGTTAATGGTACTGATTTAATCGAGTTGGGAATACCAAAGGGTAAGGATATTGGCAATTTATTAAATGAACTATTAGATTTAGTAATAGATGATGAATTGGAAAACAATAAAGAAGTACTGCTTAATTATGTAATGAATAAAAAATATCTTGACAACGTAAAAATATAGTGTTAGTATAATTTTCAATAATACAAAAACAAAACTGTTGAAGCGAAGATTAAACCAATATGTGCACTTACAGAGAGCAAGGGAAGATGAGAGCCTTGCAGAACGCAGTATGGCAAATGGATCGCTGAGGGTGAGGTGAAAGGGTTAAACCGAGTATCTGAAACGTGTGCTTACGTTACAAGGCAGAAAATGTGTTAGCATTTTTGTTAAGAGGATTGATTTAGTTCAATCAATTAAGGTGGTACCGCAGGAATTTATAACCTGTCCTTTTATAGGACAGGTTTTTTGTTTTTGTAATTATAATTCATTTGAAAATAAAAGGAGAATAAAATGAAAAAAATAATTGCAAGTTTAACTTTAATAACAATGTTGTTAGCTTCAGGATGTGGATCAAAATCAGAAGGTGAAGTTTCTCAAGTACCATCTACAGAAAATAACGAAAAAGCAAAAATTGGTATAGTTCAAACTATGAATCACCCATCTTTGGATGAAATTAGAGAATATACAATAATAGGATTAGAAGAACAAGGAATGAAAGATAAAGTAGAAATAATTTATAAAGATGCACAAGGTGACCCAGCAAATATTAATACAATAGTTAATCAGTATGTTGGAGAAAATGTTGATATGATAATTCCAATAGCGACAACTGCTGCACAGTCTGCAGCGGCGGCTACTAGTGATATACAAATAGTATTTGCAGCAGTTAGTTATCCAGTAAAAGCAGGGTTGGTAACTGATATGAATGTAACAGATAAAAATATTACGGGTGTATCGAATGCAATAGCTATAGAAGATATATTTGAACTTTCTCAAAAGTTAACTCCAAATATAAAAACATATGGGTTTATATATAATTTAGGTGAAGTAAATGCTGTAGCAGGTATTGATAGAGCTAAAGCATATTGTGATGAAAAAGGATACAAATATGTGGAAGCAACTATAACGAATTCTAGCGAACTTTTACAAGCAACTCAATCATTAGTGGGGAAAGTTGATGCTATATTTACACCAAATGATAACACCGTGGCATCAGCAATGTCATTGCTGTCATCAGAGGCGATTAAAGCAGGTATACCAGTATATGTTGGGGCAGATTCAATGGTAAAGGATGGTGGATTTGCAACTGTTGGAATTGACTATAAAGTTTTGGGAAGACAAGTTGCAGCAATGGCTAAGAGAATTTTGGAGGGTGAAACTATAAAAGATAATCCTGTTGAAATTATTAATCAATATTCTAATATGATTAATATTAATACTGCCAAGGCTTTGGGTATAAATCTTGATGAGGAAACTTTAAAAGATTTTCAAATTATAGAATAAGTGTATAGATTTTAAAATTAAATGATGAGGAGAATTTTTATGAAAAAGATTATTTCATTAATTATAACTATATTGTTGTTTGTATCAGCTTTAACAGGTTGTGCTACAAATGCTGAAAATTCTAAAAATAGTGGTGAAATGAGTATACCACCTGAAAATGTAGAACAAAAACTTGATGATAACGAGAAGATTAAAATAGGTATTGTTCAACCAGTTGAGCATCCTTCATTGAATGAAATTAGAGAGTATATCATATTAGGTTTAGAAGAACTAGGATTAAAAGATAAAGTTGAAATAACATATAAAGATGGTCAAGGAGATGCTTCGAATATAAATACAATCATATCACAGTTTGTCGGAGATGATATGGATATAATAGTTCCTATAGCTACAGGGGCCGCACAAAGTGCAGCAGCAGCGACAAAAGATATTCCAATAGTGTTTGCAGCAGTTAGCTACCCGGTTGAAGCAGGTTTGGTTGAACAGCTAGATAAAACAGAAGGGAATATAACAGGGGTGTCAGATGCTATAGGTGTAGGCGAGATATTAGATTTTGCACTTAAACTTACACCAGATATAAAGACTTTTGGTTTTGTTTATAATAGTGGGGAGGTTAACTCAGTAGCAGCCATAGAAAAAGCTAAAGAATACTGCGATACAAGAGGTTTAAAATACACTGAAGCAACTATTACAAATTCAGGTGATTTATTACAAGCATCACAATCATTAGTTAGTAAAGTGGACGCAATATTTACACCTACAGATAACACTGTAGCATCAGCAATGCCTGTGCTTTCAGCAGAAGCAATCAAGGCAAAAATTCCGGTGTATGTAGGAGCAGATTCGATGGTTGCAGATGGTGGATTTTCAACGGTTGGAGTTGATTATAAAATTTTGGGTAGACAAGTAGCTTCTATGATAAAAAGAATCATCGATGGAGAAAAAATATCAGATAATCCTGTTGAAGTATTAAATCAGTATACAAAAATAATTAATACTACAACTGCAAAGAAAATAGGAGTTGAAATACCTGAGGAGTCATTAAAAGACTTTCAAATAATAGAGTAACTTATGTAATAACTTAGAATATGGAGGAAAAAAATTGAGTTTAGTTTCATTGATTGGCGCAATTGAATTAGGTTTAGTATATTCATTGCTAGCATTTGGATCATTTATATCATTTAGAATATTAAATATTGCTGACTTAACTGTAGATGGTAGTTTTGTGCTTGGAGCGGCAGTGTCTGCTGTTTTCGTTTACAACGGTATGCCATATACAGGTATAATATTGGCTATTATATCTGGAGCATTGGCTGGTATTGTAACAGCATTATTGCAGACAAAGCTAGGTATTCAGCCTATATTATCAGGTATATTGACTATGACAGGATTATATTCTGTGAATTTAATGGTTATGAGTGGCAAGGCAAATATACCATTGTTAAACAAAACAAATATTTTTTCATTATTTGAAAATTTAATCGGCGGTAAATTTTACAAAGTAGTTACTTTGCTGTTTATTATATCGTTAGTATTTGCTATACTGAGTTGGTTTTTTAGAACACAGCTAGGACTATCTATTAGAGCAACTGGGGATAATGAAGATATGTGTAGGGCTTCTTCTATTGATACAGATGCTGTGAAAATAGTTGGATTTGCTATCTCGAATGCTATTGTTGCATTATCTGGCGCATTGGTATCTCAGATGCAGCAATCAGCTGATATCAACATGGGCTCGGGAATGGTAGTAATTAGTTTTGCATCAATAATTATTGGTAGTGTTTTAATCAAAAATAAAAATATAACCCTCGGCCTTTTATCAGTTATATTAGGTTCTGTAATTTATAGATTAATAATTGCACTGATTTTAACTACTAATTTTCCTCCATCATATTTAAAATTAATATCTGCATTAGTAGTTATTGTAGCTCTTTCATTTCCAAATATTAAAAAAAATATGGAAGTTAATAAAATGAGAAGAGGTATATCATGATGCTAAAAATAAATTCAATAAATAAAACTTTTAATAAAAATACACCTGATGAACACAAGGGACTAGATAATTTAAGTATGAATGTAGCGGAGGGAGAATTTGTTACAATAATTGGTGGTAATGGTGCAGGTAAATCAACCCTTTTTAATGTAATATCTGGGTCCATGCTTTGTGATTCAGGTAGAATAGAACTTTACGGTGAGGATATAACATATATGCCAGAACATATAAGAGCATCTTTCATAGGTAGGATTTTTCAAGATCCTATGAAAGGTACTGCTCCAAGTATGACTGTTGGTGAAAACCTAGTAATAGCATATATGAGAAGTGCAAAAAAGAATATCATGAAATGTCCATCTAAAAAGGATTTAATGATTATAAGAGAACATTTAGCAGAACTAGACCTCGGATTAGAGAATAGAATGAATACCAAAATCGGGTTGCTATCTGGTGGACAAAGACAGGCTATTACGCTAACTATGGCAACTTTAGTTAAACCTAAGTTACTGTTACTAGATGAGCATACCGCTGCACTAGATCCTTCAAGTGCTAAAAATGTATTGGACCTTACTAATAAAATTGTCCATGATAATAATATTACCACTCTCATGATTACTCATAATATATCATCAGCACTAGCATTAGGAAGCAGAACTATAATGATGGATTCAGGGAGCATTGCTATAGATTTGAGTAAAGATGAAAGAAGTAATATGTCGGTTCAAGATTTGATAAATAAATTTAATAAAAGTAAAAATAAGGAATTTGATGACGACAATGTATTACTTTAATATATTGTTGCAGTGATACTAAAGGGAAATTTCATCTGAATGAAATTTCCCTTTAATTAGTCAGTATAAATGAATTTTTCTTCCTCTCCACATTCTGGGCAATTAACAGTAACCTCGTAGCTGTACATTGACAAAATTTTTACATTAGTGGCTAAACTTGCATTTTCTTCTTTGCCTTTATATTTTATTTGTTCAGTTTCATTTTGCTTTTTTGAATAATAATAATTATATCTTTTCCCGCATTTTGAGCATCTTCTTCTACCTTTAATGGCTATCAAATTATCACATCCCATCTATTAATATAAAATTTTATCTAATTAGATTATTTAGTACTTATTTTATGAATCCTATATATTATAATATCTAGGGCATATATAATCAAGGCAATATTTATTTATCTCAATGATTGAAAATAATGACATTTTATGTTATCATAGAAATAAAATAACTAGAAGCGAAGAGGTCTTTTTATGAATAAAATGAAGGTAAGGGCAATGATGAAAAAGCCATGGTGGAGTTATGCTTTACTATTGGCAGGTGTTTTTTTATTCGTTGAGGGTTGTTCATTATTATATGGCAGTGATGAGTTGTCGATACAAATTTCAGTAATATTATTTAGCTTATTAATGCATGGAACTAGTTTAAGTGATTTAAGTAAACGGATATTATTAAAGGGTTATAATGATACTACAAACATGAAAAATAAAAACCAATCAGATAAGTTATTAAAGGATAAAGCGTGTTTATTAGCTAATGTAATTACTCAAATTCTTTTAATAACAATTGCAATTTTATGCTATAATGTTGAAATAAAAATTACAAATATCTTAATGTTCGACATAGGTGTAGTTATTATATATGGTATAGTATCTGTTATTAGCTATAAGTTTTATAAAAGAGGGTTATAATAAGCATAAGACAATATTGGAGGTTCCTATGGATTGGTTTTGCGAAGGTAAAGATTTGTACGAAAATGAAATTGAAAACCTAATTATGAATGGTGAATATTTAAAATTAACAAAGAATTGTACTGAAGGTTTTTTAGTTACACCTGTAATTGAAGTACCTAGATTTACGCAAATTTCACCATCTTGGAATTCTAAAACTACTAGTGATAGTTCAATAGAACTTTTAATAAGAATTAAAATAGGTGAAAACTGGACGGGTTATATAAGCTATGGTATTTGGTCAACTGATGGTAATAATAGAGGAATTACAGAAAATCAAAGTGATGATTTAGTTAAAGTAACTGTAGATAGGATTTTTGTTTCTAATGATAAATTTGCTGATGCAGTTCAAATAAAAGTTGTGTTTAGGGGTAATGAACCTAAAGTAAGATTAATAGCATTTACTACAGATTCTGATGAAAAAGAGGAGGTTGTAGGTGATTATCTTAAAATAATAGATAATGTTCCTATGATATCTCAAATTGCAAGTGGTCATAAGGATTCACATTCTATATGTAGTCCAACATCAGTAACTATGGTTTTAAAATATTATGGAATTCTAGTTGAACTAAATGATGTTGCGAGTGGGACATTTGACACGGGTAGCGAGTTATATGGTAATTGGCCTCAAAATTCTGCCTATGCAGGTGAACAAGGTATGAGAGCATATACAAAGAAGTGTACATCAATAAATACTGTTAAGAATTTTATAGCAAGAGGAATACCTATTGTAGCTTCCGTTGTGTCAAAAGAAAAGGAAGCTTTAGATGGCGCTATATCAGCTTTTCCAAGTGGTCACTTAATGGTCGTAGTTGGCTTTAAGATGGTTGATGGTGTAGAGTATATAGTTGTAAATGATCCTGCAGCAAATAGTGATGAAGAAGTTAGAAAAGACTATAAATTAGATCAATGGGTTAATGTTTGGAGACATTATATATATGTAATAACAAAATATTAGTTGTAAATAAGTTTTAAATTACAATGGTCGTAATTTTTATAAAATTACGACCATTTTTTATATGTTTAATTCTAATAAATATTCAGCTAGTACTATTTCACCATTGAAAAATTCATTTGCTTCTGTTATTAATCTATCTTTTTCTCCAAAATGAGGAAGGTGCGTCAAAACTAGTTTTTTAACGTTTGATTTTTCTGCTATCATTCCTGCTTGAGCACTGTTTAAATGACCTGCATTTGTACCATCCATAGTCGCATAAAAGCTACATTCACATAATAATATATCTGAACCTGTGAAAAAATCATTTAGTCCTTCAAAATAAGATGTATCAGATGTATACGAAAATATTGTATTTTCGCATTGAATTTTAACACTAAAGCTTTCAATAGGGTGAATGTTTTTAATAAAAGTGATATTAAATGGTCCTATATTTAAAATATGAGATTCGTCATATTTATATCCTTCTGTATAATTTTCAAGAGACAGAGTATCAAAGTACATACTATTACTAGGAGCATAAATAGGAAGTGTTTTTTCAATTTCACCAAGTTGTGTTTTTATTAATCTAGCATATTGTAATGGTCCAATGTCACAAAAATGATCATAATGATAATGAGAAATCAAAACGGCATCAATTTCCGATATATTTGCTACCCTTTGTAAAGAACTTACGACACCACTGCCACAGTCTAATAGTAACTTAAAACTGTCATGTTCAATTAAATAGCCTGAAGTTGCTTCTCCGACTTTTGGAAATCCTCCCCAATGACCTATAATAGTAATTTTCAAAATTAACCTCCAACTTATCTTACGCCATATTTCTAAATTGTGAGTTGTATAGATCTGCATAAATACCATTATACTCAACTAACTGATTATGGCTACCTCTTTCATGTATACCACTTGATGTAATTACAACTATTTCATCAGCATTTTTTATTGTAGATAATCTATGTGCTACTACAACTGTTGTTCTTCCTTTGCAAAGTTCTTCTAGTGATTGCTGAATTAATAATTCTGTAGCATTATCTAGTGCAGATGTTGCTTCGTCTAATATTAGTATAGGAGGATTCTTGAGAAATACTCTCGCAATAGATATTCTTTGTTTTTGTCCTCCTGACAACATAATTCCTCTTTCTCCTACATAAGTATCATATCCCTTTGGCATAGTCATAATAAAATCGTGAATATTTGCTTTTTTAGCAGCTGATATAACTTCTTCCTTTGTGGCATCTATTTTTCCACACAATATATTATCATAAATAGTACCAGTAAATAAAAATACGTCTTGTTGAACGATTCCAATGTTTTTTCTAAGCGACTTTCTTGTGAAGTTTTTTATGTTTATGTTATCAATGAAAATATTTCCATCTTCAACTTCATAGAAACGAGGTATTAAGTGACAAAGTGTAGTTTTACCTCCGCCAGAAGGACCAACAAAAGCTATGGTTTTACCTTTTTCTATATTAAAGTTTACATTTTTTAATACTTGTTTGTGGTTATCATATGAGAAGGTTACATTATCAAATTTGATGTCACCTTGAACTGTTGATATATCTCTGGCATTTTGATCATCGGTTTCTAATTCTGCATTCATTAGTTCTGTGAATCTACGAAAGCCTGTTATACCTGACTGATATTGCTCTATAAAGTTTGTAAGTTTTTTTACGGGATTTAAAAACATGCTTATGTACAATAAAAATGCAGCAAAATCTCCGAAATTTATTATTCCCTTGAAGAAAAAGATTCCACCAGCACTTAAAACTACTATATTTAAAAAGTCCATAATAAATGATGTGCCAGAAAAGAATAATGCCATTACTTTATATGCTTTTTTACGAGCAATTTGAAATGCGTTATTATTTTTTTCGAATTTTTCTATTTCATTCTCTTTATTACTAAAAGCTTTAGATACCCTTATTCCAGATATACTATTTTCAAGACTTGCATTTACTTCACCTATTGTAACCCTAGTTTCCATAAAAGCATCTGACATTCTTATTCTTTGTTTCATAGCAAAAAAAACTAGGAAAGGTATGACAGAAAAAACAATGAGTGAAAGTGGTAAATTAATTGAGCTTAACATAATAAAGGAACCAACAATCATAACAATTGAAACAAATAAATCTTCTGGACCGTGATGTGCTAGTTCTGAAACTTCCATTAAATCATTTATTATTCTTGACATAAGAGTTCCTGTTTTATTTTCATCAAAAAAAACAAAAGGTAAATCTTGTAGATGCTCAAATACATCACTTCTCATATTTGCCTGCATTGTAACTCCCATTATGTGACCATAGTAAGATATGTAGAAGTTTAGTCCAAGTTTTACTATGTAAATTATTCCTAGTACAGACAACCAAGTAATTAATAATTTAAGATTCTGATTAGGAACATAATCATTAATTATATTTCTTGTTATCATCGGATAAAACAAATCACATATAGATACAGATAACGCGCATAACATGTCAATAAAAAATATTTTTTTGACTGGTTTATAATAACTTATAAAGCTTTTGATCATTTATTAACTCCTTAAATAAATATTAAACTTATATTGTTATATATACTACATTAAAATTAGTTAAACAAACTTTATGTAATAAAATATATGAAATACATCAATATTATAAAGCAAATAACACTAATATGCAACCGCATAGATAAAATTAAGTAATTTAATTAATTTATTTTTTTTGTTTATATCTATTGACATTGCAACAAAATTATGATAAACATAGTTGGGTTTATATTTAATTTAGATAATAATATTATTTTCAAAAGTTATTACAGATACATTGTTGAAATAAAAAAGACAGTCGATTTGATTATAAATGCTTGAAAATGTTATATACTATTATCTATATTCAGTAAAAGGTATTTAAAAAAAATTTTATTAACTGAAAGGAAAAAACTAAAATGAAAAAATTCTTAATTATGTTAACAGCATTTGTCATGCTATTAAGTCTATCTGCCTGTTCTAATGGCTCAACTAATGGCGAACAGCCAACTAATCCAACCGAAATTTCAAATGGAAAAACTGAATTGACTATGGGATATCAAACCGACCCTGAAGGGCTTGATCCGCAAAGGACTGCTGCGGCATCAACTTTTGTTGTGACGAACAATATATACGATACACTTATTGGAGTTACATCAAACTGGGAAATAGTACCTAGACTTGCTGAAAAATGGGATATTTCAGAAGATGGGATGGAAATTACATTTAAATTAAGAGAAGATGTATTCTTTCAAAATGGTAGACAATTGAAATCTCCAGATGTAGAATTTACTTTTAATAGATTAAAAGATGAAGAAAGTCCTAAAGCTAGAGATTATGCTAATATTAAAGAGATTGAAGTTATTGATGATTTTAATGTAAAATTTGTTACAGAAAAATTAGATGTTGAGCTATTAAAAAGCTTTGCATATCCATGGACTGCAATTGTTCCTGAAGAGGAAATTGCTAATTTAAAAACTAAACCTGTAGGAACGGGAGCATTTCAATTAAAAGAATGGGTTCCTCAGCAACATATAATTTTAGAAAGAAATGAAAATTATTATGGAGTTAAGCCAAAACTTGAAACTGTAAAACTTGAGTTAATACCTGATGCAACATCTCTTATGGCTGGATTACAGGTTGGGGATTTGGATATAATTCCATTGACTGGAGACCAAGTAGAAACTCTTAAGGATAGTACAGATTATAGTATTCTTGCTCAACCTATGAATGCAGTTCAGATTATGTCATTAAACACAGACAATGCAATACTTTCTAACGAGAAGGTTAGACAAGCGATGTCTATGGCAATAAACAAAGATGAGATAATTGAAGCTTCTTCATTTGGCTACGGTGATAAAATAGGTTCTCATTTACCTACAACTTCTCCTGATTATTACGATACAAATGATGTTATAGAATATAATCCTGAAAAGGCTAAAGAATTGTTAAAAGAAGCTGGTTATGAAAATGGTTTTGATATAAAGCTAACATTACCTAAGAATTATCAGATACATGTTGATGCTGGCCAAGTCATAGCTGATCAGTTGAGTAAAATTGGTATTCGAGTTAATATAGAACTTGTTGAGTGGGGAACATGGGTAAGTGAAGTATACGGCGGTAAAAAATTTGATATGACAGTAGTGGGTCATACAGGAAGACTTGATTCATATGCATTTTTATCAAGATACAAGTCTGATAGTAAGGATTATATAAGCCTGAAAACTGGTGAGGTAGATGAACTTTTAGACAAAGCACTGCAAGAATTAGATGATAATAAAAGAAAAGATATTTACAAACAAATTCAGATAGTACTTGCTAATAAACTTCCAGCAATATATGTTCAAACTCCATATACAATGCTTGGAATGCAGAATAATGTAAAAGGAATGAATATATTCCCTATTGACATATATGACTTTAAGGATGTATATTTCGAATAATATATACGGGGTGGTTTTGTGCTTAATTATTTAATAAATAGAATTAAGGGAGCAGTCATAGTATTATTTTTAGTTTCTATAATTACATTTATGGTATTAATGATACTACCCGGGGATCCCGCGCAGCTTATACTTGGAACTGAAGCTACTCCGGACATGGTTGAAGACCTTCATGTTTCTATGGGGCTAGATAAGCCATATTATATACAATATGGAAGTTGGTTAATTGATTTTTTAAAATTTGATTTGGGTGAATCATACTTATATGGAGACTCTGTTTCTTTGTTAATACTAAATTGCTTGCCTGTTACTCTATCTATCGCTTTATTCTCTATGATTATTGCAACAACAGTAGCATTTATATTTGGTATATTGTCCTCTGTAAAAAAAGATAGTTTTATAGATTTTTTCTCAAGAAGTATAATGCAGCTAGGAACAGCCATTCCTTCCTTTTGGATAGGAATGGTTTTTGTAGTTTTTTTTGGACTTAAGCTAAAGTGGTTTCCAATATCAGGTTATGTATCAGCTAGTGATAATTTTATAGGGTTTATTAAGAGCATAACATTACCTTCTGTGGTTTTGGCTATAGGGGAATTTGGACTATTACTTAGAATAGTCAGAAGCTCTATGCAGGAATCAATAAGTCAAGATTATATGGAAATGGCTAAAGTTAAAGGGCTAAATATAGTTTCAATATATTTTAAATATGCTCTAAGAGGTGCAATGGTTGCCCCTTTAACGATTATTGGTATGCAATTTGCCAAGCTTGTAGGTGGTACAACCGTTGTTGAGACTGTGTTTGCACTTCCTGGTCTAGGAAGACTAGTATTAACAGCAGTTGAACATCGAGACATAGTTCTTTTACAAGGACTTGTAATGTTTATTACTACTTTTGTTATATTAATAACATTAGTTGTTGATATTCTAATTGTATTTATGAATCCAAGAATAAAAACATTTGAACGTGGGGAATAAATAATGTTAAAAAAGAAAAATGTTTTATATAGAAATTATAGTTTGTTAATAGGAATAATACTTGTTTTATGTGTTTTGTTTGTATGCATACTATCATTTATTTATATTCCATATGCTCCAAATGAAATGAATATATCAGAAAGGTTTATTAAACCTAATTCAGTTCATGAACATCCATTAGGCACGGACAATTTTGGACGAGATATACTAAGTAGAATAATGGTTGGGTCAAGAGCTGTATTGATAGTAAGTATGAGCTCAGTAATTATTGGAGCGTTAGTTGGAATAACTTTGGGTGCAATATCTGCTCAATTCAAGAAAGTAGTTGGCTCTACAATTATGAGGATTATAGATGGGTTAATGGCATTTCCAGGCATTCTACTTGCTTTAATGATTGTAACGGTTGTTGGTAGGGGGATAGTAGGCTCGATAATTGCAATTAGCATTTTTATGATACCGACATTTTCAAGGCTTGTTAATTCAATGATGCTAGATACTGAAAGCCTATTATATATAAAAGCAGCTAAGAGTTATGGGAGTACTAATATACAAATATTTATTAAGCATTTTATTCCAGCTATGCTTCCCAAGTTAGTTACACAATTTAGTTCTGCTGTTGGTTCCGCTGTTATGATAGAAACCTCTCTATCATTTCTTGGTCTGGGGATACAACCACCTAATGCAAGTTGGGGCTTAATGTTAAGTGAAGCTAGGCAATTTTTTTTACAATATTCTTATTTAGCAGTTGCACCAGGTATCGCTATAATAATAACTGTTCTTGGATTTAATCTCATTGGAGATGGATTAAATGATTTCCTGCTTAATAGGAGGTCTGAAAACTAATGGATAAAATAGTGAAAATAAATAATTTGACGATAAATGACAATAAAAACAATATATTAGTTAATGGAGTTTCTTTGAGTATAGAAAAGGGAGAAATATTTGGACTAGTAGGTGAATCTGGATCTGGTAAAACTCTTACGGCAAAATCAATAATTAACTTATTGCCAGAAAACTTGGATTATAAGGCCGATTTATTAGAAACCATTGGAAAAAACATTGGAGATATGACTAAAAAAGAAAAGAGAGAGTTAATAGGAAAAAATGTTGGATTTATACCACAGAATACTATCTTTTTTCTTCATCCTATGATAAAAATTAAGAATCAAATAGGAGATGGGTATATTTATCACATGAATAAAAGCAAGAAAGAGGCCTTAGAAAAAGCATCAGTACTTCTAAGTAAAGTAGGATTTGACAATCCTGATGATATTTTAAAATATTATCCTTGGCAATTAAGTGGAGGAATGCGTCAAAGGGTGAATATCGCTATGGCTTTGATGAATGATCCACAGCTTATAATTGCTGATGAACCTACGACTGCTCTAGATAGTACAATTCAAAGACAGGTTATAGATTTATTCAAAACAATTAATGAGGAATTGGGAATATCAATTATACTAATTTCTCATGATTTAGCATTGGTTAAGCATTATAGTAATAAAATCGCGGTAATGTATGCAGGGCAAATTGTAGAATCTGGGTATTCCAATGATATATTTCAAAATCCAAAACATCCATACACACAGTTGTTGATTAAAATAATTCCTACATTTAATATGAAAAAAAATGAGCGTCTATCTGAGATTCCTGGATTTGTACAAGAAACAGGAAGAGGAAATAAAGGTTGTATCTTTAGAGGAAGATGTCCAAAAGTAATGGATATATGCTCGGAAAAAGTATTAGAGAACAATATTGAAAATAACCATTATTACAAATGCAATCTAAAATAATTTTGCATTTGCGAAAGAGGATAATATGAATAATCAAAATGAAAATTCAATACTTTCAGCGATAAACATTAGAAAAGAATTTATTGTAAAAAAGCATTTCATAACTGGTAAGACATTAGACAAAGTGGTTGCAGTAAAAAATACTAGTTTTCAAGTTATAGAGGGTAAAACTATTGGTATTGTTGGAGAGTCAGGCAGCGGTAAATCAACAACAGGTGAAATTATTGGTGGATTAATTAAACCTACTTATGGTAAGGTTTGTTATAGAGGAAGAAATATTGAAGAACTCCCATATGCTGAGTATAAAAAGTATAGGAAAAATGTTCAATTTATATTTCAAGATCCTAAAGGGTCTATGGATCCAAATTATAAAATCGGGGAGATAATTTCAGAACCTTTATTTACTTTAAACTATGCACATAGCACTAAAGATGCTGAAAAAATGGTAGATGAGATATTAGAAAAAGTTGGACTGGATAAATTGTTTAAAAATAAGTATCCTTCTGAAATGAGTGGAGGGCAATGTCAAAGGGCAGCAATAGCAAGGGCGCTCATTGTTAAACCTCATGTTATAATATGCGACGAACCAGTTTCAGCACTTGATGTTTCAATACAAGCTCAAATATTGAATTTGCTAAAGGACTTGCAAAGTGAGTATAATATTTCATATATATTTATTTCTCATGATATTGGGGTAGTTAACTATATGGCTGATGAAATAATGGTGATGAATATGGGAAGTGTAGTTGAAATGGGAGAAGCTAAGCAAATATTATTAAATCCTAAGGAAGAATATACAAAAAAGTTAATTAAAAGTTCATTTGTTATTTAAACAATTGTGTTTAGTTGGAGAGGATATAAGAATTGAAAGAAATACTATTAAAAGAAAATGAAAAAATAGAAGACTTACAGTGTAATAATTTAAAAATAATTCAAAATAAGAAGTGGTTTTGTTTTGGAATGGATGCCGTTTTGTTGACTAATTATTGTGATGTAAAAAATAATTCAAACATTGTTGATTTAGGAACTGGAACAGGAATTATACCAATACTCCTAAGTGGTAAAAGAAAAATTAAAAAAGCAGTTGGAATTGAAATACAAGAAGAAGTTGCTGAAATGGCAACTAGGAGTGTTGAATTAAATAACTTGCAAGATAAAATAGAAATTTTAAACATAGATTTAAAGGATGCGACTAGACATCTTGATAAAAATTATTATGATGCTGTAATATCTAATCCTCCATACAAGTTAAATAATAGCGGGTTAGTCAATCCAACTGATCAAAAAGCTATTTCTAGGCATGAAATAAAGTGCACATTAGAGGATGTTATAAGTACAGCATCATTATTGTTAAAGCAATACGGTAGGTTTTATATGGTTCATCGACCAGACCGATTAGTTGATATTATTTGCTTGCTAAGACAATATAAATTAGAACCAAAACAAATTAGATTTGTTCATCCTAGATCTGGAGAAAAGCCTAATATGGTATTAATACGTGCTTCTAAAAATGGAAACCCTGAATTAAAGTTTGATTCACCGTTGTATATATATAATGAAGAAGGTATTTACACAGAGGATGTTTATAAGATTTATGGAATTTAAATTAACAATAAAATAGATAAATGTATATATAATAAAATTTGTTTGAATCAATGTTTTAGTGGTATATATTGAATATACTATAATAAAAGGAGATTTAATAAAATGGCTTTAGAATGGACACAGAATTTAGCAGTTGGTGTTGAACTTATTGATAAACAACATAAAACATGGTTTGAAAAGGCAAATCAATTGTTTGAAGCAGGGAAACAAGGCAAGTCAAAGGATTACATTGTTAAAATGTTTGATTTTTTGGACGAGTATACAAAAACTCATTTTAGTGATGAAGAAAAATACATGTTGAGTATTAAATACCCAGAGTATAACATTCAAAAAC
This sequence comes from uncultured Sedimentibacter sp., assembly GCA_963675125.2. GTDB lineage: Bacteria > Bacillota > Clostridia > Tissierellales > Sedimentibacteraceae > Sedimentibacter. The sequence goes on from CAXXFT010000045.1 coordinate 145,538, forward strand.
AACTACATACTGGATTTATTACTAAATTAGCTGATTTAAGAAAAGAATATGAAGCATCAGGAGCGAATATTAGTGTTATTATTAATGCTAATCAAATGATACTTGATTGGTTGGTAAAACATATTTCAATGCAAGATAAAAAAATAGGCGAATTTGTAAGAAACCAAAAATAATAAGAAATGTATAATATCTTAGTGATAATTTAAGTTAAAGGAGACATTGCTGGAATGTCTCCTATTATAATTGAAAAAAACTATGTATGAATTTATTGTTATATTATGTAATAATTGGGTATATAATTACTGATTCGATATTATCATTTGCCAGATTTTATGTTATTATTATATTATGCATCTTAGTAATAAGTCTTAGGAAGAAAAAACTTAATAACTTTATAAATAATAAAAAAATTTATAAGAGATGATATGTATTTTATTATTTGTGGGGTGGAGGGACTTACCATGATAAGAATGGAGAAAGCAAAGGTTAACATTACTATATTTTTAATTGTATTAATTATTATATCATCTATAAATAGTACTTATGGTGCGAAAACCAATAATAATGTTTTGTTTATAAGTTCTTATGATCATAACTTTATTTCGGTACCAGACCAAATTGAAGGTATTCAATCAATTTTTAAATTAAATCAAATTAATTTGGATATTGAGTATATGGATACTAAAAGATTTGACACTAGTGAAAACATATTAAACTTTTATAAGTCTATTAAATATAAAATGAACAGTTTAAAACCCTATGATGCGGTTATAGTTGGTGATGATAGTGCTTTGCAGTTTGCTATGGATTATAAAGATAGTTTATTTAAGAATATACCAGTTGTGTTTTTGGGTATAAATGATATAAGTAGGGCTGAGTATGCAAATGAACATAAGAATATGACTGGAATTATAGAAGAAACATCACTAAGTGAAAATATAGAAATTGCGATGAAGTTTAATAAGGAGGCAAAACGTGTTGTTGCAATTGTGGACAATTCTTTGACTGGAGTAGGAGATAAGAAACAATTTTATAGTTGTGAGAACGTTTATAAGCAGCTGGAATTTGACGATATTAATACTTCAAATTATACATTTAAAGAACTAGAAGGAATATTGGAGAATATTGACAAAGATACAATTTTGTTATATTTAACTATGTTTAATGATAAAACAGGACAATCTATTACTATAGATGAGGCTGTTGATATACTTAGAGAGCATACAGATATTCCTATTTACAGAGCATCTATTGGAGGAATTGGACAAGGACTTTTAGGAGGTAAATTAGTTTCTTATAAGAAAATGGGTGAAATGGCTGCAAACATGGTATTGCGTATTTTAAATGGAGAGAGTATTGGATCTATTGATATGGTTTATGACACTCCACATATATATTTTTTCGATTATAATATTATAAAAAAATATAATATAGATGAAAAATTAATTCCGACAGATACAATTTTCATTAATAAAAAAGTGAGCCTATTTGAACAAGACAAGGAAGCTTTTTTAAACTTATTAGTAATTATTTCATTTCTAATTATTGTTTTAACTATATTTATAATTGATAATATAAAACGTAGATCCATAGAGAAGGCTTTGATTGATAGTAATACAAAATTAAGTGAGACCTATGAGGAACTTGCGGTATCTGAGGAAGAGTTAAGGGCTCAATATGATACAATTCAAGAAAATATAGGTGAAATCAGAAAATTAAATGAAAGATATGAACTTGCGATTGAAAGTACAAATAGCGCAGTTTGGGATATAAATTTGAATAGTAATGAGGTATATATCTCGAAGAATTTTATTAATATCATGAATATAACGGAACTTGAATTAAAGGATATAACTAAGCTATTGGACAGGGCTTTGAATATAGATGATAGAAAGCTACTACTAGATCAATATAAGGATTATAAAAATGGAACTAAAAGTGAAATAAACCTTCAGGTACAAATTAAAATTTGTGATGGTTCAAAAAGATGGGTTTTGCTAATAGGTAGAGGTTATTCGGGTACTAACCAAGATTCAAGGGTAATTCATGGAATTATTTTGGATATTACTCAAATGAAGGAACAAGAAGAGAAGATAGAATATCTTGCTCATCATGATTATTTGACTAATCTTCCTAATAGAATGCAATTTGTAAATAAATTAAAAGAAGAGTTAAGTAATGAAAATTTTGGTGCAGTTTTATTGCTAGACATTGATAATTTCAAGAGTATAAATGATACATTAGGTCATGTATATGGAGATGAAGTTTTAAAAGAAATTTCACTTAGATTGAGTAGTATAGTAAATGAACATTTATTTGTCTCAAGATTTGGTGGAGATGAATTTTTAATATTAATATCTAATATAGTGGGAGTTAATAATATAATCGAATATGTAGATAAGATTACTAATTTGTTTAAAGATTCATTCAAAATAGACAATGTTGAAAACCATATACAATTTAGCATCGGAATAACCAGATTTCCATATGATAGCGATGATATTCATCAACTGATTGCAAATGCTGATACAGCAATGTACAAAGCAAAGTGCTCAGGTAAAAATAGTAGTAAAATATTTAGTAACGATATGAAGGATGAATTAACAAGAAAATCAGAAATAGAGTTTATTTTACGCGATGCCATGAAACATGACGGTTTCACATTGCTTTACCAACCACAAGTGGATGTTGAGACATCTAAAGTAATTGGTTTTGAAGCACTTATTAGACTTAAAAATTATGAAATTAGTCCGAGTACATTTATTAATATTGCAGAAGAAAACAATTTAATACTTGATATAGGTAGGTGGGTAACAAAAGAGGCTATTGACCAGTTAGTAATTTGGAGGAATAAAGGCTTTGAATTGAAACCTATTTCAATAAATTTTTCTAGCAAACAGTTGAGAGATACTGATTATATAGAGTTTTTAAATGAGACCTTAAATAATAATAATATAGAGGCTAAATACATAGAGGTTGAAATAACAGAAAGTATATTATTTGAAAAAACAGAAGAATCATTGGTATTTTTAAACAAATTAAAAAGTATAGGAATTAAAATTTCGTTAGATGATTTTGGAACAGGTTTTTCATCTTTGAGTTACTTAACTTATATTCCAGTAAATAAAATTAAGCTTGATAAATCTTTGTGTGATAAATTTTTAGAACTTAATAATGTGAATGTTATTTATAATTTAATAAACCTTGCACATAGTTTGAATCTTGAGGTAACTGCAGAAGGAATCGAAAGAATGGAACAGTATGTTAGATTAAAAACTGTTGGATGTAATTTCATACAAGGGCATTTGTTTAGTAAACCTATATCTGCTACAGAGATAGAAAAAATATATTATGCAAAATTACTGAAAAATTAAATTTATAAATATATTTTGCCATTTAAAAGCCGACCTCCCATCAGTTGAACTTTTTGTTAAACTTTTGGGAGTCGGTTTAATATTTACTGAAATTTATTAAATATATTTAAATTAGTTTGTTTCTGTTTTTTTGATTTTTATTTTATTAAGGGAACGAACTGCTGGGCCTTCTAAAATTTTACCTCGTATATCAAACCTTGAACCATGGCATTGGCAATCCCATGTTTTTTCTGCTTCATTGAAAGAAAGAGAACACTTTAGGTGAGTGCAAACTGGGTTTATGCAGAAATAATCACCTGACTCATCTTTATATACACCAACTTTTCTTCCGTCATAATTTACTATTTTGCCCTCGCCAGATTTAACATTAAAAATGTTGTCTGAAGCAGGTATAATCCTTTTTATAAAACCGGAAGCAATATCTTTACTATTTGAAAAAAATTCTTTTGAAGATAATACTGGAGTAATTCGCGATGGATTATAAATTTCTGAGAAATCATCTTGTATTTTTAATATTTTATTTCTAATTATTATAGCAGAAGCAGCAGAATGAGTTATTCCCCATTTGTTATAACCAGTAGCAACATAAATAGTTTCAATATTATCAGAGTATTTTCCTATGTAAGGTATTTTGTCATAAGTCATACAATCTTGAGTTGACCACCTAGATTTAATTTCATAATTTCTAAAATTTTGCTTTAAGAAATTTTCAAGATCATTATATGAATCTTCTTCATTATCTTTTATTCCTACTTTGTGGTTACCACCGGCTAAAATCAATAAATTTTCTTTATCAGAAAATTGATATCTCATTGAGTATATTGGATCATTAACATTTATATACATTCCATCAAATTGATTGCTATTTGTTTTTACAGCCATTACATATGATTTTTCTTGATAAAGACGAAGAAAATACAACCCAAAATCATTATCAAAAGGGTAATGAGATGCAACTATAATGTTATTAGCATAGATATTTCCATACTGTGTTTTTACAAAATTTCCTTTGCTTGCAGGCTCGATATTTAATGCTCTAACATTTTCATAAATTTCACATGATGAATTATTTTTTAAGAGATTATAAAGACTATATAAATATTTAATTGGATTAAATTGACCTTGATTTTTTATTCCAATTGCTCCAAGTGCATTATTTGGAATATCTATAGTTTCATCATAAAATCCATCAATAGAAAGTTTCTTGTATGCTTCTAATTCCTTTCTAAGCATATCAATTTCATTTTCTTTTGTTGCATACACATATGAAGTTTGTTCTTTGTAATCACATTGTATATTGTTTTCTCGTATTATTTCTTTTATTAAACTTTGTCCTTCTAAATTTGCTTTTAGGTATTGTTTTGCTTCTTCTAGACTAAAATTATTTATTAGATAATCATATATTAAATTATGTTGAATGGATATTTTAGCAGAACTATATCCAGAAACACCATAACCTAGATTTGTTCCTTCAATTATTCCTATTTTATACCCTGTATCTTTTAATAAGTAAGCAGTATTTAAACCAGTCAGTCCTGCCCCTATTATTAATACATCATATTTTTTTTCATTTACATCAGTGCTTTTCTTAGTATTTATTGTGGCTGTTTCGTGCCAATATGAATTTCTTGGATATTCCATATGTACCTCTTTGTTTTTATTTTAAAGTATTGGTTGTTAATACATTCTGTTATATATTGTTTCTAAAATACAAATCAATATACACCTAAAAGAATTTAAAATTTTATTACTTGACATTGTTTTTAATTTAATATATTATAATACAGAAGTAAAATAATTAAATGACAGTGATTGGAACAGTAGCTGTATACGGCATTTAAGAGAAATAATCAAGTAGGTGTGAGATTATAATTCCAAATGCAGTGAATATCATCCATGAGTTTAATTTCTGAAATAGCAGTAAGAAATTACGTAGTATGCGTTAAATATTAAAGATGCATTTTTGTACTATTTATACAAAGATGTAATTTGGGTGGTACCGCGGAATTTTCGTCCCATGTCTTTTGACATGGGACTTTTGTATGTCATAACCCTATTTTTCAGAGTGTTTTTTCTGAAAAATAGCGGTAGGTCAACCGCAACGAATTCCAAATTTATGCGAACGGAGTGAGCAAATAAATTTGAGAATGAGACTGCGTTTTAGGTTTGTGCTTTAACTAATTACATTATATATAAAATAAAATAAGGAGGAACAAAGGATGAAACTATTTAAAGACATATCAAAAGAAGCTTATAAAGATAATGAACATCAAATTTCTGAATACTGGAAACAAATAGATTTATTACATCAAAGTGTTGATACAAGAAGTAAAAACGAGCCATTTATTTTTTATGAGGGACCACCTACCGCTAATGGGAAACCTGGTATTCACCATGTAATAGCAAGAACTTTGAAAGATTCTGTATGTAGATTTAAAACAATGGAAGGATATCAAGTTAAAAGAAAAGCAGGTTGGGATACTCATGGTTTGCCAGTTGAAATCGAAGTTGAAAAGCAGCTAGGATTAAAAGACAAACAAGACATAGAAAATTATGGAATTGCAGAATTTAATAAAAAATGTAGAGAATCAGTTTTCACTTATGAAAGTCAGTGGCGTCAGATGACTGAACGTATGGCTTATTTAATTGACCTTGATAATCCATATATAACCCTTGATAATAACTACATTGAATCAGTTTGGTGGATACTAGATAAATTCAATAAAGAGGGATACATGTATGAAGGACATAAAATTCTTCCATACTGTCCTAGATGTGGAACTGGTCTTGCATCTCATGAAGTTGCACAGGGATACGAAGAAATTAAAACAGTGACTGCCTATGTTAAGTTTAAGAAAAAAGATGCTGATGAATATTTCCTAGCTTGGACAACAACTCCTTGGACATTATTATCAAATGTTGCATTAACAGTGCATCCAGAGGTGGATTATTTAAAAATTAAAACTAAGGGAACAGAAGAAGAAAAGGGCGAAGTATATTATATTTCTAAGCCACTAGTTGATAAGATAATAAAAGAAGAATATGAAGTATTGGCTGAAATGAAAGGTAAAGATATGGAGTTCATGGAATATGAGCAGCTTATGCCTTATGTTCAAGTGGATAAAAAAGCTTTCTTCATTACTTGCGCAGATTATGTTACAACAGAAGATGGTACAGGTATAGTTCATACAGCTCCAGCTTTTGGTGAAGACGACTATAATACAGGAGTTAGATATAAATTGCCTGTAGTTAATCCGGTTGATGATACTGGTAGATTTAGAGGAACACCGTGGCAAGATATGTTTGTTATGGATGCAGATCCAGCAATACTAAAATGGTTAAAAGAAGAGGGCAAATTATTTAGAAAAGAAGCTATACTTCATAATTATCCTCATTGTTGGAGATGTAAAACACCATTATTGTACTATGCTAGACCAAGCTGGTACATTCAAATGACAAAGTTAAGAGATAAATTAATAGAAAACAACAATACTGTGGAGTGGTATCCAGATTTTGTTGGAGAAAAAAGATTTGGCAATTGGCTAGAAAATCTTAATGATTGGGCTATTTCAAGAAGCAGATACTGGGGAACTCCTCTTCCACTTTGGAGATGCTCTTGCGGTCATTTAGAGAGTATAGGTTCAAGAAAAGAACTCGCTGAAAAGGCTATAGAAGAAGTTGACGAAAAAACAATTGAACTTCACAGACCATATGTAGATGATATTCATTTAACATGCCCTGATTGTGGAAAGCCTATGACTAGAGTTAAAGACGTTATAGATTGCTGGTTTGATAGTGGAGCTATGCCATATGCTCAACATCATTACCCATTTGAAAACAAGGAAAACTTTGATGAGTTATTCCCAGCTGATTATATATGTGAAGGTATTGACCAAACTAGAGGATGGTTCTATTCATTAATAGCAATATCAACTTTTGTTAAAGGGAAATCACCATATAAAAGAGTTTTGGTTAATGATTTAATACTTGATAAGTTTGGAAAGAAAATGTCTAAATCAAAGGGCAATACTGTTGACCCATTTGACTTATTTGATAGGTATGGGGCAGATGCTCTTAGATGGTACCTATTATATGTATCACCAGCATGGTCTCCAACGAAATTTGATGAAGATGGACTAAAAGAAGTATTGAGTAAATTCTTTGGAACAATTAAAAATGTATATACATTCTTTGCTTTATATGCAAATACAGACTCGGTAAATCCTAAAGAGTTTTTTGTAGAGTATAAAGATAGACCTGAATTAGATAGATGGATTATTTCAAAATACAACAATTTAGTTAAATATGTAAGAGAAAGTATGTCAGTTTATGACTTAACAAAAACTGTAAGAGCAATACAAGAATTTGTTAATGAAGATTTATCTAACTGGTATATCAGACGTTCAAGAAGAAGATTCTGGGTTACAGAACTTACTGATGACAAAAAAGCAGTTTACAATACAACATTTGAAATACTAGAAGGAATAGCAAAACTTACTGCTCCATTTGCACCATATTTATCAGAAGAAATATATAGAAATTTAACAGGTGAAACATCAGTTCACTTAAGCTACTATCCTAAGGTTGATGAAAGCTTAATTGATGAAAATGTTGAAGAAAGAATGGATTTAATTAAAGAGCTAGTTAAATTAGGAAGAGCATCTAGAGAAAATTCTAAGATAAAGGTTAGACAACCGATAAGTAGAATCCATATTGATGGTAAATATAAAGAACTTATTTCTGATTTAGTTCCTTTAATAAAAGAAGAATTAAATGTTAAAGAAGTAGTGTTTGAACATGACTTAAATGAATTCATGGACTTTACATTAAAACCAAACTTTAAACTTGCAGGACCTAAACTTGGCAGCAATGTTAAGGCATTTGCTGGCGCATTAGCTAAAGCTAATGCAATGGATATTATAAATGCTGTACAGTCGGGACATAAATATGAAATTACTGTCAATGGTCAAACGGTAGAACTTGATGAAGAAATATTAGATATTCGTATATCTGCTAAAGAAGGTTACAACGTATCTACAGATAATAATGTATTTATAATTATAGATACAAACCTTACTGAAGAACTAATAAATGAAGGATATGCTAGAGAGTTCATTTCGAAGGTTCAACAGATGAGAAAAAATAATGGATATGAAATGATGGATAAAATCAAAATATTCTACAATGGAACAGCTGATATAGATAAAGCTGTTGAAGAATTTATGAGTTTCATCAAGAGTGAAACATTAGCTATATCTATAGAAAAAGCTTCTAGTGACAACATGGAAATTCAAAACCTAAACGGTATTGATACAGGCATGAAATTAGAAAAAGTTAATTAACTTAATAGTATAATACAAATTGGTATAAAGTGATTTTGTTGCTTTGTACCAATTTTTTTATTTACCAGCATATATATAGATATTGACTAATCTAGTTAATTATTATATTTTATATAAGGCGGATGTTATTTATTCGTTTGATATTAGAATAAATAGTGAGGGGGAAGTTGTATGCAGGATGTAAAAATACTAATATGTGATGATGATCCTATAGTTCATGAGTCGCTTAAAATATATCTGAAAAATGAGGGATTTAGTTGTTACTCAGCTTATAATGGAGAAGAGGCACTAGAACAAATAAATATTCTGAATCCAACATTAATTGTGCTAGATATAATGATGCCTAAGATTAATGGACTTGATGTATGTAAGGAAATTAGGAAAACTAATACAGTTCCAATTATTATGTTAACAGCGAAGGGTGAAGAAATAGATAGAATACTCGGACTTGAGCTAGGTGCGGATGACTATATTGTTAAGCCATTTAGCCCTAGAGAAGTTGTTGCACGAATAAAGGCAGTGAGAAGACGTATTATGGAACATAATGCAGAGGGCAAGTCGCTAACTATATATTTTGACAAATTAGAAATTAGTCTTAAGCAATATCAGGTTAAATACGATGGTAAAGTAATCATTTCAACACCTAAGGAGGTTGAAACTCTATATCTTTTAGCATCAAATAAAGGACAAGTATTTTCTAGAGAACAAATTCTTAATTTAGTATGGGGTTATGATTATTATGGAGATACAAGAACGATCGACACACATATCAAGAAGATAAGAGCAAAGCTACCACAAGAGGGAGTTAGATGGGGACTCCAAACAATATATGGTGTGGGATATAAATTTGAGGTTGAATAAAAATATGAAAAATTTAATAGTTAGAAGAGTAACAATTTTGATGTTTATAACCATTTTTTTTTCATCTGTATTAGTCGCTTTTTTGGGTTTGATTTTATCTGAAAATGAGAAAACAGATTACATGGGCAAAGAATTTGTTCCAGATCTTTCAGTTGTTGCAGAGTGTACAATACAATATCAAGAGGGAAATTTAAGTAAGAGTACATATGAAAATATTATAATGAATTCTTCTAGAGCGTATATAAGAGAATATATAGTTGTAAACTCTGATGAAACAGTAATTTTTAATACTGAAAAAACGATGGATATATCTGTTGAAAACAAAATAAAGGAAGGTCTAGAAGAGGTATTAAGAGGAAATCAAATTTATCAAAAATTGTACGAATCAGCAAAAAGTCCAACAGTTTTAGTTGGTGTGCCTATTATTAAAGATAATAAAAGTACAGGCGCAATATTTGTTTTACTAGATATGACTAATTTGTTAGAGGAAAGAAAAAGATTTTTGAAATCACTAATTATTTCAATGATTATAGTAATACCATTTGGTGTTGGGTTTTCATATTTAGTTTTAAAGAGAATAATTAAACCTATAAAAAATGTAGTAGGTGTGGCACTTTCTATGGTTGAAGGGGATTTTTCAATTCGAGCTGATGAGACATTGAAAGGTGAAATTGGCCTCTTGGGCAGGACGATAAATAAACTTTCCGTAAGTTTATATAAGAATATTTCAGAACTTTATATTGAAAAAAATAGATTATACCAAGTATTAAACAGTTTAGAGGAAGGTATGATCGCAGTTGATGGTAATAGATGCGTTACACATTTTAATAAAGTTTTTTTAGAAATGTTTGATCTATCAGAAGAAAAAATTAAAGGTAAGTGTGTGGATGATATTGATGTTTTAAATCAAGAATTATATGAATTATCTCAAGTAATAGAAGGGAAATACTCCGTAATAAAAAACTGCACGAATAAGGATGCTATTATGAGAGTAGTTATTGCCTCAATAGAAGATGAAAAAAACATTTCAGTAGGTGCGGTTGTTTTATTTAGAGATATTACTGAACTTGAAAAACTTGAAACAATGAGAAAAGACTATGTTGCTAATGTATCCCATGAACTCAGGTCTCCACTCACTTCTATTAGAGGATTAATTGAGCCACTTATGGATTCTATAGTTACAGACGAAGAAGATATCAAAAGATACTATGAAATTATTTACAAAGAAAGCTTGAGACTTTCTAGACTTGTTGATGATATTATGGAACTATCAAGGTTGCAAACTAGCGATGCAACTATTGATAAAACATCAGTTAATTTGAATTCTATAATAGAGATGGTTTATGAAAAATTCAGAATAATAGATGAAGATATAAATTTAGTTTATAAACCTGAGTCTTTACCGAAGGTTTATACAAATTATGATAGAATTGATCAGGTACTAGTTATATTATTAGATAATGCATATAAGTTTACACCAAAAGGTGGATTAATAGAGATTATTACTGAAGTTAGAAAGAAAGATGTCTTAGTTATCATTAAAGATACTGGTGTCGGAATTGATAAGGAAGATTTGCCTTTTATTTTTGATAGGTTTTATAAGAGTGATAAATCAAGATCTAAAAGAGGGACTGGTCTTGGATTATCTATAGCAAAAGAAATATTAAGCATAATGGGTGAAAGTATTGATGTTAAAAGTGAACATGGGAAAGGAAGTTCGTTCGAATTCACTGTTCATATGGAGAATAAGTAATTGAACCAACTAAAGATATATATCTTAATTAATGGAGATATATATCTTTTTTAATACTAGTAAACTGTCCTTGTCAGTAGATGCCCGGTAACATTTTTGTTCACAATTGTTCACAATTATACCATATTGGAGTCATTTTTTTAATCTATAATAAGTTAAAATTTATGAATAAAGGTTGTAAATGGGAGGCAAATGGATGCTTAACACGACAGGTAAAAGAGAAAATACAACAATAGTTTGTGTAACAGCGCAGTTTGAATGCGGGTGACTGATAAGAGAGGGTAGAAGAATTGCAGATATGACAAATACTAGCTTGTATGTTGTAGATATTCAACCTAAAAATGATTGGGGTAATAAGTCTAGCAAGGAATTAGATAATTTGTTTACAATATCTAAAAAACTAAATGCAAAAATGTTTGTTTTCTTTTCCGATAACCCAGTTGCAATAATTAATAATTATATTGATAGGACTGATGTAAAACATATCGTTTTAGGGGATGTAGAAATAGATATTAATAATTTTATAGAGAAACTGCATGTAAATTCTAAAGAAATGGAAATCCATATTTGTAAATATCAAGAATAAAGGAGATAGATTAAAATGAGTAGTAAAAATATAATAACATATATATGTGTGACAATGATTTTTATTTCTTCGTTTCACCCCGTATATGCTGAGACCACACCCACATCTGAAGATCCGCCATATACACTTCCCAGCATTACGGACGATGAAAAGTTAGAGGAAGAAAATAAAGATTCAATTAATGATGAAAATAAAGATGCAACTGATGATGAAAATATAGAACAAACTTTAAATCTAACAGCAGAATCAGCGGTTGAATATGGACTTGAACACAATAAGGATATCCAAATACTCGAAAATAAAATCCAAATAGCAATCATAGCTTCACAGAATGCTAATTCAAACTCTAAGGATTTAAAAGATGCAAAAGAATCACTTCAAGATGCTTCAAATGAGATTTTTGATAAGAGAAAGCTACTTAATTCCAATCAAGAACAACTAGATAAGGCCAAAGCTGCTTTGGCTATGGGAAGAGCACCATCATCAATACCATATATTGACCCAGAGGGTAATCCAATCACTATACCGGCAGGATCAATTATAAAAGATGAACTTGGTAAGTATTATTCACCTGCTGAGGCAGAATATATTTCGAGTGTATTAATAAAAAAAGGTGGAGAAGATTTAGATTCTAAACAAAATGGTATTAATCAGGGCAATGTAGCATTAAATGAGGCTCAAACAACACTTGAACTGAAGAAGGAAGAATTTAATTCAGTACTTAAAGATACTTCGGAAACTCTTGATACAAAGATTGATTTTGGGAGCATTATTAAACTTGACGCAAATGATGCCAGTGAACTAATGGTTACTATGGCTGGCGTAAACCTTAATGTTACTAGATATGCAAAAGGTATATATAGAAACCAAATTGCTATGTTGATTCAAAAAAACTATTATGATGCTTTGTATGCAGAAAAAATATATGAATTGAAGAAAATTGCTAAAGATCGCGGTGAAAAACAATATAATATGGTGAAGCTATCTTACGAAAATGGTATGAAGGCAAAAGATGATTTCCTTCTTAGTAAAATGTATTATGACAGCACCGTAATTTCATGCCGTCTTGCAGAGGCAAATTATAAAAACGCTCTTTCTGAGCTCAAGAAAAATATGAATTTGAATATGAACACTGAAATTACGCTTGAGGATTCTATGCTTAAAGATATCACAGAGGAAAACTTAGAGGAGGGTTTAAAAGCTGGTTTGACTAATAGAATTGAAATTCAACAAACTCTCGGTCAGCTTATGATTTATCAGTTAAATGAAGAAATATTAAACTCTAGAGCTGAATACAGATCAGACACCAAAGCACGTAAAGAAGCAAAACTTCTTAGAGAAGGTGCAGAATTACAACTAGATAAAACAAAGACTATTGTAACATCAGAAATTAATCAATCTTATGAAACAATGGTTGCAGCAGGAGAAATGTTAGAATCATCAAATGAGCTCATTAAGAATGCGGAAGAAGTTGTATCAATTGCTAACTTAAAATACGAGCAAGGCTTCGGTGCAGAAAATTCATTATTGAAACAGATGAATTTAGAGGAGAGTTCAGGAACAATTATAGAACTCATTGCAGCCCAAGAAAAATTATCAGAAGTTGAGTCGCAAGTTGCTCAAATTAGGTATAGCTACACAATGGCAAAAATAAAATATTATAATGATGCTGGAATACTCATTTATTAGAATGGAATAATGCAAATAAAAATTAGAAAGGGTTGAATGGCACTTATGGAAATCAAAAAAATAAACATTAAAAAGTATATAAATAAAAATTGGATTAGTAAAAATATAAGAAAAATTGTAATTGCATTAGTTGTGATTGTTAGTGCTTTAGGCATAACAATCGGTTCAACAAAAATATATGGGGGAAATATGGAGTCAGGTATTACCCAAGGGATTGTATCTGCTAAAGACGTCAGCATTAATACTAAAATACCAGGACGAATAGTTAAATTATATGTAGAAGAAGGACAACAAGTTAAGGCTGGAGATCCAATTGTAGAAATATCCAGCGAGGAACTACAAGCTAAAAAAGCACAATTAGAGGCGCAAATTTCACAGGCACAGGCAGGTGTTGATGCCTCACAAGCGGTAGTTGATATGGCGACGGGTGCTTATCAGGTGGCTGTAGAAAGGGTTGAACAAGCTGGAGCAGGTGTTAAAGCAAGCGAGAGCCAGAGAGATATGGCAAGTGCTGTAAATGAAAAAGCTGAAAATGGAGCACGAACTCAAGAAGTTGCACAAGCGGAAAGCGCCTATAACTTATGGAAATCCACATATGATAGGGCAGTTGCTTTATATGATGGAGGGGCAATATCAAAACAAAAACTTGAAGAAATTAAAACGCAAATGGACGTATCACAACAAACTTTAAATATGGCAAAAGAAGGAGCAAGAACAGAAGATAAAAAAGCTGCAAGTGCCCAATTATCTCTGGCTGAAGCAGGTATATTATCAAGTAAATCTTTGCTTGCCCAAGCAAATGAGGCTGCTAATATTGCTCTTGCACAGGTTAATCAGGCTAATGCAGGACTTATTGCAGCACAAGGTAAGTTAGACCAAGCGAAAGCCGGTTTGCAAGAGGTTGAAGTATATTTAAAAGATACAGTTATAAAATCACCAATAGATGGAACAGTTACTACAATAAATTCGGATGAAGGAGAACTTGTTTCTACAGGTACATCTATCGGAACTGTTAGTAATTTGGAAAACTGCTGGGTTAATGTGAATTTGGACGAAGACAAATTAGGTGGAATAAAAGAGGGGCAGATTGTGAATGTATCACTTTCAGCATTTAAGGAAAAAACTTTTGAGGGTACCATTGTTACAATTAACAAAGAGCCAGATTTTGCAGTTAAAAAAGCTACAAATGAAAATGGAAATTTTGACATTGTTTCATTTGGTGTAAAGATAGTCCTCAATAATTTAGATGAATCAATTAGACCTGGTATGACAGCAGTTGTAGATTTCACAAATTAGGATGTGAAGATATGTTTATAAAAAGCTTTAAAGAAGAATGCATAGTTTTTTTAACAAATAAAATGAATCTGTTTATGCTATTTGCTTTGCCAATACTTTGTGTGATTTTGCTTGGTGTGGAATTATCTAAAGGTGTTATATCCGATATTCCAATAGCGGTAATTAATTATGATAATTCAGACTTCAGTAGACAGCTAGTAGAAACATTTGATAAGAATGAGACTTTTAATGTAACATGTTATCCAGATAATGAGGATGAACTAGAAAGATTAATGAAAAACAGTAAAGCTCGTGTAGGACTAATTATACCAAAAAACTTTTACAATGATATTGTAGATTTAAAATCACCTACAGTATTAATGGTTTATGACGGAAGTCATATGTCAATTACAAGTACAGCTAAAGCAAAGGCAACAGAGATTCTCTTAACATATAAGGCAGGTGCTACAATACAACAGTTAACTGCAAGACTTGGTATATCATTTAAAGAAGCTTACAACATTACTCAAGCTTTCCAATTTAATAATAGGATGCTATATAATTCTTCGAAAAGCTTTAAGGATTTTTTAGCCCCCATTTTATTAGCAGGATATATTCAAGCAGCATTAGCACTTGTAGCTACTGTATCTATTAATCAGAATGTATTTAAAGTAGAAAAGGTGGAAAGATTAGGATATGCAAGTGGTAAGATTATATTCTATACTCTATGTGGTAGCTTAAGCTATATTGTTTGCATTATACTACAGGTTAGTATATTCCATGTACCTTTTAGAGGCAGTTTATTTAGCGTACTAGTTTTATCGATTGCACTTTGCTTTTCGGTATCAGCTTTTTGTGTATTGATATCAACAGTGTTTAAAAATAAAATTATTGCTTTAACTGCAGGAGCAGTTGTATTTATTCCAAACTCTATAACAGCAGGGACAACTTGGCCTCTTATATCAATGCCTTCCGGATATCAAAGTTTTGCAAAATTTGTTCCATTTACTCATTATGCTGATAATATTAGAGATGTATATTTAAAAGGAATATCGGTACAACAGCTAACTAACGATGTTGTATATCTACTTGTATTTGGAGTAATAGCCTTGATTGTGATTGAGGCAGTCATGATTATTGCAGAAAAAGAATTCGACGATAAGGAGCTGATGGACAATGATTTACATAGAGACCTTCAAAAGGGAATTCCTCTCGATATTTAAAAATAGGGGAATGATGATTCTTCTTTTTATAGGACCTATTTTCCTGACGCTATACTTTGGGGGAGTTTATTATAATGATTATGTGAGTGATATACCTATTGCTATTTTAGACGAGGATGGTTCAAGCTTGAGCCATCTTGTCAGTGATTATTTTCTAACAAATGAGCGCTTTGAAATTACAAATTATCCAAATTCAAGACAAGAACTTCAAAACCTTATAGATGATGGTAAAGTACAAATGGGTATTTTTATTCCCAATGGATTTGAAAGTAAGGTCACCACGTATCAATCCTCGCAGATATTAGCCATTACCGATGGCACAAATATTGTTGTTGCAAACAATGCGATTGCACAAGCAACACTAATTACTCAATCAATATCTGCAGGTATAGAGATGAAGTTAATTCAAGGTAAGGGCTTATCACCACAAATGGCTCAGAATATTGCACTTACTTATAACATTGGAGAAAGAATTCTTTTTGATCCAAAGATGACATATATGAATTACTTGATTATATGTTTTTTAGCAGTATTTATGCAACAATTAATGCTTTCTGCAATGGGATCAACCTTTATTAGACATAGTGAATATCTTTCTAATGGTAATGTTACACAAAAAGTGCTCGGTGCGGTGAGCTCTTGTTTTGTCGGTATATTGCCTTCAGTGGCTATGTGCATGTTTACTCTTATAAATCTATTTCATGTGCCTATAACAGGAAATATAGGGACGGTTATAGTTATGACTGTGGTTTTTGTTATCGCACTCGTAGGGCCGTCACTTTTGATTGCTTCAATGACAAAGGTTAGAATAAAATATTCTCAGTTTTCATTCATGCTGTCTCTTCCTACCTTTGTTTCTAGTGGATGTGTATGGCCTGCTGACCAAATGCCAAAAGTACTAG
Source organism: uncultured Sedimentibacter sp. (assembly GCA_963675125.2). Lineage (GTDB taxonomy): Bacteria > Bacillota > Clostridia > Tissierellales > Sedimentibacteraceae > Sedimentibacter. Next base: position 162,543 of record CAXXFT010000045.1, read on the forward strand.
AAATTATTATTAGAGCCTGCTGGCCGTTAATTAACTATGCTAAAATTGTTCAGGAAGTATTGATGAAAGGTATGGATTTTAAAACTGTTATTCCTAATATTCTTGAAATGGGTATTTTTATACTGATATGGTTGCCAATCGGAATCAGCTGTTATAAAAAGGCGTTTAATGAAAATAATACTCAAATAGAAATGGTTGCGAATATATAATGATTAATTAAAATTAAGAGAGATAAAATAAGCAGGCAAGTTATTATTAACTTGTCTGCCTTGTTTTTGTTATTATTTATTTTACTAATCCAGCAATTACAGCATTATCTTTTTTAACAGCTGCGGTTCTAATCAACTGATCAATTAATTTTTCACCTGATTTGGTATTAGCACTTAAAAACTTAAATGTTGTTTTAGCTAAATCATTGTTAGTAAATTTACTTGAATTTGAAGGTTCAATTCCTATGTTTTTTGCAAAAGACATTACATTATCCCAAGTATAATCAACATTAGTTTTGTACCCTAGCATTTCAAGCATAACCTTTGTGTATTGCTTTTCTGTAAGAGTGTTATTTGGATTGAAATTTCCATTTTCATCACCTATAAAACCAATATTTTTATTGTTTTTTAAATAACCCATGATATTTCTTCCAATCATCCAAGTTTGCATATTTGCATCATTAAAATTACTAGTTCCTGTAAACGCACTTGCCTTATTCTCAAGGTTTTTAAGCCTTAAAACTATTATAGCAGCTTGAAGTCTAGTTGATGTTTTAGCACCAAACTCAGGTGTTAGGCCATTTCCATCGCCAATCATTAGGCCTAGAGTTCCAATAGCTTTTAATTCATCACTTATATAAAGCGGAAGAAATGCAAAATCACCATTAGTGTTAATGAACGAATATTTGTTACTTTCTTTTACAACAGCAATACCATTTTTAAATTTTCCAGCATAATCCCAAACGGGTTTAATTACTACATTACCATTTTTATTTATATAGCCCCACTTGCCTTCTGCTTCAACAGCAGCTAATCCTTCGGAAAAGCTACTAGCATTTTCAAATTTGGGTTGACAAACAATATTTCCGCTAGTATCTATATAGCCAAATTTGTTGTCAAGCTCAACAGCAGCTAATCCTTCTGAAAAGTTATATAAACTATCCCATTTAATACCGCTTAAAGAAACTCCACTTTTATTTATAAATCCATATTTTCCGTCTTTTCTAACAATAGCAATATCATTTATAAATAAACTAGCATAATCAAACTGAGGTTTAATAATTTCTTTACCGTTATCGTTTATAAATCCCCATAAATTATTTTTACTAACTAAGGCAAGTCCTTGACTAAAAGAAACAGAATCATCCCATATTGGTTGGACTACAACTTTACCAGTTTTATCGATGAAACCAATTTTTCCATCCTTGGCTACAGAGGCATAACCTTCATAAAATGGTTCAATGTTGTCCCAACTCAAATCTACAATAATTTTACCAGTTCTATCAATGATTCCATACTTTTTATTTTTCCCTACAACTGATATTCCATCTTTAAAAGATTCAGCACTATCGTAAGTAGGTTGAACTACATAGTTACCATTTGTATCAATAAACCCGAATTTTTTGTTAATAGATATCATAGCAAGTCCATCTGAAAAGCTTTCTGCATAATCATAATCAAGTTTAATAACTGTTTTACCAGTTTTATTAATGAAACCATATTTATTGTTTAATCTAACTAAAGCAAGTCCATTAGAAAAGCTTTCTGCATGTTCCCAATCGGGAGCAATAATAATTTTACCCGCCTCATCTAAAAATCCATACATATTATATTTAGTGAATAAAGAACGTCCTTCGCTAAAAGGCCAAAGATTATTCCAATATGTATTTACAACTATCTTGCCAGTTTTATCAATATAACCCCACAAACCTTCTTTATTGACCTTAATCAATGGGTTTTGTGCTTCAATAGAAATATCATCCCACCATTGAGTATCCGATTCATAAGCTAAAGAAGTTTGAAATATAGCTAAAAATATAGTAAAGCTTAATATTAGACTAATAATTTTTCTCATAACATTTCCTTTCTTTGTAATATATCTAACGATTCGACATTTTTTATAATTATATTAACATAATATCACTAATCAGATGGCTGTCAATAAAAAAGTAGTAATATGGTTAAAAGTACCGATTTTTTATCGTGATAAGTTGCAATAAAATTAACAATATAGTTTAGCTCTATGAAAACATTACCACAAATTTTGTTGATATTTCAATATTTTTTCATTGACAGTATACAACCTTTAGTAATATAATTGTATAAAATATAAATTGAGTTTACTTTGCTCAATTCACATTACGGTATATAATAATATATATTCAAAAATAAGCTTATGAAGATAAGCTCCCACAATTTTTTTCATTTCTATTAGTATGCATCAAAGGAGAAGGCATTGAATTATGCAATTATAATAATTAATAACCAGTATTTTTACATTGCAGACATATAATTTACTACATGATAAATTAAAAATTATAAAGGCTGAAAGGTTGTGAATATATGAAGGGTTTAGGAGTATCTCAAGGTATTGGAATAGGAAAGGCTTTTATAATACAAAAAAAGGCTATAGAAGTTGAGATGGTTAAAGTAGATGATACTACTTCTGAAGTAAAAAGATTTAAAAATGCTCTGGAGGTTTGTAGGCTTGAAATAGAAGAGATATACAATAAGACTCTTAAAAATATAGGGGAAAAAGAGGCGCAAATTTTTAGAGCTCATGAGATGATACTTGAAGATGATGCTTTTATTTCAGAAGTTGAAATGAAAATTAACAATGAACATGTTAATGCTGCATATGCTTTAAATGAAATAGCTAATACCTATATTAAGATGTTTGAAAGTATTAAAGATGAGTACTTAAGAGAAAGGTCTGAGGACATAAAGGATATTATGTCAAGAATATTGAGGATTCTATTAGGAATTAATTTAACTGATTATGATAAAATGAATGAGAACTCAATTGTAATTGCAAAGGACTTAACTCCTTCTGACACTGCTTTACTTGACAAAGCAAAAGTTGAAGCTATGATTACAGAAACAGGCGGGAAAACATCCCATGCTGCTATTATGGCTAGAATAATGGGGATACCAACAGTTGTTGGGATAGAAGGTATTTTAGAAAAAGTTAAAGACAATGATATTATAGTTTGTGACGGAAAATCAGGGAAAGTAATGATAAACCCCTGCGAAAAACAAGCTAAATATTATATGAAAAAAAAGAAAATTGAAATGAAAATAAATAAAGAACTTAGGAAACAAGTAGGACTTCCTACTGTTACCAAGGATGGTTATAAGATTGAACTTTTATCAAATATCGGCTCACCAAAAGATGTTGAACTTGCATTAAAAAATGATACAGAAGGAATCGGACTATTTAGAAGTGAGTTTATTTTTATGAATAGAAGTTGTAAACCCTCTGAAGAAGAACAATTTCAAGAGTATAAGGAAGTTTTAGAGCGCATGGGTGATAAACCAGTGATAATTAGGACTTTAGATATAGGAGGGGACAAGGAAGTTCCATATCTAAAAATTCCTAAGGAGATGAATCCATTCTTGGGATATAGGGCCATTCGTCTTTGCTTAGGAGATACAGATATATTCAGAACCCAGCTTAAAGCAATACTTAGAGCAAGTGTTTATGGCAATGCAAAAATTATGTTTCCGATGATATCTACTATGAAAGAGTTGAAAGATGCTAAAAAAATTCTTGAAGAAGAAAAAAAGGAACTTAAGGAAAAGGGCATAGCATTTAAGGAAAATATACAAGTAGGAATAATGATAGAAATTCCATCAGCTGCAATCATATCAGATTTGCTGGCAAAGGAAGTTGATTTTTTTAGTATAGGTACAAATGATTTGATACAATATACAATGGCCGTTGATAGGATGAATTCAAAGTTATCACATCTCTATAGTCAATACCATCCAGCTTTGCTGAGACTAATTAACAGTATAATTAAAAATGCTCATTATGCTGGAAAATGGGTCGGCATGTGCGGTGAAGCTGCAGGAGACCCAAAGCTAATACCAGTATTTTTAGGTATGGGATTAGACGAGTTTAGTATGAATTCACCATCAATATTGAATTCAAGGTATATAATTAGAGGATTAAATAAAAAAGATATGGAGCAAATAGCAGAGAATACTTTAAATCTAGAAAATGCAATAGAAGTTGAAAATTATCTTAGTGATTTATTCTCTGATGATGAAAAAGAAAATCATTTAAGTTGTAATGATAAAAAAGGAGTATTAATAAATGTCAAATAAGAAGGTATCAATAATATTTCATAGTATATGTGGAAATAACTATCTAATTGCCAAAAGCTTTTACGAACAATTTAAAAATTGTGATGTAGATGTTAGTATTTATAGGGTAGAGGATTCGAATTTTGAGAGTCTTGCAGACCAATTTCCAATAGCAGGTCAATATAAAGATGAAATAATGAATATAAAAGTAGCAAATGTAGAAGAAGTGCTTGATAGCGATATAATAATTATGGGTTCACCAACTTATTATGGGAATGTTTCAGGAGCAATGAAATCATTTATGGATTCATTTTCACCATGTTGGCCAGAAGCTAAACTTTGGGGTAAGAAATTTTTTGCGTTTTCCACATCTGCCAATCCAGAGGGTGGAGGAGATATGTGTTTAAATGCAATGAATATATTTGCTCAACATATGGGTATGATACCAATTCCAGTTCCTTCAAATTTATTGCAAGGAGTAAGTTTTCCAGCATACGGTATTTTGCATTATGTAGGAGATTTTTCAAATATAAGGATAAATGAAAATATAAAAAAAGCAATAAATTTAATGGTAAAGAAATTATTAGTTATATAAAAAAATTGAAATTCGACATAAGTGATGAGTAATACATTGCATGTGTCGATTTTATTATTCATTCTAACAATTCCCTATTTGTTGACTAATAAATAAGATTAATGTATTATGATAATATCAAACAAGTACTAATAAATATCAATAAATATAGAAGAGGTATATCAAATGAAATATAAAGTTAACAAGAAACAACATGTAAGCAAAGATTGCTTTGTTTGTGGAATTGAAAATAAGGATTCGTTGAAAACTAAATTTTATGAATTAGAAAATGGTGAAGTTATGTCAATTTCAACTCCTTCAAGTGTACATCAAAGCTATCCAGACAGAATGCACGGTGGAGTAATATCAGCGATATTAGATGAAATAATCGGTAGAGCTATTATGATTGAGGAACCTGATGCTTGGGGAGTAACAGTTGAACTTAATATAAAATATAAAAAACCAGTTCCATTAGATAAACCTGTTAGAGCAGTAGGAAGAATTACAAGGAACTCTAGACTCCTATTTGAAGGAACTGGAGAAATCATTCTAGAAGATGGAACTATTGCTGCAATCGGATATGCAAAATATGTTAAGATAGATATTAATAAAATCGCAAAAGATACAGGGGGAGAAGACTCATTAATCATAGAGGACTTAACGGCAGCACCCGTAGAAGTAGAAATTTAGGAAAAGCATAATTCAATTTACATACTAAAAACAAAAAAACAGGAGTACAAATGAAAAAAGGCGAAATAATTGAAGTTAATATAAATGATATAAAGTTTCCAAATAAGGGTGTATCAACATATAATGGAAAAAAAGTAGTAGTCAAAGGTGGATTGCCTGGTCAAAAAATCAGTGCAAAAATAGCAAAAATTAGACATGGCGTTATAGAAGCAAGAACTTTAGAAGTAATTGAAAAAGCAGAATATGAGCAAGATCCAAATTGTAAGCATTTTTATGATTGCGGGGGTTGTTCATACCAAAATGTTCCTTATAAAAACCAGCTTGAAATTAAATCAAAACAGGTAAAGTCAATATTAGACAATGTTTTGACAAATGATTATGAATTCCTACCAATTGTAGAAAGCCCTAAAAAAACAGAATACAGAAATAAGATGGAGTTTTCCTTTGGCGATGAAATAAAAGACGGACCACTATCACTAGGAATGCATAAAAGTAATAGCTTTCACAGTATAATAAATACAAGCGGATGTTCTATAGTAGATGAGGATTTTAGACAAATATTATGTACAATATTAGACTATTTCCAAGGAAATAGTCAATCTTTCTACCATAAAACAACAAATATAGGGTTTTTACGTTACTTAATTGTTAGAAAAACAGTAAAAACAGAAGAAATACTCATAAATTTAGTTACAACTACTCAAAGTACATTAAATGAAAAAGAATTCGTAGATTTAATAATGAATATGAACCTAAATGGTACAGTAAAGTGCATAGCGCATTCTATGTACGATGGGGTAGCCGATGTAGCAAGAGCTGATGAAATGAAAATTTTGTATGGAGAAGATAAAATTGTTGAAGAACTACTAGGTCTACGTTTTAACATTTCTTCATATTCTTTCTTCCAAACAAATTCCTTAGGGGCAGAAAAACTTTACTCAATAGTAAGGGACTTTATTGGTGGAACAAAGGATAAAACAATATTTGACTTATACTCAGGAACAGGAACTATAGGACAAATATTAGCACCGACAGCAAAAAAAGTAATAGGGATAGAAATAGTAGAAGAAGCAGTAGAAAAAGCAAATGAAAATACAAAACTTAATAACCTAGATAATTGCACATTTATTGCTGGAGATGTATTAAAAAAAATTGATGACCTAAAAGATAAACCAGACATAATAGTACTAGACCCACCAAGAGAAGGCATACATCCAAAAGCAATACAAAAAATTATAGATTACAAACCAGACACATTTATATACATTTCATGTAAACCAACATCCTTAGAAAAAGACTTACCATTCTTTTTAAATAGTGGGTATAAAGTTGAAAAAGTTCAATGTGTAGATATGTTTCCGATGACACCGCATGTGGAGACAGTCGTGTTGATAGAGAAGAAATAGCTTGAAATCAAAGGGCTTAGAGCTTTTAAGTAATAATTTAAGTGTGTTTTATGTTCCTTTAGATGATAAATTTGAGGGAATTTTTATTAGGGGGTTCACAATTTGGCAAAATAGAGGGATTTTGCGTAATTGTATACGTTGATATATTTAGTCAAACTTAACACGTTGAGAGTGTTGTATTGATGTCAAAGAAATAAGTAGCAAGTGAAAATATCCCTTGAAATATAGGCTTTTCGAGAGTTAGGAAGTAAACTCCTGGCTCTCGATTTTTATTGGAAATTTAATTAGGAAACATATCCACTGTTAGAAAACCATAGGGTTGAGTTGACACTATGGAAACAGATAGGTTGAGTTGATAGGTTGGTTGTTACCCCAAATTTATTTTTACCTAAATTCGCATAGTGATAGTCAACATATAAAAGAATATAACTTGATATATAAGAGGGATGTTCCAGTTGAAATCATACGGTTATGATGGTAATATGATTATAATTTCTCAAATAAAAAATGGTGAAAAACTATATAATGTAGATGATAAGAAAGAGATTGTTATAGAGGAGCGGCAATGAGGAAAATGCTATTAAACATGAAGTTTTTGAAAAAATTTTATCAGGTGAAAAAATATATGAGCACAGAAGAGTCTTTCCAGATGAATTGATTGAAGCTTATATTTATATAAGTAGACCTGTTCAAGCTATTGCAGGTATTGTGTATTTGGGTAATAAAACAAATCTAGAATATTGGAAAGAAAAATATTCATATGATGTAAATGCTGTTAGTAGAATTGATGAGTATTTAATGAGATATAAAGTTGTAATGGAAATACAAAGATTTCAGAATACAACTCAACTTCCATTGGAAGACATCAGAAAAGTTTTCCCTAAGTTCTTGATACCACAAATGTATTATTACTTGGACGATCTACCACTTATAGATTATATACAGGATAATTTAAAAAATGTGGGTGACTCCATAACACATGAGTTTAATGATATAGAAAGTTCGAAAATTTGTGTGCATTAAAATTTAGAATTAAAAGGAGTAATTATGATAAAAAAAAGAAGAGTATTATCACTATTTAGTGGATGTGGAGGAATGGATATTGGCTTTGAAGGTGGGTTTAAGTGCTTAAAACGTTCAGTTAACAGTGAGATGCATCAAGATTGGATAGAAGAAGAGTTAGGTCGATGGACAACTGTAAAGGATACATCATTTGAAACCGTCTTTGCAAATGACATCAGACCAGATGCTAAAGCTGCCTGGGTGACTTACTTTGAAAACATGTATGAAGATGCGAATGAACGCTACCACCTAGAAAGTATCGTAGACCTTGTTAAAAAAGCTCAATTGGGAGAATATGCATTTCCTGATGATATAGATGTCGTAACTGGTGGTTTTCCTTGTCAAGATTTCTCAATTGCTGGAAAAAGAAAAGGATTTAATTCAGATAAGAGCCATAATGGAGATATGCTTGAAGTTGATGAGCCTACTGTGGAAAACAGAGGTCAGTTGTATATGTGGATGAAGGAAGTGGTCAGTATTGTTCAACCTAAAGTTTTTATTGCAGAAAATGTAAAAGGGTTAACAACATTGGAGGATGTAAAAAAAATAATAGAACATGATTTTGCTAATGCTGCAGATGGTGGATATTTAGTAATTCCCGCAAGAGTGTTACATGCAGCGAATTACGGGGTTCCGCAGTCAAGGGAGCGTGTTATTTTTTATGGATTTAGAAAAAACTCTTTAAATAGCGAAGCGTTAACAGCTTTAATGAATATTGATAATTACCCTGACTATGATCCATACCCGCTACCAACACATCAATATACTGCTACAGGGACGAATTTAGATACATTTGTAACATGCAAGGAAATTTTAGAAGACTTAGATGAGCCCGACGTGACAGTAGATATAGCTCAAAGTAAATACTCAAAAGCTAAGTATATGAAAAAGGGGCAAGGAAACATTGAAATTAAATTAGATTCAATATCCCCAACTATCCGTTCAGAACATCATGGAAATATTGAGTTCAGAAGACTAAATGAAGAAAATGGAGGAAAGCATTTAGAAGAACTTGGTCTTGGCTTAGAACAACGTAGATTAACAGTTCGTGAATGTGCAAGATTACAAACATTCCCAGACGATTATCAATTTATCTTGCCTAAGACGGCAAAAAATAAATCAGTAAGTGCGAGTGATGCATATAAAATTATAGGAAATGCAGTTCCATGTGTTTTAGCTTACAATATTGCAATGAGACTAGAGGAAAATTGGCAAAAATATTTTGCATAAAAAATGGTGCTACACATTAATGTGTAAGCACCATTTTTTTATATTGACTCGTAAATAACTAGCAAAGAACCACCTTGTTCATAATACATTTTTGCCTCTGGTGTTCCATTGAATTGCCCATGACTAAATCTACATTCATTTCTTAAGACTAGCTTATTACCATTTTTTATGTTTTTTATAGTTGTTAAAATATTAGCTTGCTTATCTGGGACAGAACTGACAATAGACTCAATTACAATATCATTGCCAAACGCTTGTAGCGCAGGTACTTTGTAAATGTGTAATCCTGTTGCTGTTGTTTTAGCATAATAGTACTCTGATGAATGAATTCTCAAAAATCTCGGAAGCCCTGCACTGTAGTTAAGGTTAGAATTTAATTCATTAGCAAGTGCTTTCGTTGCGGCGATTGCACATAATTTTTTAGTATCATTATAATTGTCATTTCTATCTAAGTTTTTATTAATAAATTTTGAAAAAACTTCTTCTCTTGTCTTAGCTGTAGTTTTAGACTCAAAATCTTTGAGTGTAGAATCTACATTCAAAATAGATTTTGCAATCAAACTTCCATTTTTAAAAAACTCTAATGAGATATTATGGTCGTCTTTTGTAATAACTGCTTTTTTATGATTTTTTGTATTTTCAAAATTCCAGTTATTATTGTTGTTGTTAAGATATGTAATTAATTCTGTCCATGTTACTGAAAACCATGCTTCATATTCTGTACGTGCATAGTCACTAAAAATGTGACGTTTTTTATATTTAGATCCTGTATAGCAATTTAGTAATTTATATAACCCCATATTTTCAAGAATGAAACTTTCTTCTTTTAAAGAAAAGCCATAATTACCCACAGTAATATCTATTGGATCATCTTTTTGAGTATTGTTTCCAAGCCACGTGATTTTATCAGAACTAGAAATGTTGAAATGTTTATTTTCACAAATAGCTTTTCCTAGATTGTATCCGTTATTAACAATTTGCTTTAAATCTCCAGTGAATGTTACAGTAGTACATAATGTTTTGGCACTTTGTAAATTGCTTGAGATTACATCTTCAGCATACTTGAAAAATTGAGACGAATTGTACAACTCCTCCAAAGTGAAGGGGGTATTTTTACAAATTAAACCTATTGTTGTTGCAACGCTTAATTCTCGTAAATGTGTTTTTATATCTGCCATAAAATTTCTCCTTTTTAATTTAATGTGTAATTTCTATTCTTTTATAGTTTCCAGGATATCTTCTAACTTACAATCCATTGCTTCACAGATTTTAAGAAGAACATCAGTGGTAATATTTGCACTTTTACCAAGTTTAGCGATTGAAGCTGCACTAATGCCTGCAGCCTCCTTAAGGTCATATTTATTCATTTCTTTGTCAATTAACATTTTCCATAACTTATTATAGCTGATGCGCATTTTCTACCTCCTTGTTTCACAGCAAAAAAGCAAGTGAATCAGTTTGTTGTTTATCAGTCAGATAATTTTTTAAAAGTTCAACATCCTTGCTTATATCTCGGGGCTTGATTCTGTTGATTACCTTTTCTTCAACTTCTGGGGTCCAGTAAATCTTCAATTTTTCTCTTGCTCTAGTGATGGCAGTGTAGAAAATATTGTGTGTTACTAATTCTTCCACCTCATCTGTTATTACTATTTTAACAGAGTCATATTCTAAACCTTGTGCTTTATGGATTGATACGGCATAAGCAACTTGGAATGGAACTGCTGTGCCGGAATCTTCTCCATCCTCATCTGCACTTTTTAGTTTATGAACATAAAATCTAATTAAAGATTTTTCTTCTTCCTCGAAACATTCAAGAAGTTCAAGATTCAAGCCTGAAACATCACGCTCATCTACCGTCTTTTGTATTTCAACATCAAATTGAATACGTTCTTCCATAGTGTCTGCATCTATTATTTTTACTCCTTGAAGTATGCCTTTCATGTTGTTGTGTATGATGGGACGAAATCTATCTGAGTCAAGGAAGAGGATAGGGTCTCCAACTTTGTATTGTTGGATATCCCAAGTGACAGCAGGGTTAGGATTACTTTCTTGCAGGAATCTGTTTATGTTGTTTATTCCATACAAGCCATCATAATTTAGGCAGAGGATAGCCTCACCTGGTTCAAGAGAAGATAGTAGTGTTTCATCTACTTTTAATGAATAGCTTTCTCTCTCAATAACTTCTTTTGCAGTATCATCCATATGTCTGACTTTATTCCATAGTTCAAGCAATCGCTCGTCCTTAGTTCGATGAGGCTGAGAAAGCTCGAAAACAGAGCTTTCTGGCAAGAATGATTTTAATACGGAGAACCAGTTGCCAAATTGAATTGCATCTATCTGATAAGTGTCTCCAACCAATAAAAGCATTTCAAAATTTGCTTTTTGCAATACCTCAACCATATCTTTATTGCTAACAGTGCTACATTCATCGATAACTAATAATTTATATTTTGTGAAAGAAGAACCTTGGTGCTTAAAACTTTCAATTGTTGAAAAAGTTGTATTTTCGGCATCGATCTTTCTCATCAAGTTCTCTTTCGCAGGATTTGTCTGTGTTAGGTATAATTTTTCTGTATCATTTAAATAGTGGGAAACATGGTTTATCAGCGTTGATTTACCTACACCTGCAGAACCATATATTACACCAACCCTTGATTCTGAGAAGATATGGCTAATGATATCCTTTTTCTCATCACAGTCAATCTCGTAATCATCAAAGAGTAACCAAATGTCAACATCATTGGAGTAATTTTCAATGCCTAATTCAGCCAAGTTTTGTAACGCCTCAATCACCTTACAAGTGTCAAGCTTGTAAGCATTTATAAATACTTGATTGTGTTCAAACATCAAATCACTAGCAGGTCTGTGTCCATCCCAAAGACTATCGTTATACCTCTTTATAAGAGTTTGGTAATCAGGAAAATTGTTCAATTCATCAATATCGGTGAATAGCTGACCTTTACCTTCTGTGTTGTTTCGTATAAATCTTGCGAATAATTCTGGGCGTTTATCCTTACAAGGAATACAATCAAATATCGCTCCTAATTTTGGATTATGTCCAATAGGAGATCTGTTAAATGGTAAAGAATCAAATTGCCTACAGCCGTTTGCTAAATACAAACCAGAAAGATAACTATTTCCAGCATTTACCCATTCTTCATAATATCTACTATAGTATCCAGATGAATATTGGCTCTTAATAATGACATTGTTCATGTTATAAAGTAGATATCGTAGCACATTTTGTCCGTTACGACCATTTTGTATAAGATTTCTGCAGTAATCTAAAATTGGAATAAATACCGAAGATTTAAGGTTATTTGTCCATTCGAGAGTAATCCTATCATATGCCTTATCAGGGAAGTCCATCAGATCAGTCAGTGTGAATTTCTTTTTAGTGAGAAATTCACAGATTAATCGTTGCTCTGGGTAAGGTACTCTTTTTTTCTCGCCTTTTATTAGTGAAATAAAATTTTGAAATTCACAGTCACGGATGGAAACCTCCCAACCATCAATGACGATGATGGGCATTGTCTTTCCTAATATTTCGATTGTTTCATGTATAAGATGAAACTTTGAGGCGTAGTTGCTTTTGATCGGCAACTTGGTAAAAGCAATTACTCTGTTAGATTTGGATTTATTTTTCCTATCATCTATAGGAGTAAATGTGATTTCATAATATATTTTTCTGTTTACAAACAGTGGTTTTATTTTTTGAATATAGTATTTATCCTTGCTATCAGTATGTAATACCGCAGGATGATGTTCTATTTTTTCAGAAATCTTTTTATAGTATTCCTGTAAGGTATCATCCAAATGCAGAGGAAATTTCTCTATATTATGTAATACCTCGATACCGTAGTAGTGGCTAAGAAGATTCTTTGCCTCTAGCAGGTATTGGTAATACTTCAGCATCAATCGTTCTGAGCCATCTTCATCTAAAGTATATTGGGTAGTTACAATTTGCAAATAATTGCGAAATTTATATAAAGTAAGTAGGTCACTGTTTATTTGAGAAAACTCGATTGCTTTAGCTATATTTTCTTCGCTAATGGCGATATCTCTTCCGTTAGCATAAAACTTGAGCATCACATGATTAACAAACTTCATTAACTGCTCTAAAATATCTTGAGATATAGCACCACGAGATGAGTCTTCAATATTATCTAAATGCCTACATATTACACTGTCTATTTTTCGGATAGAATTATCTATCGTTGGCATCGACTTCCTCCTTCCTGTTTAATAAAATTCTCCATCGTCCCAATCATCAATGAAAGCATCATACGGAAATGCTTTAGCAAATGAGTCTGGATGAAGTTTTACATATAAGTTTCTTATTTTTGTTCTTGTACTCTTGATGGAGAATGGTTCTCCACTAGCAAGCAAAAGGCTGCTGCTAAGTTGATTTAATTCTCCAAGCAACCCAAATACATATGATTTCAAAGTAGGGTCGCTGAAAGTATCAGCTTTTGCATTCCATTTTGTTTTATACAAGGCTTGTATTTTGCTTGGTAGTGACATATCAACCAATGATGCACCATAGTTTTCACCAATCACCGTAAACATTATTTCATCATAATCTGATGTGAATTCTTGAAGTAATTCATTGTCTTCAGATGAATATGGACTTTCGTCAGAATGTTGTTCATCGGGAAGTTCAATAGAACCAGTGCCAGTGTCCTTTTTGGATGCTGGCTTTTTTCTTTTGGTTTGAGCAGCAGTTCTTATTATGTTTGCAAATAATTCGGCTATTTCATCACCAACATTATTGATATTGATGTTTGGCAAGAACTCAGTGTATTGTTCACATAAAGCTATTTGAGCAGATTCTTCAGCATCGAAGATAAAATTAGAAAATTCAACTGGATCTATGTATTGAACCATTGCTTTAGATATATCCCTAATGCTTGTTTTACCACCAGCATAAGCTTTGTAACTTTCTTTGCTGTAACCATCGAGTATTTCTTTTCCATTTTCAGTAAGTATTGCATCAAAAAGTGTTTTTACATAAATATGAACGCCACCTTTTCCTCCAAGTATAGGTCTAGTTATGGTTACGAATTCTACAAAATTCATCTATTACACCACCTTTTATCGAAGCCTACCCGTGCCTACCCGTGCCTATCTATGGCTACCAAGCCAATATTCTATAATTAAAAGTGTAAAAACAAGTACCAGGACACTACTGGCAAAAGTGGTTGGGTTTATGGGAATTTGTCTACTAAATATTATATCAGAGAAAAGTAAAAAAAACTACACTTTTGCAACTTAATGTTATACGTTCGCAGAAATAGGATATAAGATTGATTGCTTTTATTTCTTCTCTGACCTTTAGTTGAGTTTATGCTGTAACTTCAACTAAGTGCCATAGGTACTTAAAACAACAAAATATCACAGGCCTGATTAGCTATAGGGACTGGGATACAAATATTGAATCCATCATTGTGAAAGCAGTGGTGGGTGCAATATAGTACCCCTTATTTTCCTATGCCCTAATCAGGCTTTTCTATTGGTGTACTTGTTTGCGAATTCAATATTTGTATCCCGACCCTTCTGCAAGAAACAGGCAGAAAGAAGAGGACAAATTAATGAAAATTCGTAAAACAAGACAAGAGCAACGCAGTGATTACAGCTACCCAATTAATGTACAAGTAGGTAGTGACAAGTGGGAAACAAAGTTTATTACTATTAGACCAGGAGTGGATGGTGTTACAGAGGCAGATATTAAAACGTTACACTCACTTGATGATAGCGAGGTCTATTACAATAACAAAAATATGCATCCCGCAAAGACAGATGAAGAAAAAGCTAAGATGAAAGAGTTTGAATTAAACTTTATTGCAAAGTTTCAAGAAGAGCATGGATATGAACCGAATGCATCATATGTTAAAGACGCAGTGAAAGAGGCATTCCCTACTAACTGGAACTTATCAATTGATTGGGAAATGGAACACGATGATGCCTCTGATAAACGTCACATATCATTAGCAACTAGTGTTGAAATGGAGAATGACAATCCAGCTGTGGATCGTTTGTATGAAGTTATGGAATCTATGACGGATAAGCAACGTGAGGTTCTTCGTATGGTAAAACTAGAAGAACGTACATTAACTGAAGTTGCAGCCATTCTTGGTACAAGCATTCCTAATGTTAAAAAGCACTTAGATAAAGCTATTGAGCATATAAGAAATAACTATTACAAATAAATTTGAAAATTTTTAGGACGAGGTTAAAATCTCGTCCTTTCTCTTTGCCTGTGATTTGTAAGGGAGAAAACCTTACAGAAAGAGAGGTGTCAAAATGGGATTAAAACACAAAATCACCATTAATGTATCTGACCCAAGTGGTAATAAAGCTACAGTTCTTCGAGGTGCAGATATAAGATTACCATCAAAGATTATTAGATTTTTGTTTGGTGATTTTACTCAGGTGTATTTGCTTGCACCTGGTCAGACGGTTGAATCCGTTGATGTAAAAGAAATTAAGGAAGGAGGTACTTTAGCATGAGTAAAGTAAAACTATTACTGGATGTTATCTCGGAAGTTCGTTCTTTAGCAGATAGCTTACAGGCAGTTGCTGATGCAATGGTAGATAATGAATCAACTAATATGGATGCTACTCCAGTACAAGAAGTTATTAAGGAAGAAAAGCAACCTAGTAAAAAAGCTACTACTAAAAAGGCATATGCACTAGAAGATGTACGTGGAATTTTAGCAGAGAAAAGTCAAAATGGTTTAACAGCAGATGTAAAAGCTTTAATTGAAAAGTATGGTGGCAGTAAGTTATCGGATATTAATCGTGAAAACTATGCAGCTATTATTGCAGATGCGGAGGGATTAGGTAGTGAGTAAACATGCATTCCTTTCCCCATCTAGTTCACATAGGTGGATTCACTGTACACCTAGCGCTATGCTTGAATCCAAGATTGATAATAATACAAGCATTGCTGCTGAAGAAGGTACTGCAGGGCACGAGTTATGTGAGCACAAATTAAAAAAGGCTTTAAAGATTAGAAGTAAACGACCTATATCCAAGTATGACAGTGATGAAATGCAAGAGCATACAGATGCCTATGTGGATTTTGTATTAGAACAATTGGAGTTGGCAAAACAAACATGTAGTGATCCTATTGTTTTAATTGAGCAGCGAGTAAACTTCTCTAAATACGTGCCGGAAGGCTATGGTACAGCAGATTGCATTATCGTTTCTGATGATAAATTGCAAGTGATTGATTTCAAATATGGTTTAGGTGTCCTTGTGGATGCTTATGAAAATCCACAGATGAAATGTTACGCACTTGGTGCTTTAGCAATTTATGAAAGCCTATATGACATCAAAGAAGTATCTATGACAATTTTTCAGCCACGTAGAGAAAATGTTAGTACCTTTACCCTCTCAGTAGAAGAACTTATCAATTGGGCAGAAACAGTATTAAAACCAAGAGCAGATATGGCTATCAAAGGCGAAGGTGAATATTGTTCCGGTGAGTGGTGTGGTTTTTGTAGAGCTGCTGTTAGATGTAGGGCGAGAGCAGAAGAAAAGTTAAAACTCGCGCAGGAGGAATTTATCCTTCCACCAATTTTAACAGATGCAGAAATTGAAAAAGTATTAGCCATTATTCCTGATTTAACAAAATGGGCAAATGACATCATGTCCTATGCTGCTGATTCAGCAATCAATCATGGTAAAGAGTGGACTGGCTTTAAAGTAGTAGAAGGTCGCTCAATTCGTAAATACAAAGATGAATCAGAAGTTGCGAAAGCCGCAGTGGCCAATGGCTACAAAGATATCTATAAACAAAGTCTTATTACTCTAACTGAAATGAGTAAATTGATGGGTAAAAAGCAATTCGAGGAAATTCTAGGTGACCTCATTATAAAAGCATCTGGCAAGCCTACTTTAGTTCCGAATACCGATAAAAGACAGGCAATTAACGTATCAAATGCAAATAACGAATTTAACGAAATTATGGAGGATGAATAATCATGATAAACAATAAAAGTAAAGTAATTACAGGTAAAAACACAAGACTATCTTATTTTCACGGATGGGATCCAGTATCAATTAACAATGGTCCGGAAAAGTACAGCGTATCCGTACTTATTCCAAAGGATGATGTAGAAACCATAGATGCGATTAACAAAGCAATCGATGCTGCAATTGAAGAAGGTGTAGCAAAGTTTGGTGGGAAGAAACCAAACAAGGCAGCTATCAAAATTCCGCTTAGAGATGGGGATTTAGAGAGAGATGATGAGGCCTATAAAGGTCATTATTTTCTGAATGCAAACAGCATCACAGCACCTCAAATTGTGGATAAAGCAGTAAAACCAATTCTTGATCGTGAAGAAGTGTATAGCGGTTGCTATGCTCGTGTATCTTTAAGCTTTTACGCATTTAATTCTAATGGTAATAAGGGCGTGGCTTGTGGCTTAGGTAACATTCAAAAAATTAGAGATGGTGAACCATTAGGTGGTCGCACAAGTGCTGCTGATGATTTTAAAACTGAAGACACAGATGATTTCTTAGCATAGGAGGATTCTAATTATGACAACAGTAGAAACAATGATGCTTTCCGTGTGCTTTGGTGCAGTAATGGGTACATTCATTGCAAATGGGATGTTCATTATTAAAGAGATTATTGATATCCGCAAACGTAAAAAGCAAAATAGAGAAAAAGAAGAAACACAGTAAAACAACGGGTGGTGGAGGAAACTTCACTGCCTTTGTTATTAGAAAGGACAATGGATATGAAAACTTTATCAATCGATATCGAGTCATACAGTGGTGTAAATCTACAAAAGGCAGGGGTATATAAATATGCAGAGAGTGATGATTTTCAAATATTGCTATTTGCTTATTCTGTTGATGGTGGAGAAGTAGTTGTAATAGATATTGCAAATGGTGAAGCCATACCAGAAGATATTGTTGCAGCTATCTATGATGACAGCGTTATGAAGTGGGCATTTAATGCAATGTTTGAGCGCATTTGTATTTCCAGACATCTAAAGCTACCATGTGGTGAATACTTAAATTCATCTTCTTGGTATTGCAGTATGATATGGTCAGCAACGCTAGGACTTCCTTTGTCTTTAGAAGGAGTAGGTGCAGTGCTTGGGCTAGATAAACAGAAACTAGCAGAGGGAAAAAGCCTCATCAAATACTTTTGTGTTCCCTGTTCCCCAACAAAAGTAAATGGTGGACGCACCCGTAATCTACCAGAACATGATATAGCAAAATGGCAGTTGTTTAAGTTGTATAACGCAAGAGATGTTGAAACAGAAATTGGAATTCAAAATAAATTATCTCGCTTTCCGGTTACAAAGGAATTGTGGGATGAGTACCATTTAGATCAAGAAATAAATGATAGAGGGATATGTTTAGATAAAAGGTTCGTTTACAGTGCTATTTCATTTGATGAAAAAAGCAAGGCAGAACTAACCAAACAAATGAGTGAACTCACAAATCTTGAAAATCCAAACTCTGTAAAACAGATGAAAGAGTGGCTTGTAGATAATGGACTAGAGGCAGAATCCCTTGGTAAAAAAGCAGTAGTGGAGATGATGAAAACTGCTCCTGATAATTTAGTAGATGTATTATCTCTTAGGCAGCAACTTGCTAAGTCTTCAGTAAAGAAATATACAGCAATGGAAAATGCTATTTGTAAGGATAATCGTGCAAGAGGAATGTTTCAGTTTTATGGTGCCAATCGAACTGGAAGGTTTAGCGGCAGGCTTATTCAGTTACAGAACTTGCCTCAAAACCATATGTCTGACTTAGCAGAGGCACGAGGTCTTGTGTGTAGTGAGAATTATAATGCTTTGGAAATTTTGTATGATGATATTCCAGATACCCTATCACAGTTAATTCGTACTGCTTTTATTCCGAGTGTTGGTAAAAAGTTTATTGTTGCAGACTTTTCAGCTATTGAAGCTAGAGTACTTGCTTGGCTTGCAGGAGAACAGTGGCGAATGCAGGTATTTAAAAATGGAAAAGACATTTATTGTAGTAGTGCATCGAAGATGTTTTCAGTACCGGTTGAAAAGCATGGTGTAAATGGACACCTTCGTCAAAAAGGTAAAATAGCAGAATTGGCCTTGGGATATGGAGGATCAATCGGAGCATTAAAATCAATGGGTGCATTAGATATGGGATTGGTGGAAGAAGAACTACAACCTTTAGTTAATGCTTGGAGAACATCAAATCCCAACATTGTATCGTTGTGGTGGGATATTGATGCTGCAGTAAAGAAATGTGTAAAAGAAAGAATTACAACAGAGGCTTATGGTATTTCATTTTTCTATCAAAGTGGTTTCTTATTTATTGAACTTCCATCGGGAAGAAGGCTATCTTATGTGAAACCGAAAATGGGAGTCAATCAATTTGGCTCGGAGTCAGTTACCTATGAGGGTGTAGGTGGCACTAAGAAATGGGAACGATTAGAAAGTTATGGACCAAAATTTGTAGAAAACATTGTACAAGCAATCGCAAGAGATCTCCTCGTATATGCAATGCAGACGTTAAGGGGCTATTCCATTGTGGCTCATGTTCATGATGAAGTAATCATTGAATGTGATAGTGATGTAAAACTAGAAGATATTTGTAAAAAAATGAGTAACACTCCATCCTGGGCAAAAGGGCTACTTCTTAATGCTGATGGGTATGAATGCAACTTTTATAAAAAGGACTAAAAAATAAATATAAAAAAATTTTAGGGCGAGGTTAAAATCTCGTCCTTTTTCTTTGCCTGTGATTTAGAAGGCAATGGTCTTCCAAATAAATTACTGGAGGTAATTCATATGAACGAATTACAAGTATTTAATAATGCAGAGTTAGGATCTGTACGCACAACAACGATTAATGGTGAACCATTTTTTGTTGGAAAGGATGTAGCAAGTATTCTTGGCTACAGCAACGGAAGAAAAGCACTAATTGACCATGTGGATGCTGAAGATAAGGGAGTAACGAAATGTGACACCCTTGGAGGAACGCAGGAATTAACAGTAATCAATGAAAGTGGACTTTATAGTTTGATTCTTTCTAGCAAGCTTCCAAATGCGAAGAAGTTTAAGCGCTGGGTTACTGCAGAAATTCTTCCAACGATTCGTAAGCATGGTGCGTATCTAACAACGGAAACTTTGGAAGAAGTTATGAATGACCCCGATGCCTGGATTCGAGTTTTAACAGAGCTTAAAAATGAGCGAAGTCAAAAGGAAAAACTACAGATTGAAGTTACAGAGAGTAAACCCAAGGTAATTTTTGCAGATGCAGTTGCAGTATCCGATACCACAATTTTAATCGGTGAACTTGCAAAGCTACTAAAAGGAAATGGCATTGATATTGGACAGAACCGTTTATTTGAACGTTTAAGACAAGAGGGCTACCTCATAAAGAGAAAAGGTACAGATTACAATGCACCAACACAAATGGCTATGGAGCTAGGACTATTTAAAGTAAAAGAAACGGTAATTCAACATTCTGATGGACATACATCCATTAGTAAAACAACAAAGGTAACAGGCAAAGGTCAGCAATATTTCATTAATCGTTATCTTGGGATAGAGGTGTAATCATGAGCATTGATAAATACAACCAAGAAGGTTACAAAGACCCAACCACTTATGAGGCACTTACGAACGTGATAAAGGAAGAAAGGGAGGCAGCAATCAAAGCTGTCCGCCATCCTTTGGTATATGTATGTAGTCCTTATGCTGGAGATATAGAAAATAACATAGCTAATGCTTGTGAGTACGGAAGATTTACTTATAAGCAAGATGCAATCCCTCTTGTTCCGCATCTTATGTATCCACAATTTATGGATGATGCAAAAGAAGATGAGCGAGAAATGGCAATGCACTTTAATTATGTATTGCTTGGAAAATGTAATGAACTATGGGTGTTTGGTGGAGTAATAAGTAAAGGTATGGCACGAGAGATTGGTATTGCATCAAAAAGACGAATGAAAATTAAATGGTTCAATGCAAAACTTGAGGAGGTGGCGGCATATGCTTAACTTCACTCTTTATACAGCAAATTGTGTCGGTAACAGTGCTAACTGCTTATATCCCAATCAATGCGTCATTACCGATAAAAATTCATTTATAGCAGCAACAAAACATGATCATGTGATGGCTAAGTTTAAAAATGATTATCGAAGTGTAGACAATTTCCTTGAGTCAGATAATGTATCTCTAGATTTAGACAATGACCATTCAGATAACGAGAAAGATTGGCTTACTCCACTTGATGTAGCACTAGCAATGCCTGGTGTTTTCTTTGTTGCTGCCTTTAGTAGAAACCACATGAAACAAAAAGGAAGCAAAAAGCCAAGACCAAGATTTCATGTGTTCTTTCCCATAGAGCCAATGACAAATGGCGCAGAATATACGGCACTTAAAAAGAGAATTGCTTTATTCTTTCCGTACTTTGATTCCAACGCACTAGATTGCGCAAGGTTCTTTTTTGGAACAGATGATTTAGAAGTGGAAATCTATGATGGTGATACAAATATTGTGGATTTTCTTGATACGGATGATTTTGCAGAGTTTGATGCGGCACTAGAAACCGTGCAAGAAGGTAGTCGTAATAGTACCATGAGCCACATTGCAGGAAAACTCATCAAACGATATGGAAATACAGAGGACTCCTATTCCTTGTTTTTAAAGCAAGCGGATAAATGCAATCCACCACTTCCGGAAAATGAATTAAACGTGATATGGAATAGTGCTACCAAATTTGGTGTAAAGGTGTCATCTGAAGATGGGTATATTCCACCAGAACTATATAACAGCAATTATGAATTAAAGCCTGAAGACTACTCAGATGTTGGACAGGCTACTGTTCTTGCAAGAGAGTATGAAGGTTTGATTCGCTTTTCCCCATCTACAGATTTTCTTGTTTACAATGATAGCTTTTGGGAGGAATCCAAGCCAAAGTCACAGGGTATATCACAAGATTTAACAGAGCGTCAATTGGCTGAGGCAGAAGTTGAGATTCAAAAAGCAATGGAAGAACTCATGCAAAATGGTGGAATGGAAATATTGGCATCGGTTGGTGCAAAAAAGGCAGTGCAAATGTTTAATAAACAACAATCTTGTAGCTTTGATAAGTATCAAGCAGCACTGGAATATAAGAAGTTTGCAATTAAACGTAGAGATTCAAAGTATATTGCAGCAACGTTAAAAGAAGCAATCCCAATGTTAGAAATTGAGCAGAATGTTTTAGATGCAGATGAGTTTTTGCTTAATACGCCATCCTTTACTTATGACTTAAGACGAGGACTTATTTCTCCACTAGAGCACGATCTGCAGCATTTTATTACAAAGCAAACAACCGTTGATCCTGATAATACAGGTAGTGATATATGGGAATCAGCACTTAACATCTTCTTTCAAAATGATAAAGACTTAATTTCTTATGTACAGCGAATGGTTGGGTTATCTGCAATCGGAAAAGTATATGTTGAGGCTTTAATCATTGCTTATGGAGAAGGGCGAAATGGTAAGTCTACCTTTTGGAATGTTATCGCAAGAGTGCTAGGTTCTTATTCTGGGAATATTTCTGCAGATATGTTGACCGTTGGATGTCGTAGAAACGTAAAGCCAGAACTTGCAGAGGCAAAAGGTAAAAGAATGCTAATTGCTGCAGAACTAGAAGAAGGGATGCGTTTAAATACAGCAAACGTAAAACAGCTATGTTCTACAGATGAAATATACGCAGAAAAGAAATACAAAGCACCATTTTCCTATGTTCCTACACATACCCTTGTGCTGTATACCAATCACCTACCAAAGGTCGGGGCCATTGATAAAGGTACCTGGCGAAGGCTTCTTGTTATCCCATTTGATGCAAAGATTGAAGGTAGTGAGGATATAAAGAACTATGCAGAACATTTAACCATGCAAGCCGGTGGAGCAGTACTGTCTTGGGTGATTGAAGGAGCAAGAATGGTAATTGAAGAAGATTACAAAATTGATCCTCCAAAGAAAGTGCGTGATGCCATTGAGCATTACAAAGAAAACAATGACTGGCTTTCTTATTTTCTACTAGAGCGTTGTGAGGTGGGCGAATCTTTTGTTGCAAAATCAGGTGAGGTTTATAACGAGTATCGTATGTTTTGCACCCAAGTGGGCGAGTTTACTCGCAGTACAGCAGATTTCTATACTGCTTTGGAAACCGCTGATTTTAAAAGATTTAGAAATGCAAAAGGCAGTCATATCAAGGGTTTAAGGCTAAAAAGCGACTTTTTGCAAGTGGAAGAATAGCCTTATTATGTAGGTCTATGTAACTTATATATATAACTTTTATATAGAGATAAATAAATAATTATATATATAAAGTTATAGAACTAGCATACATAGACCTGCATACCCATAAAAAACAACATTGATGGAGGTAGCGAATATGCGAGAAAAAGAAATAGAACAAAAGCTTGTAAAAGCAGTGAAAGCAGTAGGCGGTTTGTGTATTAAGTTTACATCTCCTGGTATGGATGGTGTTCCTGATAGATTGGTTCTTGTGTCGGGTGGGAAACTTGCATTTATAGAATTAAAGGCTACAGGCAAAAAGCCTAGGCCATTGCAGATAAAAAGAATGGAGCAATTAAAGGGGTTAGGGTTTCCCTGTTTTGTCCTTGATGATATAAAGTTGATTGGAGGAATGTTAGATGAAATACAATCCTCATGAATATCAAAACTATGCCACTAACTTTATTGTGGAACACCCCGTATCTGCAGTTCTTTTAGAAATGGGACTAGGTAAAAGTGTTATTACTCTTACAGCCATTATGGAACTGATGTATGAAAGATTTGAAATCGGTAAGGTATTAGTGATTGGTCCACTTCGAGTAGCTAGAGATACTTGGCCAGCAGAAATTAAGAAGTGGGATCATTTAAAGGAACTTAGCTATTCCGTGGTAATTGGTACTGAGGCAGAACGAAAAGCAGCACTTAATAAAAAAGCCAGTATTTATTTAATCAATCGTGAGAACATTGATTGGCTAATTACAAATAGTGGACATCCCTTTGACTTTGATATGGTTGTCATTGATGAATTATCTTCTTTTAAATCAGCATCGGCAAAAAGATTTAAAAGTTTACTAAAAGTAAGACCAAAGGTAAAAAGAATTGTTGGACTTACTGGTACACCAAGTAGTAATGGATTAATGGATTTATGGGCAGAGTTTCGATTATTGGATATGGGAGAGCGACTTGGAAGGTTTATTACCCATTATCGTAATAACTACTTTGAGCCAGATAAACGAAATGGGCAAATGATATTTTCTTATAAACCAAGAGTAGGTGCAGAAGATGCCATTTATCGATTGATATCAGACATTACCATTTCTATGAAATCAGCAGATTATTTGAAAATGCCAGAATGCATTATGAATGAAGTGGCAGTTCAATTATCAGAAAGAGAGAGAAAGCAGTATGATTCTTTAAAGCAAGATATGATTTTATCGTTAGATGATAGTGAAATTGATGCAGTTCATGCAGCAGCTCTTTCCGGCAAACTTCTACAAATGGCAAATGGTGCTGTATATGATGAAATGGGGAATTCAATCCATATTCATGACCGTAAGCTGGATGCTCTTGAAGATTTAATCGAAGGTGCAAATGGGAAACCTCTCCTTATCGCTTATTGGTATAATCATGATTTACAGCGTATCAAGGTAAAGTTTAAAGTTCGTGAAATAAAAACCTCAAAGGATATCAAGGACTGGAATAATGGTGAGATAGAAGTAGCAACAATTCACCCAGCATCAGCAGGACATGGTCTTAACTTACAAGTTGGTGGTTCAACTTTGATATGGTTTGGACTTACTTGGAGTTTGGAATTATATCAACAAACAAATGCAAGGTTGTGGAGGCAAGGACAAAATGAAACGGTGGTTATTCACCATATTGTAGCAAAAGGTACAATAGATGAACAGGTAATAAAGGCACTTAAGAACAAACAAACAGGACAAGATGCTTTACTAAAAGCTGTTAAAGCTAGAATAGGAGGTGTGGCTAATGACAAAAAAAGAATTATCACAGCTTTATCACTTAAATAGAGAAATTGAAGAACAACAAAGGCGCTTACAAGAGATAGAAGATTTGGCTACATCTTGTACATCATATATAACTGGGATGCCAAAAGTATCAGGTATAAATGATAAGATTTCAAAATATGCTGCAGAGATTGCTGATTTAAAATGTCTGCTTGACCTAAACCTTAAGAAATGTTTTTACGAGTTAAATCGTCTGAATAGGTATATAGAAAGTTTGGAAGATTCGGAAATGAGGATGATTTTAACATTTAGATATATCAATGGACTTCCTTGGGAGCAGGTGGCTATGAATATAAGCCCATATGCTAGTGGAGATAGTGTAAGGAAAGCACATGATAGGTTTTTGAGAAAAGCTCATAAATAGAATTCTTGATTTTAGTTATTAAGTGTAATACAATATGTGTTAAGGATGTGATAAAATGGTAACGTATAAACCTATCGAACTTAAAAGAAGAATAATTGATAGTTTTGAATATGTTGATAATACTTTCGGAAGTATAGAAAATATATTATATTTTGATGATGATGATAATGGTTTAGGTACAATTTTAAGCAAATCGGGCTATGTTTATGATGATATTGATGATAACATTGATAATAATATAGAAATAACCGATGATACTATTATAAGCTTAGAGCTTGATGAAACGCATGATATGGATATTTACGTGGATATTAAATTATCTGATTTTTTTGAAGTTATAGATTCTTTTAAAACTATTACAAAATTCACCAATGATAGGTGTATTAGTAAGAAACAAGCATTATTTAGAGTATTAACATTTGATTCACGAGAAGAGTATCTGTTAGATTCTGGATTAGATGGTCATAATGGATTTAAAAATGATATATTTAAATTTAAAAGTATTTATCATGGTAAAGAAGTTAGTTGTTCGGTTGTACGTGGGATTACATTATTTGCCTTAAAGGTTGTTGAATCTGGAGACTATGATGAATATAATCCGCCATTTCAATGGGGCGAATACTTTGTTAGAGTTCAAGGTGATGATTTATCTGAACACGATTTCTACAATATAGCTAGTTCGTATTTATTTGAGTTAAGTGCTGGAGATATTGTGAATTTACATTATTCTCCAAGAGTAGAATATTTGGATTTAGACACAGATGATTTATTAGAAAACTTTAAAATTATGCGCCCATTAATGTTTGGAAAAGGTATAACTGATATTGTGAATTTATTTAATAAAGCCAATTGTTCGGTCAATATTGATTTAAAAATTATTAATTTAGCAAAAGTATTAGAATATGTATCCCAAACTGTAATACGTCTAGAAAAGACAGAAAGAATTCAGAACAAATTAAATAGCAATAGGGTTATGAAAGCAGATGCTGATTATATTCGTGAATTGGAAAAAACATTTGACGAGATTAAAGATAAATATACCAAAGACAGCGATGCTATAAAGGCTACAGTTAAAAGATGCTGTGATATTGAAGACATTATAGATGATGTACCTGAATATATGAAAAAAATATACAAACTAAAAGAAGAGCTTTTAAAAGATAAAGTTAATAGGGAGGCTTTAATAAATTCAGCACAAGATGAGATAGCTGATAGCATTTCAGATACAAGAAATCAAATTTCTCATGCAAAAGCTAATTATACCATTAAAGGTAAAGAATGCCCTGAGGAGTATAAAGAACAATTTGTAATAATGTTACGTAAACTTGCTATTCAGACTATAAGATGGTATTCAAGTATACATGAGGATCAAAGAATAACTAATGAAAATTAAAAACCTGTAGATAAACAATTAAAACCGGTCCTTTTGTCCTTTTCGTCTGCGATATAAATATAAGGATGTAAGAATAGTAAGAAAGCCTTGAAGTTCTTCTTTCCTTCATGGCTTTTTAATGTTCATTTATAATAAATAGATTTTTATGCACTCTTTTATTTTATAATTAATCTTCTTCGAATAATGACTTATATGCGAATGTATCGGGGTGATAAATTTGAAAAGTATTAGCAGTATAAACATAACTTTTATCAACATTGAATCCTAAAGAATTTAATATTTGGAATGTTCCGGTTGGACCTTCTCCTGAGTAACCAGCGTTACAGCCTGATAAGTACAGTTGATTACCATCTTCATCTTCAAGCATAAGGCATAAAGAAAATATATCAGATTTATCTAGATAATCGACAACTGCTTTAATAAATTTTCTATATCTGCTTTTTACTTTTGTTAATAACCTTATACTCATTTCTGTACAACCCTCATTTTCTTTTATAACAAAGCACATAATATCGTTGAAATTATTTTTGTAATAATATTCTTCAATTGCTATATCATCAATTTTATAATGTTTAGTTTTTGTTTTATCCATTTAGTACCTCCAATAATATTTTAGAATATATAAATTATATATTCTAAATATTAAAAATTATGCTTTAGTGTTTTATAAATAAAATAAATAGTGTTTATTTGAGTATGTAGTTATATTAAATCTAAATTTAAAAAACTCAAATCTGTCCGTTTTGTCCGTTTCATATGTGATATAATATAAAATGTAGGATAGTATAGTAAACCCCAAGGATTTAATCTTTTGGGGTTTTTCTATGTCCACTATAAGATGCCGGATTTACTTCCCTTTTACCGGCATCCTTAATTTTAGGAGTTGATATGAATGCCAAAGAAACCCAAGAAGCCATGCAAGCATCCAGGATGTCCTGAGTTAATAAGTGATAAGTATTGTGATAAACATAAAGAATTATACATAAAAGAAAGAGCTACCGCAGCATTTCGTGGATATGACAGCAGATGGAGGAAAGCAAGAAAGATATTTCTAAAGGCTAACCCCCTATGTGTCATATGTAAAGAAGAAGGAAAGCTTGTTAAAGCAACTGTTGTTGACCATATTATACCGCATAGAGGTGATAAAGAACTTTTCTGGGATGAGAGCAACTGGCAGCCACTGTGTAAAAAGTGCCACGATAAAAAAACAATGACTAAAGATAGATTCATTGAATATAAGTATTGATTTGAACCCCGTATTTTGCGAATTTGTAAAACAAATACTAAACTTTTGATACAAGAAAGTATTGAGGCATAAAAAGAATATAAGAACGCAAAATGGGGTAGGGGCGGTCAAATCGTTACAACTAAAGGGTTTCGTGACCGCCATCCCCCTTCGCGCGAATTTTCGCATAATTAAGCAAGGGGGGTAGTAAAAAAGGATTGTAAACATATAAAATTATTTGAAATATCAATACATTAAGCTGTAAATATTAATGCGTAAAAGTAAATAAGAAAATATAAATTCAAAAGTTCAATAAACATTGCAAATGCAAGTTTAAAGGACTTTTTTTATTGCCATGAAATAAAACATGTAAAAAAGAACTTTTATGCGTATTTGTATACTCTTTTAGAATAACAAATTCGCGAAATGAAAGGGGGAAACAAAGTGACGGAAATAGAAAAACAAGAAATAAAAGAATTAAGATTAAAAGGAAACGGATACCGAGCAATAGCTTCAATGCTTGGGTTGTCAAGGAACTCTGTAAGAAGTTACTGTAAAAGAAATAATCTTGACGGAGATTCAAGGGTAGTTCAACTTAACATTGATGAAATGAAAAGTCAGAGCCTTATTTGTTTATATTGTAGCAAAGATTTAAAACAAAATAACCTTGGAAGACAAAGAAAGTTTTGTTCCGATGAATGCAGGAGGAAATGGTGGAGTGAAAACCAGAACAGTAGAAATCAAAGAGAAACAGCAATTTATAAATTTACTTGCCAGTATTGTGGTGAGGAATTTACAAGCTACGGAAACAAGAAAAGAAAGTTCTGCAGTCATAACTGCTATATAAAATCAAGATTTTGGGGAGAAGAAGATGGAGTTTAAAAAGTTAAAAATAAATGATTTAATACCAGCACAATATAATCCACGTAAAAAGTTAAAGCCAGGAGATGCTGAATTTGAGAAAATTAAAAATAGTATATTAGAATTTGGATATGTAGACCCGGTTATTGTAAATAAAGATTTAACTGTTGTTGGTGGACATCAAAGAATTTCAGTACTAAAAGAATTAGGGTTTGAGGAGATAGACTGCGTTGTAATCGGTATAGATAAAACAAAGGAAAAAGCATTAAATATAGCACTTAATAAAATAACAGGAGAGTGGAATAAGGAACTTTTGGCCGACCTTATAAAAGACCTGCAAGATTCTGATTTTGATGTAGCCTTTACAGGATTCGAACCCCCAGAAATTGAACAGCTTTTTAATGCAGTTCATGACAAAAAAATTAATGAGGATGATTTTGATGTTGAGGAAGAATTAAAAAATCCTGCTATTAGCAAGCGTGGAGACATATGGATTTTAGGAAGACACAGATTAGTTTGTGGGGATTCAACTTTACCAGAAACCTATGATGTGTTGATGGATGGTCAGAAAGCAAACCTTGTTGTTACAGATCCTCCATACAATGTAAATTATGAAGGGGAAGCTGGTAAGATAAAAAATGACAATTTAAAAGATGAGGAATTTTACAACTTCTTATTTGCAGCTTTCGTAAATATGGAACAGAGTATGGAATCAGATGCTTCGATTTATGTATTTCATGCAGACACTGAAGGTTTGAACTTTAGAAAAGCTTTCAAGGCAGCAAGATTTTACCTATCAGGTACTTGCATCTGGAAAAAACAGAGCCTTGTGCTTGGAAGGAGTCCATATCAATGGAGGCATGAACCTATTCTATTTGGTTGGAAGAAGTCAGGAAAACACAATTGGTATTCAGACAGGAAACAAAGTACAATCTGGGAATTTGATAGACCAAGTAAAAATGACCTCCATCCTACAATGAAACCTATAGGCTTGGTTGCATATCCAATCCAAAATTCAAGTATGTCAAACTGTATTGTACTTGATCCGTTTGGAGGAAGTGGAAGTACTCTTATAGCCGCTGAACAGACAAATCGAATTTGCTATACAATAGAGCTTGATGAAAAATATGCAGATGTTATTGCAAAAAGGTTTATCAAGCAAGTTGGTACAGATGAAGAAGTTTTTCTAATAAGGGGTGAAGAGAAGATTAAATATAGTGAAGTAATTAAAGGGCAGTAGCTGATGGTCGGTTATGTGTTCTTTTTATTTTGAGGGGATGATTATGTGAAATTTATAGACTTATGTGCTGGAATAGGTGGTTTTAGACTAGGGTTAGAACTGGCAGGACATAAATGTATTGGATTTTGTGAAAAAGATAAATTTGCAGTAAAAAGCTACAGAGCAATGTTTAATACGAAGGGAGAGTGGTACAGAGATGATGTTACAACAATCAAGCCGAAAGAAATACCCTATGCAGATATCTGGACATTTGGATTTCCATGCCAGGACATTTCAGTTGCTGGAAAACAACGAGGACTTGTTGGAGAAAGAAGTGGAATCTATTTCAACATTGTTGACCTCGTCAAAGGCAAAGAAGAAAAAGATAAACCCACATTCTTACTTATTGAGAACGTTAAGAATCTGTTATCAATTAACAGAGGATTTGATTTTGCCACAGTTCTTTCTGAACTTTCCGAAGCAGGGTATGATGCAAAATGGCAGGTGCTTAATTCCAAAGACTTTGGAGTACCCCAAAACCGAGAGCGTGTGTTCATTGTCGCAAATCTTAGAAGCAGAGGTAGACGAGAAATATTACCTATCACAGGAGAAAACAGCACAACTCTTAAGCAAGCTATAGGTGGAATGCAAGGATATAGAGTATATAACCCTGAGGGTATTTCAGCCACTATAGTTGGAAATGCAGGAGGAGTTGGTGCAAAAACAGGTCTATATTTCATAGATCAATCTACAAAAAAAACAGAAATTACAGATACATCAAGATGTATAACTTCAAGATATACAGCAGGAATAGTTAATCGAACTGCTATGAACAGTGGAGTATTAGAAGCTTATCCCGTTTTGACACCAGATAGAAAAGAAAAAAGACAAAATGGAAGAAGAATGAAAGATTCAAATGAGCCTATGTTTACATTAACAGGTCAAGATAAACATGGAATAGCAATAAAAGAAGCTACCAAGAAAGGATTTGCTGAAGCAAAGATTGGTGACAGTATAAATATAACCATGCCTAACTCATCAACGAGAAGAGGGAGAGTTGGTAAAGGTATATCAAATACAATAGACACAGGTTGCCAAATAGGAACTCTTGATGGAAATTATAGAATTAGAAGATTAACACCAAAAGAATGTTTTAGACTTCAAGGTTTCCCAGATGAGTTATTTGAAAAGGCAAGAGCAGTTAATTCAGATGCTCAACTTTACAAGCAAGCAGGAAATGCAGTTACAGTAAACGTAGCTTATGCGATAGCTTTAACTTTAAATTATAATGATATTGAATAAGCTTTTGTAATGTCAATATGTATACGCAAACATTGAAATTTCAATAAAATATATGTACTTTTTTAAAAATATGACTTGCTATTTATCCCCTTTAGAGTGATATATGTATATAACAAATAAACACACTTGAAAACGAAAGGGGAAAGCAGAATGGCAAACACAGAGTTTTTAAAAAGCAGGTTCGGAATTGAGATTGAAATGACAGGGATTACAAGAACAAAAGCCGCTACAATCGTTGCAAAACAACTTGGAGCAACTATTCAAAGAGACAATGAAAACAGCAACAAAATTGAAATTAAAGCCTTAGAAGGCAGAGTTTGGAAGGTAATGTATGACGGAAGCATAGCAACCCAAAGAAAGTTAAATGGCGAAAAGGTTTCAGCTTCCAACATTTACAGCGTAGAGCTAGTAAGTCCAATCCTTACCTACGAAGAAGACATAGACACCTTACAAGAAATTGTTAGAAATCTTAGAAAAGCAGGAGCTTTTTCAGAAAAGCAAAACTGCACAGGAATTCATATACACCTTGATGGGGCGGAGCACACACCAAGAAGCCTAAAAAACTTTATGAACATAATTTATTCAAGAAACGACTTGCTTTATGAAAGCCTACAGATTGAACAGCAAAGAATGAGATATTGCAAGAAAATGGATGAAGATTTGGTAAACAGAATGAACAGCAAGAAACCAAAAACCATGCAAGAGATAGAGGAAATTTGGTATGAAGGATACGGACCAGTTAGAAACCAACATTACCACCAAAGCAGATACCATTTTTTAAACCTTCACAGCTTTTTCCACGGAGTAGGGACTGTAGAGCTAAGAGGTTTCAACGGAACACTTCACGCAGGAGAAATTAGGTCATACATAGTTTTAGCATTGGCAATGAATAACCAAGCACTAACCCAAAAGAGAGCAAGTTCTAAAAAGCCACAAACAGAAAACCCAAAATTCTCAATGAGAACATGGCTTAACCGAATTGGCTTAATAGGGGATGACTACAAAAACTGTAGAGAGCATCTTTGCAAGCACCTTAAGGGTTCAGCAGCCTGGAGATTTCGAACAGCCGCATAGCTAATAAGTCGGCAGCAACATTACCATAGAGCGGGCAACCGCTCTTAAGGTAGTAGATGGTACTGCTTAAAAATATAGCTTGACATTATCAGTGTTTAGAGTGATGTATGTATGTACCAAAACGCAGGAGGTGTAAGGATGGATAGAAAAGAAATAGTTAAGATTTTGAGTGAATACTTTGAAACAATACCCAGATACTTAGGAGCACCAAGCTTTGCTTACGAAATCGAAATAAAAGGTGAAACCTACAAAGTTGGAAGATATGGAAATATCACAACACAAGATGGTAGGGAGTTAATTTTAGAAGAAATTATTAATCCTAATGAACAGCAAGAAGAAAATATTGAAGCACCAACTATTGAAAATGCGGAACTTAGCATTTCTATGGAAGGTCATTCAGGAGCAACACTTAAGAATATTGTGAATATCCTTTCAAGCAAACAGCACTTGATAAAAAAATCTATTGGTTTAAATGCCCTTATAATGGATGAAACATTAGCAGAAGATTTAAGCCATAAACAAATAGGAATTTTAGATGAGTTTAAGGTAGCATTTGAGGAACTTGGAAAAGAAAGATGTGCGGGCTTAGTATTTGACTTTGAAAAGAATATTTACACTTATGTTGGACTGAACTACGAGAAAATAACAACCTTTGCTGTACTCGCAACTCATATCAATGAAAGTGCAATAAAACAAAAACACACATCTTACAAGCCAGTACAAGATGACAATCCAAAGTATGCCTTTAGGACTTGGCTTATAAGACTTGGAATGAAAGGTAGTGGGTATAAAGATGTCAGAAAGGTATTGCTTGAAAACCTTGAGGGCAATGGAGCATTTAGAAAAATTGAAGAAAGGGGAGCTAATAATTGAGAGATAAGATTTACGCAGCATATGGAAGCAATATGAATATAGAGCAGATGACTCTGAGATGTCCAAATGCAGAAGTTATAGGAGTAGGAACAATTAAAAATTATAAGTTAACATTTAGGGGTAAAGGTAGAGGCGTTGCAAACATAGAAAAACAAGATAGTAAAACTGTACCAGTAATTTTATGGGAAATAACAGATAAATGTGAAAAGGCACTTGATATTTACGAAGGTTACCCAAGGCTCTATATCAAAAAAAATATTGAAGTTATAAACGAAAAAGGTGAAGAAGTAAAGGCTTTTGTGTATGTTATGGCAAAAGAATATGAGAATATGCCATCAAAACCAACAAGCTATTACTTAGATATTATTTGGAACGGCTATATAGAAAACAAAATACCAATTAAAATATTAAGAGAAGCATTAGCTGAAAATCTAAATGAAATAGATGATAAGTTACAAAAGCATATTAGAAGTTGGAGGAACAATAATGGATAAGTTTTTCACCCAAGAAAAATGTGACAGATGTGGTAATAGCCTTAAAGCGGGAAGGATAATGTCTATGTATAATGAAGATTGCATTTGTATGGAATGTAAGGATAAAGAGAAGAAAAGACAAGACTATAATGATGCAGTAAAAGCAGATATTGAAGAAATAAAAAAGGGCAACTACAACTATAAAGGAATTAAAGGAAAGTAGATATATAATAGAAAACAACAATGAATAGGGAACTTTCTTATGAGAGTTCCTTTTTCATGTTCAAATATATTCAAGGAGGTGATACTTATGGCCCAAAGAGGAAGAAAACCTACACCAACAGCAATAAAAGTATTGGAAGGAAATCCAGGAAAAAGGGAATTGAACATGAATGAACCAAAGCCAAAAACAAAAGCGCCTAGGTGTCCTACTTGGCTTGAAGAAGAAGCAAAGAAAGAATGGAAAAGACTATCAAAGCAAATGGAGCAATTAGGTATATTGACTGAAATAGATATGGCCGCTTTTTCAGGTTACTGTCAAGCCTATGCAAGATGGAAGGAAGCAGAGGAATTTATTACAAAGCATGGCACTATAGTAAAAACACCAAGTGGTTATTGGCAACAGGTACCACAGGTATCAATTGCTCAGACATATCTTAAAATTATGAATAAGTTCTGTGAGCAATTTGGGTTGACACCATCTTCAAGAAGTAGAATTATTGCTAATGATTTAGATAGTAAAGAATCTGATGAAATGGAGTTGTTGCTTTTTAAGGGCGGTGCTAAGTGATGTATGATAAAGTTAAAGCGGAACATGCAGTCAATTTTATCAACTGTCTTAAGCATACTAAAGGAATATGGAGAGGTGTACAATTTGATTTACTACCATGGCAAGATATAATTATCAGAGATATTTTCGGTACGGTAAAAGAAAATAATTATAGGCAGTACAATACAGCTTATGTAGAGATACCAAAAAAGAATGGCAAGAGTGAACTTGCAGCCGCAATTGCTTTATTACTAACTTGTGGTGATAATGAATGGGGAGCCGAGGTTTATGGCTGTGCATCAGACAGACAGCAAGCATCAATAGTATTTGATGTTGCAGTTGAAATGGTGGATCAGTGTCCTGCATTAAAGAAAAGAATTAAGCCGGTAATGTCTCAGAAAAGATTAGTATACAAACCAACAAACAGTTTTTACCAGGTATTAAGTTCTGAGGCTTTTACAAAGCATGGTTTGAATGTACATGGAGTTATATTTGATGAACTTCATAGTCAGCCTAACAGGGAACTTTTCGATGTTATGACGAAAGGCTCTGGTGATGCTAGAATGCAACCATTATTTTTTCTTATAACAACAGCAGGAACAGATAGAAATTCAATTTGCTATGAACAACATCAAAAAGCAGTTGATTTAATAGATGGTAGGAAAATTGACCCGACTTTTTATCCGGTCATATATGGAATATCAGAAGATGATAAGTGGGGTTCAGAGGATAATTGGTTTAAAGCAAACCCATCCCTTGGACATACAATTGACATAGAAAAGGTAAGAAATGCATATAACAGTGCAAAAGAAAATCCGGCAGAAGAAAATTTATTCAGGCAGTTAAGACTTAACCAATGGGTAAAGCAATCTGTTCGCTGGATGCCTATGGATAAATGGGATAAATGTAGTTTTACAGTCGATCCTGAGAGCCTAAAAGGAAGAGAATGCTACGGAGGACTAGACTTATCAAGCACAACAGATTTGACAGCTTTTGTATTAATATTTCCTCCAATAGATGAAGAAGATAAATATAATGTAATGCCTTACTTCTGGATTCCTGAAGAAAACTTGGTAACAAGGGTAAGAAGAGATCATGTACCTTATGATGTTTGGGAAAAACAAGGATATATAAAAACAACAGAAGGAAATGTAGTTCATTATGGGTTTATAGAAAATTTTATTGAGGAGCTTGGTACAAAGTATAATATAAAAGAAATTGCATTTGACCGTTGGGGTGCTGTACAAATGACACAAAATTTGGAGGGACTAGGATTTACGGTTGTACCTTTTGGTCAGGGATTTAAAGATATGTCACCACCAACAAAAGAGTTGATGAAACTGACACTTGAAGAAAAGATAGCCCATGGAGGTCATCCAGCACTTAGATGGTGTATGGATAATATATTTGTAAGGACGGATCCAGCAGGTAATATAAAACCGGATAAGGCAAAATCTACGGAGAAGATAGATGGAGCAGTTGCTTTAATTATGGCACTTGATAGGGCAATAAGGAATGAAGGAAAAGATGGTAGTGTTTATGACGAAAGAGGAATTTTAGTGTTGTAAAAACATGAGAAATGTAGTATTATTGTTAGATAAGGGTATTATGTTAATGGGATAGTAATTAGTATGTAAAAATAGGGGATGATCGTATATGAATGATGATTTAATCTTTAATGAGTTTATGCATAAACTTAGATATATTAATACTTTTGGGGAATACCAAGAATTTATAAAATATAACTTAGAGCCTAATGTTTATAAAAATTCTGATCAAAGAAATGCTGTTTTATTTCAACGAATGATATCGTTATTAACAGTTGAAGATGCTAAGGAATATTTTGATTTTTCTTTAGATTTTAGTCAAGAAAGTTTAATCTATGTAGATTTAATGATTGATGCAATTACTGATTTAGAAATTGTTCCTGTTTATAATACTCCATATAGTCAAATTAAAAAAAGTTTTAGAAATGGAAACCTTTATTCCAATCAAGCAAAAAAATACATTGAAGCTCATTGCACTAAAGCAAATAATGATGAATATAAAGATTGGGATATAGAAGATAAAATGTTAGGAACTTATTATGGAATTATTCAACGTATTTCAGCCTATATTGGTGAAACATATATTAAAAATTATGGTGGAGAGTGGGATAATACATTTATTATAACCAATAAAGATAGAGAAATTTGTTTTTATAATCCTATTAAAGATCGATTCTATAAAAATGCTGACATTACAACATTTGTATACTGGATGTTATTCATATTTGATGGATACAGCAAATAAAATATTAAGCTTCATTTTTAAAAAAATAATTATATTAAGTCTAAGTGGGATAAATATGGGCAAGATACAATATAGAAATATTAATATTGGAGTGAATGTTGCAGAACATACTCGCAGAGATGATGATGAACATAGCAGCAATTATAGAAACTCTGAAAGAAATCTTCACTTAAAAGAAAGAAGAGGAAATATAAATAATACAATACTAGTTATTATTTTATTTGTTTTAATTTATGAATTGTATATGCCTTTTCAATAGTATTTAGAAGCACCTCATATTTAAGGTGTTTTTTTTCATCTCGATTTTCAAGAAACGAACAAATGCAAATGTCTGAATAAACGATAAGTAGAAATGAACTGAGAAGATAGATGGAGCTGTTGCACTTATTATGGAGCTTGATAGAGCTATAAGAAATGAAGGAAGTAGCGGTAGTGTATATGATGGAAGAGGGATTATTATATTATAGTAAATTATATTGTGAAAATTCTGGTATCAATAATAATTTACATTTTATACATTTCCTATTATAATAAATTATGTAAAAAAAACTGTTTTAAAAAAAAACATTTATATGTAATATGAAAATAGCTCTGCAAATTAGAAAAATTGATTATAATTGGAGGGTAAATATGGGTCATATACCGAAGAGAAATATTATTACTGGTTTATATGCAACTCAATCAAAAAACAAAAATGATAATTGTAATAATTATAATTCCAACAACAGAAATAATCAGAAAAATGATCTGACATTTAAACAAGCCATTATATTAATTTGTGTATTTTCGTTTTTTATATTTATTGTAGCTCCAATAAAGGAAAAGTATGATGAGCAAAAAGAATATGAAAAGAAGATTGAAATGAAAGAGTTCAAAGAGAAAGCTCTTTCACAATATAGATTTAATTTGAGTAAAGATAAAGAAATTTATAGTTATAGTGAGAATCAAGAACTTAGTGTCTTTGTATCATATGACCTACACAATCCTTATACTTATGATGATAATGATATCAAGTTTACTTTAAAAGGCAAAGGATATCCTAAAGAAACTAAAAATTTCATAGGTACTGGTATTTATTTTGCTATTGTATTTTATAAAGAAAATGGTGAATTTTATGATTATCATTATTTAATTGATAGCCAATGTAAATCTGGAGAAGAGGTTGAATTTGTTTTTACTTTATTTGATCTTGAACCAGGTGGTTACAATATAAAAATATTTGCTAGTGATGATACAAAAAGGCCAGCAATATTGTTTCATTAATAGATTTATGAAAAACAACAGTATATATCCAATGGTACTTTGGTTTAAAGATTGATAATATATTTATTAGAAAATAACACTTTGTAAATATAAAGCCTTATAAGGTAAAGATTACTAAAAAATAGATAGAGCATTTGGTTTAATTATGAATTTAATCGAGCTATTCGTTATGCGGTACAAATAATTCTGTATATGGAGTAAAGAACTTTTTAATGCTTTAATTTATAACCATATATAACGACTTATAGTTAACAACAGCATTTTATGATTCAAGATCATAACCCAGCTACATATTTTATGATATAATGGGGATAAATATGGAGGTTATATACATTGAAAAAAGAGTTTAGGAGTATTGATAAAATTAATGACGATATTAAATCTGCAGGTAAATCATTTTTGGGATTACATATGGCTAATTTGCTGATGAAGATTAAGGAACTTGATGATAAAATTTTAAAGAGTAAATTGGTAGGGGAATATCATTTAAATCAACATGGTTATTATGATAAAGACATAGGCGGAACGAGAACACGGGTAAATGCAGCTATTCGTATAATAAAAGCAGAAAAAGTGATATATGCTTTAGATCAGATAGACGGTTCGGACCCACGGGTTCTGCCAGAAGCAGTAGTTAAAGCAAAAGAAACGATATTGAAAATCCATACAGAAGAATTGAAATTGCCAAATCTCAAATAAATTAACAGATAAATTTGAAGCATCTCAAACTCGAAGGTGCTTTTTTCATACCCATTTTTAGGAGGCGATTAATATAAACATATTATCAAGATTTTTCAAATCAAGAGATAAACCAATATCAAACTATTTGCCAAGTAGTTTATATGGCTTTTTCTTTGGAGGTACAACAAGTGGCAAAACAGTAAACGAAAGAACTGCCATGCAGACAACAGCAGTATATGCATGTGTAAGAATTCTTTCGGAAACAATGGCAAGTCTGCCACTGCATACCTACAAATATACCCAAGATGGCAAGGAAAAAGCAATAAATCATCAGTTATACTATTTGCTCCATGACGAGCCAAACCCAGAGATGACTTCATTTGTGTTTAGAGAAACACTTATGAGTCATCTTTTATTATGGGGAAATGCCTATTCTCAGATTATTAGAGATGGCAGAGGTCAAGTTATTTCACTTTATCCTCTACTTGCCGACAGAATGAGAGTTGATAGGACATCAAATGGCGAAATATATTATGAATACTATTCAGACAAGGGATTAGCAATACTTAGGAAAGAAGATGTATTGCATATTCCAGGTCTTGGCTTTGATGGACTGATAGGTTACTCTCCAATAGCCATGGCTAAGAATGCAATAGGAATGGCAATAGCTACAGAAGAATATGGAGCTACTTTCTTCGCCAATGGTGCAAATCCTGGAGGAGTATTAGAGCATCCTGGAGTAGTAAAAGATCCAAAGAAGATAAGAGAAAGCTGGAATGCAGTATATCAAGGAAGTAGCAATGCACATAGAATAGCGGTTTTAGAGGAGGGCATGAAATTTCAGTCTATAGGAATTCCTCCAGAACAGGCTCAGTTTTTAGAAACAAGAAAATTTCAGATCAACGAAATAGCTAGAATTTTCAGGATACCACCACATATGATAGGTGACCTTGAAAAGTCTAGCTTTTCTAATATAGAGCAACAATCATTGGAATTTGTGAAATACACACTTGATCCATGGGTAATACGCTGGGAGCAATCAATGCAAAAAGCCTTATTAACTCAATCAGATAAAGGTCAATATTTCATTAAGTATAATGTTGATGGATTGCTTAGAGGAGACTATGCATCTAGGATGAGCGGTTATGCTGTAGGAAGGCAAAATGGGTGGCTTTCTTCTAATGATATTAGAGAACTTGAAAATCTCAATCGTATACCAGAGGAACTTGGAGGTGATTTATATCTGATTAATGGAAATATGACAAAACTTCAAGATGCAGGAGCATTTGCTAATACAAATAATACAGACAAGGAGATTGATAACATTGAATAAAAGATTTTGGAACTGGATTGATACTGAAGAAGGAAGAACCCTTTATCTTGATGGAGCAATAGCTGAGGAAACTTGGTATGGAGATGAGGTAACACCTAAACAATTTAAGGCAGAGTTAATGAATGGTATTGGTGACATCACAATCTGGATAAACTCACCAGGAGGAGATGTTTTTGCTGCAAGCCAAATTTACAACATGCTAATGGACTACAAAGGTAATGTAACAGTAAAAATTGACGGTCTAGCCGCAAGTGCAGCTTCAGTAATAGCAATGGCAGGTACAAATGTACTTATATCGCCAACAGGACTAATGATGATTCATAATCCAATGACCATAGCTTTTGGAGATACAGTAGAAATGGAAAAGGCAATAGGAATGTTAAGCGAGGTAAAAGAGTCAATCATCAATGCTTATGAGTTAAAGACAGGACTTTCAAGAGCAAAACTTTCGCATCTTATGGACCAAGAAAGTTGGTTCAATGCAAAGAAGGCAGTGGAACTAGGTTTTGCTGACAAGATTATGTTTATGAAAGAAGATGAATCAATAGAAGTAGAAGGAGCAATATTCAGTAAGATGGCAGTAGTCAATTCACTACTTAACAAATTTCCACAAAAGCAACAAGAAGTAAAAGGTACGCAAATAGAAAACCTTGATAAGAGATTAAATTTATTAAAATATTAGGAGGAAAACACATGAGTAAAATATTAGAGTTAAGAGAAAAAAGGGCAAAGTCATGGGATGCAGCAAAAGCATTTCTTGATTTAAGAAGAGGTAATGACGGACTGATTTCTACTGAAGACACAGCCACTTATGAAAAGATGGAAGAAGAAGTTGTAAACCTTGGAAAAGAAATAGAGAGACTTGAAAGACAACAAACATTAGATTTAGAACTTTCAAAACCAGTTAATTCTCCAATTGTAAACAAACCATCAGCAAGTGGCGAAACAAAAACTGGCAGGGCAACTGATGAATACAAAGAAGCATTCTGGAATGCTATGAGGAACAAGAAAAACTACCAAGTGCAAAATGCTCTTGAAGTTGGTACTGATTCAGAAGGTGGATACCTTGTTCCAGATGAATTTGAAAAAACACTTATAGAAGCTTTAGAAGAAGAAAATATCTTTAGAACACTTGCTAAAGTAATAACTACTTCTTCTGGAGATAGAAAAATTCCAGTAGTAGCTTCCAAAGGTACAGCAGCATGGGTTGATGAAGAGGGAGAGATTTCAGACAGTGATGATGCATTTACACAAGTGTCAATCGGAGCATACAAATTAGCCACTATGATTAAGGTTTCGGAAGAACTCCTTAATGATAGTGTTTTTAATTTAGAAAGTTATATTGCAAAAGAGTTTGCAAGAAGGATTGGTGCTAAAGAAGAGGAAGCTTTCTTTATAGGAGATGGTTCTGGAAAACCTATAGGTATTTTCAATGCAACAGGAGGAGCAACTTTAGGAATTACAGCAGCAAGTGCAACAGCTATAACAGTTGATGAAATCATGGATTTGTTTTATAGCTTGAAATCTCCATATAGAAAAAAAGCTATATTTGTAATGAATGATTCAACTGTAAAAGCTATAAGAAAACTTAAAGATGGTAATGGTCAATATTTATGGCAACCATCAATTACAGCAGGAACACCAGATACAATCTTAAATAGACCTGTTAAAACTTCAGCTTATGTTCCAACTATAGGTGCAGGAGCAAAGAGTATTGCTTTTGGTGACTTTGGATACTATTGGGTAGCTGATAGACAAGGCAGATCATTCAAAAGGCTAAATGAACTATTTGCTGTTACAGGTCAAGTTGGATTCATGGCAACACAAAGAGTTGATGGGAAGCTTATACTTTCAGAAGCCATCAAGGTTCTTCAGCAGAAAGCATAGGTGTAGATTATGAGCAATGTAAAAAACTACACAGAGCAAGGCGGAGGAAAAACTGTAATAGGTGGAGTATTAGAAATTGCTGAGGGTGGACAGGTAGTAGGATTGCCCTCAACATCTAATCCAGCAGAGTTTCAAGCTAATAGTACAGCTACTGATGCAACGGGACTAGTTATAGATTTCAATGCACTACTTGCAAAGTTAAAAGCAGCTGGACTAATGGCAACAGAATAGAAAAATGGAGGATGAGTGTATGATAGCAACACTTGAAGAAGCAAAGATGTATTTAAGAGTTGAACACAGTGATGAAGATACACTCATCACTGATTTAATAAACACATCTGAAAATTTATGTAAAGATATCATTAGATTAGAGTTTTCAGAACTCGAGAATATACCTGAGACATTAAAAACAGCAATTCTTTATGGCGTGACATATCTATATGAAAATAGAGAAAAGGCAGATTATAAAGAATTAATTATTACACTTTCATATTTACTTTTTGGAATAAGAAGGGAGATTTTCTGATGATGGTTGGGAGAATGAGATATCGTATTGATATAGAGGATTTTATTACTATTACAGACCAAGATGGATTTATTACAGAGGAGTTTATTCCTATAGCAACATTATGGGCAGATATAACATCTGTTTCGGGTAAGGAGTATTTTGAATCATCACAAACTATGTCAGAAGTTACAAGCAAGATATACATTAGATATTTAAAGGAACTAAAAACAACTATGAGAATTAGATATGAAGATAGAATTTTCAACATACAATCTATACTACAAGATAAAAGACAAGGAATCACAACAATTATGGCAAAGGAGGTTTTGTAAATGGCAAAGGTAAGTTACAAGCTTCCAGATGATATGCTTGAAAAAATGTCTAAACTTGGTGATAAATATGATGACATAACTAAAATCATATTAGAAGAAGGGGCAAAGCCATTATTTGAAACAGCAAAATCAAACCTTGAAGGTTCTATTGATAAGGATACAAAACAAGAATCAAGGTCAAAAGGAGACTTGTTAAAATCTATAAGAATTACAAGACCTTTTCTTGACAAGAATGGTAATTGGGGAATTAAGGTTGGGTGTGAAGGGATAGACGTAAAAGGTGTATCTAATGCTATGAAAGCATCTGTTTTAGAATATGG
Organism: uncultured Sedimentibacter sp.; assembly: GCA_963675125.2. Classification (GTDB taxonomy): domain Bacteria; phylum Bacillota; class Clostridia; order Tissierellales; family Sedimentibacteraceae; genus Sedimentibacter. The sequence goes on from CAXXFT010000045.1 coordinate 206,026, forward strand.
TAAATCAGACCAAGTAGCAAGACCATGGTTAAAGCCAAGTGGCTCAAAAGCTAAAAAAGCTTGTATAAAAAAGATGAAGAGCACATTCGATTTGGAGGTAAAGAAGCTGTGAGCATATATGAGTTAATAATAAACACACTAGAGCCTCTTAATATTCAAGTTACAATGAACCAGAACACTGACAAATCTGTTAAACAATATGTGACACTGATTCCTTTATATGAAGGATTTGATGTATATGCTGATAATAAACCTGAAATAGAGATTACAGAAGTAGAGCTCGCAATATATTCAAAAGATAACTATTTAAAATTAACAAAAGATATATCAAGACTTTTAATTGATTCAGGATTTACCATAACGAATAGAAAATATATAGAATATGAAGAAGATACAAAATTCCACCACTATATCATTGATGTAGCTATGGAGTTTTGTTATTAACGAGGAGGGAATAAAAATGGCAACAATAGGACTTGATAGTTTGTATTACTCAAAGATTACAGAAACAGATGGAGAAGAAACATATGGAACACCAACAAAACTAGCAAAAGCAATAAAAGCAGATTTATCAATAGAGTTAGCAGAAGCTGTATTATTTGCAGATGATGGGGCAGCAGAAGTAGTAAAGGAATTTAAAAGTGGAAAGCTTTCTTTAGGTATTGACGATATAGGCTCAACTGCCGCAGAAGATTTAACAGGAGCAAAGCTTGATGACAATAAGGTATTAATTTCAACGAGCGAAGATGGAGGAACACCAGTAGCTATAGGATTTAGAGCTAAAAAGGCAAATGGCAAATATAGATACTTTTGGCTGTTTAGAGTTAAATTTGGAATACCTGAAACAAACCTTCAAACCAAAGGTGATAGTATAACATTCCAAACACCAACAATTGAAGGAACTGTTATGAGAAGAAACAAGTTAGATGAAAATGGCAATCACCCGTGGAAAGCTGAAGTTAGTGAAGATGATACTGGAGTAATTTCTTCAACAATTACAAGCTGGTTTACAAAAGTATATGAGCCGACTTTTACAGTTACACCTTAGAGGAGGATATAAATAATGGATAATGAGAGAAGTAGCACTATAAAGGTTGGTAATGATGAATATCAGCTTATTTTAACAACTAAAGCTACTAAAGAAATTGCTAAAAGGTATGGTGGACTTGAAAATCTTGGTGATAAGCTTATGAAATCAGAGAATTTTGAAATGGCCCTAGATGAGATTGTATGGCTTATAACTTTGCTTGCAAATCAAAGTGTTTTAATACACAATCTGCAGAATAAGGATGATAAAAGAGAGCTTCTTATAGAAGACGATGTAGAAATATTAACTTCACCACTTGAGTTGTCAACTTACAAGGAAGCCATAACAGAAGCAATGTTTAAAGGAACAAAAAGATATATAGAATCTGAGGAAACAGAAATAAAAAACGTGCAAGTCGAGTAAGCGATGAAGAATTGTTTGCTCGACTTATTTATTATGGAGTAACACAGTTAAGAAGAAATGAAGTTACTGTTTGGTTGATGCCTATAGGTGAATTATTAGATCAATGGGAGATTCATAAACAGTTTAATGGACTTTCAAAACCAAAGGTTGAATTATTTATAGATGATATTGTTCCGGAAGTTATGCTATAATTACAAAAAATTAACAGTAATTTCTTATTTGTAACAAATAAATAAAACGTTGAAAAATGCTGTATTTCATAATTTAGTCACATAGTATCAATACAAGGTAACAACACAAGGGTAACTATCATGACCACCAATATATGTGTTATAATTAAAAAAAACATGGGGGTCGAGACTATGAACATACCTAGAAAAGAAGATTTTATGAAGAAAATAGAAGATTTAAAGAAAGAAGCAAGAGAAAATAAAAGAAAGAGTATTGATATCAATGCAGGAGATTTGCATAAAATATTAGGAGATTTTAAAGGCAAAGATGCACGTATGCATAGTTGTTGCCTAGCCTTGTATGATAGTATGAAACCACAAGATGATATAATTGAACTTCCCAAACCACAGTCGCATAATGTAGAAACCAAGGGATACGGCTCAAGGCTTACAATTAGATATAATTTATAAAGAAAATTTCAATATTTAGTGGCACTCTTAATAGGGTGTCTTTTTCTATGCAAAAAAAGGAGGTGGCAACATGGCAGATAACTTTGGACTCAAAATAGGAGTTGAAGGTGAGAAAGAATTTAAAAATGTACTTAGAGATATAAACCAAAGCTTCAAGGTATTAGGCTCTGAAATGAACTTAGTATCTTCACAATTTGACAAGCATGATAAATCCATTCAAGCATTAACTTCAAGAAATCAAGTATTAAACAAAGAAATAGACAGTCAAAAAGATAAAGTTTCAACTCTAGAAAAAGCCCTAAATAATGCTGCCACTTCTTTTGGTGAGAATGATAAACGTACTCAGGCATGGCAGATACAGCTTAATAATGCAAATGCTGATTTAAATAAAATGCAAAAAGAGCTTAATGATAATAATAAAGCACTTGATACAACAGGTAAGGAGTTTAATGAAGCAGAAAAACAAGCCGATGAGTTTGGAAGAGAGGTTAAAAAGAGTGCAGAGCAAGCAGACGCTGCATGTATTCGTTTTGAAAAATTAGGTGGGATATTAAAAGGAGTAGGAAAAGCCTTAGGGGCTGCTATAGTTGGGATTGGAGCTGCAGCTGTCGGCTCTGGCAAAGCACTTGTAGATATGACTGCTGGTGCATCTCAATATGCAGATGACATTTTAACAATGTCGATTGTAACAGGAATGTCTACAGATAATCTTCAAGCATATAAGTATGCCGCAGAACTTGTAGATGTTTCAATGGAAACCTTGACTGGTTCCATGGCAAAACAAGTAAAATCAATGAGTGATGCAAGAGAAGGTTCAGTAAGATTTGCAGATGCTTATTCTAAACTTGGTGTTTCTGTTGCTGATAGCAATGGAGAGTTAAGAGACAGTGATACAGTTTATTGGGAAACAATAGATGCTTTAGGTAATGTTGCAAATGAAACAGAGCGTGATGCTTTAGCTATGCAGATATTTGGAAAATCAGCACAAGAATTAAACCCACTAATAGCACAAGGAAGTAAAGGAATTGCAGAGTTAACTGAAGAAGCAAAACAGATGGGTGCTGTTATGAGTGGTGATTCACTAAAGGCGCTTGGTGCTTTTGATGACAGTGTTCAAAGATTAAAGTCAGGAGCTTCGGCTTCAAAGAATATGCTTGGTATGGTCTTATTACCACAGCTACAAATATTAGCAGATGATGGAGTTTCTTTAATAGGCGATTTCACAAAAGGTTTATCCGAAGCAGGCGGTGACTGGAATAAAATAAGCGATGTTATAGGAAACACAGTAGGTGGCCTTACTAATATGCTAATGGATAGCCTACCTAAGTTTATACAAGTAGGTCTTGATATTGTAACTTCAATAGGAGGAGCAATAGTTGATAACTTGCCAGTGATTATAGATTCAGCTGTTATTATTATAATGACATTACTACAGTCAATTATTGATGGACTTCCTCAGATGACAGAGGGTGCATTACAGCTTGTAATGGCATTGGTAGACGGTATTATAGCAAATCTACCACAACTTGTTGAAGGGGCACTTTTAATGATTGTAGCTCTAGCAACAGGATTAGGAGATGCACTTCCAGAATTAATTCCATCAATTATAGAAGCTGTAATACTAATAGTTGAAACATTAATAAATAACATGGATAAAATTTTAGAAGCAGCTTTTAAAATAATCGAAGGATTAGCAAAAGGACTACTTGATGCACTACCAAAATTAATAGAGACATTGCCAAAAATAATAACTTCAATAGTAAACTTTATAACTAACAACTTACCTCAAATAATAAATATGGGTATTCAGCTTACAGTTCAACTTGCAACAGGGTTAATAAAAGCTTTGCCACAATTAATATCATGCTTGCCACAAATAGTTACTGCAATAATTTCAGGAATTGGAAAAGCTACAGTGTCAATAGTTGATATCGGCAAAAATATTGTTATAGGATTATGGAATGGTATAGCTTCAATGATTGGTTGGATACAAGAAAAGATAAGCGGTTTTGTTGGTGGAATAGTTAGCAATGTTAAAGGTGTGTTAGGAATTCAATCTCCATCAACTGTATTTGCGGGTATTGGTGGTTATATGAGTGAAGGCTTAGGGATTGGTTTTGTAAAGGCAATGGATGGGGTAAAAAGGGATATGACAAGTGCTATACCAACCAACTTTGATATAAATACAAACTTTAATAATACATTAGGTTCAGGACTTAGTTCAAATACATCAAATACCTTTAATATAGAAAATATGATAGTTAGAAATAATAGTGATATAAAAAATATTGCTAGAGAACTTTACTTACTACAACGAAGAAGTGATAGGGGGTATGCATTGTCATGATGGGATTTACATTCAGAGGAAAACATACAAGAGAGTTTGAGGGGCTTGTTGTTAAAACAGTTAATAACCCACTATTACCATCTAAAAGAATACAAAGAGTAAATGCAATGGGATATGACGGAGAATATATTTTTGAAAATGGATATAGTAATAAGTTTCTTGAGTTTAAATGTATGCTAATAAAAGGAACAATAAAAGAAAGACGAATTAGGGCAAGAAATATTGCTTCATGGTTAACAGGGACAGGTGATTTAATACTTGATTACGAAAGTGACAAAACATATAAGGTAGTAAGAACAGTCAGTGATGTATCTTTAATTTTAGAACAAGTAGTCGATGAATTTAACATTATTTTTGAAGTTGATCCATTTCAATATGGTAGCTTTAAGACTTTTTCTGTTGAAAACCCAACCTCTGTTGTAATAACTAATAACGGCAATGCAGAAGCTGACACACTTATTTCTGTTACAGGAACAGGCAATGTCACAATAACATGTGGAACTAAAACCACTGCTCTAAACGGTGTGACTGAAAAGCTAAATTTAGACAGCAAAAGAATGTTAGTTTATAATGACATTTTTATTAACGCTATATCAAAACATTCAGGTGATTTTATAAAGTTAGCTCCTGGTACTAATACATTAAATGTCACAGGTACAGTTTCTAATCTTTCATTAAAATCTTATGACACATATATTTAGGAGGTGCAAACTTTGATTACTTTATACAATAAAACAACAAAAGATAAGCTTGCCTACCTTGATGACATAATAATTGAGGACACTATTGAAATAACAAGAAAGATAAATGGAGAGTTTACACTTAAATTTGAAGCTTTGGAAGCTAATCTGAAAAGTGAATACTTTGAGTCTGAAACGTATATCTCAGTTGATGGCTACTATTTTGACATAGCATATATTGAGCAAGTTCATTCAGATAAAGTAACTTACAGAATAGAATGTGAGCATGTAACTTATAGGCTAATAAATGATACAAAACAATTTTATACTTATGATGGTACACCAGCAGAAATTCTTGCAGATGTTTTATCAGGTACAGATTTTACCGTGGGTAATGTTGATTCAACAGATGTAACAACATTTGCTGTTTACGAAGAAATAAATAAGCTCGGTTTAATTCAGCTTCTTGCTAATAAATTAAATTTAGAAATAGACTATGGTGGTTATTCAATAAGTCTTAAAAATACAATAGGGCAAGATAGAGGCTTTCAAGCAAGGTTTGGTAAGAACCTATTAGGTGTTAAAAAAATTATAGATAAAAGAAAAGGTCTAACATACTATTCAGTAGATATTGTTGAATTTAAAAATCACACATCTTATGAAGAATTCTCCTGTTTAGAAGTTATAGAAGAAGGAGATATAATTCAAATTATAGATGAAATCATAGGACTTAATGTAACAAACAAAGTTATATCAAGAACATATAGTCCTATCAAGTCAATTAATACATCACTAGAGATTGCCAATAGCATTGAACTTCTAACTGATACAGTAACACAAATAAGACGTGAAACTGTATCAAAGGATAAAATATATAATGGCATAAGAATTAGCCCTACGAATGGATTTGAAAGTATCAGAAGTGACAACAAGGCTCGTGGAGTATTCAACTCTGATATATTTGCCCTGCAGTCAGGAGATGGAACAGGTGAGAATTGGATTAATAAGATTTATTTTGACGCTGATATAGGTAAGTATGTATTTGATGGGGAATTGTCAGCAGATGTGATTTCTGCCCTATCAGCAGTAATAACACCCAACATTTATGCAGAAAAAGCAACAATAGCAGAAATAACAGTTGACCAATTAGAAACAGGAAGCAAAGTACGAAACTATCTGAATGGTGATACAAGTGATGTAAATTACATTAAAATTAAGGACCAGTATCTTCAGTTCATAACAGCAAGCACTGATGGATTGATGTCGATTCAAGCAACCGATAGAAATGGTGTTTATCTATATTGGAACGACGATATGTATACAAGTGCAACAACAGATGAAACGGCCTATCCTGTTTCAACATATGAGTACACAGAATTGATAAAAGCTCAATTAGCTTTTGATGAAACATCAAATCATATTCCACAACTAATATTGGGTGCTGGATCAGGTAATACAGCAAACAGTGGCAAAACTTTTATTTATAAGGCTACTGATGGATTTTATATTGATTACAGGCATTCCTTAACAGGAGAATCAACAATATTTAAAATCACAGATGGTGGCATAGATTTAAGTCTATTCCCAACAGTTACATACAGTGAAAATGTTGTAATGAATGGAATTCCACAGATTTGGGTACAAGACAACATACCAACAGCAGCGAAAGCAAAAGATTTATGGGTGGATACAGATGATTATACAAGATATGATAAAACAGATTTAACAGCAAGCACAACCCTTTCAATATCTGACAATGAAGTAATTACAGCAAGTGGGACGTTTACAATAGCTCTTCATAATGCCACAACATCAGGAATAATTAAAAAAATATATAATGTTGGAACCGGCATTATTAAAATTGCAGGCACAATAAATGGTGTAGAAGACATGTATATTTATCCTAACGAAAGTGTTGAATTAATAACAGATGGAAGTGGGTGGAGATTATAAAATACTTATGGGATAAAACAGATAATACATGGTATAGACCTTCGACTACATTAAGCGGAGATTTAACTATTGCTAAAAAAACAAATGGCAAATTAATATGCGTAGTATCTGATAGAGGAGTTTTTTCTGAGGGGGAAAGTCTTGATGTTGACACCTTAGCTTCTCAAAATGATAGTGCTATAAATTTTGTGGATATACCAATTGTAACTAATGGTGGCTATTGCGCCGTTAGTAGAATTGGAGGTGAATTGTTTCTATGTGTTACAGACAAAGGGATAAGTGGAACAAGAGATGCATCTACTAAATTATATAAATCTTTATCAGGCAATGGTGGTGATTGGCAATATTATTCAACTATTAGTAGTTTAAATACAACTGGGCTATATTTAAGTATGAGTTCTAATGCGTTAAATGGAACAGGTTGCATAACGGTATTACCAACTGGTAGATGGATTATTCCAGTAGGAATATTTAAAAATTATTCAGGCTATATGATACAAAAATTTTGGGTATGCGCATCAGATGATTTGGGAATTACATGGATAAAAAGATTCGAAATGAATGCTTACATATCTACTCGCGATTATTATGAACAAGGTTGTCCTAAACATGTAGCAGTAACAGATAATGGAGATCTATATATTGCATTTGCTGCTAACGAGGGTGGTACGTATATAAAATTTTATAGAAGTATTGATAATGGTAATACATGGACACAGACTTGGTATGAATCTACAAATAGTTGGGTGGGTGTAAATGCTGTTGATTTTGAATTAATAAGCAATAGTACTGGTGGTTTATATCTATACTGTAACACTAATAGTGGCTCAGTGAGCAGAATTTATGAAATATCAGACCCAATAAATGCACCATCTATAAAGACAATAGTCAAAGATTTCTCACTTAGTACAACAGGATACACCAATCCTACGATGCAAATTATAGATAATAAATTAATTATAACAAAACAAAATTACTTATTAGGTGTAAATGTAATATCTAATGGCAAAAGGGGTGCTATGTATTATAAATCAAGTGATGGACTTTGGAAGAGGGTGTTTAGATGTCGATAAAGCAAAAATTAATAGTAATAAAAACAGCTGATACAACTTTATCATATTCTGAAATGGGTGATATTGTTTGTAATTGCGAAAATTCTATTACAATATCTTTACCTACACCCAACAGCGGTTTATGGTATAGAATATCAAATGTTGGGGCAGGTGTAGTAAATGTTTATTATACTTCCAATATGACTACTTTAAAACAAACAGAACAATGTTTATGTTTAGCAAATACTTCTAAAGATTGGTTTTTCAGTAAAGGTGGAGGCAATATGACTAAAGCAGAATTAGAGGAAGTTTTAACGGGAGAAATATCAAGTCATAAACATGATACACTTTATGCACCAATAGAACAGATGCATGATTATATACTTGATGGGAATCCGATTGATGATAATGGTTTTACCATAAATCTTGATGGAGGTACAGCTTAATGGCATATAGATTTCAAGTTAGAAGAGATACAGAGGAAAATTGGACAAGTGTAAATCCAGTATTGCTTGCAGGAGAAATTGGAGCAGAGTTAGATACTGCAAAATGGAAATTAGGAGATGGTGTTAACCCTTGGAATTCTCTTGCTTATGCGGTGGGTGCGGTAGGTGCAACAGGAGCAACAGGTGAAACAGGCGCTGATGGTATAGGTGTTCCTGCTGGAGGCACAACAGGACAAATAATGATCAAGCTTGATGGAACAGATTATAATACACAATGGATTGCTCAGAAAAAGGCAATTTCATTTTATATAGATGATGTTCTTAAAGTTGAAACAAATGTAATGTCAATTATAATTCCACAAACAATGATAATAACTGATATAAGAATTGCGGTTGACACAGCCCCAACAGGTGCAGATTTAATTTTAGATATTAATTTAAATGGAACAACATTATATACAACACAAAATAATAGACCAACAATACAAATTGATGAGATTTCTGCAATAGCAATGCTTCCTGATATAACAAGTTTAAGTTTAGGAGATAAACTCACACTTGATATAGATCAAATTGGAAGTACAGTAGCAGGAGAAAATTTATCAGTAATTATAATTTGTGAGGTGGGTTAATTATGAGTACACTAACAATATTTTGTACACAAGACACTTATGTTAGCGAGGGTTCTAAAACTACAAATTATGCAGAATCAACTACTTTAACAATATTAAGTTATACCGGTGATTATGATAACAGAGCTTTTTTGAAATTTCCAACAGAAAAGATTGCAGGTGCAGCTATAAATAGTGCAAAATTTTATATTTACTATTTATCAAATGATACATCTAGTAGACCGCAGCATCATAGGATAAAAAGAATAACCTCTGATTGGATAGATACATCTGTAACCTATAATAGTCAACCAACATTTTATGGTAGTGGTGGTTTGGATACTGGAAGTTATGGTAAGTTATATAATGTTGATGGAACTAATAATGTAGCCAGATGGAGGGTTGCTGATATTACTGCATTAGTTCAAGAATGGGCAGATGGCACCTTTATTAATTATGGTTTGTGTATTGACCATACTTATTCACTAAGTGTAGACGGTGGAATTTGGGCATCTATAAAATATTATAGCAAGGACAAAGGTGAACCATATATTCCATATATAGTAGTTGATTACACCCCACCAGAAAGCATTAAAAAGAGAAGATTTACGCAAATATTATAACAGGAGATAAGGATTTTATAAAAAATAATGGAGGTAAATGATGAAAGACATAATTAATACAATTCAAATTATATTTACAGCAATAGGAGGTTATTTAGGATATTTCCTCGGAGGAGTTGATGGATTCTTGTATGCATTAATAGCTTTTGTAGTAATTGATTACTTAACAGGATTTATGGCATCGATAGTAGAAAAAAAACTATCAAGTGAAATAGGATTTAAGGGCATCTTTAAAAAGGTGCTTATTTTTTTACTCGTAGCTGTAGGAAATATAATAGATCAAAATTTAATAGGAACTGGCAGTGCTATAAGAACAGCGGTAATTTTCTTTTATTTATCGAATGAAGGAATCAGTATTATAGAGAATTCATCAAGGATTGGACTACCAATACCAGAGCAACTAAAAAATGTTTTAGAGCAACTAAAAGATAAGGGAGGCAAAGAATAATGTTTAGAATATATTTATCACCATCAAATCAACCAGCCAACAAATATTGTGTTGGTAATACAACTGAGAAAGCGGAAATGGAAGCTGTAGCAAGAAAAGTAAAAGAAATTCTTGATGAGGAGTATGATTGTGAAACAGTACTGGCTACATTGTATTTAGGAATAGGTATAGATGAAAGAGCAAAAGAAGCTAAGGATAAAGGTTGTCAGATTTATTTTGCTATTCATTCAAATGCAGGTGGTGGGTCTAACTCGAGTGGAGCAGTAGCATTTTACCATCCTGATAGCTTGAATGGTAAAATATTAGCTACAAATGCTGTAAAAGAGTTAAACGCAATATGCTCTATTAAATCAAATAGAAGTGTATCTGTTGAAAGTGGTATGAAAGCATTTAATGGTATAGGTTATGGTGAAATTAGGAATCCATCAAAATTAGGGCTACTATCAGTCCTTGTTGAAACAGACTTTCATGATAATCCTAAAACAGCACAGTGGATAATTGATAACAAAAATGCTATATCAAGAGCCTATGTAAATGCTATTGTTAATACTTTTGATATAAGTAAGAAAAGAATAGCAGAAGTAAAAAAGTATTATAGGGTACAGGTAGGTGCTTATTCACATAAATCAAATGCAGAAGCAATGCTTAAAAGACTTAAAAATGCGGGATATGACGGCTATGTAAAATATGATTAATTAACTCTATTAACTTGACTTTATAGGCTTTTAGAGTGATGTATAGTACAACCAAATGATAGAAAGGAGAAAACTATGCATGTTAGAATAATTGAACCTATTAAGAAAAACAAAGAAAAGTTACTTAAGAAAGCTTGTGCTTATGTTAGGGTTTCTACAGACAGGTTAAGTCAAGGAGAATCTTTTGAAAATCAAGTTAGCTATTATAAAAGAGTAATATCAACAAATCCAGATTATGAATTTATAGGAGTGTTTGCTGATAGAGGTATCACAGGCACAAAGGCAAATAGAGTAGAGTTTACAAGAATGATAGAAACAGCAAGAAGTGGTGGTATAGATGTAATTTTCACAAAATCAATATCACGATTTGCCAGAAATACAGTTGACTTACTTCAGATAGTAAGAGAAATGAAATTGATAGGAGTTGAAATAAGATTTGAAGAAGAAGGAATAAATACACTGAGTGGGGACGGAGAGTTAATGCTTTCTGTCCTCTCTTCTTTTGCTCAGGAAGAAAGTAAAAGTGTAAGCGAAAATATAAAGTGGATGTTTAAGAAAAAATTTGAGCAAGGTGAATTATTAATAAACACTAAGAGATTTCTTGGATATGATTTTGATGAGTATGGCGATTTGGTTATTAATAACAAGGAAGCAAAAATAGTAGAATATATTTTCAAAGAGTACTTAAGTGGTAAAGGTTCCTTTACTATAGCTAAAGAATTAAATAAAAAAGGCATGAAAACCGTGACAGGTGGAGAGTGGACTGATAGTACAGTTCTTGTAATACTCAAGAATGAAAAATACAAAGGAGATGCACTACTTCAAAAGACATATACAACAGACCATTTGACTAAGAAAAGAAAAACCAACAAAGGTGAGGTAGACAGCTTTTATGTTGTTGATAGTCACTCACCAATTGTTATAAAAGAAGAATGGGAACAAGTGCAAATTGAAATGAAAAAAAGAGCAGAAGCAAAAGGAAACTCTAAGGGGAATAATAAAAGTCAAAGCAGATACCCGCTTTCAGGAATTCTTTATTGCGGCAAGTGTGGAGCTGTATTAAAACGAAGAACTTGGAACAGTAAACTATCCTGTAAAAAGATAGTATGGCAATGTAGCAATTACATTAATAATGGAAAAGATGCTTGCACAGGTACAAAAATAGAAGATACAGTAATTAGCAAGCTTAATATAGATGAACCAACCATAGTAAAGGAGGAAATTAGAGATGGCAAGAAGTATTACAGTTATTCCAGCAAGAGCAAATAGGACAAACCTTGCAGAGAATCTTCAGCAAAATAAAAAGAAAGTGGCGGCATACTGCAGGGTGTCTACGGACAGTGATGAGCAGCTTACAAGTTATGAGGCTCAAGTAAACTATTATACAAAATATATAACAAATAACCCTGAATATGAATTGTCAGGTATTTATGCAGATGAGGGTATATCAGGAACAAATACTAAAAAGCGTGAGCAGTTCAACCAGATGATTGAAGATTGTCAGAACGGAAAAATTGATATGATTATAACTAAGTCAATATCAAGATTTGCAAGAAACACTTTGGATTGTCTAAACTATGTAAGACAACTAAAAGGATTAGGAGTTGGAGTATTCTTCGAAAAAGAGAATATTGACACACTAGACAGCAAAGGAGAGGTGCTTCTTACAATATTAAGCTCATTAGCTCAAGATGAAAGCCGCTCAATTTCAGAAAACTCTACATGGGGAATAAGAAGAAGATTTGAACAAGGCAAAGTTACAGTAAATCATGTAAAATTCTTGGGGTATGATAAAGATGATGAAGGAAAACTTATAATAGATGAAAAGCAGGCTAAGATTGTTAGAAGAATATATAGTGACTTTCTTGACGGAAAAGGCCCTAATAAAATAGCAAGAGAATTTGAAGAGCAAGGTCTTAAAACTTGGAACGGAAAAACTAAATGGTACGAAAGTACAATAATAAAAATGCTGTCAAACGAGAAATACAAAGGTGATGCATTACTACAAAAGACATATACAGTAGATTTCCTTACAAAGAAAAGAGTAGAGAACAATGGTGAAGTTCCACAATACTATGTAGAAGAAAGCCATCCTGCAATTATAGATAAAGAAACATGGGAAGCTGTTCAGCTTGAAATAGAGAGAAGGAAAGAATTCTGCAAGGAGCATATGATACAAAAATTATATTATGCAACAACTGATAATCCTCTTTCTGGTAGAATTATATGTGGAAAATGTGGAAGGAGTTATGGAAGAAAAGTTTGGAATTCAAATAGCGAAAAATTCAGAAGAATTATATGGCAATGTAGTGGAAGATATGTTAAGAAGGGTGTGATTGGCTGCGATAACAGTCATATTGATGATGAAGTGTTTTATAAGGCATTCGTTGAAGCTTTTAATGCAGTGGTTAAAAACAAAGAACATTTCATGGCAAAGTGGAAAGAACAACTTGAAAGTGAAGATGTGTTAATAAAGGTTACATCTAAAAGATTTATTGGAGTATTTAAAGATACAGAAATAATTGAAGGGTTTGATGTGGATTTATTCTTTAAGATTGTGGAAAAGATTACGGTTTTCAATGGTGGAATGTTGATAGTTAGTTTATTGGATGGAACAGAGATTGAAGTTAAAATTGAATAAAATATTTTATGAATAAAGCCGACTTGCTTAGATTGATATCTATTTAGGTCGGCCTTTTTTATATACATTTTCAAATTTAAGTTTATTTATTATATGAGCAAGACATATTATGTGCTATAATAATTATATTATAATTTAAGAAAAGCATGAGTAAAAACATAAGATAAAGGAGGAAATACTTTGCAAAAAGAATCATTTGAAAAATGGTTAGTAGGTACTACTGACTTAGCTATTGGGACGATTAAATCATATACTTCAGCAATAACCTCTATTTCAAAATGGGCATTAGAAGAAAAAATTATTCAACAAGATATATACGAGATTAATGATGCCATAGTTTTAAATAAAGTTTGTGATATCTTTGATTCTTCGAAGTTGTTTAATGATAAGAATCTTAAAAGTAACAGGAGATGGAGTTCAGCTTTAACATTATATAAACAATTTATTGAAGGTAACTTATTTGTAGAGAATGATATTGATAATAATACAGAGGACTATAGCAAGATAGATAGTTACCTAAAAGATGAATTTGAAAAATGGATAAATAAACAAATTCAAAGTAATGGAAAACCTTATTCTCAACTTACAATAAATGGATATATCTATGCGCTTGAAAAAGCATGTGGTCAAATTCAGAATCTCAACTTAGAAAATATTGATTTATTTACTATTAGTTCATTAGATGCTTATAATATTATTGAGTATAAAGTGAGAAACAATAAAGATTTTTCTCGAGTTAATGAGAAATTTGGAAAGGGTCAACTTTCAGCAGGTATGGTAAAGTATGGCGAATTTTTAGCGGAAAGAAGTTCTACGAATACAGTAGCGTGGTTTGTTGGAGCAGTTATTAATGATGAAGATCAAATACAGCGTTTCATTAGTGAAGGAATATGGGAAAATGGCTATGATAACAAATATACAGAGCTTGTTAATTCTATTAATGTTGGAGATAAAATTGCGATAAAGTCTTCATATACTAGGAAGAATAATATTCCGTTTGATAACCGAGGAAATAGTGTGTCAGTTATGGGAATAAAAGCAGTAGGAGTTGTAACTAACAACTTTAATGATGGTCAAAAGATAGCTGTTAAATGGGAACTCATTAACCCTCTAAGAGAATGGTATTTTTTTACTAGTAGAAATACTATTTGGAGAGTAGATGAGAATGATGGATGGATGTATAAAAATCTGATAGACTTTACATTTAATAAAGGTACTCAAGATATTGATAAATTTCTTAATGACCCCTACTGGAAAGATAAATATGGAAGTACGGTAGATAATCAATATGAGTGGACAGCGTTTTATGAAGAAACTGCAAAAGCACTAATCAAATATAAGGATAAGCGTTCTGAATTGATGAATGGAATAAATAAAATATTTGATAGAATTGATATGAAAAATCCACTAATGAAAAAAATATCTGATGGTAGGGAAGAATTATTGACAGATGTTTGTCCTTTTACTGTTTTTGGACTTTTCAATAAAGGTATTACAAGTCAAAATAGAATATTAATAATGGGTGAACTTTCAGATATTCTTGGGGTGCATGAGGATGTACCTAGTACATTTGATGGTATTCCTGTATTAAATAACATGAAGTCATGGTTCTTTGGAGATGAGGAACATAGAGAAGAAACCGATATAGATAATCTGTGGCAGTTGTTTGAATGTGCAATTGACTTAGCAGAAGATTCTACAGAAGAAAACAAAAATGCCTTTGTTGAAATATATGATAAGGTAATTAATCAACATGGTATCCAATGGAATATTACATTTGGACTGTATTGGATTAAACCATGGGATTATTTAACTTTAGATAATAATACAAGAACGAGTTTAATAGATAAGCTAAAGGTGAAAATTCCACGTAACTCATCAAAGAAAATGTGTACTGGGATAGACTATATTGCTTTAGTTGAACTAATGAAAGAAAAGTTTGAGGATGAAGATTATCCCGTTCATTCATTCCCTGAATTATCCTATAAAGCTTGGAGTGGAGAAATTGAAACTAGAACAGGTATAATTGTTCCACCGGTTGAAATTCCTCCTCAAGTAGAATATGATCCTTATACAAAGTTAGATTTCTTATCGGATGTTTTTATTAGTGAAGATATGTATGAAACTATAAAATCACTTCTGAAGAGAAAGAAAAATCTCATTTTACAAGGTGCTCCAGGAGTAGGAAAAACTTACGCAGCTAAAAGATTAGCCTTTTCTCTAATGGGCAAAAAGGATTCATCTAGAATAAAGATGATTCAATTTCATCAGAGTTATGCATATGAGGATTTCATAATGGGATATAGACCTAATGGAATAGGTTTTGAATTGAAAGAAGGTCCATTTTATCAATTCTGCAAAGTAGCATCAGAAAACCCTGATGAAAATTATTTTTTCATTATTGATGAGATTAATCGTGGGAATATGAGCAAAGTTTTTGGAGAATTGATGATGCTTATTGAGAGTGACAAACGGGGAGAGGAATTAACCCTCACATACTTGGATATCCCATTTTATGTTCCAGAAAATCTGTATATTATAGGTATGATGAATACATCCGATAGAAGTTTAGCAATAATTGACTATGCATTAAGAAGAAGGTTCTGCTTCTTTGAATTAGAACCAGCATTTGAAACAGACACATTTAAAAATCACCTCATAGCACAAGGAGCCAATGAAGATTTAATAAATAAGATTAAAATGAAAATAGGAAGCATTAATATAGAGATTTCTAAAGATGTTAATTTAGGAAGAGGATTTAGAATTGGACACAGTTATTTCTGTAATTATTCAAATTCAGATAAATGGTATGAAGAGGTAATTAAGTATGAAATTCAGCCACTAATTAAAGAATACTGGTTTGATGAAGAAGAGAAAGCCAAGAATTATGTTGAAGAGTTATTAAGGTGATTAAGATGAGTAATAGTCCCAAAATACCAATAAAAAATATATATTATATGCTCTGTTATGCATGGAATGTACTCGAACAATCTGATAACATTTTTTTAGGTAGTGAGAAGTTTGACAATATTTATAACCTTTTTGCAAGGATTTATATTAACGGGACAAGTAGTTTAATTAAAAGAGGACTTAATAGGTACTATATTCAAGAAAACGAAGCTATATCAACAATTAAGGGAAAGATTAACATATCATATTCAATAAAGAAGCAGACTTTCCATAATGGAAGGATGATATGCCAGTATGATAACTTTTCAGAAGATATTAAACTTAATCAAATTGTAAAAACAACAATTAGTATATTAATAAAGTCATCTAAGTTAGATACTGACTTAAGAAATAAGTTGCTGAAATTAAGGGTGTATTTTTCAGATATACAAGATATTCAGTTTTCTAAAGCACTATTTTCGTCTCTTAGGTATAACAGAAATAATTATCACTATCGCATGTTAATAAATATCAGTCAATTAATATATCAAGGATTAATTACTAATGAGGCAGAGAATGAGTTTTCGTTTTCTGACTTTGTTAGAGATAGACAGATGTCAAAGCTTTATGAAAAATTTGTGCTGAATTTTTATCGAATGCATCTGGATGAGAGAATATATACTGTTCACTCTCCTAAACTTAAATGGAATTTAGATGAGGAGATTAGTGAAGAAGATTTATCTCTGCTTCCAGAAATGAGAACGGATATAGTAATTGAAAATAAAGTTAAAAATATACAGTTAATAATTGATACAAAATATTATGCACAGACACTTGTTGCAAGCAACTGGACAGACATAGAAAAAGTTCGTACAGGCCATTTGTTTCAAATCTTAGCCTATGTTAACAATAGTGATTTTAAAGGGAATGTAAAGGGAATGTTGCTTTATCCAACTATTGAAAAAGATATTAATGCGAAATTTCCAATAGGTGGGAAAAGTATTAATATAAAAACATTAAATCTAGACTCGGAATGGAAGAATATATCAGATAGATTATTATCATTTGTAGTTTAAATATTTATAAGTATGGTTTTAATTTCATAAAATAAAAAGATAAATTTATATCTTATACACTTAGTGTTCTATTGGAGACACTCTTAGATATATTGTTTAGTTTATGATATTAAATGAAATCAAATTTAAGGTTTGATAGCATGTTCCAGTAATAGAATTTATTTATTATTTCTTGACAACTTGCAATTACAGAGTTTTAATGCAAGTGAAGGAGTGATAAATAATGTTAACTGAAAATCAAAAGCATCAAATAATATTTATGAGAATGAAAGGTATGGGATATAGAAGCATAGCTACTGACTTAGGCGTATCAAGAGATACAGTTAGGAGTTTTTGTACAAGAAATAATTTAAGTGGCTATGGATCGGAATTTGTGTGTAATGGAGATAATTCTAATAAATTAGAGTATAAGATATGCTTATATTGTGGAAAAGAATTAATTCAAAGCACAAACGCTGGGCGAAAGAAGAAATATTGTGATGACGTATGTAAAAAGGAATACGAAAAAGAACATCCAAAACTTTATAGATTTAAGTGTCAGTATTGCGATAATCAATTTCAAGCAGCTGGTTCTAAAGAAAGAAAGTATTGTAGTAATGAGTGCTATGTGCGAGATAGATTTTGGAGAGATGAAGACACTATTAAAATAATAGAATCAATAAAAGAGCAAAAGAAAATATCAAATATGCCTAAATGGTTTAAAGATATTATCTTGGAATGTATTAAAGAATAGGTGGGGTGTCTTCAAAATGGTTTTGCCCGAGAGTTGAAATAATGACTTGAATTCAATAATATGAAGTTAGTTTAATAAAGTGTTGATTTGTGAATACAAAATATAATTAAGCTAATGAACATGATTTAGAATATATTAGTAAATTGATAAATAATTAGAGTGCCCCATGGGGTCTAAACCCTTGATTTTACGCCATTTTGTATCATCTTTTAGCCAAGACGCATGTGGAAACAGTGCTTCTGATAACCAGTAATTCTAACGGTTGTAGAGTATAGGGTAAGTGCTCTGGGCAAATCTGGGGTAAGAATTATTTTTTAACATTTAAAAATACCCGTTTTTTGTATCTCATTATAAATTATTTTTTATATTTAGACAAAACAATTTTGAAATGTGCGTAAATTTCAAAGATAATATAGATTAATAGTTATGGGCAAATTTTTAGCATTATTTTGCTAAAATTTGCCCATATTTATTTTGCATGATATCATTTAAAAATAAATTATTATTTACATTTAATAATAAGATACATTTACGCAATTTTGAAGCCTGTTTTTTTCACTTTAACAAAACAACTAATTTGTATTAATCTGGACAATAATGTTGCATAATTTTAGGAAAGGTTATACAATTGATAAAAATGTCGCTAATGGTTATTTAAGGTAGAAAACTTGCTATATCCTATATTTGTAGTGCACGAAGAAGAGATGAATATAATGAAATGAGGTTCTTTAGATATGAGATTACATAAAAACTTTTCAGAAAGAAGGTGAAAAAATCATGTTATTTATTTTAGATTACTTTAGTGTACTGATTTACGGCGTAATAATTATGGCTTTTTTTCTTGACATTAAGTTAAACAGGAAAAATATATTAATTTTATTGTGTTATGTATTGTTTAGTGCATTTTTACAGTTTGAACTTTATCATGCTTTTGGTTCGAAATTCATAGAAACATCCTATCCACTAGTCATTCATTTGCCACTTGTTTTATTTTTTCGTTATATTTTAAAAAAAAGATTGAATTTGGTATTATTTGTTCTTTTCACTTCGTATATTCTTACGGCCCCAAGACGATGGTTTGGGGAAGTTGTTGCTTTATTATTTAACAATAATCAAACCGTATTAATCGTAGCTAAGATTATAGCTTCTGTTATATTATTGTTTGTAATCTACCAGTATCTGTGTCCCTATGTGAATCGGATATTGAAATATTCAAGTTCGCGAATTATCCTTTTAACAGTAGTACCAGCTTCATCCTATCTTATTACATATGCAACAACGGTATACACGGATGCACTTTACAACTCAAATATATTGGTTGTTGGATTGTTTAGCGTGGGTTTTAACTTTGTATTTTATACATTTATAATTGCTTACTTTATCGAAATGGATAAAAACTTTGAGTCACAAATAGAACATACTATACTGAAAATGCAGATTGATGCCACTTTACTTCAAATAGAGGAGTATAAAGAATCTCAGAAGAAAGGTGCACTTTATCGCCACGATCTTCGTCATCATTTGCAGTATTTAAGTACCTGCATCTCAGAAAAACACACAGATGAGGCTTTAGCCTATATCACCAAGATTAACAGAGATGTTGCAGACATATTTGTTAAACAATATTGCGAAAATAAAAGCATCAATCTAATTCTATCTGCCTATGCTACTAAAGCAAAAAACAAAAATATAAATATTGAAATTGATGCGGTTGTTCCAATAGAAATTTCTATGCACTTTACTGATATTTGCGTAATTTTGTCAAATGGAATAGAGAACGCAATTCATGCTTGCAACAAGATAAAAACCGAGAGTAACAGAAAAATAAGGGTTAGTTGTAAGTATCAAAATAAAAAGCTGAAGATTGAAATCTGCAACAACTTTGACGGTGAGATTAGGTTTGAAGGGGATATCCCTATCTCCACAGAACAAAATCATGGATTAGGAGTAAAAAGCATCGTGGCTTCCGTGAAAAAATATCAAGGACTATGTACTTTTACTGAAGAAAACGGCATTTTTACAATGAGGGGAATTTTGTAATAACAAAATTATTTCCGATGATTTTATAGGTCTTTAGATCCTTTATATGCAAAGTATAGCTACTGTAGTTTTATAATATTACAATTTGCAAAAGTAAGGCTTTGAATCCATTGCATATAATCCAACATGGTTACTCATTAAATGCAAATGTGATATAAGATGACTTAACTGTGTTATAATTCGCCTTTGCTATTGGTACTAAGGCGTGCGACTGCATTTTGATTTCCCTTTGGCTAATTGTGTCGATATGCTCCATATTAATGATATATGAGCGATGCGTCTTGATAAAGCATGGGCTGGATAGAAGATCCTTTTCAAGCTCACGAAAAGAACCGATAGCCTCTATGATAGAGCCATCTGTTAAATTATAGAGTATAGTTCTGCCAGTTACCTCCGCAAACTCTAATCGGTTGATATAAATTCTAGTCAAACCTGTTTTGCTTTTTATTAAAAAACTTGCACCCGATTGGGTTTCCATTTCAGAAATCACCTTATCTAACAAGATAAACAGCTTTTTCTTCCAAACGGGCTTTAGTGCGTAATAATATGCATCCACGGAATAAGACTCAACTGCAAATTCAGGAGAAGAGGTTATAAAAATGATTTTGACGGCCTGATTGAATTGCCGTATTTCCTTCGCCGCATCCATTCCTGTCATAAAAGGCATTAAAATATCTAATATTACGAGATTATATTCTTGTCCGCTCTCCATTGCTGCAATTAAATCAGCAGCATTCTGAAATGCTGTATATTTAATGTTATTCTTATCTCTTTGCAAAGCCTGATAGTCTCCTATGAAGGAAACTATATTCGAAAGATCTGCAATATTATCATCACAAACAGCTATTTTTAACATAAAAACCGCCTAATCCTATTATTTATCAAATATATTATACCATGAAATAATCTTATAAGATAGACGTTTCGTGTCGAAAATGTATCAATTCATGCAAGTGGCATTTTATTATGGGTAAATCTGCTATAATTTCAGAGTAAACCTTAAATATCATAATAACATCATCAATTGATTATAGTAGACAGAACTATTTAACACAGGTTTTAGAACCTTATAAAAGGAATTAGAAAATGACAAAATTGCTTTACTGTAAAAAAGGAGGAAAACTTATGTATTACATTATTGCATCTGGAGTCATTATTGTAGCACTTATTTTTTGGGCCATTTCTGTACAGCGGATCCTTGTGGTTATGGATGGAAATATTAATAATGCCATGTCACAAATTGGAGTTCAAGTATCATCAAGATGGGATATGTTGACATCCCTTTTGGAGTTAACCAAGGGATATGTTGAACATGAATACAATATGATAAAAGGGATCATTCAAGCAAGACGTTCTATAACGAAGGACTCTTCTCCTGATGATGTGATCAAACAAGAAAATATCATTGATGAGGTTAAGGAGAAAATTATGGAGGTGGCAGAGCGCTATCCAGATTTAAAGACGGATAGTAGCTATATCAAAACAATGAATGCTGTGAATCAATATGAGAAGATGGTTTCTACTAGCAGGCTGATTTATAACGATAGTGTGACAAAATTAAATAGTGCTATTCATATGTTTCCGGTCTCTATAGCCGCAGGTATTCTTGGATTTTCAAGCCGAGGGTATTTTGATGCAGGTGAATCAAAAGGCAGCTATACCCAGTAAGAAATAAACAAGTAGAGTGTACAGATAAAAATAGGAGGAAAGAAAATATGAAAAGAAAATCAACAAGTTTATTAGTGATATTGTGCATGGTTTTAGCTATGCTACCGGTCTCAACGTTTACGGTTTATGCAGCAGAGGGATTGACGGTAACTGGTGGAGTGCTAGATACAGATTATACATATGCAGGAGATGTTCTTACGATAACAAGCGGTACTGCAATCAGCATAAGCTCAGTAACTACAACATTGGATAAAATTGTGGTCCAAAGCGGCATCACCGCCAACATCATGTTAAACGGTGTGGACATTGATATAAGTGCAACTTCGGATGCTTGCGCTTTTGACATGACCGGTGCAACGGTAAATTTAACTCTTGTCGGTATTAATATATTAAAAAGCGGAGATAATAAGGCTGGATTGCAGGCTCCAAGCGGTACGACCCTGAATATTGATGGGATCGGAGCCCTCAATGCAACAGGAGGATTATGGGCTGCAGGCATTGGTGGAGGAAAAACTGAAAATGCAGGTACAATAACAATAAATGACGGAACGGTAACTGCTACAGGTGTAAAGGCTGCTGCAGGTATCGGTGGTGGATATATGGGGAGTGCAGGTACAATAACAATAAATGGTGGAACGGTAACCGCTACAGGAGGAACTGGGGGTGCAGGTATCGGTACTGGAAACGGTGGAAACAATGGTACTATTACTATAACCGACGGAATAATTGCGGCGACAGGTGGGAATCATGGCGCAGGAATCGGAAGCGGAAGTATGGCTGGGACGAGTGCCTCTGTCAGCATAAGTGGTGGAACGGTAACCGCTACAGGCGCAGGTGAAGGTGCAGGTATTGGCGGTGGTGCACTGAAGGCTGGAGGTACAATTGACATAAGCGGTGGAACGGTAACAGCTATAAGCACAGGTGAAGGTGCAGGTATTGGCGGTGGATATGCGGGCAACGGCGGAGCAATAACGATTCGCGGTAATTCAATTGTTACAGCCACAGGCGGTATTTACAGCGGTGCAGGTATTGGTGGGGGCAATCGTGGTAACGGCGGAGGAATAGCGATTAGCGGTAATTCAATTGTTACAGCCGCAGGTGGAAAGCGTAGTGCAGGTGTAGGAAGTGGAGAAAATGCTGTCAATGGAGGGACGATAACGATTACTGAAAATTCAACTGTTATTGCTATAAGTGGCCTCCAGGCTGCGGGTATCGGTGGTGGAGTTGGAAGCGAAGGCGCTCTGATTACTACTGATGAGTTCACTAAAATAACAGCGTTAAGTGAATATGGCGATCTTGCAATTCATGCTGTTACGGGAAGTAATATAAACTCATACATTTTAATGGCAACATTTACTATGGCTAAAAATAGTAATACAAAAACAGAGATCCGCAATTCCGTAGGTACTGTGCTCGCTCCGGGTATTGAGTGGGTGCCGGCAAATGCTTATAAGTCAATGGCTTTTACATTGCCAAGTGATATTACTACCTATACGGTTTATACGGCTGGAGCAAAACAGCAATATACCAATGACTCTACTACTAGCAACGAATTTGTAATTACCGGTGCGGGGTTAAGTGCCTTTAATGCGGTTACAGCGGCGCAAGCAGCACCTACAGCGATCGTTCAAAGCATAACGGGGACGACACAAGTTGGACAGACATTAACAGGACATTATACCTATAGCGATGCGAACGGAGATTTGGAAGGTACGTCAACTTACAAGTGGTACCGTTCAGATGATGCATCAGGGACAAATAAAGTAGCAATAGCAAGAGCAACAGCAACTACTTATTCGCTTCAGGCTACAGATCTTGGAAAATATATAAGCTTTGAAGTAACGCCAGTAGCTTCAACGGGAACAACAACAGGAGTTGCAGTAGAAAGTGCCAAAGTAGGAGCAATCATAACGGCGCAAGCAGCACCTACAGCGATCGTTCAAAGCATAACGGGGACGACACAAGTTGGACAGACATTAACAGGACATTATACCTATAGCGATGCGAACTCAGATGCGGAAGGTATGTCAACTTACAAGTGGTACCGTTCAGATGATGCATCAGGGACAAATAAAGTAGCAATAGCAGGAGCAACAGCAACTACTTATTCGCTTCAGGCTACAGATCTTGGAAAATATATAAGCTTTGAAGTAACGCCAGTAGCTTCGGCAGGAACAACAACAGGAGTTGCAGTAGAAAGTGCCAAAGTAGGAGCAATCATAACGGCGCAAGCAGCACCTACAGCGATCGTTCAAAGCATAACGGGGACGACACAAGTTGGAGAGATATTAACAGGACATTATACCTATAGCGATGTGAACTCAGATGCGGAAGGTATGTCAACCTACAAGTGGTACCGTTCAGATGATGCATCAGGGACAAATAAAGTAGCAATAGCAGGAGCAACAGCAACTACTTATTCGCTTCAGGCTACAGATCTTGGAAAATATATAAGCTTTGAAGTAACGCCAGTAGCTTCGGCAGGAACAACAACAGGAGTTGCAGTAGAAAGTGCCAAAGTAGGAGCAATCATAACGGCGCAAGCAGCACCTACAGCGATCGTTCAAAGCATAACGGGGACGACACAAGTTGGAGAGATATTAACAGGACATTATACCTATAGCGATGTGAACTCAGATGCGGAAGGTATGTCAACCTACAAGTGGTACCGTTCAGATGATGCATCAGGGACAAATAAAGTAGCAATAGCAGGAGCAACAGCAACTACTTATTCGCTTCAGGCTGTAGATCTTGGAAAATATATAAGCTTTGAAGTAACGCCGGTAGCTTCGGCAGGAACAACAACAGGAGTTGCAGTAGAAAGTGCCAAAGTAGGAGCAATCATAACGGCGCAAGCAGCACCTACAGCGATCGTTCAAAGCATAACGGGGACGACACAAGTTGGAGAGATATTAACAGGACATTATACCTATAGCGATGTGAACTCAGATGCGGAAAGTATGTCAACCTACAAGTGGTACCGTTCAGATGATGCATCAGGGACAAATAAAGTAGCAATAGCAGGAGCAACAGCAACTACTTATTCGCTTCAGGCTGTAGATCTTGGAAAATATATAAGCTTTGAAGTAACGCCGGTAGCTTCGGCAGGAACAACAACAGGAGTTGCAGTAGAAAGTGCCAAAGTAGGAGCAATCATAACGGCGACGACAACTACTAGCGGATCTGGCTCCAAATCAACAACTGTAATTAACACCAAAACAGGAAGCATAACAGGGAAACAGCTAAATAATGCGGCTGGCGTAGCCAAAGATGGAGAAACTGTTACCATCAATTCAAACAAAACCAGCGAGGTAACTTTTCCAACTTCTGGTTTAGACTCACTTACTGGTAAAAACAACAGCCTGACTGTAATTACAGACAATGGCACGCTAATCTTTGACAGTAAGGCAGTGGCAACAATGGGCGCACAGGCTGCTGCAACGAATATCAAGGTAATCGTAGAAGATGTTGTGAAAACCACGTTGACTGGGGACCAGCAAGCAAAGGTAGGGGACAAAAATGTCTATGACCTGACGGTTATATCTGGTGGAAAGCTCATTTCAAACTTTAATGGAGGGAATGTAAATGTCAGTATTCCTTACGAGATAAAAGAGGGAGGAACAGCTGACAATTTAACGGTTTGGTACATGTCTGACGATGGAAGCTTGACTGAAATTAAATGTACCTATGATACAAAGACCAAATCAGTTGCCTTCGTGGTAGATCACTTTTCAAAGTACATAATCGGATATGATGATTTGATTTGTTGGGTAAGTCCTTTCACCGATGTAAAGAGTAGTGCATGGTATTATGATGCAGTAGCCTTTGTAAATATGAACGGGCTGATGAATGGTCAGACAGATACCACATTTGGATCAGAAATTGCGATGACCAGGAGTATGTTCGTGACAATTTTGGGCAGAATGGAAGGTGTAGATGCTACTATGTACGCAAACAAAAATACATTTTCAGATGTGAAGAACGATCAGTATTATACACCATATATTGCATGGGCAAGTGACGAAGGTATCGTAAGCGGAACAGGTGGAGATAAGTTCGCACCTAACGCAGCTGTAACAAGAGAGCAGATGGCTGTAATGATGACAAACTACATGAAATTTAAAGACCAGGGACCAAAAGATGAATGGGATACTCAGCTTACATATGGAGACCTTGACAAGGTTTCCTCTTGGGCTGATGAAGGCGTCATGTTTATGACCATGAAAGACCTCATGAAAGGCATGGGCAACGACTCAAACGGGAACCCTTTATTTGCTCCTAAATCAACTTCAACCAGAGCACAAACAGCTCAGGTTATAATGAACCTTGAGGAACTTTTGAAATAATATCTATACAAACAATCCTCCCAGACGGAAATTATCCTTCTGGGAGGATTGTTTGTTTTCGAATTGAAGTCCATAGCTTTGCTGCTGCTTATTTAATTTCTTAAGACCTAATAAATTACAAGATGATTCTCGTTTTAAAGATTCTATTTTCTGCCGTGAAGGAATATACTCCACTATATTTTTCTGCTATCGCTACAATGCTTTTTGTACCATAGCCATGATTTTCTAAAATACTTATTGGTATATTGTCAATAAGCATAACCGTGCCTTCATAGCTATTTGTTATTTCTATGTATAGTTTGTTATTTTTGGTTTTGCAGAAAATTTTTAAAATTTTATCCTCTGCACTCTGAGTAGGAGCTAAAGCTTTTATAGCATTTTCTATGGCGTTTGAAAAAACAAGGCAAAGATCCATGTCAGATACAGCCAATTCTCTTGGAAGATCAATTTGGGTTTCAACCTCTATATGCTCTTCCTTTGCTTTTACAATATAGAAATTCATAATCAAATTAAGTGAATAATTGCTGCAATAGGTTTTAACTGTTGCACTTTCAATGTTTTTTTCTACTTCTGTAATGTAGTTTTGTGCTGCTTCTTTGTTGTTGTCAGCAAGATACGCATTGATAAGATTAAGATGGTGTTTCATATCATGACGGTAAATGATTGTTTTTTCCTGGGATTCTTTTAACGCTTCCAAATTCTGTTTTGATGCGGTTATTTGCATTTGTAGCAAGTTCTGTTCATTTTGCAGAGTTAGCTGTTCTCTATTTTGTTTAAAAAGCCATAAAATCATAATATAAGATACAAGTGTAAAAATAAGTCCTCGCATAATTGGAGCTAAAGAGTTTTGTGATATCATAGCACCAGTATTATAATTACCATAAGAATAAGTAATTATAAAGTAAGTAAGTGGAATAACGCAAAAGCTTAACCATCCTTTATCAGTGTTACGTAGCATATAAAGAATATATGGACGAAAATACCTGTAAGTAATAAATCCAGTAGGAATATACAGTATTAAGCAAATAAGGTTCATGTATGTCTTGCTCAAACCAAAATAACTTGCAATCAAAATGGCTATTAAAACGATTGAAGAAACTAAGGCAATGACAGTCAAATGAACAAATAGTAGCTTTATTCCTTTGTACTTTGATATAAAAATAAAGGCAATAAATAGAGGAATCTGAGCAAGAATGGTATATCGCTTCATAAAAGTTTCGTGCCCAAAATGTATCCAAACAAAAGAATCAACAGCAATCATTAAAGTCACGAACAATCCTAGCCAATAAAGGTCTTTCTTATGTTTGACTTCACAGTCTATTAGCATATAAACCACGATAGTAGCAAAAATAAGGGTAAATAAAAGCCATATTAAATCCATAAAATTTTCTTCCACCTAACATTAATTTTCTAGTTATTAATATATTTACTTGATTATTCAAATTCGACTATAAAATAAGGATATTAACATACTGTAAATGGTGTTTTCGGCTCCTTTAAATGCAAAGGTATTGAAATATCATTATTTTACAAGTGAATCATATCATAGAATAATATTTTTAACTAGACATTTTTATGATAAGATAGAAACAAAGCTTAAGAGGTTAGTCGATTTGATAGAGAAAATTGACTTAGATGAAAACTCTTCTATTGCAATAGAAATATGTAAAACAATAGAGTTAGGAATCTGGGTTAATACTTGACCACAGCATTTTTGTCTACTCGAGAAGATGACTTGAAAAGTCTAATAGACTCAAGAAATAAATATCTGGCATAATGCAAAGGGAGTATGTGAAGTAAGCTTAATACACCTTATATAATCTTACATTGATAAAACAGCTAATGAAAAATTTGCCAGGGGCAAAT
Organism: uncultured Sedimentibacter sp.; assembly: GCA_963675125.2. Lineage (GTDB taxonomy): Bacteria > Bacillota > Clostridia > Tissierellales > Sedimentibacteraceae > Sedimentibacter. The sequence goes on from CAXXFT010000045.1 coordinate 234,231, forward strand.
CTCGGGCAAATTTTTATATCTTTAGATTAATTAAGAGTAATTATATGAGAAAAATATTGTATGAAATTCGTTGAAAATATGGTAAAATTAACGTAAAATAATTAAAAGACTATGCAATTACCATATACACCGCACGTGGAGAGTATAATTCTGATGACGTATTGTGGTTCAAAGAAGAAATAATAGGGATTGACCACAACATATAGTGGTTTGAGGGCGATTTTGGAGCGGAAAAAGAGCAAAAAACATCGTTTTTTGACCCCTGTTTTTGGGGTGATTTATAGATGACATTTGATAAAAGAACTAATCATAGAATAAAAATGAGAAAATTAAGGTTAGAGAAATGAAGTAATAGACAAGCAATATAAGTAAATTTTACGCAGAAATAATATGTGGATAGGGAGGGTTAATATAATATGCAAATAAGCGTTATTAAAGAGAATAATATTGAAATTGCGATTGTAAAGAGTGAAGATATACTGATAACAGATGTGCAATCAGCACTGGATTTTTTTGCTACAG
>CAXXFT010000046.1:0-104895 GCA_963675125.2 uncultured Sedimentibacter sp.
TTTATTCAGAAAATAAAACTTTAGAAGAAAATAAAGAAGATTTCAGCAATCACATAACAGGTGAATTATGCCCAAAATGCCAAGAAAAAATAGAAGAAGAAATAGGAGATGTCTTATTTTATCTAGCAACATTATGTGATGCACTAAACCTAGATTTAGAAGATATAATGGACCAAAAACTAGATCACCTAAAAACCCTAGGAATATACAACCTACTATAACAATAAACACCAATTGCAAAGTAATTGGTGTTACAAAGGTTTTACAAGGTTTGAAGGTTTTGAAAGATTTTGAAAGTTAAGAAGGTTTTATACAGGAGCACAAAGTGCTCCTTATCTTTTTATCTTTTTATTTTTATATATTTAAATGTTGAAATGTTAAAATAACAAAAGTAGGAAAGTGTAATATTTTATTCTGACTTAGCGAATATTTTGTGAAATTGTACGAAAGTTAAAAAACAGTTTTGGGGCAATTAGCGAAGCGGATGTGCCCCATTGTTTTTTCACTGAAGTTACAATTTCCAAAATTTAAGCAGGAAGAATAAAACATTACACTTTCCTTGATAACCTATCTATACTTGCATCTTTTAATCTTTTAATCTTTTAATCTTTTAATTTTTTAATCCCTTTGGCAAAGCTCTACTAAAACCCCAGAAGTACTCTTTGGATGACAAAAAGCAATTTTCGCTCCACCAGCACCATACCTTGGTTTTTCATCAATCATTCTAACGCCTTTTTCCTTCATTTCAGCAATAGCAGCTTCAATATCATCAACTCTATATGCCATATGTTGAATCCCTTCACCATTTTTCGCTATAAATTTAGCTATAGGTCCGTCTTCCTCTGTTGATTCTAGCAACTCAACCTCAGTATCTCCAATTGGTAAAAAATGCAACACGTACTTTTTGTTCCTCAACCACTTCAACCCCAGCTGATTTCAATCCTAACGTATCTTCATAAAATTTTAAAGTAGCCTGTAAATCTTTAACAGCTATTCCTATATGATCTAATTTTTTAACCATTTCGTTACCTCCATTTTTTCAGTTTACTTATTTATTTTTTATTGCACTTAGATATTCATCTCTAACATCATATATATTTTTTTCTTTATTTATTATATTCAAAACTTGATTATCAAGTTTGTTTTCACTATCTGTATGTGATATTACTATTTTTCTAAGTTCAGATTCTATTAATTCTACAACTTCAATTTTTAAATTTTTTCTGCGTCTTTCTAAAAATACACCAGATTCAACTAAATAGTCCATATGAATTTTTATTTCTTCAATCAACTTATCGATTCCTTCATTCTTAACAGCCGTAACTTTTACAATTGGCGGTCTTCTATCCATATTTTGATTTAAATCAAGCATCATACTTATTTCCGTTGCTGTTCTATCAGCACCGAACAAATCACTTTTATTTATAACAAAGATGTCACCAATCTCCATTATTCCAGCTTTAATAGACTGAATATCATCACCAAGACCCGGTACCATAATCATTAAAATTGTATCCGCTGTTTTAACAATATCTACCTCTGATTGCCCTACACCAACAGTTTCAATAATTATATAATCATAACCAGCGGCATCAAGAATCTTAACTGCATTTTTCGTTGACTTAGATAAACCTCCTAAGTATCCTCTAGTACCCATACTCCTAATGAACACATTTGGGTCAAGAGCCAAATCCTGCATACGAATTCTATCACCTAAAATTGATCCTCCAGTATATGGGCTAGTTGGGTCAACAGCTATAATACCAACTCTTTTATTATCATTTAATAAAGACTTAACCAACTTATCAGTAAGAGTACTTTTACCAGCACCTGGAGGTCCTGTAATTCCTATTACATGAGCATTACCAGTATATTGATGTATTTCTTTGATGATTCTTTCAGCTTCGTCAGGGTCATTTTCAACTGCAGTGATAAGTCTAGCACACGCCCTTTTATCACCCGAAAGCATTTTATCTATCATCTCCATAAATAATTCACCACCTTAAACAATATCCTAAACAATTAAAAAACAAATGTTAAAGGAAGAAAAGAGCAATTGTTTTTCAATCGCTCACCTATCGCTCATCAACTGCTAAACAATTGCTCTTCCATTGCTTTTATTTTCTTTTAACATTATTTTTAATATAATCTATAGTTGTTGTAGTTGTTGTACCAGGTGTAAATATTGCATCTACACCAGCAGCTTTCAATGATGGTATATCATCGTCAGGAATAACCCCTCCACCAACTATTAATACGTCATCAACACCTTGCTCTTTTAAAAGTTCAACAACCTTTGGAAATAAATGATTGTGAGCACCTGATAATATGCTCATTCCTATTACATCAACGTCCTCTTGAACAGCTGCTGCAACTATTTGTTCCGGTGTTTGTCTTAATCCAGTATATATTACTTCCATACCAGCATCTCTTAACGCTCTAGCTATAAGCTTAGCACCTCTATCATGTCCATCAAGACCTGGTTTAGCTATTAAAACTCTAATTGGCTTACTCATTTTTATCCTCCCTATCCTTCCTATTAAAGCAATACTGCTTGCTCATATTCTCCAAATACTTCTCTCATAACTCCACATATTTCGCCAAGGCTAGCATATTCTTTAACTGCTGCTAAAATAAATGGCATTACATTATCAGTACCTTCACAAGCTTTTCTCAATGCTTCCAATTTTTCTTTAACTGCTTCATTGTTTCTCATTGCTTTAACATCATCAATTTTCTTTTTCTGCATTTCGCCAACAATTGGGTCAACCTTTAATAATCCTTGTGGAGCACCCTCTTCAACTTGGTATTTATTAACTCCTACAACTATTCTATCAAGTGATTCTATTTCCATTTGATATTGATAAGCTGAATCAGTAATTTCTTTTTGGATGTATCCAAGGTCGATTGCTTTTGGAGCTCCGCCTACTTCATCTATTTTGTTTATATACTCCATAGCTTTATCTTCTATTTCTTTAGTTTTTGCTTCTATATAATAAGAACCAGCTAATGGATCAACTGTGTTTGTAACGCCAGTTTCACTTGCAATTATTTGTTGAGTTCTAAGAGCTATAGTTACAGAATCTTGAGTTGGTAAAGCTAAAGCCTCATCTCTTGAATTAGTGTGTAATGATTGAGTTCCACCAAGAACCGCAGCTAATGCTTGCATAGCAACCCTAATAATATTATTATCAGGCTGTTGTGCTGTAAGTGTACACCCGGCTGTTTGAGTATGGAATTTAAGCATCATTGACTTTTCATTTTTAGCTCCAAATCTTTCTTTCATTATTTTGGCCCATAATCTTCTTGCAGCTCTAAATTTAGCAACTTCTTCAAGTAAATCATTATGTGCATTAAAGAAGAATGATAGTCTTGGTGCAAATGTATCAACATCAAGTCCTGCCTTTATAGCAGCTTCAACATATGCAATACCATCAGCCAATGTAAAACCAACCTCTTGAGCAGCAGTTGATCCAGCTTCTCTAATGTGGTAACCTGATATACTAATTGTATTCCATTTTGGAACTTCTTTTGAACAGTATTCAAATATATTAGTGATAAGTCTCATTGATGGTTCAGTAGGGAATATGTAAGTTCCTCTGGCAATGTATTCTTTTAATATATCATTTTGAATTGTTCCTCTTAATTTATCTGATGATACTCCTTGCTTTTCAGCAACTGCAATATACATTGCTAAAAGAACTCCAGCAGGAGCATTTATAGTCATTGACGTACTAACTTTATCTAAAGGAATTCCATCAAAAAGAATTTCCATATCTTTTAATGTATCTATGGCAACACCAACTTTTCCAACTTCACCTTGAGCTAAAGCATGGTCAGAATCATAACCTATTTGTGTAGGTAAGTCAAATGCAACAGATAAACCTGTTGATCCTTGATTAACAAGATATTTATATCTTTCATTTGATTCTTCAGCAGTTGCAAAACCTGCATACATTCTCATTGTCCAGTTTTTACCTCTGTACATAGTTGGTTGATATCCTCTTGTAAAAGGATATTGACCTGGATAACCAATTTCAGCTTCATAATCAATATCAGCTACATCTTCTGGAGTATATAACCTTTCAATTTTATCTCCTGAACCTGTTTTAAACTCTGACTTACTTTCAGGTCCTTTACTTAATGATTTGTTTAATACTTTTTCTTCCCAATTTTCTCTTGATGCTTTTAATTGAGAAAGCTTTTCTTTTTCAAACATGTTTGTTTGTACCTCCCTATGGTATTCACTAATTAACATTATTATAAAAAATAAATTACTGAGACTAATATAATCCAAATTTAATAATTTTGCAAGTTCTTTGTCAAAAATGATTTTTACTTTTTTAAATCCTGCATTAAAACTTGTAATTTATATTGATCACTGTACTGTTTCATATTGCATTTACAATATTTTTAGCATTTCCAAATATTTTAATTTAATTTCAAAAGCACTAAAAAATAACTATATTTTTATAACTCTGTCATCATAATTTTTATTAATTATTTTTTATTTTTTTATTATATTTCGACTTTTTAACATTTTTTATTCAATACCTACTCACATATTATATTTGATTACATACTATATTTATAGGTAGTACTTTAGTACAAACTAATATAATTGTTTAGACTATGTATTGCCAGTCTGCTAGGAGATTAGCAGATTATTATAAAGGGAGTTTTAGTAATGTGTTGTAATAGAAATGAAAACCGAAGACATGAACATGATTGTTTAATGCACGTACACGATGTTGAAGGTCCTGTACAGATAGGTGGTAGAAAATGTTGTCTACATTTCCACTGTTTTGATACTACTACAGGCAGAGGAATCCCTTGTGGAGATTGTAATCATTATCACGAAGTAGAATTTATAACCGATATAGTAGATTGTCATTGCCACAAGTTTTGTGGAAGAACTGGTCCAGCAATACAAACAGGCAACGGAGACCATATTCATATAATTGAATATCCTACATGTTATTGCAATGGACATAGACACTGTGTGAAAATAGCAACAGGAACAGAAGAACCTATTAGATGTTAACTACCACATATTAAACAATATAAATGAAGCATTATTAAAAAAATAATCGGCGGTCCAATATTTACTTGTGACCGCTAATTATTTTTTATTTGTTATTTTTAATTTTTTCTTCGATTAAATGAAGATTTTTTATTAATCTTTCATTATGTGGGTCCTTAGAAATTGCTTCTCTAGCATGATTAAGAGACCTATTATACATTCCTAAATGGTAACAACTTATTGCACATAAATCATCTATAGTATGATCCCACGAATAACCCATATTTACATACGTGGGTGATTTTTCCTCTATTTTCAAGGCTTTCTGAGTCATATAAAATACAGTTGCCCAATCATTTAAATAATAAGCCATTCTTGCAAATTCTACATAAGGATCTCTCATTTTGGGAGATTCGGCAATTGCTCTAAAATACCATGAATAAGCTTCCGTTATATTAGAAAGCTTATAATATGATTGAGCTATCCATCTCATTGATGCACATCTTTCATCTTTCCAAGTTGCTGATTTTAGTGACAAATGTCTTTTTAATGTTTCTATGCATTTTTCCCACATTCCTTTATACATATATTCTCTGCCTAAATAGTAATTTACGCGATCATCTTCAGGAGTTTCTTTTACTGCAAGCTCTAGTAGAGGTAAGTACGAGCCTCTTGATTTTGTATTATCAGGAAAATGATTAAGCACCACTCCATCAAGAAATACTTTTACTTCATTTGAAGTTCCGATATATCTTAGGCATTCATGAACCGGATACGTCCATTTATAATCATTTCTAGTGTGTATTTTAAAATAATTAAACTGAGTATCTGGTGTGCCATCATCTTTTAAGCTCCAGTTATATAGATACCTACCCATTGTAGCATTTGGATTCCAAGAATTTTCTAGTTTTTGCCTCCATCCTTTTTCAAATAATTCATCAAGATCTGTACACACACATATATCAACATCGTCAGGCACATGTTCAAGCGAAATGTTTCTCGCAACATCAAATCGCCAAGGATTAACTATATCAACATATACAGTTGCATCTCTCTCACGAAGTTTCTCTACCGTCATATCACTTGAACCAGTGTCAGTCACAACAACGAGGTCTGCTTCACTCATTGAATCCATCCATTTATCAACAAATTTTTCTTCGTTTTTACAAATAGCATAAACGCAAATTTTATATTTGTTCAAACTATTTTCACCTCACTTATCTCGATTACCACTTTATTATTTCTAAATCGAGAAAGTGAAAAACTCACTCTCTCGATATTCAATACATTATGCTGTAGGCTCAATTACAATGTTTCCAAAGGATTGATCTACTACTCCTAATACATCTGTATATGCTTTAACCTCAAAACATAAACATTCCATAAACTATTAGTCAATACTGAGTCCTCCGCTTACAAACCCTGTGAGTGTTGTTGCGATATCAATACCGGCGGTAACACTAGCCGAAAGAACATACATCAAACGAGTGCCAGCCGTAACAGGTATTGAAAGTCCAGTAGTTATCCCACTTGAAGTCGTTCCAATTGCTACAGTTCCCGCTAGTGGAGGAGCAAGAGTTACAGTTGCACCTGGAACAGGTGCAAAGCTATCATTTGGGGTAGTTGAACTGTACAACTGTGCTGTAATTGTGACAGTACTTCCAACAAGAGATGCTGCTGCTGCAACACTATAATACGCAGCCATTGAAGTAATTACACCATCTCTTGGCACTGAGAAAGCAAGACTTGAGCTACCTGAAACATCAATCAGTCCACCAACAATTAAAGCAATATCATTGCTCCCGAATCCCACAAGAGCCTGAGTTCCTGCCAATCCACCTAAAACTGTAGTCATAGTTGTTACTCCTCCTGAAGCAAAAGGTATAATTGCTCCAGGTCCCGTTGGGCCTGTTTCACCTATCGGACCTGTTGGACCTATTGGGCCTGTTGGGCCTATTGGACCCGTTTCACCTATCGGACCTGTTGGGCCTATTGGGCCTGTTTCACCTATTGGGCCTGTAGGGCCTATTGGACCCGTTTCACCTATCGGGCCTGTTTCACCTATTGGGCCTGTTGGACCTATTGGGCCTGTTGGACCTATTGGGCCTGTTGGGCCTATCGGACCTGTTGGACCTATTGGGCCTGTTGGGCCTATCGGACCTGTTGGACCTATTGGGCCTGTTGGGCCTATCGGACCTGTTGGACCTACTTCTGGAATATCATCTTGAATAACAACAAGCGTTGCTGTTAATGGAACAATTGGCGAATATGATATACTTTCCCCAGTATCATTTACAAGGGATACTGTAACAGGTGCTGAAACTACATCTATTATTCCAATTCCTACAACTTCAGCTTTTTTTATAGGAGAATTACCTTCTAAAAAGTCTCCTTGAGATGATGATAAAGCAAAAACTGCTCCGCTAGTTGTCAGGGATGAATGAGTAGCAACCCACCAATTAAAATTATACCTACCAACTTCATTTAAGGTTATCACTCCAGTAGAAACATTATAACTAATATTACCCGATGAATAAACAACTGTATCAAATATTACATTTTCATCAATATCTACAGACCCAGCCGTATTTCTTTCTATTTGCAATGCTATATTACTCATTATATCACTACCTCTGTTATTATTATATTTGCTTGAACAGGAGTTGATGATAGAAGGACTGTTCCACCAGATTCATTAACTAAAGTTAAAACTGCTGGAGTTGCTCCTACCGATACTAATGCACTACCATTTACTTGACCTTCTAAAGAAGGAGATGAACCAAGTATTCCTGCCCCGCCATTTAATTCTATACCAAAAGATACAGACATAGATTCTGCGCCACTAGTTGCAACCCACCATGTTACGTAGTAATTACCAACATTTAAAATACTAAATTCTCCTGTTAATGCATTATAATTAATATTTACACTTTGATCATTATTAACAACATTAAATAATACATTACTTCCATCTGCTATTGTTTCTGACCCTAAATTATTAAGTTGAGCCTGAATTCCTCTCAATTGAGTTATCGGACCTGTTGGACCTATTGGGCCTGTTGGGCCTACTGGGCCTGTTGGGCCTATCGGACCTGTTGGACCTACTGGACCTGTTGCTCCTACTGGCCCTGTTGGACCTACTGGACCTGTTGGACCTACTGGACCTGTCGGACCTACTGGGCCTGTTTCACCTATTGGACCTGTTGGGCCTACTGGGCCTGTTGGGCCTATCGGGCCTGTTGGACCTACTGGACCTGTTGCTCCTACTGGCCCTGTTGGACCTACTGGACCTGTTGGACCTACTGGACCTGTCGGACCTACTGGGCCTGTTGGACCTATCGGACCTGTTGGACCTATTGTTCCTATTGGGCCTTGTGGACCTATTGGACCTTGTGGACCTGTTGCTCCTCTTGCTCCTGTTGGACCCACTGGACCTATAAAACCTTGTAGACCTCTTGGCCCTTGTGGTCCTATTGGCCCTTGTGGACCTCTCGGACCCTGTGGCCCTCTTGGACCCCTTGGACCTACACAACAGCAGCACTGATTGTGACATGGATTATGCCAATAATTATCGCACGGGTCAATTGGTGGACGTCCACAAGAATCATTACAATCTTGTTCACGATCCCATCGATCCTGCATGTAATGAAAATCTCTATCATAAAAATTCATAAATCTTCCTCCAATTAATAAAATAGCTATATAAATTATTTTTTAACTATTTATTATAATATATGAACAGCCTGTCAATCTGTTACCTAAGAATCTAACAAAGCGCAATTTATAAATTTGTAGGAAAATATAATATTCACAAATTAAAGAGGCACACATATAATGCGTACCTAAAATTACATTAGGATAACCTTATATGTGTGCCAAAACAATTAATATTAATTATATTCCTTCAAATAAAGAATCAAATTCTTTACCTGATATTGTTTCTTTTTCTAATAGAGCTTTAGCCACTCTTTCAAGTTTTTCAAAATTTTCACTTAACAATGCTTCCGTCTTATTATATGCAGTATCAATTATTCTCCGCATCTCATTATCTATTTTAGCAGCAACTTCTTCACTATAATTTCTCATTTTGTTGAAATCCCTACCTAAGAATATCTCATCATCATTTGTTCCATATGCCATAGGTCCAAGAGCATCACTCATACCATAAGTAGTTACCATTGCTCTTGCAATTTTAGTAGCCCTTTCAATATCATTAGAAGCACCTGTTGATATATCATTAAGAGCCAATTTTTCTGCTACTCTTCCACCTAATAACCTGACAATATTTTCTTCCATCTCAGATTTTGATGCATAAGACCTATCTTCTTCAGGTAGGTACATTGTAAAGCCACCAGCACCACCTCTAGGAATAATAGTTATCATATGAACAGGATCTTTTGAAGATGATAATTTAGCAACAACTGCGTGACCAGCTTCATGGAATGCTGTAAGTTTTCTTTCGCTATCACTAATCACCTTGCTCCTTTTTTCAGGACCTGCAATTACCTTAGTTATTGCTTCTTCAATTGTGTCCATTGTTATTAAAGTTTGGTTGTGTCTTGCTGACAATAATGCAGCCTCATTCATAGCATTTTCCAAATCAGCAGGAGTAAATCCTGGTGTTCTTTTTGCAACAACTTCTAAATCTATATCTTCGCCTAACGGTTTCTTTTTTACATGAATTTTCAATATTTCTTCTCTCGCCTTAACATCTGGTAAACCAACATGCACTTGCCTATCAAATCTACCTGGTCTTAATAAGGCTGGATCAAGTATATCAGGTCTATTGGTAGCAGCTATTATGATAATTCCTTCATTTCCTCCAAAACCATCCATTTCAACTAACAACTGATTTAAAGTCTGTTCTCTTTCATCATTACCGCCGCCCATGCCAGCGCCTCTTTTTCTACCTACTGCATCTATTTCATCTATAAACACTATACAAGGAGAATTCTTTTTCGCTTGATCAAATAAATCTCTAACCCTTGACGCTCCAACACCAACAAACATCTCAACAAAATCAGAACCACTTATGCTAAAAAACGGAACTCCAGCCTCACCAGAAACTGCCTTTGACAAATATGTTTTTCCTGTTCCAGGAGGTCCAACTAATAAAACTCCTTTAGGTATACGAGCGCCTAGTTTAATAAATTTAACTGGATTTTTTAAGAAATCCACTATTTCACTCAACTCTTCTTTTTCTTCATCTAAACCTGCTACATCAGCAAAAGTAATTTTTTTATCTGGATCATCATCCTTATGAAGTTTTGCTCTGCTTTTTCCAAATGACATTGCTTTTCCTGCTCCTCCACCTTGGGACTGACGCATGAAAACAAACCATAAAACTCCTAATAAAACAAGCATTCCTAACGTAGGTAATATTTGTACCCACAATGGCGTTGCTGGAACTGGCTTACCCTCTATTACTATACTGCCGTTTTCAACCTTATCTGCAAGATACTTATCATAAAATCCAGAAGAAAAAACAAAAATACTTGGTACATATGATGTAAACGGTGTATCATTTTTGTAAACTCCCTTAACTTCACTTTCTGTGAAGGTTAATGACTTAACATTGTCATTTTCCACTTGAACTATAAGTTCACTATAAGTTATCTGCTGAACTTGTGCTACTGGTTCAACCATACTTTTTACTATTAAAATTATCACAGCAAATATAACAATGTACATTGCTATGCTACGCATAAACCCTTTCAATTATAGCCTCCTTCTGTCTAAAAGACCCTTAAATTTCCACCTTAATATTGTAACATATACAATTTTATATTACAAATATTTTATTAACTATAATTCCTATTCTGAATAAACTTCTTCTTTTAATACTGCAACATACGGTAAATTTCTATATTTTTCAGCATAATCAAGCCCATAACCAACAACAAACTCATCTGGGACTTGAAATCCTGTGTATTTTATATTAATATTTGCTGTCCTTCTGTCAGGCTTATCAAGAATTGTACATATTTCTACAGATTCAGGACCTCTTGCCTTTAGGTTTTCTATTAAATACGATAAAGTCAATCCTGAGTCAATTATATCCTCAACTATAAGTATGTGTTTACCCTCAATTCCCTTATTCAAATCTTTCAATATTCTAACTACTCCCGAAGATTTAGTATCACATCCGTAGCTTGAAACTGCCATAAAATCAATCTCTAAAGGTAAATCTATTCTTTTCATTAAATCGCTAACGAAAACTACTGCTCCTTTTAATACACATATTAAAAGCAAATCCTTTCCTTTATAATCCTCTGCTATTTTAGCACCAAGTTCTTTCACCTTCGCCTGTAAGGAATCCTCATCTATGAGAATTTTTTTAATGTCATTGTTCATTTTGCTCCTCCATAATAGTTACTTTTAATATTTTCTTTGTTGAAGATGAAACCTTATAGTTATTATGAATTCTATAGCCTTCAACCCATAATATATTACTTTCATCTGCAATTATAAGTATTTTATCTCTTTTTTCTGCGGGCACCTTCATATCGATAAAAATATCTTTCAATTTTTTTCTTCCGGTCATTCCGCATGGAATAATGTTGTCACCTGTTATCCTATTCCTTGCAACTAAATTTCCAACTATCTTGTCGTAATCAAGATTAATACTTTTTTTATTAGTCAAATCATAATCCGTTACTTCTAGAATTTCACAAATAATAGTTTTCCCTATTTCTTTAATATGTAACGGTACATTAATAATAATATTATATTCAAAGTTATCTAATTTTTCAACAATTTTCCTAATAATTAAGTTGTTGTAACTTATTTCAATTATAAAGCCTTCTGACAAATTGATTTTTTTGCCTGTTTTTCCCGTTTTAATAAATTCACTGGCATAATCAATATGTTTCATTTCAATATTATTTGTATTTCCTTTTATTAATTCAAAAGCCTTTCGAATAATTCTTCCTATTTCATAGTCTTCCATACTCTTCAATTTATTCAAATCTAAAAAAACTTCACTATTATTTTTTTTATAAAGCACTTCATCAAACTTAATATTTATATATTTCTCAATGATTTTACTGTCCTTTTCCATTACTTCGGACATGCGGAATAGAGTATTCTGAATGTTGGGATTAAAATCCTTTTCTAGATATGGTATCAAATTTAATCTAATTTTATTTCTACCATAAATTGCTTGAGTATTTGTTTTATCTGTACAAAATTCATAACTATTTTCTTTTAAATATTTTTCTATCTCACTTCTTTTTACATTAAGTATTGGTCTGATAATATCATCTTTTATAAATGTCATGGCTCCTAAACCATCTATCCCAGTACCTCTAATAATACGTTGCAGAACTGTTTCAGCTTGATCATTTAGATTGTGAGCAACAGCAATTTTGCCACTACCAATCGATTCTAAATTCTCTCTAAAAAAATTGTACCTTAAAATACGCCCAGCCTCTTCTTCTGTTACATGAAGTTCATTTGCATATTCTGTAGCATTCTTTCTTTTTACAAATAATTGAATATCATATTTATGACATAAATTTCTGACAAAATCTTCATCGCTATCTGCATCTTTACCTCTATACATATGGTTTATATGTGAAGCATACAGATTAAAACTTAAGGTTTCCTTTAACAACCTCAAATTATGAAATAAGAAAACAGAATCTGGCCCACCTGATAAACCAATTAAAACATTATCATTCTCATTAATTAAATTATGATGTAATATATTATATTTTACTAAATTATACATATTTTATCCTCTTATCTAATACATGTCTGTAATTATATCACATAAAAAAATAAAATAAAATTACTTTTTTTAAAATATAAAATATAAAAAATCTCACTTGTTATTTTAAATAAATAAAAACTTCACTTATTAAATCTTTGTCTAAGATAATAAGTGAAGTTTGTTTACATTATTAGCTATTTAGTCTCCCCAAAGAACATAAATACTTCTGTCTTTATTTTGGCAGTATCACCCTCTTCATGGTAAAATATTAGTACATATGTTAAATATATTTACTAATGGACTAACTTGCTTGCTAGTAAGTAATAAAAGAGCTGACTACTGCTCAATACGGAAATCAGCTCTTAACGCTTAACTTTTTTCTAATTGTCCTTACATTAGTACCATTTAAATGTACATCTATTTTCCTTTATTTTATGCCTTTACCAAAATTCCTTCATCACATAATAATTCATCCTATCTTAGTTAACAAAACCGTCATATCATCACAATAACAGCATTTTGTCCTCTTAATGGCTCCTTATCCTTAATCATACAAAGGACCATCTTGTTTTATGTCTAACACCATACCACTTCCTCTTAAAAACACTTTGTCCAATCTTTATATTTGAAATTTACAAATCTTATTTATCACGTTATTTTCTATATTGTAATTAGTCATAAACCCGCTTGCCAATGTCAAGTATTCCGGAAGTTTGTTCGAAGGCCATTTCAACTCTATATTCAGCAGTTCCTTTGTAATTTTTCCTACATCAAATCCTAACGATTCCAATGAATATCTTATATCATCCTCATGTCTGCATTTAATGTTTTGACTTCTTGTACATTCTTTGCAAATTGTACAGTTACCTGAATTAATAATCTTGCTACCACAATATTCTTTCTCTAATTTTATGAGCCTATCATATACTATTTTTCTAACAGCGATAACAGTTTCATACGAATACTTACTTATTTCCTCTTTTGTTCTGATTTTTTCTATAGTCGATTCATCCATAATGACTTTTGTTCCTATTATATAAACATTTTCAAATTGCCGTATATAGTCCTCCGTATTAAAATCATAAGGTGGGCATGACCAATTTTTATTATACTTTTCGCACTCTTTGCAATATCCTTCAATTCTTTCTTTGTCACAATAATTTTTTATTAAATTATCTGTTTTTATTTTATTTATTGTCGTTTCAATTGTATACATGAATTAAATCTTTAACCTTCCTATATAGTTTTCAAATTTGTATATAACATGCATTATAGCAAATTTGAAGGCTTTTATCAACTGAAATACTATAATTTACACCTATCATATAACTTATTATATTTTCGACAAATGCAGTAAAATTTAAAGCAAATTATGAAGTTCGTCTAACCTTAGCACAAACCCAGTGAATCACCACCCTTGGTTTATATTTTCAAAACTTATTGTGCATATGATGCGAATAAAGCAAGTGCTGTTAACGAGGTTGAGCCTATTGCAAAACCTTTACCTATAGCTGCTGTTGTGTTACCAAGTCCTGCAACTTTATAGGATACTATAACTGCCATACAAACAAATATTATAGGTGCAATTGTTGAAAGCATTCCAACATCTAATCCGCTTATTATTGTTTATTTGTGATTTAAAAGACCAATATTTAATACAAATTGTTATACAATGTCTTAATGTATCACAAATGATTATGCCAAAATTCTAAAAAGTACAAAAAGAAAAAATCCCCTTATATTAAAGAGGATACTTTCACTTAAGTTCCAAATCTGCAATTACAATTACCAATTATCGTGCGATTTCTTCACTTAATTCTGGATTATTATAAAGCGGACCTATTCCATATAAAAATTCAACGACAGCTTCTCCTCTAAAAGTATGGGCAACATTTTCGCTGATTTCCTTTATTCTTTTTTTCAAATATACCCGCTTTTCTTCTGTTGTTGCTCGAACTGACACTTCTAACACTGCGATTCAATCATATCATTGTCTGCTCGAAGCAAGATAGTCTTTCCAGGACGCCCTACTGTACAAGTAATTCCTCCTTTGCCAATTATTTCAGGAATTAACCCATATTCCTTTAATTTTTCTTGTACATAAGATATTGTTTTTGGCAATTCAAAACCAATTTCAGCGAAGTTATGCAACTTTCTTCGATTTTCAATAATTTCATTGCTAATTTTTAATGCTTTTTCATAATACTCATTATTCATTTTCATTGTTATTCACCCCTTCATAGAATTTAAATATGTAATAAAAATCTATGTTAAAGATTAATTATCTCCATTTAAGAAATCTACTGCATATTGAACATGGAGTGCCATTCCATATTCTAAAGCATCTTCATCTATATTAAACTTTGCATGATGATTGGAATAGCAGGTATCTTTTTCTTTGTTTGCCGTGCCAACTATAACAAAAGTACCTGGAACTTTTTCTAAATATTCAGAAAAATCTTCAGATCCAGTAGTTTTATCAAATTCCATAACTGCATCTTTTGATAGAATTTTCTCAATAGCTTTTCTTGCTATTTCTGTAGATAATTCATTATTAATAACAGGCGCTGCTGCGCGGTTATACTCAAGCTCTGCCTCTGCTCTGTAGCTATTTGCTGTAGACTTAACAATTCTTTCCATTATGCCAGGAAGAGCATCTCTCACTTCATAGCTAAAGCATCTTGTAGTTCCTTCTAATATTGCTTCTTCAGCAATAATATTAAATCTCGTACCAGATACTAACTTACCAACACTTACAACTACAGAATCCATCGGTGATACTTCTCTACTTGCTATAGACTGCAAATTCATTACAATAGCTGAAGCTACTAGTACTACGTCTACTCCCATATTTGGCATTGAACCATGGCCACCCTTACCTTTTACAGTAATTCTAAATATATCCGCAGATGCCATACGAGGTCCTGCACCTATAGCTACCTTTCCCATTGGAAAATTACCCATAACATGCATTCCAAAAACCTCATCAACATCATCTAAAGCTCCCTCTGCAATCATTTTTCTTGCACCACTTGCAGTTTCTTCAGCAGGCTGGAACATTAACTTAACTGTTCCATTAAGTTCGTCTTTAATGTCATTAAGCACTTTAGCGGCTCCTAAAAGCATTGCGCCATGTGCATCATGACCACATGCATGCATTACACCTTCATTTTGAGATTTATAAGATAACTCGTTACGTTCAGTAATTTCCAATGCATCTATATCAGCTCTTAATGCAATAGTTTTTCCTTCGTTTTTACCAGTAATGGTAGCTAGTACTCCAGTACCAGCAATGGTTTTGCATGGAATACCCATTTTATTTAACTCTTCTATAATTCTCTGTGAAGTTCTTTCTTCATGCCAGCTCAATTCAGGCTGGGCATGAAATTCCCTTCTCATAGCTACAACATATTCTTTGTAATTTCGTGATAATTCTTTAATATTCATATTATTCCTCCATAAGATTATTTTGATAGTTGGTTTACTATAATTGTATTTATTTTATATTAATTTAGACATTATTCCTGCAAGAAAAATTGAAGCTATTGAAACTGTAACAAAACCTGCAATAATCATTTTAGGCAATATTGCATCTAATATAATTTTTCGTTCATCTTCATTTTTAGCAACCGCATTTGCAACTTCATTTGGTATTATAAAGTGCTTGCAGTTTTCCTCTCTTTTGCTTCATTGTATTACATTTTAATATCCTCCTTAATTTTTGGGTAGTGAATTACGCAGTTATGGCATACAAAAAACCTCTCGTCCTATATAGGACGAGAGGTTAACTCGCGGTACCACCTTTGTTGACTGTTATTTACAGTCCACTCATTGAAGAATACACAACATAATATTTCATCCTATTTTAGTTACCAAAACAGTCATATCATCAATAACAGTATTTTGTCCTCTTAATGCATAGCTTAATATTGAGTTGGCAATTATTTGTGGATCTTTGTCCTTAATCATAATTAGATACTTTTTTAAAGATTTTTTGGGATCTAAATTAATTGAATCAACTATCCCATCTGAAATCATTACTATAATATCACCTTTTCTGATAATCCTCTTGAATGTATTATATTCAAAGTTATCTAGTATTCCCATTGGTAAACTCTTACCTTCTATTTTTTCTATAGTCCCTCCACTTAATATGAACGAGGGTGGTGAACCTGCTTTATATAACCTAATTTCTTTCAACCCGTAATCTATAATGTGCAGGTCAAAAGTCACATACCTCTCATCATCAAATTTTAGCATTAATAGAGAATTCAAGGTTTTAATAGTTTGTTCTTCTGTGAAATCAGTATAAAGAAACCTAGATAGCATTCCAACTGTACCATTACTTTCATTAAAAGCATCTATTCCAGAACCAATTCCATCACATAAAACAGTATAGTACTTGTCTGATTTGCCTGCATAGTAATAACTATCACCTGACATAGGACTTCCATCTTTTGTAGCCTTTGCTACATATGTTTTAATTTTAACTCTATTCACATTCTTAAATTTTAAAACATGATAATTTTGTGAAGCTGTAATTTTTTCGGTGCATTTAATTCTTACTCCGCATACATTTCTAACTGCAAATATAATTGATTCTTCTGACTGTTCAGGAGTTTTTTCAGACCTAATTGTAACACTTAAAAATACAGAACCTCCATTGCCAGAAATTATCTCTAAATATTTAACATTTATATTTTCCCACAAAAGCTGCTCCTTAATTTTATCTTTTGCCTTATCTGTGAAAATATTAAGCAATTTTTTATCAGATGATTTAGTTCTAGATACTCTTCGATATCTTTTAGCAACAGATTCCGATGCAGTAGCAGCCGCTGCAGCTTCGATTTCCTTATTGAGTTGTTCTTTCTTATATTCAGATTTTTTTAAAGTATGTATATTTTCTGTTTTTCTACTTGATTTAATTTTCTCAATAATATTAATTCCTTCGTTTATTAATATAATGCTACTAAATATAAAAAGTGCTTCAAATAAATTTAACAATAATCCTGTTACATTGAAACCATCAACAATCAAAATTGATGTTTTTGAACTAAATAAAACGATTGCTGAATATGCTGATATAATAACAATAGATTTTTTTTCATCATTTCTAAAATTATAAAAAAATAAGTAAATTGCAATCAGCATAACTGTATAGACAAAACTAAACTCCACTGATAATACTGCAAATTCAGATGCTAAAAGAGCAACTACAGAAGGTCCATTGATATAAAAATATAAACTCAACACAATAATTGAAAAAGGAAATATTCCTCCTATAATGGTATATCGAGAAATAAAAAAACACACTAACAAAACTAACCAATTGTTTTTTATGTGTTCAAATCCTTTTTTTAAACTCAAAAATACAAAATTAAAATCATACTTTTTTTCATTAGCTCTATCTAACATAATCCCTCACCCCTATAAGTATTAATCACTATGTTAGCAGATACACATGTAAAAAAATGTCAAAAAATGCTCGCCTTATAAATTTTTATAAAACAAGCATTGTATATACACCATTTAATCATTTTTTAATTCATTATCTGTTGTTTCATCTTCAAATCCTATTCCTTTTATAAACTTATTATCATTTTTATTTTTATCAATATATATAATTTCATTTGGTTTTACCATTTTGTACTGATCTCTAGCAACTTCTTCAACCAAATCTAAAAGAGCATCATCATTACTGATCTTATCTACATCTTGTTTTAGTTTTAGAGCCTCTTTTTCTGCATCTGATTTTTCCAATTTTTTTTGTGCAATTTTCATATCTAAAGTATTAATCATCTGAGTTTGATTAAAGGCAGTATAAGCAAAATATAAAATAAAGATAACAAAAAATAAGTTAAATATATTTAATTTGTTTTTCTTTTTTCTAGGAGTTTCTCTTTTGTTTTTTATCTTGTTATGTTTGATTTCCATTTCTCTTCTTCGAAAATCATCATTATTTATTCTGTTTTTTAACTCTATTATCTTTTGATCTTCGTTCATTAATCTTTTGCCCCTTTCTTTTACGACTAGCCTTTATCTTCCTCATTTGCTTCTTTTTATTATATAACATTTTTCTTTTTTTGGAAACCTTTTTTAACTTAAACTTAAAAAATTTATATCTTCTTTTCGCTTTGTTTACCCCCATTTCTACTTTAATTTTAGCTGGTCGCAATATTTTCTTTATTTTTTCGATCAAACATTTCATAGGATAAATCATAAATGATATAAATTTATTAATTAATGTTATAATAAAATCAATGCAAAAAATAAAAATTTTGAGGATATAATTGCTTATTCCATAAAAATACAGAAGTGCACCTAGCATAAATCCCATAAGTATAAAAAATCTTAAATTACCATAACTAATTTCATATATTATTTGAATACTTAAATAAACACTAACAATCCAATAAGCTATATCACCAACAGTAGTACCAATTACACCAAATTTTACATAATGTCGTATAAGTCTGTAAATGTCCCAAATGAATCCGAGAAACATCCCCCCCATTATGGATACCATGAGCATGTATTCTTGAGAGTAAGGTAAAAAGTCCATAACTATTATTCTCTACTTAAATAATTTCTTTACGAAACTAACTTTTTCCTTATTGGTGTCATTGTCCGAATATATTAGAACATTAATATCCCCTTTAACCATGAGTTTGCCCTCATCAACGTTTAATTTACTAATATTAAGTCTTTGACCTTTAATTGTTAACTTTCCTTTGTTTGTTAGTAAAACAACAGTCTCATCATTAAAATTATCTACACCTTCGACACCTGTAACATTTAAAGTTTCTTTATTTTCAAGCAATAAGCTTTGAACCACTCTATCATCCATATAAAATCCCCCTAATCTTAGAATATAGCTCGATTAATTAATTATATGAACTAAAATATAAAAATATAACTGATATAAAAATATGTTTTTCTTCATAATATATATAATAACGTCCTATTATTACGGTACTAAATCATGTATAATTATAGCTATTTTAATAAATATTTAAAAATCATATTTCAAAATCATGACTACGTTTCTATTGTTACCATTAGATAGTTGCAAATTTTCAAAAACTCTAATTTTAAAGAATTCAACTCATGTATTATAATTTAAAAATACTAATAAATTTTACTTGCAACCTAATAAAAAATATGCTATATTTATAAAAAATTGTAAACCAAAATATCTAAGCGGAGGTGAATTTGAATATATTAACATGGTTTATTAAAAAATAAAAATTAGGAGGTTTTCATGGAGAAGATTAAAGAAAAGAAAAAGTCCCGCGTACCACACAGTTATGTAATACTATTTGCAATGATTATTATTATGGCTATTCTTACTTATGTAATACCAGCAGGTCAATTTGAAAGAGTTGATGTTGGCGGAAGAACTGTTGTTGACCCTAGTTCATATTCGTCAGTTGAATCAAATCCTGCTACTATATTCGATGTTTTTAAAGCAGTACCAAAGGGATTAGGTGCAGCTCAAAGTATTGTATTTTTTATATTTATTGTTGGTGGGTCTTTTAATATTATTACTCAAACAGGAGCTATTGAAGCTGGAATAAGCAAAATTGCTGTTAGCTTAAAAGGAAAAGAAAAATTATTAATTCCATTGATAGTTTTCATATTCTCAATTGGTGGAGGAACTATTGGTATGGCCGAAGAAGCCATTGTTTTTGTACCAATTGGTATTGCACTTTCAAGGGCTCTTGGTTATGATGCTGTAGTAGGTATGGCAATTGTATCATTAGGAGCTGCTGTTGGTTTTACATCTGGATTTATGAATCCTTTTACAGTTGGTGTAGCACAAGGAATTGCTGAAATACCTTTATTTACCGGTATTGGGTTAAGACTTGTTATATGGGTTGCTTCACTAGTACTTGTAATTGCTTATATATACAGATATGCAAACAAGGTAAAAACTAATCCTGAATTAAGTATAGTTTATGAACTTGAGCAAGAAGAAAAAGACCATATTATTGATTTAAGCAATGTAATGGAAATGACAAAAAAACACGTTATGGTACTTTTAGTATTTGTACTAGGAATGGCATTATTAATATTTGGAGTATTTAAATACGGATGGTACATCACAGAAATTGCTGCAATATTTATAGCTATGGGAATTATAGCTGGTTTAGTTGGTGGAATGGATGTCAATGAAATAGCTAAGGAATTTATTCTTGGTGCTAAAGAAATGACTACAGGTGCAATAGTTGTAGGGGTTGCAAGAGGAATGCTTGTAATTATGGAAAGTGGTCTAATTTTGGACTCAATTGTAAATGGATTAGCATCAGCTATAACTATGCTTCCTAAGAGCATAAGCGCAGTAGGAATGCTGATTGTACAATCATTCATAAACTTTTTTATTCCTTCAGGTTCTGGTCAAGCTGCTACTACAATGCCAATAATGACACCTCTTGCTGATGTAATTGGTTTAACTAGACAAACAGCCGTTCTTGCTTATCAATTTGGTGATGGTATATCTAATTCTATTATTCCTACATCAGGAGTTCTTTTAGCAAACTTATCTGTTGCTAAAATTAAATATGATAGCTGGGTAAAATTTGTATGGCCTCTAATCTTATTGTGGACATTAATGGCTGCAGTATTTATGGTAATTGCAACAGCAATTAGTTATGGACCATTCTAAAATTACAAAATTCACGAACGGAGTTGCATTTTATTGCAACCCCGTTTTTTAGTGTATCATTTTCTTATTTCATACTTTTTATAGCTGCCGTAAGCTCATGTATGCAATCAGTCAATTGATTAAGCTTACTTTCTATGCGAACTAACAAAAATATCGTAACGACTATAGGAAATCCCAAATTAGCAATTTGCTTAAAAAGTTCTTCCATGATTGTCACCACCCATTAATTTCTTTAATTTTTTCAAAGCAATATACTTTCTCCAAACAACTGTCCTATAAGCTACTTGAAGTTGACTAGATATTTCTTTAACTTCTAACTCATCTATATAATACATAATTAGTACTTTTTGTTCTTTTTCTGATAAATTCTTTATATTATTAAAAAGTTCATTGATTTCTTCTTTTAACAATACTTCCTCAATAGGATCAAGAGCACAACCTAACATAATACTACCTAATTCTTGACTATTGTTCTTGTTCCACTCTCCTATATTTTGGTTTAAACTAATAGTTTTTCTTTGGTTTTTTGTATTTCTATAATAATTTTTATAAAAATAATATAAGTTTGATTTTACATATCCTAGAAAGTGAACTTCTTTGGTTTCTTCATAGCTTTTCAAAGAATTCAGTATAACCACATATCCTTCTTGAACTAAATCTTCTACTATATCGTTATCATGGCTATAGTATTGATAAATGTTTTTATATATTAGCGGATGCAACTTATTTAACAAAATTCCTTGTGTTTTTTTGTTCCCTTTTAATGATTCTTGAATAATATAATTAATATCAGTGTCCATTTTTTAGTACCCCTATTCTGGAATCGCAAAACTTTATTGCAACTATAATTTGTATTTAGCTACATTATAAAGTTTAATAAATAATTAGTAAAATAGGGAATATTCTAAATAAGGTGAGGCAATTGAATAAATTACGACATTAAAAATATGTTTAATTTTAAGTATTTATTAAGGATTGAAAGAAATGAAAAATGTTAAAAATCTTTTAAAATATAACAAAATCGATGCCATGCTTCCAATTTACGTGAATGATGTAGGTAACTGTACGGAAATTATAACTCCTGAAACTGCTTTTATTAAAACTACTACAATTGACACTTGTATTAAAAATTTAGCAGATTTCTATAACATAAGCTTATATCACAACAGATTAAATTATGGTTCAGAGCTAGGTATTGCAAACAAAGTTCCCATTGTAGTTAATGACGAGTTAATATATATATATATAAATGTTAGAGAACCTTTATTTTCCCATGATGCAGCCTATGGCTATATTGATGTAAATACAATTAAAGATATATACGAAAAGAATAAAACCGCTGCAATTTTAATGAAATCTGAAAGAGAAATACAAACTAGACAAAGTTTGTCTTCTCTTAAAAGAATGATGCTTTATGCAAGAATCGCAAAGGATATTTATAAAGAGAGAAACTATAAATAGTAAATAAGATAAAAAATTGATAAACGGTGCACATTTTATGCGTACCGTTTATCAATTTTTAGTTTAATTCATATTATTTTTTACACTTTTGACTTTATCACATTTTTTCTTATAGCATATATAATTGGTGGAATTATAATTAATTGAATTATTATTCCTATTATTCCAGTAGCTATTGCACCTTTAACAAACAATATCGCATTCATCTTAACACCAAATAATTGAACTAATAAAGCTACAATTATACCTGCTGATATTCTACCAGCAATCATAGAAATAATCAAAGAAACAAACACAGATAATTTAATTTTTCTTATCATCAATGATGCTACAAGTCCATATGTACCAAGTTCAAACGCCATTATTACAGCCATTGGAAACATTACCGGCATCCCAGTAAGCAATCCACTTAATACAGGTGTTAAAACTCCTAACCCAAACGCTAATGGTGGAGATAATAAAAAACCTCCAACTAGTACAGGTATATGCATTGGTAAAAACACAGGTCCTGTCATGCTAAAAAAGTGAAACATAATGGGAAGTAATATTCCTATTGCTAATAATAAACCACTAATTACTAATTCTCTTGTTTTAATTCTAGTATTCATTTTTTTCCTCCTAAAATAAAAAACCATAAAAGTTATTACTTCTTAGTAAAGTAAACCTTCATGGTTTTATTTTTCATCTAATATTTTTTTTACCGTTTCTAATAATTCGCTAAACATTGTTTTAAACTGTAAATCTTTTAATCCAATTATATTCATATTACATTTACTCAATGGTAATAATAATTTTTTAGCATCACTACTTGCAATAGCTTCTGCCATTTTAGGACTAATCTCACCCATCATTGAATTCGCAGAAATAATTGCTAATGGTCCAATTATTATATCAACTTTACTACTCATCCAAACTACAGCGTTCTCTCCAGTCGCACCATCATCTGCCCCTGATTTTATCATATTAGAAGTTGCTTGAGAATTCGTTCCAAGCGCAATGATTTCAATATCATTGTTATTTAAAGACTTCAGTCTTTCTACAACTTGACTTCCAATACCTCCACCCTTTCCATCTATAACAGCTATTTTCATATTATCATTCCTTTTTAATACCGTCTAAGAAATTTGATATGTTTGATAGCAACTCCTGTATATTATTAGACTTGAGTGATAGTGTTTCTATAGGGCACATTCCAGTTTTATCGCGATTCTTAATATGTGGTGTAGATTTCTCAAATTCATATACAACTGATGAATCCGAAAGTACTTCTACTGCATTTTCAGACAAAACCTTTGTGCACAGCTCCTTTATTTCAGCATACACACAAAGCATTGCTGCTGCTTTTCCTGTAACCCTGTCTGCAATGCTTGAGCCCCTAAGTTCTTCTTTAAGCTCTCTCACCGCTGTAAACAATGGGTTTATACCTTTTTCCTTGCTGGTAAAAATTATTTTTTCGTTTTTCACTATAGCTAATGTTAGCTGATCTTTTTCTAGCAATTCATTAGCAATGTCAATATCCTTCATAAACAACTCCTATCTTTGAGATTTTATTGATTATATAATAAATCCCATTATTTTTCAAGTCATTTATTAATATGGTAATTATCTATGATAATTATTTATTTGTTTTGCAAGGTGGTATGAAATGTTCACTAGATACTTTTCAGTCGTTTTGGTATATTTGTCAATGTTTTTTATTTTTTCAATAATCCAATTTTTCTAAAGAAAGTTCCTACACTATCCCGATTTTTAGCCATTAAGGCCTTACCGCATCTATTCGTCCAATTATCATTTATCTTACCATTTGTTCGTTCTAGATAATATTTACCTACGGTTTCATTAAATTCATTAATTAGATGGTCTTGTTTTATGTCATCATAAAAATCAATTTTATGTATTTCTTCTTGAGGCAATCTAGGTTTTAATCCTGGAATCTCATCTGGATACCCTAAACACAATAAGAATAATGGTGCAACCATATCAGGCAACTTAAATTCTTTTGAAACTGCTTCCACATCATTTCTAATACCGCCAACAACAACTCCACCTAACCCTAAACTTTCAGCCGCTATATATGCTTTTTGCATAGCTAAACTTGCATCAACAACTGCAACTGTATAACTTTCTGTATTGCTAAATACCTCTTTATCTGTTTCTTCGTAATATTTTTTTCCCCTATTTAAATCAGCACAAAACAATAATACCAAAGGTGCCTTTGTAACCCAAGTCTGATCACCAGCTATTTCAGAAAGCATGTTCTTTTTTAATTGGTCTTTTACTTCAATAATTGTATATGCTTGAAAATGACTTGATGTTGGCGCCATTTGAGCACATTTAACAATTACATCAACAGTCTCTCTATCAATTGGTTTGTCTTTGTATTTCCTAATTGACATATGATTTAATAGCAAATTAATAGTTTCATTCATAATTTTTCTCCTATTCTTTAACTACTGTTATTAATTAGTTTTTAATTACTTTATTAATATTACCCACCATTTCATTTTTTTAAACCATTAATAAAAACTATTATATATTATGTTAATCTTTTTACAATATTTTAAAAATAAAAACAGGGATGTTTTTTTAAAACATCCCTCAGATTGCTGACAAAGTCAGTGAGCTGACAGGCTTTTGACAAAGGATTTTGTCATAAGCCTGAGGGATGTTTTGACAACATCCCTCTAAAATTAAATAATATCTTCTATTTTTCTATAATCCATATCGTAACCGAAAAATCTTGGTCCAAGAATATCTATTGCCTTTTCTGTCCTCCACTCGTCAAAGGCTTTAAGTACAAAAACTGTGACTTTCATTCCAACTTTAGCATTTGGATTTAACAAAGGCATTTTTTCATCTTTAATATATATATTGATTGAATCAGGAACTGTTGCAAATACCTTTCCATTTTTCCAAGACATTATATATTCATTTTGGAACCAAATTCTAAGATCTTCACCTTCGTATTTGCCTTCACCTTTTATATATAAATCTCCAAATGTAAATCCATCTCTGTCTTCCCAAGTTTCTTCAGTAATTTCACCTTCAAATATAACAAATCCATTAAACTTATCGGCTACATCATATGCAAAATTTCTTCCTTCTTTATTTGCAAGTCTTGCTGTTTGTCCAATATTTAAGCAATACGTAATTGTATTTTTTATTAATGCATTCTTAAGTACTTTCCATAATGCAGGGTGGTCAACAACTCCAACTGAATTAAAGCTTGCAACTGCAGTTGTTCGTGCTAAAACCTCTGCTCTATCATCATTTGCAATACTTGATATAACCATTGAGTCTCCAAATTTATTAGCTAAACCCATAGGAACAATTGGAACATCATTTAAAAATAATGTTGAGTGCTGTAAGCATGGTACACTTCTTCCTGCTGGGTCTGCGTCTATAATTGGTTTTCCCATTCTTGCAGCAACATTAAGTGCTGATGCTGTGTTACCACCACCTAGTTCTGTTGCAATAACACCATAAAACTCCTTACCTAAATAATTTTCTAAAACTTTAATTGCTGCTACTTCATGAGCATCTTTTATTTTAGGTAAAGAATTCATTTTTTTCTCTTGCTCTTCAGTTAGAGACCCTATAGAACCACACGAATATGGACTTCCTATAAGTGCATCGTCAGGAATATCATCAATTTCTGCTAAGATAAAATCATAACCCTCATCAAAAGCCTCATCAACTAATTTAATTCCTTCAATTAAGCTACCGCCTCCTCCTGTTCCTACTATAGCTGCTCCAAGCAATATATCATGCAAATCTTGTTTACTTAATTTTTTCATTTTAATCTCCTAAATTTTTATAAATTTTCGCCTTTATGAAAGTATTATTACAATTCAAACCCTCTATTATTTTTTAAATATTTTATCTTCATATACTTTAAATTCTGGATAAATAAAATTTCCATTATGGAGAACTTGAATATCATCTAGCCATACTGATGCATTTAAACAAATTCCATCACAGTGTGATTTAGCGTCCTGCCCTATAGGCGGTGCATCTATAGGGCTAACATAGCCAATACCCCACTCAACACATCCCCATACTCTCTCATCTTCAACGATATCACCAGTAAGTTTAGCACCAGGATTTAAACCATATGCCATATGAGCTAATTTAAACATATTAGGATCATCGAAGCTTTTTAACCAATTTTCAAATTGTTCAGCCTGTCTACCGCCCTCAACTTTCACTATTTTGCTACTTTCTATTGTCAATTTAATTGGTGCATCTAACAATCTAAAAGGAGGAACTAAAGAACCATCAAAAACTATAGTACCTTGAACAGTATCAAACTCAGGCACTATATTTATTTGACCAGGCATCATCGCCATTCCAGGTCTAGAAGCATCTCCCGCATCACAACAAACTAAATGATTTGGGTTTGTTTTAAAAGTTAGGTCTGTTCCTGATGGTGTTTTAACTTTAAATATTTTTGTTTTTATATTCATATCTGTAAACTTGTGCATAAATTCTGACAATAATGGCATATCAACATTACCTATATTCCTTATTAATAAATCAGGATTCATTTCTACTAAATTTATATATCTTAATTTTTTATTGTTATTAAATGCTATTTCAAAAGGTGTTGAATATAAAAGCCACTGTTTATTATATTCTATCCATACATCTGCATGAGAAAGTGCAGCACCCAATGCTTCAACAGGCAAATCACCATCTGCAGCTTTTCCAACTCCACTAGGTGTTGATGTTGTAATTACCATTGGTTTTCCACCTGCTGCATATACACTTGCAGCCGTTGTATTTACTACATTTTCATCAGAACATGTATCTTGTGTAATAACAACTGTTTCTCCTAACTTTACTTGAAGTATTTCTTTTATTAATCTATCTGTTGCTTTTTGCAGTTCAAAATCTAAATACTTTGCCATTTATAAATCTCCTTTATCAATTATTTGATTTAATTTATTTTGTAAGATTATAATTCCTATCACATATTTATATTTTACTAGTTTTTTTATGGCAGGACAGTAGTCTACCATCTTCCGTTCTTATTAATTCAGGTTCTGTTGTTTTACAAACATCCATAACATAAGGGCATCGTGTATGGAATCTACAGCCCGCTGGTGGATTTATCGCACTAGGAACATTTCCTACAAGTGTTTTTATATCCTCTATGTTTTCAGTATTAATGTCAGGTATTGCAGCAAATAACGCCTCCGTATATGGATGATGCGGATTATCGAATATTTTTTCAGTTTCACCATACTCTACTAATTTTCCCAAATACATAACTGCGATTTTATCAGACATATAACTTACAACACTTAAATCATGAGAAATAACAATATAGGTTAAATCAAATTTTTTCTTAAGTTCTTCAAGCAAATTCAATATCTGAGCTTGAGACACTACATCTATAGATGAAGTTGGCTCATCTAACACTACAAGTTTAGGCATCAAAGAAAGAGCCCTCGCTATTGCAATTCGTTGCCTTTGACCACCACTAAATTCATGAGGGTATTGATATGCTCCCTCTTTTGGAAGGTCTACCATTTCAAGAAGTTCCTCTACCTTTTCAAGAATTTCAATACTATTTAATTTAGATTGAACAGTCAAAGGTTCTCCAATAACATCTTTTACAAGCATCCTCGGGTTCAATGACCAAAACGGATCTTGAAACACAATTTGAATGTACTTTCTAATATTTCTCAAATCCTTTTTATTTAATGCATACATGTTTTTACCATCAAAGATAACCTCGCCCTCTGTAGGGTTAGTTAAGTTAAGTACAGTATTTACGAGAGTTGATTTACCACAACCAGATTCCCCAACAAGTCCTAAAACTTCACCTTTTTCAATATTAAGGGAAACGCCATCAACTGCTTTTACAAAAGATAATGTTTTAGAACCACTAACAGGGAAATATTTTTTCAAATTTCTTATCTCTAAAATATTTTTATTCACTATCAACACCTTCCTTCGCTAACTTGCATTTAACATAATGATAACCTTCAATGTGCACATTTTGTTGAGTTTGTTTACATGACTCTTGTTTTTTAATACATTTACTATAATATATACATGCACCCTCAGGATTTGGTTCTTGCTGAAGATGTACAACCTCCGATAAATCTATTTTCTCTTTTTTATTTTTTGGTATTGCATTTAGAAGTGTGAACGTATATGGATGCTTAGGATTTCTTAGAACTTCTTTAGTTTTACCAAATTCGACGATCTCGCCCCTATAAAGAACCGCTGTATCATCACATGTAGCTGAAATCAACCCAGGATTATTAGCTATAAATAAAACTGTTACATTTAAATTTTTTTGTAACCCTTTAATTAATTTTAAAATTCCAGCTTGAATTGTAACATCTAAATTTCTAGTTGGTTCGTCTGCAATAATGAATTCTGCCCCACAACTCAATGCTAAAGCAATTATAATACGCTGGCGTTGCCCACCAGATAATTCATGAGGGAATTTGTCCATAACCCGTTCAGCATCAGGCAACTCAACAAGCTTAAGCATTTCTATAGACTTACTATAAGCTTCTTTTTTACTTAACCCCTGATTTTCAACTATAACCTTTATAATCTGTTGTCCTACTGTAAAAAACAGGATTGAGAGTTGACATAGGATCTTGAAATATCATTGATATCTTTTTACCCCTTATGTCTCTCTCCATTTGTTTCATTGACTTTTTCAACAAATCATCACCATCAAACAATATTTCACCACTTGCAATTTCTCCTGGAGGCATCTCTAAGAGCTGCAATATCGAAAGGGCAAGAACTGTTTTTCCAGTTCCACTTTCCCCTATTATGCCATAAGCTTCTCCCTTATTTATTTTTATTTCATCAATATCAAGTATTCTTTTTGAACCTTCATAGCTTTTAAAATTCACTTTTAAATCTTTTATATGAAGATATGGTTTATCCATCAGCTCACCTCCTATTAATTTTTCCTAGTTCTTGGGTCTAATATTTCCCTTAAGCCATCACCTAACAAGTTAAATATTAACACCGTAAAAAATATTGCAAGTCCTGGGAATATACTATACCACCAAGCATTAAGAAAATAATTTCTGCTAGTACTTACCATCAATCCCCATTCTGGTGTTGGGGGCTGTGCTCCAAGCCCTAAGAAGCTAAGGGATGCAATTGTTAAAATTACGCCACCAATGTCCATAGATGCTTGAACTATAATTGGTGCAATGCAGTTAGGTATAATATGTTTTAAAATAATTTTACTCGATGGTGCACCCAATGCTTGTGAAGCTTTAACAAACTGCCTTTCTTTCAATGAAACTGCTTGACCCCTGACTATTCTTGTATACCATGGCCACCATGATAGCGCTATTGCTACAGTTGCATTATCAAGATTGGGGCCTAAAAATGCCGCTATAGCTATCGCTAACAAGAGGGGAGGGAACCCTAAAAATATATCTGTAATTCTCATAATTGCTTCATCAATAAATCCTGAAAAAAATCCTGCAATTGCTCCAAGAGGTACTCCTATTAAAATTGCCGCACCTACTGCCAAAAGAGCAGTTTTCAAGGATATTTTAGTACCTAATAAGATCCTCTTAAATATATCTCGCCCAAGTTCATCTGTTCCAAAAATATGGCTCGATGAAGGTCCTAATAATTTTTCAGCTGGATTTGCATCCTGATTTATATTTTGTTCTGCAGGTAAAAATATAGGTACAAATATAGCAATTAAGACAAGTAATAAAACTGAATACAATGCAAACTTAGTAAGTGAATTTTTCTTTAATAAATAAATATTAATTTTAAACTGCTTAAATTTTGAACTAGCTATTTTTTTTATAGTATCATTTCTCATATCAACCACCTATACCCTTACTCTTGGATCTATAGCTATAATAATATCTGCCAATAAGTTTAAAACAACATATGATATGGCTGAAAATAAAGTTACGCCAATAATAGCTGGATAATCTAACGACATAACTGCAGTTGAAATATAATTTCCTATTCCTGGCCAGTTAAATATTGCCTCAATTAAAAAAGTATTAACTAATGTATACCCTACAGATAAAGCAAGCACAGTTGCAGTTGTACCAAGAGAATTCTTCAATGCGTATTTCCATAAAACCAAATTTTCTTTTAATCCATATGACCTTGCTGCCTTTATATAATCTTCTCCCAATATCTCTAAAAGTGCTGACCTAGTCATTCTTGCTACTAGACCAATTGGATATAAAGATATTGTTATAGCAGGAAGTACAATATGTTTTAAAGAATCAATAAATAATACATTATTACCGGATAACAAAGTATCAAGTGTAAGCAATCCTGTAAAATGTGGAATTTCATACAAAAGCTTCATTTTTGTATCTATTTGACCTCCAAGTGGTAAAATATGCAACCATCTGAAAAATATTAATTGTAAAAATAATGCTACCCAGAAAGTTGGTAGTGATACAGCCCCTACAGAAAAAAATCTGCAGAAATGATCTAACATTTTGTCTTTTTTCTTTGCTGAATATAGCCCCAGTGGTATGCCTATTATTACAGCCAATACAGTTGAAACAAGTACAAGTTCAAGTGTAGGAGGTATATAAGTATTCAACTCATTAACTACAGGCTGTTTAGTTTTTAGTGAATATCCCAAATCACCCTTTAATAAACCTGCAATATATTTTCCAAACTGAATGTATAATGGTTTATCTAGTCCAAGTTCTATCGTAGCTGCATTTATTTGTTCTTGGGTTGCTCTTGGTCCTACCCATTGAGCAGCTGGGTTAGACGGTATTACTCTTGTCAAAAAAAATGTAATTGTTACAAACACCCATCATTACCAACAACCCTAGCAGAACACGCTTAATAATATATTTTTTCATGCTTGCCTCCGTTCTTTCATCATATACTTTATAAAATAAATTCCTCCATATGTCTCTTATATGAAATTTATTTATGTTTTAGGGTATGAATTTTTTACATACCCAAAAACTTCTATCGTCTCTAACTTAATTTTTTATTTTTCTCTATAACAATCATAGAAAAATACAACAAAAGGATATGATGGATTATCTACATGGCCTTTCAATGCTGGTGACTCTACCCAAGGAATACTTTTATCATACATAAATATTGCTGGGTTATCTGCCATTAAAACTTCTTGTGCTGCAATAAATTCTTTCTCTGCTTCTTCAATATTCGTAGCAGTTTTTGCTTGAGCGTCATCAATCATTTCATCAAATTTAGGATTTGAATAATATGCTAAGTTATATAATGGTTCATCTTCTGAATGGAACAATGAATATAAATATGAATAAGGAGTTGATAAGTCATTCCACCAGTACATAAAGAATATATCCTGTTGCGCAGATACATCAGTACCTCTTGCCATCTCCCACTGACTTTCCCAAGGCATGCTTCTAATTTCAAGATTTACACCAATTTTAGATAGTTCACCCTTATATAATTCTGCAGATTTCTTTTCTGCCTCATCACCACTCATATATGTTAATAGTAAATTTAATTCCCCTTCTTTTATTCCTGCCTCGTCTAACAACTGCTTAGCTTTATCTAAATCATAATTAAACTGCATTGTGTCCTTTGAATGACCCCACATTCCTTCAGGAATTGGACCAAATGATTGTTTACCATAACCACCAAGCGCATATTTAACTACATCATCATATGGAAAAGCATACGAGAGTGCTTGTCTAACCTTTACATTATCCAAAGGTGCTTTTTTAGTATTATAAAAACCAACTAAATTAGTAAAAGAAGGTTCAACCACAACATTTACCTTTCCACTAGCTTTTAGTGCTTCTATATCTTCTGATGGTAATTCTATAGTAATATCTGCATCTCCAGCTTCAATCATCTGTCTTCTAGAAGAAGTTTCAGATATTTTCTTTACGATTACTTTTTCAAAATGTTCACCATCCCATCCCTTCCAGTAATCATCATTTTTAGTTAATATTACTTCATCACCCATGCTAGTTTCCTGAAGTTTATATGGTCCAGTTCCACAAGCATTTCCACTTTCAAACCAGTTGTCTGGCTGATCTTTTAAAGAAGTAGGCAACATAAATGCTGCATAAGGGCAACTAACTATAACATCCATAGGTGCTGGATATGATAATTTAAACTCAACAGTTAATTCATCAATTATATTTATTTCTTCAACAGGGTCCCATATGTATGCAGCTCCCTGACCTATTTCCGTAGTTCTTTCAACAGAATATTTAACTGATTCTGCATTAAAAGGTGTACCATCCTGAAACTTAACATCTGGTCTTAGATTAAATGTCCAAACAAGTCCATCGTCACTCTTTTTGTAATCTACAGCCAAAACTTTCTCGTACTCTTTAGTTTCAGCATTAAATCTTAAAAGTTGTTCATAGATATTGTTTAACACAACAATCCCATTTGAAAATTCAACACTTGGATCCCAAGTTAGTATTGGTATTGAATTATAGGCATAATACATTATGTCCATCTCATTTGCATTTTGTTTTGTAGTAGAATCACTTTGATTTCCACCACATGCAGTTACTGTACTTAAAACCATTAATGCTACTAAAAGCAAAGCTAATTTTTTCTTCATCCTATCTTCCTCCATTTTTTATTTATATATTATCTTTAATATATCTACAATCCATATCAAATCCAAAAAACCTTGGGTTTAATATGCTTAAACCTTTTTCAGTTTTCCACAAATCATGACACTCAAAACCCAGAACTGCAACTCTGTCTCCATTTTTGCAATTAGGGTTTGTTATTGGATAACCTGTAACAGCATCTACTACACAAATTAAATCCGGACAGGTAATATACGGTTCATTATTTTTCCATGAAATCATATTTTCGTTTTTGTACCATATTTTAAGTAAATCATTAACATAATTATTTATACCATCAATACATATTGTGCCTACTGTGAATCCATCCTTTATACTCCATTCAGTATCTTCGTTCACTATTCCTTCAAACAATAAATATCCATTAGCTGCTTTAATTATTTCCTCTATCGGATCTTTCATATTCTCTATAGCTTTTCTTTGAGCTTTCCCAACTTTTCCTGCATAACTTAAGGCACTTGGTATTACGGATTTTTTTAATAAATTTCCCTTTATAGGATGGTCTGCCATACCTACACTACCTTCAGAACCTACTGCCATAAATCTAGATAATGCTTCTGCTCTTTCATCGTCTCTGACCTTAGGGAAGATACCTATATCTCCAAATTTTGTAGCAACAGAAAATGGATATATGGGTTTATCCATTACATAATATGTAGAAAACTGTAGTTCAGGCACTGCTCTTCCTGCCGCATCGCAATCCACTATATTTTTACCCATTTCAGCAGCCGCAGCCATTGCCTGTCCAGTATTGCCACCGCCGTATTCAATAGAAACAATTCCATCAAAGCTTAAATTCATATATTTTTCTAAAGCTTCAACAGCAGCTATTAATTCATTCCCAAGTTCTCTTTTTTCTTCATTAGGAGAAACACTTCCACAAAAATATGGATTAATATAATACTTTTCATCGCTTATTTCATCAAAATCTAAAAGCTTAAATTCATAACCTTTATTATAAGCATTCTTTACTGCCTCTAAACCTTCTTCAAGGGAACCTCCTCCCCCTGTTCCAAGAATAGTACAACCTACTAAAATATCCTGTAAATCTAAAATATCCAGTACTTTCACTTTTTTCTCCTCTCTTGTATAAAAATTCATTGTTATAGTTTTATATAGTTATACATTTGACAATAATGTAATTAATATATAAATACAAAATAGTTTGCGACTTTTTCAAACATAACTACATATTTTTGGAAACAACAGTGTGTTTTATAAAAATACAAGCGATGTATATCGTTTGCATATATGCTACACTCACTAATATCTATAAAGAAACCTAAATCAATCCATAACTACAATAGTTAACTACAATTTTTTTTATACATCTTTTCTTATTTTCTTTC
Organism: uncultured Sedimentibacter sp.; assembly: GCA_963675125.2. GTDB lineage: Bacteria > Bacillota > Clostridia > Tissierellales > Sedimentibacteraceae > Sedimentibacter. Next base: position 34,814 of record CAXXFT010000046.1, read on the forward strand.
TTAGTACAGTATTATATATCATTAGTCAATGTATGTCTTTGTAATTTTTATAAATTTTTAAACTCATTTTTGTATTTTTAATAATTATGTTAGTTTATATATTAAAGTTTTACTTTAATATATATTTCACAAATAATTGTTGTAGTAAAATTTATTAATATATAGTAAAATAGTTAATGACAATCAACAAAGGGAGTGTTTCAATGGCCGTAAAAATAAAAAATCTTTTATCCATAGAACTATTTAAGGATGCAACTATCGTAGCAGGAAACAATGGAATTGATAATGAAATAAAAAGAGTTAATTTTTCTGATTGTCCTTTGCAAGATGATGTTTCAGAAAGTGACTTAATTGAAAAGGGTGACTTATTTATTAACAGTCTTTATTTAGTTAAAAATGATGAAGAAAAAATGATTGAATATTTCAAATTTTATATAGATTGCAAAGCTTGTGGGACTTTTGTTATTGATGAATACATTAAAGAACTTCCCAAAAAAGTTATGGATTTATGCAATGAAAATAATTTTCCAGTTATATTTATAGATGGTGACATTCCATATGCTGAAATTATAAAAACCACAATGGAAATGATTCTTGCCGACCAATTAGATACTATCTCCGAAATGAGAATTGAAAAAATATTAGAAAACAACGTAAGTAATAAATTAATCGTAAAAACTGCCTATGAAATTAATAAAAACTTTAAAAATTATTATGCTTCTTTATATATTAAAACTATAGATATATCTAGTGTAAAAAAACAAATTTTATTATCTAACGTAAAAAGAATATCTAACATTGAGCCTGTTCAATATAAAAATGGGGTATTGCTAATTATGAATTTTGATAAAATACATAATTTTGATACTGATTTTAATGCTATTGAATCAATAATCAGTAGTTATATAGACAATCATCATATTGGAGTAAGTAATATCTTTTCTAAAATAGAACAATTTAATAACTGTATAAAGCAATCTATATTAGCTTATGACATTTCAAACATAATTAACAAAAACACCGTTCTTTACAAAAATCTAAGTGTTTATAAGCTTTTGTATCCTTTAAAAAACACAGAAATACTTCAAGATTTTTATAATGATATTATATTTCCTCTAATACAAGACGATAGTAATCATGATAAATTTGAGCTAATTAAAACAATAGAAGCATATTTAGAAAATGATGGTGACTATAAATCTACAGCAATAATGTTAAATCAACACGAAAACACTATAAGATACAGAATAATGAAGGCTAAAAAAATTTTAAATTTAGAAAACAACAATTTTAAATTCATAGAACAAGTGTCAATAGCTTTGAAAATTAAAAATATGCTACATATAAATTAAGGTACTAAGAGTATTTATTGGAACTGTTCTCAATAATTTGTTTGCATCACATTTTAATTATAATAGATAAAGGGGACTTACAAAATGTGTCCCCTCCAATTATAATATCATTAATTTTTATTGTATTTCATCTTCTATAGGCTGAATCCATAAATCGTCGGGAGTATACGGTATCTCTGGCATCAATATGTATGATGGATACTTTTTATCCCTGTATATTTTGTAGCCAGTTGTTGTATTACTTGGTATAACTCCCATATTTCCAACTTTACCTGTCCAGCTTTGTTTATGACACTCATTTGGATTCATACTTGTTATTTCAAGTTCCAACATATGACCAGCAGGAATAACTATAGCCGTCGGATTGATCTCTATTACATATTCTCTAATTTCTCCAGGTTTTACTGGAATTGATATAGTATTGTCATGTACAGGTTCGCCCATTTTCGATTTTTCTTCATTTAGTGGATGCGATGCTTTTAAAGCTCCATATCTAGAAATAGGCATTCTACTTCCATCTGGTAATATATCATATATATTTACTACAAAATTTGCATCCTCATAATCAATTGAAGCGTATAAATGCAATTCTATAGGCCCACTAAACTCTTTAGGAGTTACAAACCGTGATGTTCTATATACTAGCTTATTCGTCTCTGTAGAAACTGATGGCGGTAAATGCGTAAATCCATCTGGCGGTAAATTGATATCTGGTTCACTATCCCATCGTAGTCTTCCAAAAGATCTTAGGTACAATTTTCTCCATTTAGTTCTTGCTAACGGCCACTCATATTCATAACGACAACCAGAATTTAATATATTCATTTTATATGGTGGTTCATCCATAATTCCAGTATCCACATCTTTTAGCCAATAGTCATACCAACGAAGCATCTCTTCATTCAAAGCACGATAAGGTAACTCCAATCCATCATACCCTTCTAAGACCCCTAATCGTTTAGGCGCGGTTAATCTTTCATCATTCATAGCGGCAAATATAGGTGCACTCCACCTTCCATTAGGAGACCATGAACAATGTAAGTATACCGGAACTTTAACTTTATTATAAATTTGATTAGCAGAACGTTGTTTCCAATACTCCCCGTCTAAAGGATGCAATAAAAAATCCAAATAAAAAGTATGATAAGTTGGAGGCCAAGTCGTTAAAATCTTTGAAAAGTATGAATTAACACCAATATCATTATCCTTTAATCTATCCTTCATCATTTCTTTGAGTTTTTCTTCTCCATACATTTTCATTGACCATGGCATTGATTTATTTGCAGGACATAATTCCCAGTAAATGCTCATATAAGTAGTTCCTACACCACCATAGTATCCATGTTGATAATAGTCATCCACATATGAACAAGGCATAATACATTTTAAATGCGGAGGTTGCTTTGATGCCGCAAGTATTTGGATTATTCCAAAATATGAATACCCTATCATTCCCACATTTCCATTACACCATTCCTGTACACCTGCCCACTCAATTACATCATATGTATCTTCTTGCTCCTGTGGATTGTAAACTCCATAAAAAGTTCCTTCCGATTTACCTATCCCTCTTGGATCCGGAATAATATAAACATATCCTCTCGATACAAAATAGTCAATATCACCTGCTTCTAAACTATGATCAAACAATAATGACTCTGGTGGTATAGCACCTCTTTTTATATTTTGCATTTCCTTACCATACGACGACCACGACAGCAATGCAGGGCATGGTCCAGCTCCAACAGGCAAATAAATATCCGTACAAATTCTTGTTCCATCTCTTAATGTTAACCATACATTTTCAACCAATTTAACTTCATATTTGGGTTTAGACAATTTATCTAAATTTTTAGTATACCTTTTATCCCAATAATGTGGGAGTACATCAATACCTAGTAACTCTGTAACTGACTTTGTCATATTATATCTCCTTTAAATTATTAAATATAATTAATTGCTATAGCAGCTATAATTATTGAAGTTGTATTTGTAATGAGCATAGTTGCTATATTTAAAAGCGGTGCAAGTTTCATGTTTAGATATTCTTTTTCTTCTTTTGTTTCTCCTAAAATTAAAGCTTTTTCAACAAGTAATTGATTGGCAGGAAATCCCATAAGACAATTTAAATTCATAGCAATTCTGCCATAGACACTTAATTTATAAATTTTGCTTAATATAACTGCCATTACAATTAGCACTAATACTGAAACTATGAACATAATTACCATAGGTTTAAGAAATCCTATTATATTTACAATTGAATTTTTAGAAAGGGTGTTTACCATTAAACCCATTAATCCAAGAAGCAACAAACCAAAAGAATCAGACTTATGCAGTGGTGCTACGTCTATAAAACCAACTTGACTAAACAAAAAACCTGCTAGCAATGCTGTAGCATTAGAATTTATCCCTATGCTAAATTTCGAATGGATATATTTATTCAAAACATTAATTCCCATTATCAATAATAAGTAATAGGCAGTAGTTTTATATCTTGGTTGCATCTTTTTACAAAGATAGCCTCTTTGATTTAAATCTTTATTACCGACTGAAATTTCATTTTTAACTGACAATTCAACATGTGATTTTCGAAAACTATCAAGAGATACCTTTGCTTCCTTTTCCAATGCCCAAGTTATAATTGGAACTGCAAAAACCCCTTGAAACATAAATACCAGCCATGGATATACAGAAATTTCAGGTTTTATCCCAATCACCATGAATGATGCAATCGCACAGGTTGCACCGCCTCCAATTACAGACCCTGAAGAAAGGAGAGCTAACTCTCTTCCTATAACATTGCTAAGTCCAATTCCAACAACTATAAAAATTACAATTGAACTAATTAAGCAAATCAAGGAATCTTTCCAATACACTTTCAATAATTTTAAATTAATCATTGTTCCACTATTAACTACGAACAAGTTATAAGCTATTGTACCAACTATTATCATGTTCGATTTCACAATAAAATCTCTTGGAAGCAAATTGGTTGTAAACCCTACGACACTTAAAACACCTAATATCAAAGGCATTGGTATTAGAGAGTCAAATTTTGTTGCAATTGCCTGTGAAACAAAAATTATAACTAGAAATACTAGAAAGCTTATCTCGAATGACCAATTCATACTCATCTCCTAACACGATATTAAAATGGAATCCCTTTATTATTAAAGAATTCCGTTTTATATATTTATCTCTTATATTTATTCGTTAATGTGTAGAACCTTTTCCACTCGCGCCAACACCTATACTATTTTTAACAATTGGCTGAAGCCATAATTCCCCTGGTGTCTCTGGTATATGAGGCATTAATATATGAGATGGATAATCTTTATCTCTATATATTTTATAATTAATTGTATTTGCACTTGGTATAGGCCCTAAATGATCCATCTTTGCCTGCCATGCGCCTGCTTGAGGTCCATAGTTATCCATAGCTTTAATTTCTAATTGAATACAAGTTCCTGGATCAAACACCATTCCTATAGGATTAACTTCTATAACATACTCATTAATTTCACCAGGTACAACAGGTTGTACTTTAGTGTAATCGTGCACAGGACGCCCTATTTTACTTTGTTCTTCATCTAATTTGTAGCAAGCCTTTAGCATTCCTGTCCTACACAGTGGCATTCTTGTTCCACCTTGAGTTATTTGCCAAAGTTTCACTATAAAGTTCGCATTGTCCGAATCAATAGATGCAAATAACCTAAGTTCAATAGGTCCTGTAAACTCTGTTGGTTTAGTAAATCTATTACTTGTATAAACTAACGATTCAACTTCAGTTGTAATATGCGGCGGTCTATGGGTGAAACTATCAGGTGGCAAATTACCTTCAGCTACTCTTTCCCATCGCAGTTCTCCAAATGTATGCAGATATAATTTTTCAAATTCAGTTCTTGCTAGCGGGTATTCGTGCTCATAACGATATCCCCTACCCAATATATTTAATTTAAAAGGTGGTTCCTCAGTAATTCCAGTATCTATATCTTTCATCCAATGATCGTACCAACGTAGCATCTCTTCGTTCATAAATCTATATGGAAGTTCCATTCCATTGTATCCTTCCATAACTCCACAACGTTTGTAACCAGTAGTTTCTTCAGAATTCATAGCATTAAACACTGGTGCTGACCACCTGCCAGAAGGTGCCCAACCGCACTTGAAATATGTCGGAATATTTAATTTATTATAATTATATTTCATTGACCTTGGTTTCCAGAAATCATCTTCCTGTGGATGCAATAAATAGTCCAAATAAAAAGTATGATACTTAGGCGGCCATACATTGAACATTTTTGCAAAATATGTATTTATTCCAATGTCAGGGTCTTTTTGAACATCTTTCATCAATTGCTTCATTTCTTCTTCTGGCATCATTTTAGAAGTCCAAGTAACTGGATTGTTTGCAGGGCAAAGTTCCCAATACATGTTCATATAAGTACAACCTACACCACCATAATAACCATGTTGATAATAATCATCAGTATATGATAATGGCATTATACACACTAAATGTGGAGGTTGTAGTGTTGCCACTAATGGTTGTATAATTCCAAAATAAGAATATCCTGTTAAAGCAACTTTTTCATTGCTCCATTTGCATTCTGTTCCTGCCCACTCAATTACATCATATACATCTTCTTGTTCTTGAGGATTATATATTCCTAAAAATTCTCCTTCGGATTTACCAATTCCTCTTGGATCAGGTATTATAAAAGTATAACCTCTCTCTACAAAATAATCCATATCCCCCGCTTCTAAACTATGATCGAAATAATTAGATGAACCAGGAAGCGAACCATGTCTCATCGCTTGCATTTCTTTTCCATATGCAGACCATGCTATTAAAGATGGTGCTTCTTTTATTTCTTTTGGATGATATATATCACAATATATTTTGCAACCATCTCTCAATATAATTTCAATATCCTCTTCCTTTGCAACCGTATAAATAGGTTTAGATATTTTATCTAAATTTTTTGTATATCTTTTATCCCAATATACTGGTGCCTTTTCTAATCCTGTTATGCTTTTAAACTCTTCAAGTTTCATTAAGGTGCCTCCTCTTTATTTTCTATATACATTTTATTATTATAAAATATTGCTGTCTGTCATTTAAACGACATTTCAAAAAATAAATAAAGCTTCCATAGTTTTAAATTTAAAACTATGGAAGCTTTATTTACTTTTACTTAAGCTCACTATCTATAATAATATCCATGAGTTTATATATATCCTTGATTTTTATCTTTCCTCTTTGTGTTTCAAGTATACCTTTTTGCCTCCATTCTTCTATTAGAACACTTGCAGTTTGTCTTGCCATACCAGCTGTTGATGCTAATTCATTGTGAGTAACATAAATAATGGTGTCGTTTGTATATCCAGCTTTATCAGTAGCTAAATTTACTATCGCGAAAGCTAACCTTCCTGATGCATCTAAATACATTGCATTTATTGTATTTTTACACGAATTTACTAATCTATCTATTAATTCTTTATTAATATATTGCATAATTGATGGTGTAACTAGCATTAGTTCTAAAAACTTTTCTTTGGAAAATGCAATCATAGTTAGTTTTTCTAACGCAATTGCAGTGTTTGGATAAGGTTCATCTACTAAAATGCCCATTTCTCCTATGTAATCATATTTTTTTCTTGTCTTAACTATAATCTCTACACTTGATTTATATCCTACAAACTCCGCAACATGACCTGAATATACAAAATAAATCCAATTAGAAGGGTCACCTTTACGATAAATAATATTTCCTTTTTTATAATGCTTTACTTTACTACTTAAACTTACATTTTCCAAAACATCTTTTGGAACCTTTTTAAGCAGTGGGATTTCTTTTAGAAAATTAAGTATATCCAAATCACTATGGGAATTATTCATAACTAACTATTCCTCCTAAGTATATTTTGTATAACCATTTAGTTTTAATAAAATTTTACCTATGTCTTACAGATGACAGAAATCGTTATGATAAATAGATAAAATATAATTATAGTATAAAATTCCACCGTTATATAATGAGATTTATATTTTTTTATATTTATAATATCAATACATATTGACTTTTGTCAATATAATTAAATATAATAGAAAAACGTTATTTTAATTTGATATATTTATATGATTAAAATACAATCAATGTAACTCATAATAATAATTAATATAAATTTTATGATTATATACATAATTTTATACTGACAAAAATAATGAGGAGGTTTTAAAATGGAAGTTAAAAAGATTTCTTTATTTTCTTGCATACTTATGGGTATTGGCAGTATCATCGGTGCAAGTGTTTTTGCTACTACCCCCATAGCCATAAAAATCGTAGGTGGAAATGGTATAGTATTAGGATTTATTTTTGCATCAGTATTTGTTTTTCTCAAGACGCTCCCTGAAATGGTTTTAACCTCTGCCATACCTGCAAATGGTGCAGCATATATGCATCTTACAAGGTTAATTCACCCATATGTAGGAATATTACATGCTTTTAATCAGCTAGTAGTCGGAACTATGAAAGTTGCAACTATGGCGCTAACGTTTTCAGCTTATTTTAAAATGCTATTTCCAAGTATCCCTGAAGTATTAGTTGCTGTTACTATTACACTAATTTTCACCATTGTTTCATTGTATGGTATCAAATTTTCAGCAAATGTTCAAAATATTTGCGTTGCTATACTATTAGCATCCATTAGTATTTATGTAATAATGGGTTGGGGTAATACTATAATATCATTAAAAGAAGTTGTAACTACAACATTCGAACTTACAAAACTTTGGGCAGCAATGGGTATAATGCATGGTAGTTTAATTGGTGCAAATGCTCTAATGTACGCAGCAGATGAAATTGAAAATCCAGGCAAAAATATTCCTATAGCTTTTATCATTGGAACAACAGTTACAGCTCTTTTATATTCTGCATTAGCTTATGTAACTGTAGGTGTAATGCCAAACTTCTACGAAATAGACAACTTAGCTACAGTTGCACAGAAATTTATGAGTCCTGGCATGTTGGTATTCTTTATATCTGGAGGTGCTTTACTAGCTGTTGTAACTAGTATTAACTCTGCTATTTTAATGTTTTCACGATCACACTTTGCAGCTGCAAGAGATGGCCTTTTTCCTGAAGCTATAATGAAAATCAACAAAAATGGAGCACCTGGCAACTCTATATGGTTAAACTCTATAATAGCAATATTAGCTATGGTTTCTGGTTTTAATTTAACTGATGTTATCAATATTACGTCAATTCCTGGATTGTTACTTAGTCCTATAATTTTTGCTACTGTATTTACTATACCATATCATTATCCAAATGCTTATAAAGCATCATTTTTAAAAATACCTCATTGTATAAATTGTATTATAGTTATTGTAGCATCTGCATTGTCAATTTTATTAGGAAGCTATGTACTTAAACAAATGCAGCCAAAAAATTATATTATAATGATTGTTTTCTATATATTAGCTTTCATTTATACAGCCTATAGAATTAAATACTTAAAAGATAAAAAAGGCATAGATATGATCGCCAAAATGAAAGAGCCATATCAACCTTGGGTAGAAAGAGAAAAACTAGCTACCAAAGAATTATCTGCAAAAGCTAACAATTAAATTTGTACTAAAAAAGCTGTTATTAATAACAGCTTTTTTAGTATGGTATTTAACATATATTTTATTTCTTACTATATTGCTCTTTAGTAACTTCTAAAATTTGAATCATCTCTAAAACAGATTCTGGTAGCATAATAGTAATATAAACCAAACCACTTGTTCTACCTATCTCTACCTCACCTGAAATAGTTGACCTATTCATTATTTCTTCTCTATTCAATTTTGTAACACTAGCTATCCTATTAACGCCATTATCTATGGCATCATTTAAATTATCACCACTACCAATAAATTGTACTGGATATAGCTTTTCACTTAATGAAAAATCATATGGCTTTAAAAGCGAGTTAGCTATATCATATTCCCTATCAGTAAATGGTCTAAATCTATAATCTATTTCTCCTAAAGGTGGTAATATTATAGGTCCTTCTAATTCTAAACCTTTAATAAGTTTAGCCTGCACCAAGACTTCAGCAGTAACATCTATTGTATGCATTGCTAACTCACCATTACCTTGTATCGAGTGCACATCTCCTATATATATTCCCCCCCCATCTACTTTTACAGGACATATAACTATACTTCCTTCACAAACAGAATTTATATCCATATGCGCATCAGTAAGATCTTCTACTTTAACATTGCTAAGTTCATTATTCGAAACAAGTGACCTAAACATATCACCAGCATTTCTGGAAGATGGTATAGGTTTTTTAGGAATACAACCTATATTACCAATCATAGGTCTTACTCTTGTAATAATGTTATCAATATCTGACTTTGATAGAATCGTTGATAAGTGTTGATTAGATCCTTCCGGAGCTTTTTCTTCACCATTTAATACTTTTTCTGCTATAAGTTTAGCTACATTTTGTGGTACACTAACTCCCAAATTTTTATCTAAATCATACATTACAGTATATCCATTAGATATGCTTTGAGGAATAATAGATGTTTTACACTGGATACAAACAATTCCTTTGTCACCTGTACTTTTTAATATTGTTTTTGGATTTGATATATTACAAACTGGACAAATTGCATTAACAGTAGGGTCTTTTTCAAAATTCTCATTATTTCTTTTACCTGTTCCAGAAGAAGCATAATTTGATTTCACTTCAACCTTTTTTATATATAATGCAATAGAGTCTCCAACCTTTGCACCATTTAAATTAACAGGCTTTGATACTTCATGTCCACTTTTTATAGCAGGTGTAATCATAGGTCCCCAACAACCAGGAGGTGTAGTAACTAATATTTCATCCCCATCATTTATAAATAATTTTCCGTCTGTTTGACCACCTATTATGTCCACATACTCTTTAACTTCTAAAATTTTTATCAAAACATTCACCTCAATTAGAATTTTATACCTGGATGTCACTTGTTTTTTCTATACCAAAATATCTCTCAATTAATTCAGCTGAACTTGGCTTAGTTAATTTACTTACTATTAATATGGTAATAAGTGACACCACTAAACTCCAAACCAATGGACTAAATCCAAATGGATTAGGTATTTTAAATACATATAACACTATTAATGTTAAAAATCCTGACACCATAGATACTAATCCTCCTACAGGAGTAGCCCCTGACCAAAATAATCCAACAACAATAGGTATAGTAAATGATGCGGCAAACCCAGAAATAGCAAATATTACAATAGCTTGTAAAAACACTGGTGGTTTTAATGAGAGAATCATAACTAAAGCACTTATTGATATAGTTGTTATATAGCTTAATTTTTTAAGCTTATCATCAGCTATTTGCTCTTTTGAGTTTCTTTCAATAATATCTCTAATTATAGCACTACTAGTAGACAAAAGTAATGAAGCAACGGTACTCATTACTGCAGCAAATGGAGCAGATAACATTATTCCTGCTAATAATTTAGGTGCGTATTTTACTACTATAGTAGGGAATATTTGATCTGATACATCAATAGATGGAATGAGAGTTCTTCCAGCAATAGAGCTTATAAATAAACTTATAAACCAGATAAATGTAATTATAGAAACTAATACACCTGCTTTTTTTACTGAGTCTATATTTTTAATTGAGAATAATCTTGTAACAACATGGGGTTGCGCCATTACTGCAACTCCAAGAATAAAAAACATTGATATTCCAGTATTAATAGGTAGCCAATTATTTGGTCCAGGTCCTACCATTAAATTAGGATCTTGAGACAACATATTTGTACTTATTGCAGTTAAACCACCAGCTTTATTAATCATTATAAGAGCAATAGCAATAGAGCCCCCTACCATTATTAATCCTTGAAATATATTTGTATACGCTACTCCCCTTAATCCGCCAAAGGATGTGTATAATCCTACTACAACAGCAAATATAATAATTCCTATTGCATAAGGAATTCCCGTCATAACCTCTAATATTCTTGCAGCTGCAACATATTGAGATATCATATAAGCTATACCAAAGATTAAAATAACTAAAGCTGCAATTAACCCCATATGTTTATTTTCATATCTATCTACAAACAGATCAGGAAGAGTCATACAATTTGATTGAGCTGCAACAGTTGAAACTCTTCTACCTATAGCTATAATTCCTATAATACCCAACACACCTGCACCTGCTTGCCACAATAAAGCTGGCCAACCATATGTATAATAAATTGCTGGAGTTCCGATAAATGAACCACCACTTGTCCACGAAGTAGCCCAAGTAAAAGCAACTAACCATGGCCCAAAAGAACGACCACCTACCCAGTACTCTTCCGAGAAATTACTTGATTTTTTAACCTTAAAATGCGCTAATACGCCTAAACCGATCAAAGCTATAATATAACATAGAAAGACTAAGTTTGTTACTAAAGATGTCTTCATTACTTTTCATCCCCTTCCATAATAAATAAACCATATATTGTTGTAAATAAAACTATTAAAACCCATGGGATTATTACTCCCCAAAAGACCCAATCAGGAATTCCTGCAATTAACTTAATAGTGTTAGGGTCCCTTCCGTAACCTAAAAAATAACTAATAGCTGACGATACCGAAATGTAAATTGCCGTAACAATTACACCAACCTTAAACTCTTTAAGACATAATAAATAATGTTGCCTTGTTTTATTATTCTTGGACATAATAAATCCTCCCTTTTTTATATTTAATAACATCTATGATGTCACTAATCATGTTTAGGTATATAACCCATACGCTTAGATATAATCTTGCTATAGGTCAATAATAGTTCTTTATTTATATGAAATATTTCGTTAGTGAAAGTTTGTTTTATACCAGCAACTGCAATTCCCGCAATTGCTTTTCCACGGTAATCAATTATTGGTGCTCCTATTGCAAAAACACCCATATCAACTTCTTCATCACTTATTGAATAACCGTTCTTTTTTATAAGTTGAAGTTCATTTATTAAGGCTTCCCTTCCTTTAGTTTTTTCAGTGAACTTTTTGTCTTTAAATGAGGAAAGAATCTCTGAAATTTCGGAATCATCTAAGTATGCTAACAACGCTTTAGCCGCAGCACCTCCGTTAAAAGGCGTTATTTTTCCTATGTCACAATAAAATCTAACATTATCTCGCCCATCAACTCTATCAATAAATATCATATTATTACCGCTCTTAACACCTAAAGTAACTGTGTTTTGACACGCTTGGGCCAATTGTTTCATATATGGTCTTGCTACCTCTCTTAAATTCAATTCTTTTAAAACATTTCCTCCAAGCTGTAAAAGTCCAACTCCAAGCCTATACTTACTATTAATTTCATTTTGTTCTATTAACCACCTGTTTTGAAGTGATTTTAAAATTTTATGAACCGTACTTTTATTAATATTAGTAAGCCTGCTAATTTCATTTAATCCTAATTCTTTTTCTTTGGTACCTTGAAATACAAATAGAATATCTAAAACATTTTCTGCTGATTTTAATAAATCCATTTTAACAACCTCCTTGTGGTTATATATAAAAACCAGTAGTTGCATTTTTCTTTCGGCGATTATACATACAAAAAGAAACATTGTCAATAGAAAAATTATATTTTTTTTATTTAGCTAGTATATAAAAATATAATTTTTTAATTAAAGCTATGTAACTCTTAATTTTTCAATATTCCTAATTATTTGTTTCATTAAAAATTTATGTTTTATTTTGTTTGTATGTTTATAAAAATATAACCAGTAGCATTAACTTCTAAAGAAAAATAAAAATAAAAGCAATAAAAAAACAGCAAATCTGCTGTTTTTTTATTGCTTTTTAAATTACTGCTATTGCATCTATTTCTACATTTGCATCTTTAGGAAGTCTTGCAACTTCTACACAGACCCTAGCAGGTTTATTTTCCGTAAAAAATTCTGCATACATTTCATTTATTAAACTAAATTGATCCATGTTCTTTATATAAACTGTACACTTTACAACATCATTAAGTGTTGCTCCCCCTGCTTCTAATATTGCTTTAATATTTTCTAATGAAATCTTTGTTTCTTCCTTTATGTCATCACCTGTATATAATTCTCCCGTATGTGAATTAATAGGTAGCTGTCCTGAAATATATAATGTGTTTCCACCTTTAATTCCTTGTGAATAAGGTCCTACTGCTGCTGGTGCATTTTTAGTGCAAATAACTTGATTTGACATATTTTCCTCCTGCTCATTTTCTAATGAATAAAATATTTTTTGAAATCTAAAGCCCTTTTATAAAATTAATCCCATTACTATATAACATATTACTGCAAGACTTGCGCTAAGTAATGCATATGGTAACTGTGTCTTAACGTGAGAATAAAGGTCTGTACCACATGACATTGATGACAAAATTGTAGTGTCTGACATAGGTGAGCAATGGTCACCAAAAATACCACCCGAAACTACAGCACCTATAGCCAGCATTATATTTGAATCCATTGAGACTGCCATTGGAATTGCAATTGGCATCATTATTGAAAAAGTACCCCAACTTGTGCCTGTACTAAATGCCATAATTGCACCAAGTGTAAAGATGATTGCTGGTCCAAAAGCTCCACTGATTCTTCCCTCTACAAGGCTTGCTAAATATGCACCTGTACCCAATGCAGAAATTGTTCTACCAATTGTGAATGCAAGTGTAAGAAGCATTACCAACGAAAGCATATTTCCAATACCCTTATAAACGTATTCACTAAATTGCTTAGAAGACATAATTTTGTTTTTTGTATAGTACAACAACATAACAATGAGTGTTATTGATATTGCATAAAGAATAGAAGTAGTACCATCTCCCTTTGTCAGATTTCCTCCACCGGTAATTAAAAGTCCACAAATCGTGCCTGCAATTAAAACAAATAGTGGAATTATCATATTATTTCTATTTTCAGTACCCTTTTGAATAATTGTTTCGTCACCAACCTCATCTGATAACAATGGCGTAACTCCATCATCATATAGCTTACCAGTTGTACGAACACGTTCTTCAGCTTTTTTCATAGGACCCCAGTCTTTACCTGTAAGTATATAGAATAGCACCATAAGTAACGAAATTATGCTATAAAATTGGAGTGGTAAACTACCTATTAGTATTTGTAGTGGGTCACCCGTTATTACTCCCGCTGTAACCTGGGCACCTATTAAACCCATTAACATAGCACCCCATGAATTAAGGGGAATAATTGCATTAATCGGTGCAGATGTTGAGTCGCAAATATAAGCTAATTTCTCCCTCGATACCTGAAATTTATCCGTGATTGGCCTAGTAACTACACCTGTAAACATGATGCTTAATAAGCCGTCAACGAAAATGATAATACCAATTAAATAAGCTAATAGCATAGAAGCAGTTTTACTTTTTATCTTTTTATTTTGATCGGTTAAATAGACAACAAAACCATCAACTCCACCTGAAACCTTGACCAATATAACAAAAGCTCCCATAAGTGAAGTAAACAAGAAGATTTTAATATTTCCTGCATCTGTACAAACACCTATAATGCTATCAACTGTAGTTGTTACAGCCGAAATAGGATTCCAAGTGTTCATGATTAAATTACCTGTAAAAGCACCTAATAGCAATGCCAAAGGCACTTTTTTAAATTTAATAGCGATAAATATTGCCAGTATTGGCGGGATAATAGTTAAAAAACCGTATTCCATAATAATTCCTCCTTATAATTTTAATTTTTTTAGATGGTCGGTTTTAATTAATTAGAATTGGCTAAATAAAGAGCCAAAGCCTCCTGTATGCAGATAACAAACATCACCTGTTATGTCTGCATTTTTAATAATATCTTCCATTCCTACTAGTAATTTACTGTTGTATATGTTTTCGATAAAAATTCCCTCTAGTTGAGCAAAGCGGAATACTTCATTAGCGCTTTCTTCTGTGTTGATACCCCAGCCTGAGCCACGATATTTATCAATAACATTACATACATCCTCTAATTTATAATTAAAAGGAATTTTTGTTATATCTACAATCTGGTGAATTGTATTTAAAATATGATCCATAAGGCAAGCTTTGTCATCTTCTACACTGATAATATTCATTTGAAAAGGAAAGTCAAGTAGAGCATTTCCGTAAATTAATCCTGCGGCTACGCCACCATTACCTCCTGGTGCAAAAATTGTTTTTATTGGTAAGTTTTGCTCTTGACATTGCATTTGCATTTCTATAGTTGCACTTACGTAACCAAGTGCTCCCATTCCTGTAGTAGCACCATTTTCAATTATATATGGACGCTTACCTTCATCTTTATATTTAGTGTAAAGACTTTTTACATAAGTATCACGCTCCTCTTTTGATGAAACTCCAATAGTGTGAATTTCAGTGTTTAAAATGTAATTAAGCAGCATGTTTCCTTGAATAATATCAGGTTTTTCACCATTGTTAACAATTACACATTTGAGCCCTGTTTTTGCACATGCCGAAGCTGCTAAAGTACATAAATTTGATTGTGGTGGACCTGATACAATAATCAAATCACAATTTCTTTTAATTGCATCTCCTAAAATAAATTCGAGGCTTCTTATTTTATTTCCGCCAGCTCCTAATCCTGTTAAATCATCTCTTTTTATATAAATGTGTTTATAGTCAAGCTCCTTTTCCATATTTTTAAGTCTGTGAAGCGGAGTTGGAAATGTACCTAACTCTGCTTTATTTGCATTTTTAATCCATTTAATTATCTCTTTCATCTCGTTAATGTGATTAACTCCTTTCTTTATTTAAATTTCTCATATATTAATAGCAATTAACATGCCAACTCAAAAACCAAATAAAACATATATTTCATATAGAATTTCTGTACTTTTTATTTAATTTAAATATAAAAAACGAAATATATTGGTTTATAACAAAATTAAAAGGGTTGAATGGTAAAACCATCCAACCCTTTTAATCCTTTAAATTTATATATCTTTATATTTATCTTCCAATAGCTTATAAGCTTTAATTCCAAATTCAGTTATTTCTGTACCACTACGCCCTAACAATATATTAACCATTTTTAAGTCTTCCAAATTTTTAAGCACAGTTCGAACTTCCTGGGGAGAAACCAATAACCCTTCTCTTTGTAAGAGCTCAGAGATACTTCTCCTACCAAGTTTTTTACCGTTTCTTTGATTTATTAAAAGTAACCTTAATATACTATAATAATTTTTATGATTAATATGTTTCTGATTAATAAGACTAAGGAATTTTTTATTTTCGTCATCTTCAAGCTCTATCTGCTGATATTCATTTTCATCAATAAATTGTCGAGCAATATTAACATCAACTTCATCAACTTCTAAACAAGTTAAACGTTCAACAAAGTTTCCTAACTCCCGCACATTTCCTTCCCACTTGCAATTTTTAATCAGCTCCATTGCCGCTTGGGTAATTTTAAATTTCACACGAAAACGCTCTTGAAATTGTTCAATAAGCATTGGAATATCATCTTTTCGCTGGCATAGTGCAGGTATATTAATAGATAGAACATTAAGTCTATAATATAAATCTTGACGAAATTTACCTTGCTTAACTAACTCCTTAAGATTTCTGTTTGTGGCAGAGATAATTCTAATATCGATATTAATTACACTATCACCACCAATACGTATGACCTCTTTTTCTTGTAAAACACGTAGAAGTCTTGATTGTAAATGCAAATCCATTTCACTAATTTCATCTAAAAATAATGTACCTTTATGAGCCTGCTCGAAATATCCCGATTTCCCACCTTTTTTTGCACCTGTAAATGCACCCTCGCTATAACCAAAAAGTTCGCTCTCTAGTAGATTTTCTGGAATTGAAGCACAATTTATAGCTATAAATGGCTCATCTTTACGATTAGAACTGTTATGTATTGATTGAGCAAATAGTTCTTTCCCTGTACCACTTTGACCACAAATAAGTACTGATGAATCAGATAACGCCATCTTTTTCGCAGTTTCTTTAAGTATTTCCATTTGCTTGCTTTTTCCTGCAATATCGCTAAAGGAATACTTAGCAATATGCCCCTTTGCAATAATTTGCTTTCGAATTTTATGTTGTTCTTTTTCTATATCTGTAAATTCTCTAATTAGAATTATAGTTCCCAATGCTTCAGATCCATCAAATAGTGGATAAAAAGACACGTCTAAGAGTCTTGAATTAAATGTTAAAATCCTGTCTTTTTGTACAATCTCCAAAGAAGTAACAAGCAAATCATAAAATTCAGGTAAAACATCATTAAGCTTTTCACCTATAACTCGCTTTTTCTCTAGTTTTAACATTCTTTCTGCTGATTGATTTATAAAGCTTATGTTACCACTACAATTCAATAGCAAAATTCCCCCATCAAAAATTTGCATTATTAAATCAAGTTTTTTTTCTAGTACACTAACCTGTTCCCATAGACACTCTAAACCCATATCACTTTGAGCAAGCAATCCAAAACAATTCTCAAATTCTTCATTTTTAAGCATACTATCAAGATTTAAACGAACCGCAACATCTATAATCGTTTTCATTGAAAGCACTCTATTTCCAAGGTCTATAATGTTATTAACACCAGCAGGAACAAGTGAAACTTCTCCTGGTGTAATAGCTAAATCATATGGAGGAACTACTGAAATAGAAGGATAGACAGGTAGTAGATTGATATGATTAATACCAGAATTATAAATCAATCCGATAGTCTCAACAGCCATTTCAAGGGTGGTATTAACAAGCATAGCATTACTCCCGGCAGGAATTCTTCTTAGCGTTTCAAGAGAATCTTTAGTTAAAGTAATATCTGCTATAACAATGTTATCACAATTGCTAACATAGGCTTTAACAATTTCATATATTGAATATGTGGATGCAATGATGACATCGCAAACAATACCAGTAAGATTGCTATCCTCAACAGAATAGATTTCAACTGATATATTCTCTTTAAAAAGTTTTTGAAGTTGTAAACCATAAAACTGTGCTGTCATCTTTGTATACGCAATAACCGCAACTTTACCAATTTTATTTCCTGTTTTCATTTAAAGCCTCCAAACTACCTTAATAGCACTTAATATACTCATTATCACACAAAACGATCTCAATTAAATCTAAGTCCAGAACAAATCACTTTTATGTTATAAATTCATTATAGTATATAATAGCAGCTAGGACAACTCACTATTTTACTGATTCAAAACATTTATAATTCTATATATGTTTTTTACTAATTTCCTTAAACGTATGTTGTAATTTTTCAAAAGCTATGACTATGTCAGGATCAAAATGTGTTCCTGAATTTTCTAATATTATTTTAACAGCAGCTTCATGTTCAATTACCTCCTTGTATACTCTTTCACTTGTAAGAGCATCGTATGCATCAGCTACTGCCATAATCCTCGCAGAAACAGGAATATTATTACCTGATGTTCCATATGGATATCCACTCCCATCCCATCTTTCATGATGAAAACAAACCATCTCTTTTGCATAATTAAGAAATGGTTTAATCTCTTCAACACAATTCTCTGCCCATACAATAGCTTCCAAGCCAAGAATTGTATGATTTTTTATAATATCAAACTCTTGGGTTGTTAATTTTTTCTGTTTTCATAAGTATGTATTGAGGTATACCAATTTTTCCAATATCATGGATCAAAGCTGAAGCCACAATTAAATCAATCACTTCTTTAGTTAAAGTTTTATTATATTTTTCACTTTCCGAAAGTAATTCAACCAATTCTTTTACATATAACATAGTCCTTTTCATATGATTTATTGTTTCTTTATTGTTTATTTCAGTCAAAACATCCATAGCTATATAAAAAATTTCGTGTATAACTGAAATTTCTTTAATATGTTTTGATACTTCCATAACATCAAAATCATTTTTTTCAAAAAAACCATTAGCTTGTTTAAAAGATAAGCAATTTTTAATTCTAGATAAAAAAAAGGAATAGTTAATTGATTTAATAATATGAGCGTGGGTTTTAATCTCATAACGTTTAAATCGACAATATAGACATCGTTGGTTAACTAATGATGTTCTAAAAAAATTAATTAATTCTTCTTTATTTTCTAACTTTAGACAAATTTTGCAATTTTCCCTCAATGCATTTTCATTTATTAGTTTATCTATACTCAAAGCATCATCTGCTATTGAATAAATCGGCTTTACATCCCCCACATTATTCACATCCCTATCATTTTAGTAAATACAACATAATAGTAAATATGTTGCATTTATTTTTTGCATGTTCCTTTAATTTTAAACGATTTTATAATCAATATCATATTTTTCCATTAAAAAGCAGTATTATTTTTTTAACATTTTATATAATATGGATATAAAAAGATGCATTAAAGGAGATTATGTGATATGACAGTTGAACCAATTAGAGAAAAAGCTAAAATTAAGCAACTTTACAACTATTTAAATGGAGTTAATCCTAAGTATGCACTACTATTTAAAGTTGGAATTAACACAGGATTAAGAATTAGTGATATAATTTCACTTAAAACAAGTGATATTTATAGCGAAAAGTGGCAATTCAAAGACCACCTAACAATAACTGAACAAAAAACATCTAAACAAAGGAAAATTAAATTAAATGATACCCTCAGAAAATGTTTAAATACTTATGTAAAATCTTATAATTTATCAATGGATGATTATCTTTTTCACAGTCAAAAAGGTGGATATGTAGGGAGAATACAAGTTTATAAAGTACTAAAAGAAGGAGCCAGCGTTTTAGGTATTGAAAATTTTGGGACCCATAGTTTACGAAAGACTTGGGGTTACTGGACTTATAAAATATCTAAATACAATATAGGACTTATTATGGACACATTTAATCATAGCTCCCCAAGTGTTACATTACGATATATTGGTATTAATCAAGATCAAAAAGATGAGTTATATTCTATAGTACAATTGTAGAATATTTGCAAATAAAAACAACAATTTGTAATAAAATGGTTTATTTTACAAAATTATTGACACGATAGTACATATAAAATATAATGATTAATAGTGAATATTTTGCATTATTAAAATGCAACATATTTACTATATTGTTGCATTTTATGGTATAATATTCTTTATAAACTAAAAATAGGACGTATTGGGCAGGCTATTATTATTTGTCCCGCATTTAATTACGCCCTAAATCTAATTAAGAAATAATATAATATATTTTAAATTATATGTTTTTTTTTATAAATATCAGGTAATCTCATTTTTAACCAAGGTATTTCATTACGTTTTTCAGATACTTTACTTATATCAACTCTTACTTCAAAAAAATCTTCAGAAACAACGTCTGATTCTTCAATTATATCACCACTTGGATCACAGCAACAACTATTACCACAAAAATCCATGTCTCCTGATGCTCTGTTAACAGTAATCACATACATTTGATTCTCTGCGGCTCTTGCTCTTGCCATAAGTTTAAATAAGTCCTCATATGGTGAATGCCATGCAGATGGAACAATAGCTATTTCACAGCCTTTAACAGCCATTATTTTAGCAACCTCCGAGAAACCTAAATCAGCACAAATGAGAACCCCAATTTTAAACCCATTTATATCTATTATATTTATGTCCTCGCCACTTTCAAAAAATGTTCTTTCTTCGCCCCACAAATGAATTTTTCTATACTCAAAAATAAGATTTCCTTTTTTATCCCAAATACAAACATCATCATAAAATTTGTCATTTTCAAAAGAAGAAACACCTGCAAGTATCTTAATATTATATTTATTTGCCAACATAGCAAACAAAGATTTTTCATCGTATTTTTCTTTCACTACATTTAAACTGTAGCCACTAATACATAATTCAGGAAAGCATATCAAATCCAAATTTTTATCTACATGTAATTTAATTGTATTTTCTATATGTAATATATTTTTCTCTATCTGCCCTTCAATTACTTTAATTTGACAAACACCAATTTTCATAGATACCTCCTAATTTTATGAGTTAGTTAAATAAATGGCACCTTACTTGATGGCATTCTGAAACTTGATGCATAATTGGATCATCAATAAAACATATATCAATTGCTCTATTACAACGTGTGTTGAAACTACAACCCTTTGGTATATTTACTGGAGATGGTATCTCGCCAGTAGATATTACTTTTTCTGGTTTTAATTTTTCTTCTTCCTCCGAAATTACAGGAATAGAAGAAAGTAACATTTGTGTATATGGATGCATTGGTTTTTTGTAGAAATCCTCAGTGTTAGCAATTTCACATATCTTTCCTAAATACATTATTATTACTTTGGTTGAAATATTTCTTACAAGACTTAAATCATGTGTTATAAACAAATATGTAAGCTTTTGTTCCTTATGAAGCTTTAAAAGCATATTTATAATCTTTGCTTGAATTGAAACATCTAACGAAGACGTAGGTTCATCTAATATAATAAATTTCGGGTTGCTACACAAAGCTCTAGCAATAGAAACTAGCTGTTTCTCTCCGCCTCCTATAGACCTAGGAAATTTGTACATAAAATCTTCAGAAAGACCAACCATATTTAAAACTTCACCTATTTTATTATCAATTTCATTATTTTCTACTACCTTATGTACCTTTAGAGGTAAACTTAATATTTCTTTGACATCATGGTATGGATTAAGAGATGAACCTGGGTCTTGAAAGACAATTTGAGCTTTTTTCTTAAAATCAAATGACCGTTTATTTCCAATTATACTCTGCCCGTCAAATATTATATCTCCACCTGATGTATCATTCATACCCATAATTGTATATGCAATTGTACTTTTTCCAGAGCCTGACTCACCTACAAGAGCAACTAACTCTCCTTCATTTATTGAAAAACTTACATTATCAACAGCCCTTACATAAGTTTTTTTAGATTTATCTATCATGAAATAGGTTTTTAAATTTTTTACAGTTAATATTTCATTATTCATATAATATTTATCTGAATTATTAAATTTATTAATAATTATCTCCTTTCTGTAATATTTTTAGTTCTCATTACAATTGAAGCACGCAACCTTATGATTTAAATTTATATCTATCATTTGTGGCTTCTCCTTCTTGCATATATCAGTTGCAATTGAACAACGAGAAGAAAATCTACAACCAGGAGCAGTATCGATATAGCTTGGAACATATCCATAAATGCCTTCTGCAATTCCACCTCCTGATAATCGTGGAACACAACTCATAAGTCCTTTAGTATAAGGATGTAAAGGTTGTTTAAACAGTTCATTTGTTGATGCCACTTCCACAATATCACCAGCATACATAACATATATAGTGTCAACTAATTCACGTGCTACACCAAGAGAATGAGTAATCATAATAAGTGACATTTGCTTTTCCTCAACTAAAATACTTAATAGCCTATGTATTTGATCTTGTATTGTAACATCTAGAGCCGTTCCCGGTTCATCTGCTATTAGCAACTTTCTAGGAACCACTAAACCCATTGCAATACATATACGTTGTTTCATTCCACCACTTAATTGATATGGAT
Organism: uncultured Sedimentibacter sp.; assembly: GCA_963675125.2. Lineage (GTDB taxonomy): Bacteria > Bacillota > Clostridia > Tissierellales > Sedimentibacteraceae > Sedimentibacter. The sequence goes on from CAXXFT010000046.1 coordinate 57,733, forward strand.
ATGAGTTTAATATCCTATCGGCATCCGAAATCATTACACTTTCAACCGCCTTATAGGCTTTATCCCACATTGCTTTTTTATCAGACTTTTTTTGATTACCGGAATATTTAATTACATCCATAATTTGTTGTCCTATTGTAAATACAGGATTCAAAGCAGCTGATGGTTCTTGAGATATCATTGAAATATCGTTTCTTCTTATTTGCTGAAGCTCCATTTCATTCATTTTCAATATATCTTTACCCTTATAAATTATTTCACCATTAGGTATATAGGCACTATCATCAAGGGATCTTAATATAGCTTTCATCATTGTAGTTTTACCACAGCCTGACCTCGCCAACTAATCCAAACCTTTTCTCCTTCTCTAACATTAAAATCTACTCCATTAACTACCTTTGCGTACCCTTTATAGGTTTTATACCATACCTGTAAATCCTTTATATTCAAAATTTCATTTTTCATCTTTACCTCCCCCTGTTGAACATGTCAGAAATTCCGTCTCCAAGCAAATTAAACCCTAAAATAATAAAGGCTATTGCAAGAGCAGGGAAAATTGTCATCCACCACAAATCTGGCATATATTTAGAACCGTCAGAAATCATCTGTCCGAAGGCTGGTATTGGAGGCTGTTCTCCTAACCCGCAGTAACTTAGTGTAGCTCCAATCAATATTACCCAACCTACATCAAGTGCCATTTTAGTTAATATGGGAGATATGCAATTTGGCAAAATTTCACGAAATAGTATATGAAATTTAGAAGCCCCTATTAATTCAGCATTTTTTACAAAATATTCTTTTGAAAAAGATTTCGCCATTCCTGCAACTAGTCTTGTATACCAAGGCCACCACATTACGGTTACAGCTATCATTGAACTTGTTAAATTTGGTTTCAATACCGATGCAATAGACAATGCCAGTATTACCGCTGGAACCGATAAAAATATATCTGTTAATCTCATGATGAATGCTTCAAACCATCCACCATAGTACCCTGCTATAAGACCCATCAATGTACCTATAGGAACTGAAATAGCTAGCACAATAATTGATATATAAAGCGCTCCTCTAAATGAAAAAACAACTCTCGAAAAAATATCACGACCAAAAACATCAGTACCAAACCAATAATTTGCACTTGGTGGTTGGCTAGCATTGTTATAATCAACAAAGGCACCTGCATGTTCTGGATATGGTGTTATTACTGGAGCGAAGATTGCTAATAATATAGAAACTACAACCAGGATAAGCCCTAGTACAGAAAGTTTATTGCATGAAAATTTGTACCAATATAATTTTAAATTTTCTATTGTAGATACCTTCAAAATTGAATTTTTATTCTTTTTCTCTGATACTTCCATCATAACTAATCACCTACCCTAATACGTGGATCTAACGCCGCAATTATAATGTCAACAATAATATTAATTACTAAAAACATTAACCCTATTATTATAATAACTGCAGATATTGAATTTAAATCTTTTGTCAACATAGCATTGAGTCCATATCGTGAGAGACCCGGCCAATTAAATATTCTTTCTACGAGAAACGCATTTCCCATGAGTGAAGCTAAATCTAGTCCCATAACTGAAACTACAGGTATAAACGAAGGCTTAAATAAATATTTTCTTATAATTACATTTCTTGGAATTCCATATCCTTTTGCAACTGATATATATTCTTTATTCATATTATCAGACATTGACGATCTAAGAATTCTTGCTTCCTGTAACATACCACCTAATGCCAGTGAGATGGCAGGCAACAGTATGTGTTGTAAAGCATCCCAAAACGCCAAGAAATCTCCTGCTAACAAACAATCAATAAGCAACAAATTTGTAACAGTTGGTGGTGGAACTATACCAGGACTCAATCTGCCAAGCACAGGCATGAAATGCCATGCAAGTCCAAAGAAGAGCAGTAATATACTTGCCATAACAAATGCTGGAATTGCTATTCCTATATAGGCAGAAAACCTTACTAACGCATCTATCCATGTATCTTTATGTTTAGCCGCAAGCAATCCTAAAATTATGGAAAAAACCACTAGAATAAACCCAGAAACTAAAACTAATTCAATAGTCGCAGGTAAAAATTCTTTAATATCTTGTACTACTGGTCGCTTTGTGTTTACAGATTTACCAAAATTACCATGTATAGCTTCAGTAATCCAATATTTATATTGCTGTGGCAAAGATTCATCTAGATGCATCTCTTGTCTTAACTGTAAAACTGCTTCTGCTGTAGCACGTGGTCCTAAAGCTAATCGTGCTGGATCACCTGGAATTATACGAGATATAATAAAAATAAATATTGATAAACCAAAAATCACAAGTAAACCCTGTAGTATTCTTTTTATCAAAAACCGTAACATCGATTTCCTCCTTTTTGCTCTTTTCATTACAACAATTTAATTTTTATAAATTAAAACCCCTTTACTAATCTAATGTAGGTATCCCTTAATCAATTAGTAAAGGGTAGTTAATTATTATTATTTTTGCATTATTTTAAAATCTTTAAAGTCAAATGGATAGCCAGTAGGTAAAGAAACTACATTTCCCTTTTTCGTTTCTTCTGCAATTGGCCAATACACATATTTACTTTGATATATATGTCTTTGTACATTATCAACTAACCATGCAGTTGGCGCTAATTCAACTAATTTTTCTTGTATTTTATAATATTTATCAAATCTCTCGTCCTTATCAACAGTGGCTAACGCATCTTCAATCATCTCATCAATTTCATCATTTTGCAACCACTCAGCCTGTTCCCATGTACCAGTTGAAGAAGAATGATAACGAGAACTCAATATTGCTCCTGCCTCAAAATAGTTTGCTGGAACTGATATACTAATCATATTTGGTGTTGTTTCAACACTTGCTACTTGCTCTTGAACTGAAAGCCATGGTGCCTTGGATACATTTACAGTTAATCCAACTTGCTGAGCTGCTGATTGAAATCCTAATGCAACCTTTTCTGCGTCAGCTACATCAGATATGATTGTTAATTCAATTGGATACTGCTCTAAACTATCTGCATATTTTGATTTTGACAAATACTCTTTTGCCTTATCCAAATCATAGCTGTACTGTATAAGGTCAGGGTTTGCTCCAGGTATTGTTGCTGGAACAGGACCAATAGATTGAGGTGAATCTACAAGAATTTTTTCTGAAATCGTTTTATAATCAAATAAACAATTTAGAGCTTTCCTGAAGTTCACATCATCTGTTGGTGCTATCTTAGTATTGTACATATAGTTTTGAACAGCACATTTGGAGAATGTACAAATTGAAACATCTGGTATTTTCATCATTGCATTTATATTTTCTGTAGACTGCCACTCATCAGCAATTTCTAACTCTCTATTTCCTATTAAAGTACGAACAGTTGATGCCTCTGTATTATCAATTAGTTTAATAGTATCTGGAGCGTCTGTATTGTCCCAATTTCTCCAATAATCCTCAAACCTTTCAGCTAATACATAACCTTGCTGTTGAACATCTGCAACTTGATATGCTCCACTACCAGCATCATGTGTTAATAAATAATTCTTACCATAGTCACCAAACTCACCATAAGGACCACTTTTATCTATATTATCCATTATAGTTTTTTCGCTTACTATATAAATTCTAGGTAAAGTAGCTAAAAAAGGACCAAATGACTTAAATAGTGATATTTGAACTGTATAGTCGTCTAGTGCAACAGCTTCTTTGATATAATCTTGGAACAAGTATGCGTTTCCTTCACCAATACCAAGCAATCTATTAATGGAGAATACAACGTCACTTGATTTTAATTCACTTCCATCATGAAACTTAACGCCTTCTTTTAATTTAAAGGTATATACTAAATTATCATCTGAAATTTCCCAGCTTTCAGCAAGAGATGGTGCTACCGTCCCATCAAATCCAGGATAAACTAAAGAATCGTAAAAATTAACCATTGCTATACAACTTCCGCCATCAGCTCCGGTTGCTGGATCAACTTTTGGTGTTCCAGCAACACTCATTCTTATTATTTTTTCTTGCGGTTTAGTATCCGTCTGATTATCACTTGTGTTTGCAGCACTGCCACCATTATCATTGACACTGTTGGATTCATTATTACTTGGCTGAGTCTGGCCTGTACAGCCTACAAGCAACATAGCTAAAACTAAAAGTATAGATAAAACTTTCCAATTTCTTTTCATATACATTCTCCTTTTTGCTTTTATATTATTTTAATATGAACTTATTGTATGTACAGGCTATTTATAGTTTCTCTTAATTTTGCTCAGATAATCTTTCTAATAATTTAACTAAAATAACCCAAACATTTATTATAGATTCAATACTTACGTGCTCATTTATTGTGTGAACTTCATACACATTTGGTCCAATTGATATTATATCAACATCTTTTAATTTTTCATCTAAATATCCACACTCTAAACCTGCGTGAATTGCCGTAAATGTAGACTTCTTTTGAAAAATTTCCATATATATATCAGAAAACAACTCTCTTAATTTCGACTCAGTTTTATATTCCCACTCGGGATAATCACTAAAAAACTTACATCCTACTGAGTATGTTTCAGCAATTATTTTAATATTGTCTGCAACATTATATTTTTGACTTCCTACAGAACTCCTGATTGAACTCAAAATCGAAATATTATCTTCGTTTTCTTCCAAGGAACCTACATTTATTGATGTTTGAACCAACCCAGGTATTGACATACTTTTATTTATAACTCCATTTGGCATAAGCATCAAAATATTTATAATTTTATTTTTTATATCTTTTGAGTAAACATTTATTTTTCCGCTTTCAACATAAATTTGGTCAATTTTTATATTAACTTCATCTGAATTAAATAATTCTTTTTTAAAAACATTTTCAATTTCTTTAATTCTATCTGTAATATTTTCAACCATATTATTTGAAATTGCAATTGTTGCATGGGCATTATTAGGAATGGCATTTGCTTTACCGATACTTTCAATAGAACATAAATATAAATCATCACTATTTATATTATATAACAGTCTTGCCATTAATTTTATAGCATTGCCCCTTTCTAGATCTATTTCCATACCTGAATGGCCGCCCTTTAGACCTGATATATTTATCGACATTAATGTTTTACAGTCTATATTTTCTTTAAGGGTAGAAATATTAACATAATTTCTTATACCACCTGCACAGCTTGTAAAAACGACTCCTTCCTCTTCTGCATCAAGATTTATTAAATACTTGCCTTCAATAGAATCAGTATTGAGAAGCTGAGCCCCTACTAGCCCCCCTTCCTCTTGAACAGTTATAATAACCTCCAAATCAGGATGTTTAATGTCAGATGAGTCTAAAATTGCTAAGCAATAAGCTACAGCAATACCATTATCAGCCCCCAACGTTGTTTTATTTCCATAAAGATAACCATCTTTTTCGATGATTTCAATTCCGTTTTCATATACATGGTTGCTATCAGCTGCCTTTACATAAACCATATCCATATGCCCCTGTAAAATTACAGCAGGTCCATTGTAATTTTTAATATTTGATTTTTTCTTGATTATTATATTGTATAATTCATCTTGACTAACCTCTAATTTTCTTTCATTAGCGAAATTTAATAAATAATCACTTATTTGCTTTTCTTTGCATGTTTCTCTTGGAATTTTTGAAATTTCTCTAAAAAAACTTATTACTTTCTCATTATTTGGTATATTCATTTTGTAGTCACTTTCCTTTCAAATTTATAGTATTAAAGAGTAATATCTTACCATTATATTATACTATATATTAATATCCAGCAACTCCAAGTTTTTTGCATAGCTCAATTAACTCAGGATGAACGTACCTACCATCTTCTTCTAAAGATTTCCCATCTAATATAATTGAAGGTTTAGATACTACACCATCAGTGTGAGATGCAGCAGTCCAAAACTTACCCATAATAGCCTTACCTTGACTTCCTATGCCAAATTCAATGCAACCAAACACTCTCTCATCCTCTACTATTCTACCTGTAGCTTTTGTTACACCTGGATTGAATCCAAGAGAGTAGTGAGCTAGACGATACATATTCGGGTCATCAAAACTTGCAAGCCAATTTCTGAATATATCCGCATCCTTGCCACCTTCAATTTTTGTAACAATTCCTTCTTCTAAAGTAATTATCACATTGCTTGATAATAACCCTAACTGAGTTGGGGGAAATAATGCTGCATCAAACACTAACGTTCCATTAATGCTTTCTTCAATAGGACACCAGCTTATTTGACCACCTAGCATAATTGGATACCCCTTTTGTGTTGCTAATTGACCAGAATGCCTTATTTTTCTGCCTTTGTTGTATCCTTTCAAATTAGTTCCGTTTTTGTCCTTAATAATAATTTCATCAGCTTCATATATTAATCTTTTTAATGTTTCTCCAAGCTCAACCATGGTCATGTAATCAACTTTACCAATGGTATTTGTCATCATAGTAACATCCATGCCTGTCAAGTTTATATATCTGCACCCATTGGTCATAGCTTTTTGAAATGATTCACAAAGCATAATTGATGAATATGCAAATTCAATCCATACATCTGCACATGCAACCGCACTACCAATTGGTTTAACTGGTTCTGAATATAGTTTAGTTGATGTTGGATAATAAATAACCACAGGATTTCCACCAACTGTATATACCGCATTAGCAGTTGCTTCTACAACCCTCCTATCGGATGAGCTATCAGCAGTTATGGTCACGTTTTCACCATTTGTCACCAACATTACATCCTTTACAAGTTTCATTGCACTTTTAGCTAATTCAAATGACAGATACTCATTTGCCATTTCCACTCCTATAGGATATTCCATTACAATTTTTCCCTCCTATTTGACTTAATGTTTATTTATATTAATATAGCATATTAAAAATTGAAATGATGTATATCTTTTTACATAATTATAACAAAAGGAGTGTGCAATTACACAAGACAAAAAAACATGGGTTTGCACCCATGTCATTCCAGAATCTCGTTAAGTTTCAGTGCAATTTGTAAAATTAATCTATTTTCCGACTTATCTACATCGCTATCTAGTATATCATTTAATTTATTAACTCTTTTATAAAGCGTATTTCTATGTACAAATAATTTATCAGAAGTCTGGCTGATACTAAAGTCGTTATCAACGAGGGCTTCTAATGTTTTCAATAACTCTGAATTATTATCACTGTCATATTTCTTAACTCTTTCAATTGTATTCTTATATAATTTAGACAAAGTAGGATGTCCTGAAATTTCGTAAAGCAAATGATAAATCATAAAATCATCATATAAATATACTCCACTATTTATCTTTCTTAACTTTTTCCCTATTTTCAAAGAAAAATTAGCCTCCTCAAATGCATAGTGAAGATATTTAAGGCTATTACAAATTTTACTAATACCAATATTAAAATCGTGATTTTTATAACTTTTTAATAAATCTTGCACCACCTTCTCATAAAACGATTCCAATAGCTTGATGTTGCTATGAAGCTTTTTATTTTCCACAACAAATGTTATCCGCCTATTATCTTTTCTATAAAAAAACACAATGTCATGAACTTGCATTATAGAAATGATTTTTTTCTCGAATCTAATAAAATCATTTGGATCTTTGATAGTAGAATCAATTATCCATACATACCTACTTTTATTAAAATCTATATCTCGATATGATGATTCTTCTCTCAATTTAAGTTCATCACCTTCATAATTACCGTCCATTATGCTAAAATAAAAATCTTCTGGTGATTTATAAAATAATGTTGCATTATTAGAATTAGATAATAAATAAATCACAATTGTGGGAATTATTTCTTTTATAATTTCAATATCAGTGTTAGTTAATTCTCTCGCCTTTTCTAATTCTAAGCAGAGAAACGCAATAATACCATTTATACTTTTTACCTTAAACACAACATATTTATTATCATTTTCAATAAATTCTGTACTGAAATCTGATTGATATAGTTTCGGCAGATTGTCCTTAATAAGTTTCTTTGCATTTATTGCATTTAAATTGTTATTTTCATTTATTATATTTAAATTGTTTTCCCAGAAAACATAAACTTCACATCCTATATAACGTGATATTAGACTAATAATTGTCGTAATATTATAGCTGTGATTATTCAATATATTCAGCTCATGCCTCAATTCTTTAATCATATGAGAATCATAATTATCATCACCCATTAGCTTGCTCAAGATTGGTGTCATTATACTGTTGTAGCTTGAAGCAAGAGGTACATAAATTATGGGAAAATTGTGCTCTTCTGCGTATTGTATTATTTTCTCTGGTATTTCATCTATATATCTACCAATTTTTACTCCTAAGGCAGCAGCGCCTTTGGTTATCATCATCTGAACAATATTCTCAAGTGTTGTATCATTCTTTGTTAATGAATATCCCGTTGTAATGATAAAATCTCCAGGTCTGACCCAATACACACCATCAGGAACCTCCATAATGTCAACGCTTTTAATTTCATTATTTAAACCGCCATTGCCTGCTATTAACTTAAAGTCTTTGAAATCTTTATTCAATGAAAAAATATCCTTAACAATCATATAGGTACCTCATTTCATGTTACTAGCAATATAATTATTTTATCTATTTTAACATATTTTCCATATAATGCAACATGCATTTTATAAAAGTTATAATTATAAAACATCGAAGTTTGTTATAATTATTATTAAATAAAATCGACGTAATCGTATTTTTGTATTGCTTATACTTATATTTATAGCAAACACCTCTGTATTTTAAGGATGTTAACAATAAAAAGAATAGACATATACCATTACTATGTCTATTCTTTTTTGTTAATATAATTAAATAACACATAACATTATTAATCTAATTTAATTTGTTCAAAGTTTAATTTTGTTCATAATTATTTAGCAAATTATTTTGATACTGCCTTTTTTGCTGACTTTTCTTCTAACCTTGAAACAAATATTGTTCCTGCTAAGTCTCCCAAACAGTTGTTAGTAGTTGTACCCATATCAAACAATCTATAGAATGCTGCAATAATTCCTACTATTTCTGTTGGAAGTCCAAATGCTTCTACCATAACTAATAGTTTAACAATACCACTACCAGGAATTCCTCCTCCGCCAGTTGAAAAGATAGCAGATAATATAATAACTTTAAGCATAATTCCTATACTAAGTGGCACGCCAACAACCTGACTTATAAAAACAATTACAACTCCATACAATAATACACTTCCATCATAATTCATTTGAGAACCTAAAGGTACAGTAAAACCAGAAATGCTCTCAGGAACACCAAACTTCTCTTTCGCAACCTTAATGTTTACAGGAATAGAAGCTACACTACTGCATGTTGATATTGTATAAACCCATAATTCAGCACTATCTTTAATAAATTTAAATGGATTAATACCAGCTGTAATCCATAATACAACTCCGTAAACTAATATTATTTGAATAATACAAGCTAAATAATAAGTTCCTGCTAATGTAGCCATACTAGTAAATATTCCCGCCCCATAAGTAGCAAAAGAATCTGCCATTAGAAAAAATACTCCTATAGGTGATATAATCATAATCATTCCAATAAGAGAAAACACCATTTCACTTAATGCATTAAAACCATTTATTATAGTAGCTTTTAAATTTTCCGATTTCATCCTTAAGATTGCAACACCTATTAATATTGAAATAATAAGCGTCTGTAAAATATTACCTTCTGCAAAGGTTTTAAACATATTAGAAGAAAACATGCTCTTAAAGAAATCTGCGATAGTTATTTCAGAACCACCAGTAATCTCTTTAGTAGCAAGCCCAGTAAAGTTAGCAATGTTTCCTGGCTTAATTATTGATGCTACAATTAGTCCAACAGCAGCAGCAATCAATGTAGTTACAATATAATAGCTCATTATTCTAAAACTGATACGACCTAAAGACTTAATATCTTTTTGAGAAGTAATTCCAGTTATAATAGTCACTATAACCATAGGAACAACAATCATTTTGATCATATTTAACCATATAGCTCCAATAAATCCGACTTTAGTCATTGGTTCGCCTATAACAAGTCCGAAAATAGCACCTAAAATCATAGCAAGAAAAACTTGTGTTGTTAATCCAACCTTCTTTCCACCAATCTTCATAAAATAAACCTCCTAATTAATAAATTATTTAATAATTTCATTATAATGTTTCTTCTATATTTTTTATTATTTGAACAACTGTACTTGCATCTTGGCGACTTACTCCATTGTAAAAAACCAATCGAACTTTATTTTCCAATACAGGTCTAATTAGTAAACCATTTTCTTTTGCCCTGTTGCAATATTCTTCTGCATTTAACCCAGTATCACTAATATCAAGCATAACAATATTACTTTGAATATCATCTTGGACTATAGTTTTCTTTAAGAATTTAATATTATCAGCAACAAATTTCGCATTTTCATGGTCTTTTTTTAATTTTTCAATGTTATGCTTAAGTGCATAAATACCAGGAGCTGCAATTATACCAGCTTGCCTCATGTTTCCGCCTAAAAGTTTTCTTTTTAGTCTTGCTTCTTTAATAAAATCCTTTTTTCCACAAAGAACAGAACCGATAGGTGCTCCTAATCCTTTAGAAATACAAAACATTACAGAATCTACATACTCGCATATTTCTTTAGCATCAATTCCAAGACCAGTTGAAGCATTAAACAATCTAGCTCCATCCATGTGAATATGAACATTAAACTCTTTAGCTAATTTATGTATTTCCTTTAACTCATAGGTATTCATGCATACACCCCCAGAAAAATTATGAGTGTTTTCAATACATAACAGTTTAATATTGTTTTCTTGCATTAACTGTCTTAAATTATCTACATCTGGTTTGTGTTTTTCATTTAGCCTATAAAAAACTGGTGTTAATTGGCCTATACTCTTATCGAATACTACCTTTTCACTTTTGTATATGTGCAAAATTTTATCTACTAGAACTTTATCACCAGGATTACAATAAGTAAGAATTGCAGTAGTATTTGCTAATGTACCAGAAGAGAATAGTATTCCTTCATCTTTTCCAGTTAGCATTGCTGATAAATCTTCAAGTTCATTTACAGTTAAATCTTCACCCCTTCCATTTTCATCTGTCCTTCCGTCGTCACCAAGTTTAGCAGATAGAATTGTATTTAACATTTCCTTATCTGGCAAAGTTAGTGTATCACTTCTTAAGTCAATCATTTTGCTCCTCCTTTCGTTATAAACATAACTAAAGCAATAATTGTGCCAATGTAATATCATTCAAAACAAACATTATAATACATTATAAATCCACACATATTAATAGTTTTAGATATATATAATTAACAAAATGAACGTTGCATATGTTTCAACTGAAACATATGCAACGTTCATGCGACATTTTAACTACTAACAATTAATACAACTCATATTTCTTCATTAATCTCCAAAGTGTACTTCTATGAATTCCTAACATACTAGCTGCTTGAGTTTTGTTCCCTTTAGATAATTTCAATGACTCTGACACTTCTTCTTTTGTAATAGATAATTTAATTAATCCTTCATCGAAATAAACTTTTTGTTCAAATTCCGGTTCATAATTATTTAGCATGTCCTTAACTATTTCAGCATTAATTATATCTGATGTATTTAAAATGCTCATTTTCTCAATAAAATTTTTTAATTGTCTAACATTGCCTGGCCATTTGTATTCTTGTAAGACTCTAATTGCTTCTTTTTCTATATGAACATTTCTATTATTAGCATAATTTTTAAAGAAATCATTTACTAACTCACTAATATCTTCTTTTCTATCTCTTAAAGGTGGTATATTCAAAGTTAGTACATTTAATCTATAAAACAAATCCTCTCTAAATTTTTTCTCAGAAACTAATCGCTTTATATCTTTATTTGTTGCAGAAATTACCCTTACATTTATAGGAATAATTTGATCACTTCCCAGACGCATAACTTTTCTTTCCTGTAACACCCTTAGAAACCTGGCTTGTAAGCTCATTGGCATTTCACTTATTTCATCTAAAAATATAGTGCCATCATGAGCTAGTTCAAACAATCCCGCTTTTCCATTTTTCTTTGCACCTGTAAATGCACCTTCTTCATAACCAAATAGTTCACTTTCCAATATATTTTCAGGAAGCGAAGCACAATTTATTGCAACGAAAGGACCACGTCTTCTAGGACTCTCATTATGTATGCTTTGGGCAAATAATTCTTTACCAACTCCTGTTTCTCCAAGTATTAGCACAGTAGTATCTGTTATAGCAAATTTTTTCGCATTACTAATACAGTTTTCTATTGATTTACATTTGCATTTTATATCCTTAAATTTATACGTAGCATAAAACCCTTTGCTTAGTATTTTATCCCTTATCTTTCGCTCACCTTTGCTTATTGTATTTATATCAGTAAATGTAGCTATAGCGCCTACTACTTCCTTATTATCAAGCTTTAATGGAATCATATTACATAAAACATCAGTATTTTTTAAACAAATAATTTCCTGTAATGACTCATTCCCAGTTTTTAAAACATCTAAAAGCCCTTTTAGTTCAGGAAAAATATCTATTAACAAAGCACCATCTAAATGATTCAAGTCTCTAGAAACTAAGTTCAAGGAAGTTTTGTTTGTTAAAGTAATTATACCATTTTTATCAATAGCAACATATCCTTCCTTTGCATTATTTAATATTGCTTTTAATTCCTCATTTTTTCTAGTATTTAGCGTAATTGTTTCCAGTATGGACTCAGCTTCGTTGTATGCATATTCTAGTGCATTTGCACTAAAATCTATTCTAACATTGTTTATATTTAGTTCTTTAGCAACATTTGTTTGGAGCACCCCTCCAACAATTACATCTACTCCTTCTTCTTTAAGTTTTAAAATATTGTTCTTCATTTCTGCCTGGCTATTACCAAAAACTTGTTTAATATTTATATTAAGAAGAGGATTTAATAGCTCTAAGCCACTTAGCAAATTATCATAACCAACTACACCGATATTTTTCCCCATCTTGCTAGCTTTAATCAACGCCCTTATCATGTCTTCAAAGGGTATGGGTATATCAACCACATGTATATCCAGTGTATTCCTTATACGACTAGCAGTACCGCCACGAGCCAACACCACTTTCACCCCAGTGTCTATTAGTTTTTGTGGGTTTTGGGGATCATAAACTACAGTACCTGCATCTATACCTAATTCTTGAAATATTTGAGTAGTAAGTGGGATAAGATCTTCATTATAAGCTGCATAATATATATTTGGCATAAGTGTCCTCCGCTTTAAATAATTTAAACTATAATTTAAAATGTATGAATTAGTATAAAACATTTTAAATATTGTATCACTTAATATTATAATTCTCAACTTCTTTTAAAGCGTTGTATATAAAGGAAAAATCTTCATTGTAATATCAATCTCTACAATTTTGCTAATTATTAAGAAAAAGGCGAACAAAAAAATAGACATGAATACCATGCCTATTTTTTTGTTGTTTATAATTAAATAATCCCTCTCATTATTTAATCTAAACCAACTTATCTAAAGCTTGCTTTAAGTCCTCTATTATATCATCTGGATCTTCCAATCCAATTGATAACCTTACTAATCCTTCTGATATTCCACACAATGCTCTTTCTTCTGAAGTATAAGGTGAATGGGTCATGGAAGCAGGATGCTGAATTAATGTTTCAGTATCTCCTAAACTTACAGCTAAAGCGCATAGTTCTAAATTATTCATCAACATTCTACCAGCATCAAAACCACCCTTAAGTTCAAATGCAATCATAGCACCTGGTAATTTCATTTGTTTTTTAGCTAATTCATATTGCGGGAAACTCTTTAATCCTGGATAATAAATTGCTTCAACCGCTGGATGTCCTTCAAGAAATTCTGCAACTTTTTGTGCATTAGAACAGTGTCTATCCACCCTAATGTTCAGGGTTTTCATTCCTCTGTTAATTAAATAGGCATCAAACGGACTTAAACATGAACCAGTCATATCTTTGATTCCAAAAAGTCTAACTTGATTAATAAATTCTAATTTACCTGCAGCAAATCCAGCAATTACATCACCATGCCCATTTAAATACTTTGTCGCAGAATGGATAACTACATCGGCACCTAAATCCAATGGTCTTTGGATATATGGAGTACAATATGTATTGTCAACCACAACCATGCAACCCTCAACTTCATGAGCTATTTTTGATATTTCTCCGATATCCGTAATAAGCATGTTTGGATTTGCAGGGGTTTCTAAATATACTACCTTTGTATTAGGTTTCATAGCTTTACGAACATTTTCAGGATTAGATGTATCAACAAATGTTACATCTACACCAAACTTGGATATTCCATGATTCAAGAATGCAAATGTACATCCATACAATGTTTTAGCAGCTATAATATGGTCTCCACCCTTAACTATAGACCAAATTACCGATGTAATAGCCCCTATACCAGAAGCCATAGATACAGCAGCTTCTGCATTTTCTAAACTAGCTAGCTTATCTTCAACTTGTGTGTTTGTTGGATTTCCTAACCTAGTATAAATGTATCCACCTTCTTCTAAGGCAAATCTTTTTCCGCCTTGCTCTGCTGAATCAAATACAAAGGTTGATGTTTGATAAATTGGAGTTGATAATGCACCATACTCATTTTTTTGATAACCAGCGTGCACTGCTCTTGTTGCAAAACTCATATTATTCATTTTTTCTTTGTTCATTTATTTAATCCCCCTCCATTCATATTTAATTAATTTTTAATTTAGATTGTTCTTATCTATATTATATTTCTTCATTCTATTTATAAGTAAAGTATGTGTAACATCCAAATTTTTAGCAGCTTCTCTGATGCTTTTGTTTGTCTTTAAGCTCTCAACAATTTTCGCTTTTTCTAGGTTTTCAATACATTCTTTAAGGGAATTTCCAATTATACTACTATCTGGAGCAATATTATAATTTAAAAATATGTCCTTAGAAGAAATTTCGTTTGTCTTTGACAAAGCGACTGCTCTTTCCAAAATATTCTGAAATTCTCTGACATTGCCTGGCCAATTGTAGTTTATTAATTTTCTCATTGCATTCTGATCTATTCCAATTATACTTTTTCCATATCTTTCAGAATGTATTTTAGCGAAATATTCATAAAGTATTGGTAAATCTTCTTTTCTTTCACGCAAAGGTGGTATATTAATATTAAAAATATTTATTCTAAATAATAAATCCAACCTAAATTCCTTATTTTTTACCATTTCATCAATTTTCTTATTAGTTGCTGAAATTAGTCTTGCATCAAATGAAATTTCCTTTGAGCTACCAACTCTTCTAACCTTTTTCTCTTGCAATACTCTTAATAACTTAGCTTGTAGATGCGGTGCCATCTCCCCTATTTCATCTAAAAAAACTGTTCCTCCATCTGCAATTTCGAAAATTCCTGCTTTTCCCTCCTTATTTCCACCTGTAAAAGTACCTGGTTCATATCCAAATAACTCACTTTCTAAAAGTTGGTCTGGAATTGCCGCACAATTAATTGCAATAAACGGCTTTAAATTCCTTTTGCTCTCATTATGTATGGCTCTAGCAAACAACTCCTTTCCCGTTCCACTCTCACCTGTAATAAGCACTGGAGAGTCCGACTTTGAATATAATTTGCCTTGATTTATTGTATCAAGCATTACACTACTTTCAGCTATAATATCATCAAAAGTAATTGGGTTATCAAATCTATTGAAAACATTTGAATTATCAATATCATAAAATGAGATTAAATATCCACTTAAAAAATCTTCTTCATTCTTAATAGGTTGCAAAGCAACTTGATATAGCTTATTGCCTATTTTTATCCTATCTTTAACCATAGGTTTTTTGTCGTTGTTCTTTTTTAAAGATAATATTAATTTACCATAATCCAAATATTTTCTTATATTTATACCAGTTATGTCACTTTCACCAGAAAGAAATATTTTTTCAGCAGCAAAATGATTTATGTATTTAATATCGCCGTTTCTACTAAGTAGCGTTACTCCATAAGGTATAACATCTAAAACATTTTTAAGTTCAGTATCCTTTTCCTCAAATGGAAATAAATCAATTTCTTCTAAACTTACCCATGAATTTTGATTTTGTAGGTCACTTTTAATATTCTCCCAAACTTCATCTTCTATAGGCATCAACTTAATATAAGCAACATAGGCATATACTTCCATCCAAACCAGTCCTACATCATATTTATGTAAAACCGATAGCGCTTCATAAGTTAAATGGGCTCTATCCTCTAAAGCTGTTAATTTAATTTTCTTAGTTTCCACAATCACACGCTCCTTCATATATTTAGCAATTACCGTGCCACACCTAAAATTGCTACAACACAGTAAAATGCTATAATAAAAATAATTATAAATTCTAAAGTGGAATATATTCATTCCACTTTAGAATTATCTTACACTAGTAATGTTTTATATGGTTTATTTTTAATCCATTTGGTTCAATTATAAACCTCTAATTTTTAATTTACAAGCACAAATCAACTAGATTTACAGAAAATTTATAAATATGGCTTGACATATGAGTGTTTTTTTATATAATTAATAAATAAAGAATATTTATCATTTATATAAAAATCATCTCTAATAAGGTAGCATCGTTATTCTAACTTCTTTGTCCATTACAGGGATTTAAGAAGTTTTTTTATTTAATTTTAGGAGGAAACAAAATGTCAATAGAAAAATTAATATTACCAGAAGCATATACAAGCAAGCTCTCTGTTTTAGAAACACAAATTGCAATTAAGAAAATAAAAGATTTTTTTGAAGCTGAAATTGCTAAAAATCTATCTTTAATTAGAGTATCTGCACCATTGATGGTTAGACCAGAATCAGGACTAAATGATGATTTAAATGGAGTAGAAAGAGCTGTTGCTTTTGATATGCTAGAAACTCAGTACGATGTAGAAATCGTGCAGTCATTGGCAAAGTGGAAAAGGATGGCCCTTAAAAAGTATAGATTTGATACATATACAGGTCTTTACACTGATATGAATGCAATTAGAAGAGATGAAGATCTTGATAACATTCATTCAATTTATGTTGACCAATGGGACTGGGAAAAAATAATTAAAAAAGAAGATAGAAATAAAGACACTTTAAAATATGTAGTAAACCAAATATACAATGCATTTATTGCAACAGAAGAATATCTAGAAAATTTGTATCCATTTATTAGAAATGAACTTCCAAAAGAAATATATTACATAACAACCGAAGAACTTCTAAACAAATATCCTAACAAAACTGCAAAAGAAAGAGAATATTTAATAACTAAGGAAAAGAAGGCAGTATTCTTAATGGAAGTAGGAGGTAAATTATCTGACGGAACAATTCATGACGGACGTGCAGCAGATTATGATGACTGGAATTTAAATGGTGACATATTGTTCTATTTTGAAACTTTGGATATTGCTCTTGAACTTTCTTCCATGGGAATAAGGGTTGACAAAGAAGCTTTGTTAAAACAACTCAACATAAGAAATCAAATGCAAAAGGCTGATTTTCCATTCCATAAAGATGTTATAAGTGAAAAACTTCCGTTTACAATTGGAGGAGGTATCGGTCAATCAAGAATTTGCATGTACTTTCTTCAAAAAGCTCACATAGGAGAAGTTCAGTCATCTGTTTGGTCACAAGAAATGATTGATATATGTCAAAAAAATGAAATACACTTACTATAAGAATAGTTTAAAATGGTAATCATTTCAAATACAAAAGTTATATAGATAATTTTAAAATAAATAATACCCACATATAAAATCAGAGGCACGCATGCGTGCCTCTGATTTTATATGTTAAGTTAAATTGAGAATATGTATAGCATTTCCTCATATAATTCCGTCATCATGCAATACTTGCTCAAAAGCAATAACAATTCTTTCATCATAATATTTGCCTATGCAACGCTTCAATTCCTCTAACGCAACCTCTGGACTTAGCCCTTTGCGATAAGATCTATCTGATGTCATAGCATCATAAGAATCTGCTACAGCAATAATTTTTGCTTCAGTACAAATTTCTTCACCTTTTAAACCTTTAGGATAACCCGAACCGTCTAATCTTTCATGATGTTGTTCTACTATTTTTTCAATCTCTTCAACAAATTTCCCATGCAATAAATCAGCACTATACCCTGAATGTTTTTTAATATAACTAAACTCAACATCATTAAGACTTGAAGGTTTATTTAAAATTTCATCTGGAATGAAGCATTTGCCAATATCATGAAAAAGAGAAGCTAATGCTATAGTATAGTTAATTTCATTAGTAAGTCCAAGTTTAGCTGCTATTTTAACTGAATAATCTTGAACTCGATTGCCATGATTATGGGTATAAGCATCTTTTTCTTCAGATTTTATTAAAAGATTATTTAAATCATCTGTATATGTGTACAAGTAATTATAAACAGGTGCAGATGTAACATATAGCATTTTAGTATCTGTAATAGTTCTAAATGGAACAGTTGATTTAATATTATGTACATAAAAATATTCACCCTTACCTAGTTCAAAGCGGTCATCACCAACATCTATAACAATTGAACCTTCAATAATATAATAAAACTCCATTAAATCAGAGGAATCACCTGGAATTATACTATTAGGCCGACCAGCTGAGAATTCATACAGCATAATTTCCAAATTGTCTAATTTAGCAAGCAAACTTAGTATTGAAGTTCCTCTAACCTGATCAATATATTTATTATCTTTACCAATAAATAAACCCTCCATAAAATTCCTCCTCAGTCAAATATATCAAAAAATAAAATTAAAATAAGAATCTACTATATGAAAGAGACAGAATCTCTTTGCATATAGTAGATTGTTTTTTAATGATATTTAATGTGCACAACATGGATCTACAAGAATTGTTTTGTTATATATCGTAACCTCTATATACTCTTTAACAATTTCTATATTATACTTGTTAGCCTTTTTAATTAATTCTTCTACTTTCTTGTCTGTTTTCTCAATTAATCTTTCACATAATATATCGATAGTTTTGTCCAGTTCTCTTTCAAGTCTCTGAATTTTCTCATAAATTTTATTTTGCTCAATCTTACGATTTCTGTCATCTTGAATCTCATTCAGTTTGTCTAATTTACTCTGTTCATGCTGAATTTTTTTGGTTGTTTTAAGAACTTCCATATTTGCAATTTCTTTAGTCTTTTCGATTTCTTTATAAATATAATCGTTAGTTTTATCTATTTCAGCCATAATCTTTTCATTAACCGTTACAGTTTCAATTTCACCTGCAAAAGCCACAGATCCAAATACTGTAAGAATACTAACCATAATAAAAATAAGAAATGCTTGTTTTTTTAACACATTATACATAATAAACCCCTCCTAATATTAATGATTTCGCTTAATCGATAATATTAAAAAAACTCCTCTTCGGTAACTGGCTGCCATTTTAAAGGCCCTCTAGCTTTGCGTCACTGATTTTCATCAGCTTTGCTATTATCGGTTGAAGTAAAACCTTATATTAAAATAATAGCACAAAATAGCATATTATGTCAATAGATTTTGTAAACTTTTTCCTATAATTCTAAATTTGATATTCGGGTTTATTTTCTCAGTGTGGCAATTAATCTATTTGGTTTTAATAGTAAGTTTATACCATCTTCTATAGATTTAACTAATATATCAGAAACGCTTATTAAGTTTGAGCAAACACCCTCTTCTTCTAATACAGCAACAGAAATTCTAGAAACTTCAAACATTTTTTTATCATTATAACCATTTCCAAAACATATTGTATTGTTACTACCTAAACTTGAAACAATCTTAGCTTTATAATCACCCGCATCATCTTTAGGAAAGGTCATCAATTTGACATTCAGCCCTTCACATTCTCTTGCAGCAGAGCCATAAGTATCAGCTGTTAGAATATACACATTAGCCATCTCACATAAAAGAGAAATCTTATCCCTTATTGTTGATGATATTATACCATTTACAGCTATTGTTCCATTGTAATCAAAAACTATATTTTCAATTGAATATAAACACCTTCCCGGCACTTCAATATTTATCACATTATCACCCACCTTTAATTTTCTATATTAATAAACTTCAATTTTGTATGTGAATGACCATTCTATATCTAAGAATTATTTTTAATATACATTGTTCTTTTTCTCTTGCCAACTTATTCTATCTTACATTATATCACTTGTATAACTATTAGCAATATTTTTTTATGATTGAATTGATTTGACAGAATATTTTCTTGCGGTTGCTCTACGCCACATCATTATTTTAATAAGTTTAGTTACCACAATATAACATAATTTTATAATCAGCCTAACTTGTATAATAAACATTAAATTGACCGATATATATAGCCTATGATACATTTTACTTGAAAAAACAAAAGCAAAGGAGTTAGTTTATGAATAATAAAAATTCAAGTTTTATTATGGTTTTCTCAGCATTATCAATAGCAATAAATATAGTTTTAGGAACAGTAGTAGGATTACTAAATATTCCATTATTATTTTTAGATACAGTAGGAACAATTTTCTCTGCTGTATTATTTGGTCCATGGTATGGAGCAATGGTAGGAGGGTTAACAAATGTAATTCAAGGAATGCTTACGAATCCTAAAGATATACCTTTTGCATTAGTAAACATTGCAGTTGGTATTATAGTTGGATTAATAGCTAGAAAGTGGAAGTTTAACTTAAAAGCAGCAATCATTACAGGACTAATTTTAGCAGTTGTAGCTCCACTTATTGGTACTCCAATAGCTACATATGTATATGGTGGTATTACAGGAGATATTAACGATGTTTTCTTTACATGGTTAGTTCAATCTGGTCAAAAAATATTTACTGCTGCATTTATTCCTAGAATTGCAAGTAATATAGTTGATAAAATCGCAAGTTGTATTATAGTATCATTACTGTTCACCAAAATACCAGAAAAATACACTCAAAGGATTTCATAAATGGAAAGAAGTAAACGTGTTGTTTTCGTATCACATTGTATTTTAAATCAGAATTCAGTTGTTCACCCTTTAGCTCGAGCTAAAGGTGCATATATGGATATAATAAAAGAGCTAATGGATAACGAAATAGGTATTCATCAATTACCATGTCCTGAGTATAGACATTTAGGGCTAAAGCGTAAACCTATGACTAAAGAAGATTATGATACATATGATTTTAGAATAATTAACAGAAATATTGCAATGGACACCGTAGGCATAATAATAGAATATTTAAGTAACGGCTATGAAGTATTAGGAATAATAGGTATTAACAATAGTCCAACCTGCAGTATCAAAGGTCAAACAGGGATTTTGATGGAGGAATTATTAAGCTTACTTGAAAGTAATCACATAAAACTTAACTTAATTGATGTACCAACTGATTATTATGATGGTACTAATGGTAAAAACTTTATTGAAAAACTTCATAATATTATTAATAGTTAATTTTTTAGTTCCCTATTGAAATATTAAAAGCAATTGAAAAACCACCTTTGTTTCATATGATTCAAACAAAAAAGTTGTTAATATTATCTGTATTAACAGCTTTTTTTTATCCACTTCTTAAATAAATAATAAATTTCTATATTTACCGGTTAAAGCTTGATTACCCCTATCTAGTAACACAATTTAAATATATGAATATAATAGGTCATGCCCTATTGCTACAAAATCATAAATGAATAAATATAAAAAACCAGAAGAATAAAAGTATCAAAAACTGTCCAATTATAACGTTGAGGTACATTTTTTAAAATTTCGACCTCTTAAAATTATGATTATTCGTTGAAAAAATAATATAAACATTTTTTAACAAAGTTTGGTATATTCAATACATATGATGTATGATTATTAAAAGGGGTAGATTTAATGATTAGCATAGGAATATATTCAGCTCCGGTTGAACGAAACAATATAAAAGAGTCAATTACAAATTATTTAAATGATAATAACATTAAATATAGTATAAGTACTATTACAACAACTGATGAATTATTTCATGATTTTTTTCAACAAAACAGCAAATACAATATTATTATAACTTATAAAGAAAATAAATTAATGTATATCAAAATAAATTCTGTTAATTATGGTAAAAATGTTAAGCAGCTAACGTCAGGCTTACTAGAATTTCCTCTAAATAATGAAAGCTTAGACGAGATGATGATTGCTGATAATGGATATAATTGCCCTTATGGCATATTTAAAGTAAATACAAATAAAACATTTAGATTAGTCCCTCACGAAGATATTGAATATTTTTACAGTTCAAAAGGTAAAACAAAGATTTTTCTAAAAAATAATGAAACTGAAGAAATTAAAAAGTCAAAAAAAGCTATAAAAAAAGAACTAACAGAAAACTATTTTGTGGATTGTGCAAAAGGATATATGGTTAATCTCTACAATATAAAAAAAATAGACAAAACAAATTCAATTATCCTAATGCAATCAGGTGACACCATACCAATAAACAGGAAAAAATTCCAACATGTTTTCAGAGAATATATAAAAACAATGTGTGGAGTAAAAATCTAGAGTACGTATTATAACGCACTCTAGATTTTTAACTCCTTTTATCATTAACCCAATAACTATCTCCATTAGCTGTGCGCTTTAATAAATTGTAATCAATTAAGAGCCTTCTTAATAAGAAATAATCTCCAAAAGTATGCCAATCATTTATAATTTCATTAACCTCTTTTTCCTTATAAAATACCCCTGGTTCAAACTTACTAGTCAAATAGTCTAGAACCTGAATTTTAGACTTGTTAGATGTTGGAATCTGTTTTATTTTTCCGTCATTGTCCAGGAATTGTTTTATTTTTTTCAAGGCGTTATTATTTTTAACATTCCAATTAATATTTTTATTTAAAAAGCTCTTTGTATTTTGCGTTAATTTCATTTCAGTACCAATCTCGTAACCAGCTTTTTCGAGGTTATCCATGAATTGAAATAGTGCCGGTTTTAATTCTTCTGGTGTTTCTTTTAATAATCTTCCGTTAGTTGCATAAATTTCACCAATTAGCTCCATATGCATTTTTTGAGCAACTCTATTAATCCAAAGAGATGTAACTTCAAATTCAGACTCATCTGAAAAACCACAGCTTGATATCATCATTAACTTAGGTACATTATGGTTAGCTGTCTCAGAATTTTTTTCTTTTTCTTCAGTATCCTTTTGAGATTGAGGTCCTCCAATCATTGTCATCCTATCCATAAATACTTTTAACAATCCAGATATATTTTCAAAATATACAGGAGAAGCAAAAGCAATAACATTTGCATCACCCATATGCATTAAAACACTCGCCATATCATCACTTATAACACATTGTGCTGGACCTTTACTCCAACAAACGTGACATCCCCTACAATATTCAATTTTCTTTTCTGATAAAAGTACATTTACGGTTTCCGCTCCTGCTCTTTGAGCTCCTTTTAAAAATTCATTTACCATAATGTTAGTATTACTGTTTTCTCCCTTAGGACTTCCATTAATAACAATTATTTTCATAGTACTTTCCTTTCTTTATCATTTACTAATTTAGTAATTTACTAAATTAGTATAATACAGTATACTATTATTGTCAACATGTGTTTATAAGTTTATAATAATCATTTTTTTACTGGTATAATTATTCTTACCCTCAGATTTTTATCAAATAGCAAATAGGTTTATTCTATTAGCTCAACTTTTATCATAATTTGTAATGTTTCTGTCAATATAAGCTTATTAACAGTTAATTTATATTCTTTATCCTCAATTTTAAATATTCTTTTATCTATTACTTGTGCGAGCATATCTGCATCTAGAGTTTTTACATCTTTACCTAGTAATGTATTATACTTTGCCTTTATTGCTTTCTCTATTTCCATTTTATCAATTTCGTCACCTTCAAAATCTAAAATGATTTCTGTATGTTTAAGAATGATATTAGCGTTATTAATTGACTTTTCAAGTTTTTTAAGTTTATCATCTTTATCTTCTATTGCATTTTTTAAATATGCAATTTCCTCATACAACAAGTCCATTCTATAACATATTAATACACTCATTAAAATTGAGCCTATTAAAGCACCGCTTATTATACCTGTAGTAAAACAAAATATATATTTTAACCCTTTTCTTTTTAATTTCCCCATATTTCACTGCACCTTTGAAGAAGCCTAATGAATTTATATCCTGTATTTGCTCCTATTAAAGCTATTAAAATAAATAACCCTTGCTTGATAAGAGATTTAATCTCGCCTTCAAACAAACCTTTTTCTATTACACTAAAAGATGAAAATGTACCACCTAATGAAGATGCTATAGCCCAAATTTTCATAGAGCCTGCTACATCCAGCATAGCATTAAGGGGTGGATGATTTGTTATAATTGCACCTATACCCGAGAATACACTTGCTCCTACAACTACGCCAAATGATATGAAAAAATTATGCACTAAAGAAGAAAAAAAGGAAGACAAATTTATCACCATACTTTATAATTTTCTTACTTATAAAGTATGATTCAACTGCTTCCTTTATGAGGATTATATAAAATAATGAGAATATTCAATTATGAATTGATAAAAAAATTGCTACGCAATTTCCGTACCTCCTTGTAGGCAAGAACGTCGCAACCTTTGCAATCCAAGTTTTTTATATACTAGGAAAACTATCTTAATATATAAAAAAATAAGAAAAAAGATTTGATTTCTTTTTTCTTATTCTACTACATTGATAGAGCTAAATTATCCACTATTTAATATATTTATAATAAGATTCACTAGTATAAATTGCAGCTAGAGGGTTGTGACCAAGCACACGATCTTTTACTGCTAGTACAGTACACATTGCATCACTATATTTTATAAATAGTGAATCATGACCAACACACAATCCAAGAATTATGTTAAATTCAGTTTTAGCTTCATTCATAATTACTGCCTGTCCAATAGGATTGCACATGCTTTCATGTCCCTCACCATTGATTTTATCCTTATCTTCAAGACCTAATTTAGATTTATCAATTCCTCCAACCTTACAAATTGCAGAAACCACTTCCAGTCCGTGAGATTCAAAAATATTGCTCACTACCTTGGCTTCACGATGAAGACCACTACAAAAAGCTAAACCAATACGCTTATAACCCATTCTATTACAAAATTCAATTATTTCAAGCATCCGAGGTTTTATTGCCATCTTGTTGCCTGAATTATTTGGTGCATCAACATAGCATGATGCTTCTTGCCTAGATGCTTCTGCTGCAAAGTGTTTAATATCTTCTTCTTCATAAAACTGGTCTGCTTTTTTTAACGCTTCATCATAAATTATTGTGCTACAAAAAGCAGGAGCCTTTCCATCTGATGAACGACATATTTTATTTTCTAACCCACATTGACTACATTTTCCATTCATAAACCAATATCTCCTTATATTATTTATCCCATTTCAATTTCTAAGAAAATTATAACTTTAATCTTCCAAAATAGCAATAGCTCTAATAGGTGAACCGTCCGATGAGCGGTATTTTAGTGGCAATGCACAAAAAGTAAAAATATCATTTCCTATTAGACCTAAATTAGCCAAATTTTCAATAACTACAATATCATTTTCATAAAACAACTTATGATGTATAGACAATTTTCCATCTGAAATAGGGTCTATGCCTATAACATCTAATCCAACACCCTTCTTATTGTTGTCGATTATATATTTAGTTACTTCTTCATCAATATATGGATAATCTCCAAAATAAGCATCCGTACCCCAATATTTATCCCAGCCTAAATTAAAAATGATAAATTCAGCATCATCTGCCTTATGTCTAACGGGATTTATATAATCCATAGTAATACGTTGACCTTCATTTAGGTCTGTACAATCAATTACCAATCCTTTTCCTACAAATTGTGTTATTGGAAATTCATCTAATGTAGTTCGTCCAGGATAAATATGAGCTGGAGGATCCATATGAGTACCAGTATGAGAAAACATAGTCAACAAAGTTTCCTTAAAGCCATCTTTTTCATATGTATTTGCTATTTGAAGTTTTGGTGGTTCTGTACCTGGATAAACAGGCATATCTTCTGAAATAATATGTGTTAAATCGATAATTTTCATTTTCTTCTCCTCACTTATTTTATTTGAATATAATATGTATTTGAATCATATAACATTATCACACTCAACTAAATCCTCATAAATATGAATAGCATCTTTTATTGTCTTAGCGCTATATAGTGCTGAATCTGCATTTTTTAATAATTGTGTAGCTGTCATTTCATAGGAATATTGCGCTATCCCAAAACTCAACGATAATTGAATATTAACATTGTTATCAACAACCATTTCTTTAAAATCATTTTGTATACTTTCACATATTTCAACAACAATTTTCAAAGGCTGATTTTTAAATAAAATGCAAAATTCATCACCACCATAACGAAAAGGTATCGCATTAGTACAATTAAATTTAAGGATATCACCGAATTCTGTTAAAATTAAATCTCCTTTAGCATGTCCCAATGTATCATTAAGTGTTTTAAAATTATCAATATCAATCATAACAAAAAAATATATATTACCAGAAGTATCTTCTTCCATACTTAGAAAAGCTTTTCGTAAAGCTGTTCGATTATTAATAGATGTCAACTCATCATTATGTAATCTCTGCTGTAATTTAAAACGTTCTAACTCTCTTTGTAAACTAACAGCATACTTACCCCTCTCAAAATAAATAACAAGCATACATACCGTATAAAATGCTAATAAAAAACATATAGCAATAAAAAAATTAACTAATCTGATATTATTATCTAAAATATTGAGCTTATCTGGGTCCCATATAATAAAACACTCTGAAAAAATTTTTGCTAGTATACTACAAAAAGCAGTTATAGTTGTCAAAATATAATCTCCATACACTACAGTAAATAAAATAGGTATAGTAAAAATCATATAAACGGAAGTAAAAATACTATGTACTGAAAAAACAATAAAACAAATTGCAGATAACAGTAATGAGACAACATATATTTTAAAGTTATTTGTCAACTTCAAAGACTTTATCACCGCATAACCTATAATAATCAAAGACACATTTGTTACAACTGGTACTAAAAGATATTTCATGATATAAATAGGAATTGATGTATTGATTTCACCTAAATTATACAATACTACACCTATTATACATTCTATAATAAATGTAAAGCACACTAGTCCAATAGATGCTTTAAAATGAAGCATCATCCATTCACCATCTATACGTTTATACTCATTTTGAATCTCAATAATATTTATTTCTTCATCCAACTTTACCACCTCAAATGCTTTACCGAATTTTGTCATATTTAATCATTCACTGTTCATTATAATACTGTTTATTGTTTTTGTCGATGATGTATTAGTAATTATTAGGTAAGTCAATCAAGCTTGTAGTTCTATTAAACCTTGCATTAATATTGCTTATATTTTTACTTATACATTTATTCTATCTAAATCCAATTGTTCAAACAAAAGAATTATTTATTAAGCCTAGATTTTCCAAATCTAATGCAATATATTTCCACAATTTTCTATAGTAAACTAGTTTTTACATTATTACTTATTGTAGCATTATTGCATCATGATTACAACTATTTTAGCTTCTATTATAGTTTTCTTACTTTAAAAATAATAAAAATTATAAAACAGTATTCAACATTTAGTTTGTCGAATACTGTCTTACCGATTTTATCATTTTGAATTTAATCATAATTTTTTATTAATTGCAAAATTCCATGAATCCCTACACATATCTTCAATATTATATTTTGCTTTAAACCCTAATTCTAGTTCTGCTTTTTCAGTACCCGCGTATATAACAGCTACATCTCCAGCTCTACGAGGAACTATTTTATAATTGATTTTAATATTATTAGCCTTTTCAAATGCATTAATTACCTCAAGGACACTATAACCATTACCAGTTCCAAGATTATAAATATATAGCCCATTGCTCTTTGCTTTTTCTACAGCCTTTACATGACCTTCCGCCAAATCTTCAACATGTATATAATCCCTGACACCAGTTCCATCAACTGTATCATAGTCATTTCCAAATACATTCAGTTGTGGCAACTCACCTTTAGCAACCTTGCAAATATATGGCATTAGATTATTAGGTATACCATTAGGACTCTCCCCAATCAATCCACTTTTATGAGCTCCAATTGGGTTAAAATATCTGAGGAGTACTATACTAAATTCATTGTCTGAATTATATAAATCTCTCAACATATCTTCGATAACAAGTTTAGTTCTCCCGTAAGGATTAGTTACTCCCAGTGGTGAACTTTCATCTAATGGCATTGTTTCTGCTGTTCCATAAACAGTTGCAGATGAACTAAATATAATTTTTTTACAATTATATTTTTGCATAGTCATTAATAGATTGATGGTTCCTGTTATATTGTTGTTAAAATACATTAGAGGTTTTGCTACTGATTCACCAACAGCTTTATATCCTGCGAAATGGATTACGCAATCAATTTTGTTATTTTGAAATATCTCATCCAGTTTATTGATGTCTAAAAGATCTGCTTTATAAAACTTCGGCTTCTTGCCTGTTATAGTTTCAAAGCAGTTTAATACTTCTATTTTAGAATTGTACAGATTATCCAAAATTATTATTTCTTCGTTTTGTTCTATAAGTTTTACTACTGTATGCGAACCGATATAGCCGGTTCCTCCTGTTACTAGCATCATGTTATTTCCCCCATAAAATGTAGCCGTAATAAAATAAATATTGTTTATTATATGTTTTCTTATAATTTTTTTGATATTACTTAAATGTCCATATCTTGTTAATAAGATAATTGTATATTAGGTTAAATATGATAACAAATATTGGTGCAATAGCTTTTGAAATTTTTAAATATTCAACCAATAAAAAAAGAATTACTGATCCAATAAAGAATGATGATATATATGTTAAGATAAATTTGCTTCCTTTTTTTGTATCCATTTTTGCTTTAAATACATACTTTGAACTTAAAACATAACCATTGAATATACCAACTATATACCCAATAGCATTAGCAACTAGATAATTCAACCCTAATAAAAGAAAAACGTTGTATACTGCTAAAGAAATTACAGTATTTATAACACCTACTATTCCAAACTTGATGAAACGCTCATATTTATTAAATAGCTTTTGTAAAAACGTCATTATAAACCTTCTTTATCTTCAATTATGAATGTAGGTCTCTTCCTGCTTTCATCAAAGCTTCTCCAGAGATACTCTCCAATTACTCCAAGTAATATCATCTGGATTCCTGAAAGAAGTAAAATTACTATCATCAAAGATGTCCAACCTTCAATAGGAATGTCCTTAAATATTTTGTTTATAAAAATATATAATCCATATAAAAATCCTATACTAGAAACTAAAAATCCCAAACTAGACATTGCTCTAATTGGTATATATGAAAATGCCATAAAGGAATCAACAAACAACTTTACTTTCTTAGCCAAAGTCCATCTAGATTTTCCGACTTCTCTTTCTTTTCTTACATAGTATATTTTTTCTGTCTTAAATCCACACCAAAGAATCTGTCCCATTAAAGAAGAATTTTTTTCTTTTATTGAAGTAATTACTTCTATTACAATCTTATCGATAAGGAAGCAGTCGAAACCACCTTCAGGCATGTTTGACAGTGCAAATTTCTTCATCATTTTATAATAGGTATTGGAGAAAAACTTCTGAGAAAATGACTCTTCTCTATCCCCTCTTACTGCTAATACTACCTTGTTTCCTTCGCAATATTTTTCAAGCATATCAAGAATTATGGTAGGTGGATCTTGCAAATCAGCAGAAATAACAGTTGCACAATCTCCTGAAGCATTACTAAGTCCTGCTAATATTGCAGTATGTGAACCGAAATTTCTTGATAATTTAATGAGCTTTATTTTATCATTTTTTTCTCTTAATTTTTTTAACTCATTGTATGAATTGTCTTTCGATCCATCATCCACAAATATTAGTTCGTAATCAAAACTTGTGTTATCAAAAATAGTTTCCTTTAACTTTTCATACAAATGGTTAATATTTCCTTCATTAAAATAAACTGGTATTACAATGGACAATTTTATCATTATTGCACATCCTCGTTATTTACTTCTTTTAAATAGTTATCGTAGTTTCTGATATACTCGGTCCCGTCGTAACACTCGTTTGACAACACGAGCAGTATTGAATCTTCAGAAAAATCATACATATCTTTCCAAACCATCTTGTTCAAGTACACGCCTTTATGAGGTTTATCAAGTATTACTATATTTTTTTCCTTGCCATCATCAATCAATACCTTAGACGTTCCCTGAACATTTATCAAAACAAACTCTGATTTTCTGTTAGCATGCTGTCCTCTTATTACACCTTTTTCGGAACCATACATGTAAAATATTCTTTTTATATCAAATGGAATATCCTTGTTAGACTCAGCAACTACAAGACGTCCTCTCTCGTCTCCAAGTTCTTTTAAAAAAAGTTCTTTATAATTCATTTGATTTATACTCCTCTTTTAAAATTGCAAACCACATTAAATCTTTAAATTGATGATTTACATATACATGTTTTCTAAATTCTCCTTCGTATTTAAATCTCATTTTTCTATAAAATTTAATTGCTCTGATGTTTTGACTATAAACATTTAGGTATACTTTTTTTAAATCCAATTTGTTAAAAGCCATATCCAATAGTTCATCAGTTGCTTTTTTTGCCAAACCAGTACCAATGGCCTTTTCTCTTAACACTATTGCATATTCTCCATTTTTGTCAATATTGTTTATATTTTTCAAACTAATCGTACCCATATATTCATCTATTTCATTTACAATAGCTAAATTAACATCTTTATCAGTATAACTATTTTGAATAAAATTTCTAACTTCAATTTCTTTCATATTCCTAAAGTCAGACCTAAAATTAGATACTATATCTTCATTATTCATCCATTCTTTCATATACTCATAGTCTTTTTCTTGCAATTTTCTTAATACCATTTTATACCTCATTAATATTTATTTATTATATTAACTACATAATCAATTTCTTCATCTTTCATACCATTAAAAATTGGAATACTTATTACCCTTTTAGCATAATTTTCAGTCAATGGAAAACTACCTTTTTCATATCCTAAATATTTATAAGCTTCAGATAAATGAGGTGGTATTGGATAATGTACTAAATTATCTATTCCATTTTTATTTAAATATCCAATAAAATTATCTCGATCTTCAACGCCTAGAACAAAGAGATGCCATACTGCCGTACAATTATCATTGATTAAAGGCAACTTGATTTTAGCATTATTAATTTCATTACAATATCTATTTGCAATATAAATCCTTTCCGCTAACAGATCATCTAAATGTTGTAATTTAACTCTCAACAATCCAGCTTGAATCTCATCAAGCCTTGAGTTGAAGCCAACCACTTTATTATGATATCTTTTTTCTGAGCCATAATTTCTAAGTACTTTTATGTTCTCAGCTATCTCTTTATTGTTAGTTGTTATTGCACCTGCATCTCCAAACGCTCCAAGATTTTTGCTTGGATAGAAACTAAAGCACCCTATATCGCCAAATGTGCCTGTCATTTTACCATTAAACTTTGCCCCATGAGATTGTGCGCAGTCTTCCACTAAATACAAATTATATTTGTCGCATAATTCAACAATTTTATCCATATTTGTTGCTTGTCCATATAAATGAACAACTAGAATAGATTTTGTTTTATCATTTATTTTCTCTTCAATTTTATCATAATCAATATTATAATATTCATCTGGTTCTACAAATACAGGTGTAGCACCATTCATAGATACTCCCATTACACTTGCTATGTAAGTATTTGCTTGTACAATAACTTCATCACCACTTGAAATTCCAAGTGCTCTAAATGCTAGAACCAATGCATCTAAACCGCTGGCCAGTCCTACACAATAATCTGAACTAACATAATCTGCAAATTCCTTTTCGAACTGCTGGACTTCATTTCCTAGTATGTACCAACCACTGTTTAAAACAGTAATTATCTTTTTCTCATACTCTGTTTTATACATTTCAAATTGCTTTAATAAATCATTAAACTTTATCTTCATGTTATCACCTCAAAACTAAATTATTTTATACCATTCAAATTAGCTGATATTATAAACTTCATATGAAAATTTAATTTTAAATTTTAAATCATAATACTTACTCCTGCGGTAGGAAATAAAATAAATACTATTTCTGTAATACGTAAAACCCAAATATTATCTTTAATTAAATTTATATTTATAGCTAAATGTCATTAATAAATGTTTTACTCATTTTAAAACATATGCCATGGTCATAACTTAGAATATTGCTTCTATCCACTGACATATACTAGTAATTTCACCCGTTAAAACAAATACTGAAACTGTATAAAATGATAATCAATGAATTAATGTATATCTATATATAATTCATTGTATGATCTACAACTACTGCGATAATATTTAAACTTTTAATAAAATCAATCCATAGATGTCTATTCGCTGATTGCATTTCATTTAATTCATAATTAGTGATATCTCATTTGCTACATATTTCAATTGTTGGTTTTTCGTTATAAAATTCCCTTTTATTTTATAACCTCATTGAATATTTATTTAATTTACATTCTTATTTCTAATTTTATTATATAATACATATGCACATAGCATAAAAACACTTATACTAGTAATCAATTTTCCTAAATTATATGAATTAGGTTTATATAGCAACTGTATTTCATGATAACCTTCATCTAAATATGTACCAATAAATCCAATATTAACTCTAAATGTTTCAACTTTCTTATTATCGATGTACATTTTCCAATCATTGCTATATGGTATTGTGAAACACAGTATTCCATTTTTATTTGTTGTGATATTATAATTTATCTCTCCATCATTTTCAGATGTAATTCTATAATTATCAATACTATCCAATAATCGTTTTATAGAACTATTGTCAGATTCCATTATAGTTATTCTAGGATTATCAAATTTTACACCTGTCATATTAAATTTAATCCTTACAGCCTTTGTGGAAAATGGAATTTTTTGTTCAACTTGATAAGATCTATTTGGTTCAATTCTTCTTGATGAATATTGTTTTTCAGTAAATCCGTTTCCAGTATCCCAATATATTTTCAAGTCTCCATATGTTTCAACTTGGAGATTAGTATTAAATATTAATTTATTGTTATAATTTTGGAATCTATCATAATTTAATGATACATCTATATAAGCTTCATCTCCAACTGCATTATATTTAATATCAATTGAATCACCACTAATAGCTTTAATAACATCTTTTCCTAAGCCTGCACCTTCGAAAGAAAGAGATATTTCTTCTTTTATTGGGTTATCCATTACATAATTGTCTAGCTTTTCACTTAACAATCCATATTCGCTACTTTCTAAAATCGCTTTATTAAAAATAATACCTTGTTTCTCAAAATAATTGTATTTTTCAAACTCAATCCTTTCTATAGCCCCAGTATATAAATAGCCTAACGGTAAGCTATTTTCAAATTGATATACATTTACATTATCGAATTTATTTAATAAATTCTCACTAACAAGGTCATTCTTCGTTACAATATACTTTGCACCAAGTAACCTCATGGCGCTATAAGACATTCGGAAATCTGGCGTATGATATCCTGTCTCGCCAACTAAAGTAAGAGGAAATACA
This sequence comes from uncultured Sedimentibacter sp., assembly GCA_963675125.2. Classification (GTDB taxonomy): domain Bacteria; phylum Bacillota; class Clostridia; order Tissierellales; family Sedimentibacteraceae; genus Sedimentibacter. The sequence continues at coordinate 91,580 of CAXXFT010000046.1, forward strand.
GACATCAAAAACTCTCTGTAATATTTATTATAATTAGAACTATATGACGAAAAGCTATTCATGTTCTGTATTGAACTCTCATTACCATCAATATCAAAATAATCTTTTGCAACTCTAAATAATTCATCGTCATTTTCATTAAGATAATTGATTGCATTTATGCTATTATAATTGTAATAAATATCATTTTCATTCAATATTTCCATAGTATACGCCTGAGCAATTTCCTGCTGCATATTTACAGTTGGATAATTCTCAATTATTAAATTTATAAATATTAATATTGTTAAAATTTTAAATACTAATATGTTATCAATTAATTTATGTTTGATAATTGTTTTATTGTTATTATTAGAATTAGACATCTTTATAAATAATATATTAATAGCACAAATTAATAACATATTTATAACTAATATAAATTTAGAAACTTTTGTTGCGCTTTCAAGATACACAAAATAATTTAATATCATCAAAGAGAAAAAACATGTTATTTCTCCAATTAAAAATTTATAATTCCTATTAAGTAAAATATCATCTAAGGTACAGGCAATAATAACTGCAAAAATAGGCATTAAAAGAAATGTATGCCTTGCGGTCCATGCAGAAAATCCATTAAAAACAATACTGCCTATTGGTATAAATAGCATTACTATAACAAGTAAAAAACCAGTAACAAATATAGTTAATTTTTTCTTTTCCTTTTGCTCAAATAAGTTTTTATATAACCATTGTGGTATTATCAAAATTAGCAGAACTGAAAAGAACAATTGTGGCGATTCAAAATAATTAATCCAAGTTCCTATTCCATCTACACCTTGAGCATTATTTGAAAAAAACCTTCCTACTATAGTAGTATAATATATTTTGTCATAATTTGATTGTAAATGCTGAATTATTTGTGATATAAAATTAGTACTGCTATTAAGTCTATATCCTATCAATCCAATAGAATTTACACTTGGCAGAAAAACAATTGCAGAAATGCATATGCCAAATATTATGCATCCTGCAACGCATGAAATTTTTACAATAATTTTTTTTAATTCATCATAACAATAAATAGATCTCAAAATAGTATATATAGCTGCAAACATAAACATCATATATGAAAAATATACACTGAATATGCCTATTATCGCAATGGTGAATATTAATTTCAAAATTTCATTCTTGTAGATATCTTTGGTTATAACCTTCTCAATATATGACAGTAGTAGAGGTAATAAAACTAAACATGTAGAAAAAAAATAATGTTGACCCCAAAGCATAATATATCCACAAAACGAATATATATATGCCGCCAATATTCTTGATTTATTGGAAATATTAAAATTTTTTAGATAGTAAAAACAGGATATCCCAGCAAATATTATTTTAGATATATTTACCCAAATTAAGCATTTGGGTATTATTTTTATTCCAAATAAAACACCATTTATATATACTAAAATTGCAAAAGGATCAAAAATCATATGCTGTGTAGCTAAAAGATCTTCACCCACTCCTCTTGTTAAATCCATGAAACTTAAATCTTTTGTGATAATCTTATTAACTACGCTTGTATATAGAGGGACATATGTTAATGAATCATCCGAACCTTTGTACATGAACAGTTTATCTCCAAATATAAATTCAAAATATATTATTAAGACTGTAACACCAATTAAAGAACATAATACATATATAGGTTTAATATTTTTAAACTTATCTTTCATAAACTCTCCAATCTCTTTAATATATATATTTTGCAAATATCATCGTTTTATAAGTCTTTTTACTATCTCATATGGAAATTTCATGCCATATCTTTTTATAAATTCAATACACTTCACAATGCTAGCTTTTACCTTTAAGAACTTTATATTAATATGTTCGTTTGAAGGTGCTTTATAATTGAAAATTTCATATAACCCAGAGTAAAAGTTTTCTGAAATTACGTTAATCAAAAATTTATCCTTAACCGATTGTTTTATTGCTTCCTTCATTTCATTCCTTTTCTTTGTGTCCTCAATTAATTCTGATATTGCATTAACCCAAGCTTCTCTTGTATTATCACTTAACAAACCATTACGATTATTTTCTATTATGTTCGTATATGGCAAAACATTAGAATATATACCAATAATTTGAAATGCACTGTATTCAATATATTTATTGTAGTGCTTGCAATTATTAAATGGAGTATCTTGAATCGGAGCAAGCCCAATGTCCCAATCTAATTCATTCATTTTTTTTTGATATTTTTCATAACTATCTTCATATGGATAATATTTTAATTTATACTTACTAATAATTTCTGGTTTTGCACCAAAAAATTCAAATTCTACTTTGTCATTATATTTTTCTAATATATCTTCAACTACATCATCCATTAGTATATCAATGTCAATGCTTCTATCCACTGAACCCGCAAAACCAATCTTAATTTTATAATCATTACATTTCTTTGCTTTGATTTTTTTTATACTAGTAGCTGGTTCTTCTATCAGTACTGTTTTTTTAAAATTCAAGCCATACTTTTTTAAAATAAGTGGTGATGGTGAACAAAGACTATTACATAATGACATAATTTTTTTAATTCTCCTTTGAACAACCTTACTCTTATACTGAATTGAACTTGATAATCCATCAGGAATGTTTAGAAGATCATCATCTAAAACATAAACTAAATACTTACCCGAATTTTTAAATTTTTCTGCAAGTGTTTGTTCTAAATAGCTATCACTTCTAACAAAAAATACAACATCCGCATTACATGCTAGATGATTTGTAATTTTACTTGTTTTACAGTGGTTAAATCTTATAAGTCCTTTTTTCTTAAGGTAATTAAGTTGTTCATAGGCACAAAGTCTAACCGAAGGAATGAATTCATTATACAGTAAAAGAATATTTGTCATTAACACTATATCTCCTTTTTATTCTTCATAAAATCCTTCATAACAATCCTCTATCATTCTAACGAATCTCAACCCAAAATATTTATCTATTGAATATTCATGTGCATTTCTACTTATAATATCACAATCTACCTTGCCTAGGTATATATTTTTTATTTTCTCATACCACTGACCTGGTTTACATAAAAAACCATTTACTCCATCTGTTATACAATTTTTATAAGTAAAAGTGGGTGTAGCCAAAGTGATAGTATTTACTATCGCAGCTTCAAAAAATTTCAGTTCTGACTTACAATTAGTAAAAGTATTATTTACCAATGGAACAATATTTATATCTACCTGTGCAATCAAACGTTGTAATTCAATAAAATCAACTAACGGAGTAAAAATTATTCTACCTTCACTAATAAATGTATTCATTTCATTCGGAAATTCCATAAAGCCAACTACACTTAACTGCATTTTAGGAAATTCCTTAAGTAACTCCATTATTTCTGGATATATAGTTTTGAAATCATTAATATGCGAAGGAGTACCACTAAAATATCCTATAGTATATGGATTCTTGTTTTTCAGCTTATTCTTTATATTTAAGCACTTTTCTGATGCTTCTACTTGTTCTTGATTTATAGAATTTATAATAATTCTATATGGCTTATTATATTTTTCTTTTAGTTTTTCTCCTAAGTAATCATTAGTTGTTATAAATCCATCTACTTTAGAGGCCGTAAAACCTATCCTTCCAATGTAAGCAAACCAAAACTCATAGTCCCTTTCATTACCAAAATGGACATTTAATGTACTAGTTACCATATTTAAATAGTTAATATCAAAAATTAAGTCATCAACGTCAAACAGTACCTTGATATTCTGTGCCTTAGCTCTATATATAATCTGATCTATAGTATGTGTCCACTTAACACGAATAATTACTAGAAGTTGAACTAATGGCAAAATCTTTATAATAGTTTCACTTTCATATGCAAAGAAATAAACACTTTGCCACTTTTCACTTTCTTTTGTTGCTTGTAACATGTTATAACCACGATAACGGAATGTAGAAGTATCTGGTGCCTCATATAAGAGTAGTGTAATTTTTTTGTTTTTAGCAATTGCATCTCGCAGCAACGAACATCTATCTTCTAAAGAGATTTCCCATGGTGTACTATTTTTGTTTAAAATACAGTTAATCTTATACATTACTTATTTTTTCCCCCATAAAAGTTATAGTACCCTTCAACGTTTCTTCCCAACTTCTCGGTATAGTAGACATCTCGTAGTTTGTTTTTCTTGTTTCCATGTCCTTTGCTAGAATAATACCTTCCTCTAGTGAATTCATAAACCTATCTTCCTTTAAATCGCTCAATATAACATTCTTGCACTGTTCAAAGAATTCCTTATTTGCACACTTATTAGAGACTACAACACCACCAGAACATGCCACATCAAAAGGTGGATAACTAGGATGCGGTGTGTACATTAAAGATACAGCCAAATCCATATCTTTTAAAAAATTACCATATTCCTGCCAAGACATTTGTCCCATATTTTTTGCGGCATATCCATTGCTAAATCTTAACTCTGGAATCTGTTGACCTGCACAATATATATCCCACTCGTTTGTATTTATTATCCCACTTGAAATAGCTTTCTCCAAAAGCCTTACACCATAAGAAAATAGATTTCTAGGGTTATTAGGTCGTGCATAAAAAAACAAATTATATTTGCTCTTTTTTTCAAACAACTGTGGTTTATACTGTGTTATTGGAAATGCAGGTTCGAAATAAGTTCCATTATCTGTAATATTAGGTTCATTATTTTCAAAATACTCATTCAAAAAATGAGAATTTATTATAAAATCAATATTTTCATCTTTCATTACTTGAGAACACAAATAGTGCTCCCCTCCATGTGGATAGAAATATGTCTCTACCTCTTGAATTATATAAAAAAATCGTTTCCTTAAAGTTGTCTTTTTAATAGCCTCAGCACTCCACCAAGAAGTAGCAAAGAAGATATCATCTCTACTAATGTCTAATTTAAAGTCTTTATTACCTGTTGCATCTCTATCAAAATCACTATAGTAAGAAATATTTTTGGCTGATTCAACACCACTAATTCTCATAATATTTTCGTAGTCAATCGGATTTACAGAAGTTGTTCTCGTAATAATTCTTAATTCGTAACCGTAATGATTAGCAAATTTAGTTGCTACAATTAAAGCTGTAGCTACTCCTCCAAGTAGGCTATTCGCATCAATACTATCTGTTACAAAATTTAGTCTTTTGACTCTATCTTCTGTAATGATGTTAGGAATTGCTTCAATTGGATTACCGGTTATCTTAATAGTATTGTTTATTGCTGTTTTATCCAATTGTATTATATTGCCACATAAAGTTTCCACATTTGGTTTCCCAGTTAATTTGTTCTTAATTTTTCTACATGTAACTTTGAATCCTGAACTTTTAAATGATGTGTATGTCTTTTTAAATGTTTCAACCATTTTATTATGGAATATTTGGTGTATAATTTTCTTTATAATATCCATTAAAACACGTATAGGCCTTGTAAGCTTCCAAATCGTAGAATTAGAAATAGAATAAAAAGCTGCGGTAAAAAACTCTTTTTCACCTCTTTCCCATGCAACTAGATTACTGTAGTCAATAATTTCATTTTCATAACTCGAAATATTACTTTCAAGATTACTAATTTTCTCTGTCATAAAATGTATTTCACTAGTTAAATCATTAATTTCTTCATTTTTTGAATTTACTATATTACTTAATTTTTTAATACTTTTATTTTTATAATTACATAACTCTTTAAGTTTTTTTATCTCTTTATCTTTAAGTAGCAAATTATTACTTAAATCCTTGACTTTTTCATCATTAAGTAGCAAAGCATCACTAAATTCCTTGACTTTTTCATCATTAAGTAGCAAAGCATCACTCAACTCCTTGACTTTTTCATCATTAAGTAGCAAAGCACCACTCAACTCCTTGACTTTTTCACCTTTAAGTAGCAAAGCATCGCTCAATTCCTTGACTTTTTTATCTTTAAGTAGCAAAACATCACTCAGTTTTTTAATTTCTTCATCTTTACATAATCCCGAATCACTAATATTTTTAATTTGAACCTCTTTGCTTGCTAATAGGTTGTCCAACCTCAATACATTGTCACTATAATTTTTTAATTCATCTTCATATTTTGATGTGCGTTGTCTTAGGTTTCGTTCATAATCTTCTATTACTCTAGTTATGTTACTACTTTTCTGTAAAAAAATTGCTACACTAGATATATAGTTAGGAACATAATCAAGTTTATTGAAGAACCCATATTCGGCAAAATGGCGAGTCCAATATTCAGTCTGCTGTACATTTACATGAGTAGTTTCAGATATATCACTTGATGAAGAAGAAAAAATAATGTTATCAGAATAACTACACAAACTTTTAAGAGCCTTTAATCCTTCCTCTTCATATATATGCTCTAATACTTCAATATTTGTAACTAAATCATATTTTTTAGGGAAATTTAACGGTAATGCATCTGTTAATGAACAAAGTGCACAATATTGCTTGATGTCTGCTCTAACTTTACTGATTGCATAACTAGAAATATCTATTCCATAAGCTTCAACACCTCTATCACGCAATGCTGCAACAAGATATCCCCATGCACATCCTGCATCAAGTACAGTTTTAGGATTAAAATCAGCTATTATCCTATCTGCAATATGTCCAAATTGCTCTACCCAGATACTTTCTTTACCATAATCTGTTCCGCAACAATTTTTATAATAATCTTCATTATATAATTCACTCATTGTTAAATTACCTCAACCTTATATTATTTAAATATTGTAAGAATCGCATACTGTATTTGTATTACCAATCATTTTAATCTCACCACTATCTAACCATACAACCCTATTACACATTTCTCTAATTTGCTCGAGATTATGGGAAACAAAAAGTACAGTAGTCCCTCCGCTCATTAACTCCAACATACGTTTCTTACTTTTTGTCTGAAAATTTGCATCACCCACTGCAAGTATTTCATCAACAATTAATATTTCTGGTTCTACTACAGTTGCAACAGAAAAAGCTAATCTCATTAACATACCAGAAGAATAATTTCTAATTGGCGTATCTATAAATCTATCTAATTCTGAAAATTCAACAATTTGTTTATATTTAGAATCTAAAAAATCTTTAGTATACCCTAAAATAGAACCATTTAGATATATATTTTCTTTTCCTGTCAAATCCATATCAAAGCCCGAACCTAATTCTAACATTGGTACTATATTTCCAAATATATTTGCATTTCCTTCGGTAGGAGCTAATATTCCTGATATAACCTTTAACAAAGTACTCTTTCCTGCACCATTCCTGCCAATTATTCCAATAACTTCACCTTTTTTTACACTAAAACTAATATTTTTTAATGCCCAGAAATCTTCATACTTTAATTTACCTTTAATTTTTGCAACAAAGAATTCCTTCAATGATTGTATCCTATCATGGTAAATCCTAAATTTTACTGAAATATTATTAATTTCTATCATATACATACCTCAAATGTAAAGAACAAATTTATTCTGTGTCTTTTTAAATACTAAAGAACCAACAGCTAGGGTACCAAATGCCGCAATGAGACATAATAAATATGCTTTAGGTTCAGGTGAAACTCCATCTAGTATAATGGATCTTGTGAATCTAATAAAGTGATACAACGGATTCATCTTATATATCGTCATAAATTTAGATGGTATTATACTCTCTGGGTAAAATATAGGAGTTGCATACATCCACAACATACTCACTACATTCCATAAAAATTGCGTATCTCTAAAAAAGACCATAATAGATGATAAAAGAAGAGTCATACCTAAGCAAAATACTAATATGCAAAAAAGACTAAAAGGAAGTAGCAATATTGCAGCGCTAACAGGTGTTCTTGTAATAAGCATAACAACGAATAAGGGTGCCATAGAAATAACTAAATTAATTGAGGAAGACAATACTCTAGAAATAGGATATATATATTTTGGTACATATACTTTAGTAATTAAAGATGCGTTTCCTACAATTGACGATAACCCCATTCCTACAGATTCCACAAAAAAGCTATACATAATAATACCAATAATAAGATATACTGCAAAATTTTTTATATCTGATTTAAATATAGTTGAAAATACTACATATTGAACAAGCATAGTTAATAAGGGGTTCAAAAAACTCCAAAATGCGCCTAATACAGATCTCTTATACTTTGTCTTAAAATCTCTAGAAACTAATTGTTTTAATAAAAACCTATATTTAACAAAAGAATTTAATAAATTAAGTCCAATAAATTTTTCATTTTTATTTTGTTTTTTATTTATAATAAACAAATATAAAGAAAATAAAATACCAAAAAATATTATTATTTGAGCATAGTATTTCCCAAACAAGACGATATCTCTTCCTTTTACTTTAAAGCATAACGTACCTAATATTTCTTCATCTTTGACATATAATTTCATCTCATTATGTGTTTCGCTATTATTGTACCATAGAGTTACTGCATTACCAGAAATTGAAGTATCCGACTTAACTTCAATGAATATTTTTTTATCAAGAACTCCTTTTAGTGGTTCATCTAATTCTAAATTAACAAAGCTATTATCATCAATTTTTGAAATATCTAACTGCCAATCATAAAGAATTTTATTATTATCTCCATCTAACAGTAAAATCGATATATTTCCACTATTTATTCTTCCATATGTTGCGAAATTCAACGATATACTATCTATATAATCTATAGGTGATACAAAGGACTGTTTTACATACAAGTCCTTTGTTATTTCACCTATTGGTGCATTTGGTTCAATAGACTCTATATTATTTTTCGATTCCTTATATGTTAATTGTTCATGTGCTATTATCCAAAAAATCATTGCTATTAGCACATATATAATTATTGTAATTATACTGTATTTCTTTAAATCAATAGTTTCATTTTTAGAAACTCTATCACTTTTCATTAGTTCACCTTATAAATCTTTCATCTTCTTAGTTATCTATTCTTATACATCTTATCATAATAATTCTGATATTCACCACTTATGATGTTTTCCCACCATGATTTGTTATCCAAATACCATTTAATAGTTTTCTTTATTCCTTCATCAAACAAAGTAGTTGGTTCCCATCCTAATTCTGATTTTATTTTTGTAGGATCAATTGCATATCTCATATCATGTCCTGGTCTATCCGTTACATATTTAATAAGGCTTTCAGGTTTGTTTAACTCTTTGAGTATTGTTTTAACTACTTCTAAATTAGTTCTCTCATTATGCCCCCCAATATTATAGACTTGACCTATTCTACCATTATGAATAATCATATCTATAGCAGCGCAGTGATCTTCAACATATAGCCAATCTCTAACATTTTCACCTTTACCATACACAGGAAGTTGCTTGTCGTTTAATGCATTAGCTATCATTAGTGGTATTAACTTTTCCGGGAAATGATATGGTCCGTAATTGTTGCTACACCTAGAAATAGTAACTGGTAACTTAAATGTACGATAATATGCTTGCACTAGTAAATCTGCTGATGCCTTTGATGCTGAATATGGAGATGATGTATGTATAGGTGTTTCTTCTGTAAAAAACAAATCTGTTCTGTCTAATGGTAAATCACCATAAACTTCATCTGTAGAAACTTGATGATATCTTTCTACTCCATATTTTTTTGATGCATCTAATAGAATTCCTGTACCTAATATATTTGTCTGTAAGAATACCCCTGGATTTTCTATTGATCTATCAACATGAGATTCCGCTGCAAAATTTACAACAATATCTAGTTTTTCTTCTTCGAATATTTTATATACTGCATCTCTATCTGAAATATCCGCTTTTACAAATTTGAAATTTGGATTATTAATAACGGAATACAATGTTTCCATATTACCTGCATACGTTAATGCATCTAGACATATTAATTTATAATTATCATATTTTTCAAGCATGTAATGAACAAAATTACCGCCAATAAAACCTGCCCCACCTGTAACCAATATACTTTTCATAATTCCTCCAAATTTAATTATTTATTATTAAACTCTTCAAATGTTTGTTGTTTTCTATCCTTATCCGAAAGCAAAATCTCTTCTATTCCATCTAATGGCCACTCTATATTTATGTCCTTATCATTCCAAATTATACCACTATCGAATTCCGGATGATACAAATTTGTACATTTATATGCGAAAGTTGCTTCATCTGACAAAACTAGAAATCCATGTGCAAAATTTTCAGGAATATAAAACATTTTTTTATTTTCAGATGTCAATGTTACTCCTGTCCACTTGCCATATGTTTCAGAATTTTTTCTTAAATCTACTGCCACATCAAATACTTCGCCTTGAAGAACTCTAACAAGTTTACCTTGTGAATATTGTGTCTGAAAATGAAGTCCCCTGAGAACACCTTTTTTAGATTTAGATTCATTGTCTTGAACAAAGATCATATCTAATCCAGCTTCTTTAAAATTTTCATACTGATACGTTTCTTCAAAGTATCCTCTATTATCTCCAAACACTTTTGGTTCTATAATATAAACATCTTTTATATCAGTTTCTATAAAAGTAAAGTTTCCTATTGTCTTCATACTTTTCTCCGAATATTTATTATATTTTATAAACCATTAGCAACATCAATCAGATATTTGCCATACTCAGTCTTCAGCATTGGCTGTGCAAGTTCTATAAGTTTATCCTTTGTTATATATCCTTTTTTATAGGCAATTTCTTCAAGACACGCAACATAGAGACCTTGACGTTTTTGTATTGTGTCAACAAAATTACTTGCTTCCAACAAACTATCGTGAGTACCTGTATCTAGCCAAGCCATTCCTCTGCCAAATATTTCTACCTTTAACTTACCTCTTTTTAGGTATTCATCATTTACAGTTGTAATTTCTAATTCACCTCTAGCTGATGGCTTTATATTTTTTGCAATGCGAATTACATCATTATCATAAAAATATAACCCCGGTACTGCATAATTTGATTTTGGTTGCTTTGGCTTCTCCTCTATTGATATAGCATGTCCATTATTATCAAATTCAACTACTCCATAAGAAGTAGGGTCCTTTACATAATATCCAAACACTACTGCTCCATTTTCATTAGCTGCAGCAGATTCTAGTGTTCGTGTAAAACCTCTTCCATAAAATATATTGTCACCTAATACTAATGCAACTTTATCATTACCTACAAAATTTTCACCTATTATAAATGCTTCTGCTAGTCCATTAGGTGCTTTTTGAACTTCATATGATATATTCAATCCTAACCCACTTCCATCGCCAAATAGACTTTGAAAACTAGGAATATCTGTTTCTGTTGAAATTATTAGAATATCCTTTATTCCAGCTAGCATAAGCGTTGACAATGGATAATAAATCATCGGTTTGTCATATATTGGTAATAACTGCTTGCAAATTGGTTTCGTTATAGGATATAGACGAGTTCCCGAACCACCTGCTAATATAATACCTTTCATATCAATTCTCCTTTTATTGTTTTATAATTTCACTATCTAAATAATTCTTTAATGCATCTTTCCATATTTTAAATCTATATATACTTAAATCATTTAATTTTTTGTTTTCCAATACTGAATACTTCGGTCTTTTAGCTGGTCGTGGAAATTCTTCTGTTTTAACTGGAATTATTCTAGTTTTTATACTTAGAAATCTATATATTTCACATGTTAAATCATACCAACTACAACAACCTTCACATGTACCATGATATATACCATATGCTTCTGTTCCTATCAGCTTTTCTATCATACTAGCTAACTCAGCTGTGCTTGTTGGACTACCCATCTGGTCATTGACTACTCTAACTTCTTCATTTGTCTTTGATAAATTTATCATAGTTCTTACAAAATTCTTGCCTTCCCCATACAACCACGCCGTTCTAATGATAAAAAATTCGTTTGTGTTTTCAACAACAAATTTTTCACCTGCGAGCTTTGTCATACCATATGTACCTTGTGGGTTTGGCTTATCTGATTCTACATAAGGTCTTATTACACCATTTTCATCCTTTATACCTTCACCATCAAACACATAGTCAGTGGATATGTGAACTAGCTTTGCATTTACTAGTTTAGCCGCTATAGCTAGATTTTTAGGTCCTATGGCATTTGCTTTATATGCATCTGTTTCTCTGTCTTCGCACAAATCAACTGCTGTAAATGCTGCACAATTAATTATAATATCTGGAGTTTTTTCTTTTATAAACTCAATGACCTCTTTTTCATTTGTAATATCTAAACTTAATTTATTTGTCAGTATTAATTCATATTTACTTTTAAGTTTATTTTTAAGTTCAAGTCCTAGTTGCCCATTGCATCCTGTTATTAAAATTTTTTCCATAGTTTCCCCACACAAATTTATATTTTATCTAAGCCATTATATAGTATATCATACTATCATCAAATTACAACAAAATTCGAATAAATACCATAAAAATACCAATTTATTAAACATTAATCTACAAGGTCATCAATCAACAAAACACTAACTGTCCAAGTACTCTCATTGTACCATTCTTAACAAATTTATATTTTACTATAAATCGCATTCTTTCAAGTTTATTAGTCTTAGGTAAGGTTGCATATTGATTTACTATCACATAATTCGATATACATAAATAATCCCCCACTAAAATCCTCAGTTCTTCTGATTGCGCATAAGTATCTATAATTGATTTTTAATTGATTTCAAATTTCCGAGCCTATTTAATACATATTTTATGCTATTAACATCTTTCGCACCAACTTGATTACTCACATGCTGTCTATACATCACAGTAGCATCCTCAATAAAAACAATTTCTCCCAAAGCAGATGCAATAAGTGCAAGCCACCAATCATGCATCACAGCATGTTGAGGTATTGTATTTATATAGCTAAGTAATTTTCTATTAACCATAATTGTACATCCGGTAACGATATTCTGAACCAATAAATTATTCAACTTATCCATACCACTATTTAAATTTTGCAATTTAAACAGCGAATCAGAAATCAAATTCAAATTTTCATCTACCACTTTTAAGTCTGTATGTACAAGTAATGGTATATCGTTATTTTTCAACTCTGCTTCTTTCATTTTTTTATAAGTTACTTCAATTTTATTTGGTAACCACACGTCATCTTGATCACACATCATCATATAATCACTTTTAGAATACTTAAACATACTAAAAAAATTATCTTTGGCAGATCCTGTAGCTATCTCTGATTTTATAACCTTTATTTTATCACTATATTTATTTTCATATTCCAATATTATTTTCATTGTATTATCAGTGGAACAATCATCTTTTATATATAGA
>CAXXFT010000047.1:0-55018 GCA_963675125.2 uncultured Sedimentibacter sp.
CCATCTTCTGACATTGTTACCGTAACCGGACTAGCTAATGTAGTTGGATTACCACTTCTTCCTGCTGATTCGGGCACATATGTATATAAAGTATTATCATCATCTAAAAATGTTGGAATGCTTGCATTTATAGTATAAGGATGATTTGGAAGTAACAATTCACTAATTCCGTCATTATAAACGATATTATTTAAAACTTCTTTGTTATCCCATCCAACTACTCCTGTAATATTAGAATCCTTAGAAATAGGATCCCCATTTTCATTTACAAGATAATATACTATATTAATAGAACATGCATTTCTAGGCAATTTTGGTGTTTCTACTTTTTGAATACATGAGTTTCCCAAGAAATTGGTGTAGCTTAAAATAGCAGGTCCAGCGTTTGTATCATATAATCCCCTTGCATCAGGATCCTGTAATATGCTATCATTCATCTTAATCTTAACTGTTAATGATGAGCCACCTTTTGTAATATCACCAATATCCCAATTAACACTTCCAACATTAGGATATGATATTGATGAATCACCTGTAGTAGCTACCGCACTAATAACAGTTCCGTTAAAGTTTACTGTTTGAATAGCATCATCTATTGACGCATTTGTTCCAGCAATTTTAGTTTGACCAGCAATTGAAGAGAACACCTCTCCTAATACACTAGGAGCTGTTATAGGGTAAAAATACTTGTCATCTGGATCTGAAGCAATATACTCAAGATTATCATAATATTGTTCATCCATCATTAATCCGATTGAATATATTGTAGCATTATAAGGACTTGCTTTTATTGCATCCGCTTGAACTCTTCCTGTAAGATCAGATGGGTCTGGCTTACCGTCAGTTAAAAATACAATATAGGCAGGACGATTCCTATCTTCCCCTGTACGCGCTTCTAACATATCTATAGCAGCTTGAAGAGCATCATTATAATCTGTACCACTATTTGCAGACAATGTACCTATCGTGTTAATAAGGGTATTCTTACCACCTACGCCAGTCAAAGGTGCATTATAAGTAGAATCAACACCATTATTAAAAGATACTAAACCTACTCTATGAAGTGACTCTTGACCATCATCATCATTAGCAAACATTGTATTTACAAAATTTCTAGCTGATTGTTGTGCTACTTCTAATCGAGTATCAGCTATGATACAGTCTGTTTTGTCAGTAATCTTATTACCTAACGAATCAAATTCCTGTGAACAGACAGTTGGTTCAGGTGTAGTCCATGAACTCCAACTAGAAAACCAGCCACGGCTACGAATAGATATAAATTCATACGTAGCACCACAATCTACACAAGTTCCAAGTTTTCTCTGATATTGTTCTTCGCCCCACCAAAACGTATCATCCCAGGTACCTCCATCATCTGTCCAAATTATCTCTCCACCACATGTGCTATGTTCTGGATTTATACAAATAGGATCAATGTCATATCCCATACTGCCAGATCTATCTACCACCATAATGGCATCAACGCCCTCTTTTACAGGTGTTCCGCTAACATTAAATGTAACTTCTGCTATTCCATTTGCTTTATCATACCACTTTGCTGACTTAGTCATTCTCACATGTCCTTGGTTTCCAAATCCAGGATAATCATTAGAATCGTATCCTGGTGCGTTTATATCTGGACCTGCAGTCATAGTAACTACGCCTTCTTCTCCAGGTATTGCAGCTGCACTCACTATACTACTCGGCATACTAGGCATTAACATCATCAAAGCTATTACAAGACATATGACTTTTTTGAACATTTTAGTTTTATTCATGATTTGTCCTCCTTTCTTCGAAATTTTTGTTTCATTTAAAGATTTTTCCTTTGGTTTAATCAAATTCTTAATAATCATTTAAACTAAGTACACCCCCTTTCTTATTTCCATTATTAATATATAGAAACAACTTCCCTTTTTAGGCTAGTTGGAACTACCAAGTTAATTAGTTTTTGTAAACATGTAACTCATTATTTTTGTAATAAAAAAGGCTGCAAGATAATTTGAAATTATTTTGCAGCCGAACCATCGTAGTAGTAATTTTATTACATACATTAGACTTCTAGCTTTGCGTCCCTAATTTTCATTAGGTTTGCCCATATATTTATTTTTAATTTATAATACATTATAGAATTTATACCTCAAAACAGTAATTCTAAACACTTATTTATACGTATTATAAACTTTTGACTATATTGTTCTACATTTATAGTAAATTATACAATTTGTTCCTTATTTTCCATTAAATTTATGAATATTTTAGAAATATTAGGATCAAATTGACTTCCTGACTTCTCCGATATTTCTCTAAGTGCTTCTTGATTTGACATCCTACTTTTATATGGTCTATCATTAACCATTGCATCATATGCATCTACTATAGCAAAAACTCTAGCTTCAATAGGAATCTCTTCATCTTTTAAAAGTCCTGGATAGCCTTTGCCATCCCAACGTTCATGATGAACAAGGATTAGTTCATCAACTTGCAATGTATCTTTAAATTCTCTTGCTATATAATATCCAATTTCACTATGCCTCTTTACATTTTCCCATTCTTCGTTATTCAAAGTATCTTCTTTTTGAAGTATTACTCTTGAAACACCAGCCTTTCCAATATCATGAAATTCACAGAGTAGGTTTAACTTGCTTTTCTCTATATCTGATAAGCCAAGTTCATTTGCTATCATTAAACTCAATTCTTTTAGCCTTTCATAATGAGCTTTTGTTTCAAATGTAATGCTTTCTAAATTCTTTTTTAGAAATTTAATCATGGATAACTTAGCTTCTTTGCTTTCCTTAAGTTTTTTGAAATACATTCTCTCTTCAGCTTTTTTCAAGACATCTCGTATGTTTTCAGATGCTACTTGCTTAGTTGCAACTCCAAAGCTTATACTTAACTTTATAAAATCTAAAGGATTATTTTCAAACTTATTTTTTATCCTATCAACTATTGAAGAGGCTATTTCTTCTGTTGTTTTAGGTAAAATAACAACGAATTCGTCTCCACCGATTCTGCTTATAATATCTTCTGTTCTAAAAGAGTTCATCATTATCCTAGCTGATTTTTTTAGAGCATTATCGCCCATGCTGTGACCAAATGCATCATTAATTAACTTAAGCCCATTTATATCACCCATAATTACGCTTATAGGTAACTGTCTTTTTGTATCTAGCCTTGCTATTTCTTCATCTAAAAAACTTTTATTATATAATCCAGTTAATTTATCCTTACAGCTCAATCTTTCTATATCTTTAAAATAATAAATATTATTTTTCAAGCTTCCAGGATGACTTAACTGATATTCTGTATTATTAATAATACTTGTCATATCGCTATAATACATTATCATAGTTTCTTCGCTATTACTTCTAAGACTTTTATCGGTGTATATGTTGACTAAGTACCAACGCCCTAATTCTTTAATATATATTTCATGTTTGCCACTATTCTTAGGAATTATATTAAAGTATAGTTCTTT
This sequence comes from uncultured Sedimentibacter sp., assembly GCA_963675125.2. Classification (GTDB taxonomy): domain Bacteria; phylum Bacillota; class Clostridia; order Tissierellales; family Sedimentibacteraceae; genus Sedimentibacter. Next base: position 3,479 of record CAXXFT010000047.1, read on the forward strand.
CAAACACAGTTTATCACCGCCATATATTACGATATCAGAAATCTTCCTTCCAATTAATTCTTCTGGAATAATATCAGTTGCAATATTAAATGTTTCGCTTATGTAAACTAGTATATAATCCACAAAATTTCCATCTTCATTATAAATTGCTTTGAATTTTAGATAGAAATCATTTATTGAAGGGTACTCCATTTTATCACCACCGATATTATTTGAGTTATCTTAATACAAGAATTATTTTTCTACTCCCTTATTATATATGATACCAATTACATTTTTATTTCTTATCAATTACATTTTTATTTCATTTCAATTACATTTTGATTACAAAAAAAGCCTCGATAATTCAAGGCTATATTAATGTGTTTTCTAATACTAATGGTTGAAAATCTATGTATAAATTTTTGTCGCTAATCTTGGTGTATTTTTTAAAGTTCGTCCTTATTCTTTCTTCAATTTTCTTTGTTCCGTCTCCCCTAACATTATGGAGCATTATTAATATTTGATTATCATTCCAAAACGTAAAAATATCTCCCCTTCTCAATGAAAACATTAATAATCTAATCAAATCATCTGTCAATCTACTCGAAGCATCCAGGTATTTGTTTTTTTCTTCCATCCCAGTTAACGTAATAATACTTAAATAATCATATTCATTTTTTCTTTGGGATTTGCTTTTCTGTATATTAAATAGAAATTTAAAATGTTCTATATTACAATTAATAGCACCCGTAGATTCTCCAAAGTCAAGTTTATCACTAATTTCTGAAAAATCAATGTCGTTTTTTTGTGTAATACTATTTTGCATTTTGTCTAGTGAATTTATGAACTTGGTAGAAGGTTTAATATCCATTTCTTTTTCAAGTAAGTTTATTGCATAATCATAATGGTCAATAGCACTTTTGTTTTTACCAATCTTAATCATTGCTTCCATCAACGCTATATGAATATTTTCTTCATATGGCTCTAAAAGCAATGACCTCTCACATAATTCAATGACTGATTCATTATCATTTTTTTCATTAAGTAAATCAATCAGCTTGTACAAAGTTTTCAAGTACAAACGCTGATAATAATTTCTAGCAGGAACTAACCAAACTTCATATGCATTATCTGACAAATATAATCCTTTATATATATTTAAAGCTTTTTCATATAATGCTATAGCACTTTCATCGTTTTTATTACATTCTAAATCTCCCTGATTTATTAGATCTTCAAACTCATCTAAATCAAGAATTGCATTTTCACCCGTCTCGAGGCAGTAATAACCATTGAGAAAATTTATAGACAAATAATCTCTTTCATCTAAATCTTGAGGATATAATGTTTTTATTATTTGCCTTAACCTAAATATCTGTGTACGTAATACATTTTTGGGGTCGCTAGATTCACTGTCAGTCCAAAGGTTATCTATTATTGTCTCTGGCAATAACTTTTTATTTCTGAAGGTGATAAAATATTCAAATAGTTTATATAACTTGTATGTTCTGCTAGATCTTTTCAAAACTGATTGATTATCAACCTTGATATCAAATCCACCAAATGTGCTAATGTAGAGCTTCATATCACAACTCCTTTGTATATGTTACTCATAATATATTATAGTAAATCGTATTTTATTATATGTCTATTTGGATAATTTTTCAAACATTTTTTTATATATTAAAGTAATTATTTTTATTACCTATAGAGCTAGAATTATCAATATAACTTATTTTATCTAAACAAAAATCATACTCAATAAGTTTCAATATATTAAAGAGTATTAAAAGTCATCGGTTTAAAATCATCACTATCTCTGAATTGTTTTAATCTTTGTATTAATACTTCTTTATCCTTATTTAATGTACCTGCTTGATTAATATGGTTAGAAACATGATTAGCCCTAAATATACAATCTTTAAGTTCCATGTTTTCAAGCATTATTATATTTTCGTCTAAAATTTGAAGTGGTGAAGCCAGATGGAATTTACCTTTTTTTATTTCGTCTGCTAATTCTGATTCTTCTTCTACTACTAATCTTAGCAATGAAAAATAGTCTGGATTAATAGCTGAAATAACTTTAGCTGATTCGACAGCATGTTCTTTCATTAGTTCTGTTCCACCTAGTCCGGAAATTATCATGCATGATAATTTATACCCTGCTTTTTTTGCCTTTTGTCCTGCTTCAATCATTTCTTGCTGGTTTACGCCTTTGTTCATAAATGACAGAACTTTGTCCGAACCACTTTCTACACCCATATAAAGGAGTTCTAATCCTGCTTGCCTTATAGCTTTTAATTCTTCATCTGTTTTTCTAAGTAAATCTAATGGTCCTGAATATGAGCTAATACGCTTAACTGTAGGAAATTCTTTTTTAGTCATTTCTAAAATCTCTAATACTTTATCTGTTTTTAAACATAGCACATTCCCATCAGCGAGAAATATCCTTTCTGGTGATACATCATACCTTTTTAACCATTTTATATGTTCAACTAATTCCTCTTTTGTTTTGTTTCTAAATTGTTTACATTTATACATATAGCAAAATTTACATTTATTATGTGAACAGCCTTCAGTAACTTGAATTATTAGACTGTGAGCTTCACTTGGTGGTCTGTATAATGGATTCGAGTACATATTTCCTCCTTTTTTATTTTGTACAAAATAATAACATTGTAATTGTTGAGTTTTCTATTTATATAATTTTAAATTGATGTATAATACATATTCTACAAGTTTTTAAGTGTACGCTGTGTATAGTTATAGTATTTGAATTATTTTATTTTCTAAAGTTGTTTTTATGTCAAAGTTTCTTGCCTTTCCATTAACAAATTTTATATATATAGTGCCATTCGTTATGTCTACAATAACACCATTTCCAAATTTATTGTGCTTAATCTTTTGCCCTATTTTTAAATTATAATCTACTTCCCTTGCATTCGTCTGCATTAATTCATTTATAAATAGTGATGGCACTCCTGGAACTGTTATATTGAGAACTTTCTTCGCTCTCGTCATACCAACATAAAAAATTCTTCGTTCTTCTTCTAATGCTTTTTCATATGCTTCTTTATTGATACCCTTAACATCAGATGGAAATTCACCATCTAAATTATCTAACATAAAAACATAGTCATATTCTAGACCCTTTGCGCCATGAATAGTAGATAAAGTAATTCTTGCATTCTTATTTTCTGATGCATTTTTTATTACATCTTGTAAGCTATATATTTTATTAATAAATTCCTTGATATTGGAACAATACGAGCCGATTTCTTCAATAATCTCTAATATATGAAGGGAATTAGATAAATTATTTCTACCTTCTTCCTGCATTCTTTCAAGATAACTCATATATTCTAAACCCATTTTTATATATCTAACAGCCTCATTGGGCTTAAGCTTATTTAAATAATTTATATCTGTCTTAAACTGTTTTATTCTATCATAAACATAATAATCATAGTCAGAACAATTATCTAATATATCAAAAACACTTAAGTCTTCACGTGGACTGTTAAGTACCATTTGACACATTCCTTTAGTAAAATAAGTATAGCTTTTGTAATATATTCTAGCAAATGATTCTCTATCTTTAGGATTTAACGCTAAATTTAAAAATGCAACTACATCATTTAATACAAAGCTATTAAAAAACTTAGTTTTATCTTCTTTGATATAAAAATCAATACTATTCTCATAAAGACTATTAGCTAGAATCATGGCAGACATATTATACCGATATAATATGCCAACAGTACCATCAGTTTCAGCAATACAATCTGAAACCTCTTTAATTACTAGTTTCGATTGTTCCTTTCTATTATCTAACTTCATTACATTGATAGTATTTTCTTTAGGATTGTCTGTATGAATTGATTTTTTAAATCTTTTTTTATTTTTTTCAATAAAGTTTTTTGCACTCTCAACAATATTTCTATCAGATCTGTAGTTATTATCTAAATAAAATATATTGCCATCTTTGTAAATATTCTTAAACTCAAGCATAAAATCTGGATAACTGCCCCGAAACGAATATATTGCTTGGTCATCATCACCAACCATAAAAAGATTATCATTAGAAATAAGCTTAATAATTTCATGCTGAATTTTAGAAGTATCTTGCATCTCATCAATTTGTACATATTGATAATTACTTTTTACACTATCTCTATAATATTTTGACTTTAATAAAATTTTATATGCATAAACAAGCATATCATCAAAATCTATTAATTTATTTTGAGATTTAAAAATACTGTATTTCTCAAATAGCTTATCAAATTCTTTTATTTCAATTCCAAAATCCTTATAATTTTTTGGATCTATCATCATATTTTTTACATACCCAATTGCAGAAGATAAAGCCTCAATTTCTTCATCACTAACATAGTTAAAATATGATTGAGAATAATGGGATTTAAGTATCTCTCCTAATACTTGGTAGTTATTTTTAAGTATCTCAAAACTTATACCTTTTTTTCTAAAGAAATCTCGTACTATTTTATATGAAAACGAATGGATAGTTGCAAATTCAACATTACGCCTATATTGCTCCTTAAAATAACTTTGAAATCTATTTTTCATATTCATTGCTGCCATTTTAGAAAATGTAATAGTAAGAATTTTTCTACTGCACTTGTTTTCATATAAAAGCCTTCCTGTTCTAGCTATTATTACGGTTGTTTTACCTGATCCTGCAGTTGATAACACTAATGCATTCCCATAATTAAACAAGGCAGCTTGTCTTTGTTGTTCGTTTAATTCTATCCCATTTACGTTTTTTAGATACTCAAAATAATCCATTCATACACCTACTATTTTACATAATTAAAAATAATTATGATTGTTCCTTAATTACTCTTTCAAAAACTTCAGCGGTTCTTATTTTTACAGGATTACATCCTTCTGTTTCACTTCTGTGGTGTTCCTTGATATATGAGCAATCAGTATTGCCAAATTCCTTTTCAAACTCTTCTACAAGTTGCTTTGAGATTTCTTTCATTTTATCATTAGTACTAGGTTTGTCCTCAGAATACATAATTCCAACAGCAGCTAAAGCACCAAGCAATGCCCCACATGTTTTTTCTGATTGTAATCCTCCACCAAATGGGCACACTGCTTTAACAAACCTATCGTCGAGACCTAGGTCATGTTTTTCATTCGCACTAAGTAATAAAATTTCAGCACAGTTTTTGTGATATAAAGGACGTTCCACTTCACTATATTGCAATTCTTCTTTATTTAGTCTATCTACAATATTTTTCATAATAACCTCCAATCTAGTTAAAGAACATTAAAAGTCCTGATGCAAATGCAGAAAGAATCATTCCTAGTGCTATTATCAAGCATACTATTCTTGTCATATTCTTGTGTTTACTCTTATTTCTGTTCATATTTACCCCCAGTAAATTTTTTATTATACAATATAATAACACATAAATAGTAATAATAACAGATTACTTTTCTTAATTTGAAAATTTTTCAGTTTATATTTAGAATTAAATGTTATATAATATTATATTAGATAATAATATCTCTACTATATAGTGAAAAAGATAGGTGTGATAATTTGTTAAATGAAAAAAAACAATACTCGAAGAAAAAAAAGCTAATATTATTTTTGTTTATATTAATATTAACAGCATTTACAACCATATATATATTAAATATAATAATTGAACCACAAGGATATACTCAGCCTACGTATGAACAAATAGATTTAAATCCAATTCTATCAAAAAATGCATTGACTGAAAGTGATTATAAAACATTATTTTATCAAACTGGTCTAGGAAAAGTTGCAATAGATGAACTTCTTAAAAATAAAGAAACCGGAATAAATGACATACAAGAATTTCAATATAATTTTTTTGCAAAAAAAAATATTAAATGTGAAAAGATAGGGATAATTACTAACCAAGAATCCTTTGTTGACAATAAAGGAAACTACAAATATGGTTTTAATTTAGCTCCATATAAAAATGGGTATGTATTAATTACAAAGGCGACACACTCCATTGGTTGGAGACATGGTCATGCAGGTATTGTTACTGATGCTGGAAAAGGAGAAACTTTGGAAGCTGTAATTCTAGGTCAAAATTCACAATACCAAAATATTAAAAAGTGGAAAATGTATCCTTCTTTTATAATGCTTAGATTAAAAGATACATCTGATGAAAAATTAAATGAAATATCCGATTTTTCAAAAAAACATATGTATGATATACCTTATGGATTATTGATAGGACTTGCAAGCAAAAAAAATCCTGATATAGATAAAATTAAAGGAACCCAATGTTCGCATTTAGTTTGGTATCCCTTTATGCAAAACGGTTATGATCTAGATTCAGATGGTTCATGGCTTGTTACCCCAAAGGATATCGCTAATAGTGATTTATTTGAAGTAGTTCAAATATTTGGTGTTGATCCAGATGAAATTTGGCCATAAAAAAAAAGTTTCCAGATTATTTTATAAATTAGGAAACTTTTTTTTTAAAAATTTATTTAAAATTCTCAATTACTGCATTCTTTGCATTGTTTTCAATGAATAAATCACTAAAGAAGAATCTTATGAAAATTACACTTCCTATTAATAAACATATTGCTTCTGAAACAAACGATGAAATCCATATACCGTTCTCACCCAATAAAGATGTCATCAATAATAGTGATGAACTAATAACTACAAAACCTCTTCCAATTGATAAAACCATTGAATATAAAGGTTTTTCAATAGCCGTGTAAAACCCTATAATAACAATATTTAATCCAACAATCAAATATGCAGTAACATAAATCCTAAAAGCCCCTACTGAATAATTAAGTAATTCTATCTCTGAAGCACTAATAAAAATACCATTAATTTGCTTAGCAAAAATCATTGCAATAACATAAATGCCTAACGAAATAAATACCGCAGCCTTTACGGCACTTTTAAGGAAAAAAGAGTAAGATTTTTTATCATCTCTTCCATAATAATAACTTACCAACGGCTGCATACCTTGCGATATCCCAGCCATAGTCATTAAAACAATCATATTTACGTACATAATTATTGTATAGGTTACAATACCTGCGTCTCCTATATTCTTAAGAATTATCCTATTGAACATAAAAATTGTAAATCCCAATGAAAATTCTGTTATAAAATCAGAAGCTCCAAGAGGGATGGTTCTTTTTATAATATTTAAATCGAACTTATATTTTGTAAACTTAATTCTAGAATCAACTTTAATAAAATGCCATAAATAAACTATACACGCAACAACATGGGATATCCCAGTAGCAAAAGCTGCCCCTTTAACACCATAACCTAATTTTATTACAAATACATAGTCTAAAAAAATATTTGTAACTGCAGAAATACAAACACCAATAGTTGCTAGCCTTGGATAACCATCAGTTTTTACCAAAACTTCAAAATAATACGCCAACATAGAAAATACACTAAACAGTGATATGATACCTAAGTATTCTTTAACATACAATATAGTTTTCTGTGTTGCTCCTAAAAAATAAGAAATTTTTTCAAGATTAAACAATACTACTGTTGTAATTATTATAGAAATTGTAATCAAGATTACCATATTATTTGTAAAAACTTGGCTCGCCTTATTTTTTTCTTTATTGCCTAAGTGTATTGAAGCAATAGTAGACGAACCTACTGCAAACAAAATTGCTAATGCGAATACAGAATTTACTATAGGCATACTTATATTTATTGATGCTAAAGCATTTTCACCAACTCCCTTAGCAACAAATATACCATCAACCATTGTGTAAATAGAGTATATCCACATAGCTATAACCGAAGGTATCACATAGTTAAAAAATTTTTTCTTCATGATCTTCACCTCTTACTATAGTATATACTATAGTACTATACTAATGTCAAGTTTTTCAGAAAAATAATTTTTAGTCCATTTCTACATAAAAAAAAGCATTTATAAAAATAAATGCTTTTTAAGTTTGCTGTTAAATTAATATCTTTTTATTAGTCTTCTTCTGGAAGAGTTTCACAACAATCACAGTTGTCATCATAATCATCATCATAATAATCATCGTCATAATAATCATCATCAAAATCATAATCATCATCTTCGTCTATTTCAACATCATCAAATATTTCTTCTTCAATAGTTGTTAAATCTTCATCTAATAAATCTAAGTACTCATTCATTTCTTCTTGCTCTTCAACTATGTCACTCATTCCATCAGCTATTTCTTCAATTACTTCTAACATTGCGTTAAATAGCTTACCTTCCTTAGTATCAGACTTAACGTCTAATCCATCAGCTAATCCCTTTAAATAAGATATTTTTTCATATAAAAAATCCATAAATATATCCTCCTATACTCTTGATAGATATTCACCAGTTCTGGTGTCTATCTTCACTTTATCTCCTATCTCAACAAAAAGTGGTACTTGAATAACTGCACCAGTTTCAGTTGTTGCAGGCTTATTAGATCCTGTTGCTGTATCACCTTTAAAGCCAGGCTCTGTTTCTGTAATTTCTAGTTCAACAAAATTTGGAGCCGTAACCTCAAATGGTTTACCCTCATAAAACCTCATTTGTGCAATTTCATTTTCCTTTAAATATACGATAGCCTCCGCAACCTGATCATGATTCAACGGAATTTGTTCATAAGTTTCTGTATCCATAAAATAATATAACTCACTATCATTATATAAATATTGCATATCCTTAGTTTCAATATGCGCCTTAGGAAACTTCTCAGTTGGATTGAATGTCTCTTCTCTTATAGCCCCAGATATTACATTTTTTAATTTAGCTCTAACAAAAGCTGCTCCCTTTCCTGGTTTAACATGTTGAAAATCTATAATTTGCCATAACCCATTATTCCAAGACATTGTAATGCCTTTTTTAAAATCACTTGCTGAAATCATACTTCACTGTCTCCTCCTTTGTGTATATTATAACCAGCAAAATGCTGCTTATTCCAAGATTATTGTTCTGCCCGTACCTGGAACAATCGAAATTTTCTTAGTTTCCATTGTCTTTTTATCGGTAATTGTTAAAGTACCTGCATTGATAGGTGCACCAGTATTGGTAAAACTAATAGTACCACCATTATTATACATAATAGAGAACCTATCTTTAAACCGGACTACTTTTTCAACGTTTAAATTTTGTCTTACTTCATATGTATTCATATTCTTGAAAATATTTATTTCATAATTTGAATCTGCTGCTTTCATATGTTCTGTTTGTATAAATCTAACATCCATAACAAATTCACTTGCCATTTTGTCCATATATCCAAAATCTATATCAAATTTTGGGATGGCTATAGCCAATACGACACTAATTACCGCAATCGTAACAAACAATTCAATTAGAGTAAAACCACTATTGTTTCTCATTAGCTTTCCTCCTAGGGTCACTAAAAAGCAATGGCAATTATCCCATTACTTATTGTATTAATTAATTTAACTTTTGTCAATGTATTTATTGGCTTTATCCAAATTTTATTTATAAAACAGAGGCTTTTTCAGTTATTTCTCATAAATATTATTTGTTCTGCTTGATATGTATTACTATCCTTTAAAAGAACAAGTCTAATCCTTACAGACTTTGCATTTTTAAAGATTTCTCCCTCAGGAATAGGACATGCGTAAATTTCACCTACATAATTACCTAATTCTACAAGAGCATTACTTGAAGCTAAGCCATTACCATATGATATTTTATTGTTTTTATTTTCAAAAATATAGCATTCAGCTGCATCTGATCCATATCTAAATGAAATTTTGTTAATTCTTTTCTCGTTTGATTTTTTTAAGTAGCTTGAAGTATTTAGCCTAGCTAATTCAATATATTTACAACCCATAATTTTATTAGACATAAAAGTTAAAATATATTGAGCTTGAAATTGAAGTTCCATGTCATTTTTAATAGTTTTATAGTTTTTAAAATTAACTAAGAAAACAGATATGATTAATGTAAATATAATACTAAATAAAACAATTGAAACTAATAGTTCTACCAATGTAAATCCATTTTTTTCTTTCATACATTAAAACACCTCTTTAATAAATGCAACCTATTAATATTATTCATATGACAGTATCCAATTTTCTAGTTTAATTACATTAGAAATATCGATTGTATTATTAACTGCATCATTATAGTCTGGAACTTGAATTATTAAATCAACTGATGATTTTTTTAATACATTGGTATCAGTATAGTATTTCGATTGTACGCAAACAGTTAATTTATCAATACCGAATGCTAACCTATCTACATTTATAACTTGTACATATGGATTATTATTGTCATTTATTTCGTTCGTTATTTGTGTCGTAATAAATAGCTTATAGTTATTAGCAAATAAATTTTCAGCTTCAGTAAAATTAAAAGGGTAAATCTTAGTATATTCCTCAACCTTTTCAACTGAATCAATAATTGCATTGTTTACTAAATCGTAAGCATCAACATAAGCACTATTCAAGCCTGTTTCAGACATGTATGATGCTTGTTTTATTTCAGAATTTGCTTTACTAATTTTATAGTTCATCATAGTAACAACTAATAAAGATGCACCTAACATCATAGTTATTGAAATAGTTATGATTAATAAAACTAAAGCTGAACCATGATTTCTAGTGATATTCGTTTTCACAACTACCAACACCTCATCACATAAAAATTCCTAATTAAATATCTTACTTCCTTTCAGTTGATTGATAACTTGTCCATCCTTTTTTAAAACTATTTCAATATCAAAAATGATATTGCGGCTATCAGGTTTAATAATTATTTCTGTACTGTAATTATTTACAGATTCATTTATTATCCTTTTATAGTAATCGTTTTCAATGTTAAATTGATAATTAGCGGTATCAAAAGTACTCATTGCTTGTATTTCTTCCATGTAATTTTGAGCTTGCAATATAGATTTATACTCTGTCTCACTTTTATCATTTAGCTTTTGAGAAAAAATGAACATAGACATTAAAGGGCATATGACAATTCCTAATATAGCAAGAGACACTATTATTTCTACTATTGTTAAACCATCTATATTAATTAATCTCTTCATTATTTCCTACTTTCTATAATCCACCTTTTAAATATTTGCTATTTAACAAAAATTAACTTGTCCTATACTTTCTTGTGATTAATTTACAAATTTTGCAAATAGATTATAATAAAATAATCATAATATTTCAACTGTCTACCAAGGTAAGCATACCACTCCATCCCACTGTCCTTTTTTATTAATAAAAATCGATAAAACAAAAGAGACGGATCTTTTAACAAAAGAGCGCGCCCCTAATAATTAGACCAAATTCATCTGGGTAAATGGGACAGATAGTACTGTCCTCACTGTCACTCAGTTGTATTATAGAGCATATAGGCTACCTCTGCTCTGGTAATTTTATTGTTCATACTATTAAAGCTGTTAGAACGTACCTTTTTTTTGTAAAGCATTTTATTAGCTATATCAGACCATCTGAAATTTCCATAATATAAAACTCTGTTCATTATGGTTTGAACTTCCGTATAGCTTATTAAATTTCCAGGTTTAAATGTACCATCAGCATATCCAGATATATAGTTATGATAAGTAGCATAGTTTATAATATTGCTATAATAGCCAAATGTACCAGCATCCTTAAAGACAGTCGTACTGCTAGGATACGTATTTATATTCCAATTATAAACTCTGCTTAATAATGTTAAAAACTCCGCTCTTGAAATATTATTATCTGGCCTGAATGTCATATCGCTGTAGCCACTGATAACACCTCGTCTTACATAGGCATCTATTTCGTCATTTGCCCAATGTCCCCATACATCACGGAAAGCTGCAGTATTATCATCTACAAATGCGCTAAATGTTGTGCCATTAGAATTTAATATTTTAGGGTTAATCTTTGCGCTCATTTTGCCATCTTCAATGTCTGTTGGTATATATAGCCAGTTAGAGCCATCATGCCTGTATACACCGCCCTTAAATTTATCTCCATAGTATTCAAATGAAAGCTCTATAGATTTACTTTCATCAATATTTCCGGATGAATTTGAAAGCTCAATAGTATAACTGTCTGATGCTTTAATTAAATTGCTGTAATTTGTTTTCCTCACATCAAAAGAAGTAATAATACTTAAGTTTACATCATGGTAATATGTTCCAGAAGGAACATCCACTTTAAACCTTTTATCTTCAGTTTCAACCACTCCCCCTGAAATAGGAATAACACCTAATGTTGCCTTTTTTAAACCTTCACTCATATTTGCTTCTCTATATGCTTGATTATATGATTCTTCATATGCACTTATAAATCCCGATATGAATCCATCCTCATAATCAAGTTCATCATTATTCAAAGAATATTGTTCTGTAATTTCATTTCTTGAAGGCAAATCTCTTTTAAAATCTAAATCTTTACCTGCATAAAAATCTTTAGCACCATATGGAGCTCCAACAATCATACCAACGTCTTCACCATCCTTGACTCCTTGCTCCAATGTCACCAAAGAAGGTTCGTAGGCAGCTTCGTCGTAAGCCTCAGCATACCCTTCATTAAAACCATTTGTAAAATTTTTAATAAATGTACCTCTATAAGATGAACTTTGTTTATCTAATTCAAACATTTTGCTTATGTTGGTACTATTGGGAAGCGCTGATCTCCAATCAGAGTCTTTACCATTCAAATAATCTTTAGCACCTTTTATTTTTCCCAGTGCTTTACCAAGGTCAAAAGCATAATCTACATCTTGATTTTCATTTTCTTTATCATCATAAGCATCCATATATCCGTCAATAAAACCGTTTCTAAATTCACTTTCTTTGTAGCCTTCTATCTTTTTTTTAAGAGTACGGTGCGCTCGAGAATCTTTATATTTATAATAGGCATCATTTGCTGATAATTTTTTATCCCTTCTGTCATATCCATAATCATACCCTGCTTCATATCCGGCCTCATAGCTTAAGCTATCAGTTTCAGCAGAGGCCGTTCCAGAATTCAAAAGCATTAACAAAACTATCAAAATTGATATTATTCTATTTGTAATTTTCATCCGCCCTACCTCCTTACAAGTACTAATACTTTTCCTACAGGTAATATGTCGCCGGCAGTCAAGCTATTGTTTATCAAAATTTCATTCTTATAATTTATAGTGCCATATACCTGTCTTGAAATGCTTGTTACCGAGTCACCAGGTTTAACAACATAGAAATCATAGATTGGCTGATTGTTTCCATGTGAATCTTCATTAACAGGATAAAAGGCTTGAAGCTTGTCGATTAGAAATACTCCTATGTCATCTCTGTTAAATGGCATTTCAAAATATATATGAGTCAACCTCAATGGATATAAATCTAAATCCTGTGGTGCAGCAGCCTCTACTTCAGACCATCCTAACCAGGATATACCGTTAGAAGCAACTACATCTATATCTTCACCATCCTGAGTTCTAAACCTTAAGCCCAATGTTCCAGGAGAATATCCAAAAGCATCAACCCACATACTTATAGTGTCAGGAGGAAACTTCAACTCAATACCGGGTCCTAAATCAACATAAGCTCTATTCTCTTGCCCAATTGCAAGCATATTGTATTCAAATCTCAAAGAATAGTTTCCAGACTTTTTAATTGTAGAAGGCTCAGCATTTCCTTTAATGTTTTCATTTGATGGAATAAAGCTGTAATTTCTGGTTTCAAAGTCATCAAGCTTATACACTTTAACATAATCACTATCATTTATAGTAGTACCATAGCCTGATTTGCCTCCTCCGTAAGAACCTCCGTAAGCTCCACCATATGCAGCAGCATCGCCGTATCCTCCGTAAGTTCCACCAAATATAGAAGCATCGCTGTATCCATCGTAAGAAGCAATTAATGAATCTTTACCGTGGCCTTCGACAGTATCTACATGTATTACATCCGGATCAGTCTTCACAATTCCTTCAAGACTGTATATTTTTAATGTCATGTTTCCTGAAAGATTAGAGTCACCTTCTCTATCCATAGTTAGATTATCAACTACGATCCTTCTAGGACTTGCACCTAAAGAATTAATAATTTCCATTGTTCCATCATAACTGCCGCTATACGGAAGTGAAATACTCATATTTTGAACAGCCATTTCTCCCAAAGTTTCTTCAGTTGGATTAGTGAAGTTTAAATCACTTATGTCTACTCTGTCATCAACAATCAAATCGTTTAACAGATATATTATCTGAGCCTGGTCAAGAACAGGAAAATAATTTTTTAATATTTCCTCTCTCTCTCTCTTCAGCATTTCCCATTCCTTTTTTATATTGTCTTCTTTTTTTATTGTATTGTTCATATCAGCAATTTTATTGTCAAGTTCTACAATTTCAGTTTTTAAGCTTATGGTTTTTTCAGCTTGAGGAACAAATACAAATCGATTTGAAAAATAGGCTATTATAACTATTCCTAACAAAACGATCAATGTCTTTTCACTTTTAGTAAGAGGCCTTAAATTAATTCTACTGATTTGAGGTTTCTTGTTCATCAATATTAACCTCCTTAAAAGTAGTATTTAAAATAAAACTATAATTACCTTCCTCTTTATTATTATTAATATTTGATAAAAATACAGATTCAATGTCCTTAATTAATTTAAGGCCTTTGCTAAATTCTGCTATAGAATAGCTATCCTTTGCAACACCAGAGATTTGCATTTCTCTGCCACTTACACTAAAATTAGTCATGAATAAATCTGCAGGCATCTTTGATTTAATTTCAGATATCAATTCTTCACTTACAATGTCAGTTTTTGCAATATTTTTGTCCATTTCAATAATCTTGTCTACTTCTTCTTTAAAAACTGTCATCTCATTTTCGAGCTCTTTAATTTCGTTATACTTTTTCACTGTTTTAGGGTCTTCAGAAACTTCTCGCTTGCCCTCTACCTGACCTTGCAACATAATTATATGGAATTGATTATATACTCCTTTTGCTGCAACACCTGCTATACAAAGTATAAGTAATGTGTTTAACAAAACCATTCTATTAAACTTGAATTCCCGTTTCTCTATATAGGGTTCAAAAAAATTAAGATCACTCATCACTTCACCCCATTTACTCTTATTAGTGCGCCAATCGCATTAGCATACTTTGACAGGTCACCGTTAAATTTTACTTTATCAAGACTGATAAGTTTGACAGATGGTCTATTTAAATAGTTACTCATGAGACTCTCAATACCATCAATATCAGAATAACTTCCATAAATCAAAACTAATTCAATATCGTTATCTGCTTCTCTGGAATTATGGTACCTAAATACCATATCAATTCCATCAAGTATCACTGCAAGACTGCTTTTGATGCCGGAAATTACGGCAACATCCTGGTCATAGGAATCATCCAATGTCATAAAAGGTGTCTCATCAACTGCAGAACTTATCGCTGCCTTCACAACACGTGATGTACTCATTAGTCCGTTATGAGTAATGTTAAGTGCAGTGCTCTCCTGTTCTAAACCCACACAAGCAATGGTAATATCATTGTCATACACTCTATTTATGTTATCGCTAAAACTGATTAATTTGCGAATGGCATTGCCCGCATAATCCAAAACTACAGGTTTCAAACCTAAATTATTCAATAAATTAAGATGAGTTTCGACCATATACTTAGGTACTCCTACCAACATAATATTTTGTTTTTCAACACCTTCTTCAGCTACAATATCAAGAGGAATATATTGAACAACATAGCCTTCAGGATCAACAGGCAAATATATATCCAGCTGGTATTTTAAAATCGAAGCAATCTTGCTTTCGTCAACCTTTGGAATCCTTATTTCTCTGATGATTATATTAGATGAATTTATTACGCCATATACTTCACCACGAGATACATTATTCTTTGACAGCCCATCTTGTAATACATATGAAAACTGTTCCATATCTTTTATAACTCCATCTACATATAATCCATCAGGTACAGGTATTGAAAAACTCTTATCAATAATAATATTCTTCTTGTTATACCTTCCTTCCACAACTTTTACCTCATCCGAACAGAATTCAATAGAAATAGTCGTTTTTTTATTAAATAAGTCCAATGTCATCACCTCTTATAATAATATATTAAAATACCAATTTATAATAACCTTTCCCCACAAAGATGTTATAAAAAATCCTAAAACAATAAATGGTCCAAATGGAATAGGATCTTTCCGTGTTTTAATCTTTGTAGCCAATAAAACTATAGAAATAATTGCGCCTAAAACAAATGATAAAAATATATTCAATACTATGTATTTAACACCTAAAACAAAACCTAAAGCACCGATTAGGGTGACATCTCCCCCACCCATACCACCACAGGATAATAATACAATAGCTGCGAACAATCCCCCTGCAACCAGCAATCCTAAGAAACTGCCAATTAATTCCGGAGATATACCATATAAAAAATAATTAATGGCTTTATGTATAACAGATAAAACTAAAATACACAGCACCAAACTATCCGGAATAATCATTTCCTTTAAATCAATAAAAATTATGGCCACAAGTACTGAAGATATCAGCGAATAGAAAATAAAATCTGCTCCAAATCCAAATTTCTCATACATAATTATGTAAAGCACAGCATTTAATGATTCAACTAAAGGATACTGAGCTGAAATACTAGTCATACAATGCCTGCATTTACCTTTTAATACTAAATATGAAAACAATGGTATGTTATCGTACCAGCTGAGGCTGTGAGTGCATGCAGGACAATGAGATCCTGGCCATGCAATACTTTCACCCCTTGGTATCCTATATATACATACATTTAAGAAGGAGCCTATAATAAGTCCGTATATGAAGATTATTAGTATCATTGGTTTCCCTCCTTAATTTAAAACAAAATCAATTATGTGTGCATTTTATTGATGTAGCAGAAAAAATTTAGTTAGGGTTATATTTTTTTATTAAATATCCTTCTATTTCATCTAAATCAGTAGAAATCATATTTGCGTTATACAACAAAATTTCTGATATTTCTACACCATTCCATCGTATTGTGATCTTGTTGGTATTTATACTGTTTATAGTACCCATTGATGTTAAATTATGGTTGCTATCTTTCTTTAAGCTATTAGCTTCAAGAGTAAGATTTGGTGAATTGGCTGTAATTCGAACCAAATACCACTCGCCTAAGTTAAGAGTAGAAGACAGTTCAGACCTAATGGTCGTTTGAGTAAACCCTAGATGTGGAGTTGCTAAATCTCCAATCCAACTAATAGACCAGGGATTGGTGCCATTTCCCTCAATAATCGAACCTAGTGAAGGTGATATTGGTGCATCGATTCTTCTCATGACTATAAATGCACTCCAATTGTCTCCTATTGTTAAATTTGATGAAACCATAGAAGCAACTGTACTATTTTTGTTACCTAAAGCTCTGCTCCAAACTCTTGTACTTATTTCACCTTCTTGAAACGGTATTGCATAACCAGTGTAAGTATCTTCAGGGTCATTATTTCTCACAAGTACCGGCATATTATCCAAAGTAGTTTGAACTGCATTCCTGTTAGCAGCAGGTGTTTTTAATGAAGGGTTGCTGTTCTTCCATGTTCTAATATTATAAACTACACCATCTAACAATATTGTACCATTAGGATTTGATGAGGCATTATATTTATCAATCATATTAATTGTAGATGCATCTAAATGCAAAGCCAAATTTGATGTTATACTAGGCCCATATATATATAATGGCAACAATGAAGAAGTACCGCCTTTCTTTAATGATTTAGCAAAAGGGGTAATACTATATAAAATATGTCTGCCGGGATACTTATTTACAATATCATTTTTCAATTCTACAGATATATTTCTCTCCGTAGCACTTATATAGGAGTAAGCACTTCCTAATTCAGAATAAATTGGTACAGCTATATAATCATCAGGAAATGTAGGATATATTCTTCCAAAGTCATTATCTTCATCTATAGTTGATATATCTTGAACCGGTATATTAAACCCTGGCTTGGAAACATACCAGTCACTTCTATATCTATTAAAGCTATTTTGCGGGTTTGCAGTCATATTCGATTTTGCCATAATCTTTAAATCAGGAAAATTAAAATACTCATGAGTACCAGGCGATTCAGAGCCATCTTTAATAAAAACTCGATTAATGGTTTCTATTACCGGTACCGGCAATTCCGGTAGCCTTTTATTACCAACAAGAGTGACAAACTTCTTATTTCCACCATCAGAAACTTCTACCTTGTATGCAGATGGATACTGCCTTGCTGTATAACCGCTAAAATCGCCTTCAAAAAGCTTAACTTCAGTTTTTTCTACGATACCTAAAGAAGTATAATCAGTAGGATCGATTGTTCCACTGTTCATAGCTTTTACAACTTCTTGAATGGTGGTCTCCATGTCAGCCTGTATTTCAAAAGCTTTTTGAGTAACATTAGTCTTGGTATCCACAAGCCATTGAAATTGACTTGATATGGAAGGTAAAAAAGCAACTGCTAAAATCCCAAGCAAAGCAATTGAAACAATTACCTCAATTAAAGTAAAGCCTCTTTTAATTTTTAACATACAATCACCCATTTTACTTTCCTATTATATAAATATAACTTTAAACTATGGCAACAATTGTGGTCTGGTAATTACCCATAAACTATTTTCTACCTCATACTCAAATTGTTCAAAAGCAAAATCCAATTCATCCGCATTAGTAGCTAAAACATAAGGTTTCATTGTACCATCCAAATGTTCAAATTGCTTTCCTGTTACTGCATTTCCAATATCTTGAAGACTATTGTGATCTTTAGTCAAATTAGAAAACCCTATGACAAATGTATTAATTGCTTGTTTTTGTTCACCTTCGTCATTATATTTGTATGGTTTAATTAAATTGTTGCCTATAAAATTAACATAGTCATTGTCATTATCTGAAACAGATACAGTTCTTCTATTACCGACTACTATATCATTATTAGTATTTCCATCTTCATAAGTGATGTGTTCAGCAGATACTTCCCACCGCCATAACCAAAGAAAGTAATAATCCTTATATCTTGCAGTTATTTTTCTGGTCTCAGTATTAGTTTCACCATCAACAAGTATCATCATATGTTGAGTAATATCAGAATAATCATCAATTTTACCGCTACTAATTAAACTATCTGCTTTATTTCTTAATTGATAATAAGCTCTTCTGATGCCATCTCCCGTATTAGTGCTACCATTAGCGCTAATACCATTAATGATAGCTTTAACTTCGTTTAATTCATCTGCATCCTGTAAATTTTTAAAATCATTAGGATTATTTGCATTATTGCTAAATGGTACTATAGATACATATATATTAAAATCCAATGCAGCTAACCTATCTATCATTTTTAAAGATTTCTGTTTTAGAATTTCAATCCTTTTATTATTGTTGATAGAAGTACTCTTGCCATCCATGTCCCATGCCATACTTCCTGATTGGTCAAGAACTAATGTAATATAAGCATCTGGAGACATTTCAATCCATTCTTGACTTCCCGGTTCAACCATACTATAGGCTATAGCTACCGCAGGGTCACTAGGGGTTCCTAAATAATCAATATTAATGGAGTTTAGTATATCTACCTTAGATACTATTTCACTTACTATTTTTCCATCTCTTTTCCCAACGATGGAAAATGATAAAACAGTATCCATTTCATTACCATCAGCATCCAACACCTTGTCAAATACTATCTCATAATCAATACCGTCCTGCTTTTTAGCTAAATATTGTACCTTCCTTGGTTGGCTTGGCTCACCAGGTTCATCAAGGACTAAATGACCTTCCTTTGTGATACCTACATAGCTTGTATTTGGGTCACGAACTCCATCATTAGAATACTGAAAGCTGGAACGAGGTATTGTGTGAACCTTAGTAGCAAATCTTGTGATATTGTTAATTTGTTCTGATACTAACCTAGTATTTGCTTGCACATCAGCCTCAGAAATAAAAGCCTTTTGAGCTTTGTTTCCAACAATAAATATATTCGTACCTATGGTTATGATAATACTTATTAAGGCAAGTGCTAAGATTAATTCTAATAAGGTGACCCCTTTTCTGTTTTTCATTATTCTTCACCCTTTCTAGGTTACCTGATCCATCTTTCTCTATATTGATTTCCAGAAAACTCTAACTCTAAAGCCAAATGTTTAGTATTGCCGGACTTAAGATTTGCAGTAGAATTTATTGTGATTATGTCTTCTGCATCATCATAAGTAACATCTATGTCAACAACTTCACCATCAATGGTTATACTGTCAGTAAGTGAAGCTATATTATCCGTTCTAATCTTTTCGAACATGGTTTTATCCAGACCATCTGCATCTACGTAAAGAGTACTGAGAAGTGTAGACTTAGTAATATCAATTCCTGAAAGTGTTAAATAATATGCCCTTAAATTTTCTTCTTGTGAAACAGACATTTTCAAATTAGAAGAAAAAATAAAATTCACACTGGTAAAAACAATCATAGTAATTAAAAATAATATTAAGACAAATACCATAGCAGAGCCAGATCTTTTACTATTTAATTTGAATATTTTTCTTGACATTTAAAAACACCTGCCTCCAAAATCACTAAACTTTAAAATTTTAAAAATATCCGGTACTTATTTGAACCCTAAACTATGTAAGTAAAATAGATACAGCATTGTTTGTATTTCCATTTCCAATCGAAATTAAAAATAAAATATAAGTGCCTAAAACCAAAGGATTAGGTTTATAAAAATTGTGGCAAGAACTAAATAGCAATGCTATTTAGTTCCTTCTTATTACTATAAATTTTGACTGGTTTACTATAACCAACTACTATTTAGTTACGGTAACATCTTGATACATCAATACTTCTTCCAAAAATATCTTAGTATTGCCACAGCTATAATTAATTCAATTTTTCCGGACATGTACTTAAAGAATATAGGTACTAATTATTTTTATATGTTAAGTGTGTACCTGTGTATCTTATGAGTTATGACAACGTACAATACTTAAATTGATATATCTGGTAAAGGTATTTGATTTTTTATGAACATTCAACAAGTTATTAAGTTAAGCGTTAGTCAAGGTCTCCCTTTCAATAATTTATTAACTCAAGTGCCAATAAATTAAGTGCCAGGCACCAGTTAATTAAGGGGTTACTACTTGATTGCCTACAGTCACGGTTAACTGACCTGTAACAGCATCATAGGCTATAGTTGCAGCAGCATTTGTTTCAGCTGAATTAGGTATAGAATTGAGGTAATCAGGTACCAAATCAGCAAGTGCAGGGTTTGCTAAACCAGTATCTGCCTCGTATATCGCTACAGCACTAGCAATTGCTCTAGCAGAAGCCAAATCTGCATTAACTGCTGCATTTGCTCTAGCAGTAGTTAATCTTGGAACCGCTATAGCTACCAAAATTCCTAATATTGCAATAACTACAACCAGTTCAATAAGCGTAAACCCTTTTTTATTTCTCTTTTTAGTAAACAATTTAATCATTCTCTCTTCCTCCATTTTTTTATTTTATTTTTTTGCTTTATATATAAATTTAATTAAAGCCAATAATTATTACACTGTTTTCATCATATCAAACATCGGCAAGTACATTGATATTACTATTAATCCAATTACTAAACCCATTACCACTATCATCAAAGGTTCGATCATAGACGTTAGCCTCTGTATGCTTGCTTCTACTTCTTCATCGTAAAAGTCAGCGGTTTTATAGAGCATATCATCCAAAGAACCTGATTCTTCTCCAATTTTTATCATTGAATTAACCATAGGTGGAAATATACCTACATCTTTGACGGTTCTTGACAGTGAAACCCCTTTTCTAATGCTTTCTATTCCAGACAACAATCTTTCTTCAATAATTGAATTGTTTACTACCTTGGCAACCACTTCCATTGCCTGTATCAATGGTATGCCTGATGACAACAACGTTGACAGAGTCCTTGTGAATCTTGATGTTACAAGCATGGTTGATGTACCCTTAACTATGGGTAACCTCAGCTTTAGACTGTCAAAAAACTTGGTTCCTTCTTCTGATTTCTTGTATATGGATATGCCAAAGACTATTACAATTACTACAGCCATGTATATATACCAATATGTTTGCAAAGAATTGCTTAAATTTATCAACATTTTTGTAGGTCCAGGCAGTTCGGTTCCGCTGCCTTCAAACATTCCAATAAATGTTGGCATTATAAACACTAACATAAACACTACTACTGCAACTGAAACAACAGCTAAAACTGCAGGGTATACCATTTCGGATTTAACTTTGTTTTCTGTTTTATTTTCTTTTTCAAAGTGTTCTGCCATTCTGAGCATAATGGTATCTAAGTTACCGCTTACTTCTCCTGCTTCAACCATACTGATCAGTATAGTCGGAAATACATCTTTATGTTGTGTCATTGATTCTGACAGAGTTGAGCCTTTTTGCACTTCTTCATATGTATCTGCTATTGCATTTTTAAAAGACTTGTTTTCAGTTTGTGCAACCAGTATCTCTAGACAGGGTACTATGCCAAGTCCTGCACTTATCATGGTATAAAACTGCCTGCAAAACAGTGCCAGGTCTTTTTTCTTTACTTTCTTTTTAAATAACTCAATCTGAGCTTCGCTTTGTATATCACGCTCGATGGATATTACAAATTCGTTTTTATTTTTGAGCATAGCTATTAAACCAGCCTCGTTGTCTCCCACATATAGTCCTTCTGATTCATGACCATCATTTGATATTGATTTGTATTTGTATCGCATAAAATCACCTACCTTATATAAGTTAGTTAGGGCATCTATATTTTCTTTTTTACTTCATCCATGTTGTATGCCTGACTGATAGCTGTTTCTTTTGTGATTAAACCACGCTTGTATAAGTTCATGAGTGATGTATCCATAGTTTGCATCCCTAATGCTCCGCTTGTTTGTATGGTTGTGTCTATCTGATGATTCTTGCCTTCTCTTATGAGATTTCTGATGGCTGGGGTGGCCAGCATTACTTCATGGGCTGCAACTCTACCGTTGCCGCTTGCTTTTGGAAGTAGCTGCTGGGATATAACAGCTTCAATAACAGCTGACAACTGAACCCTTATCTGTTGCTGCTGATATGGCGGAAACACATCTACTATCCTATCTATTGTTTTAGCTGCGCCATTTGTATGTAATGTTGATAAAACCAAGTGGCCTGTTTCTGCAGCTGTTATTGCTATGGATATTGTTTCTAAATCTCTCATTTCTCCTACAAGAATTACATCTGGATCTTCTCTTAATGCTCCCCTTAATCCGTTGGCAAAGCTAAGAGTATCTGAACCTACTTCTCTTTGATTTACTATAGATTTTTTATGTTTATGTAAATACTCCAATGGATCTTCCATGGTTATTATGTGACATCTTCTTTCAGAGTTAATCTTATTTATAATTGATGCCAATGTAGTGGTTTTTCCACTGCCTGTAGGACCTGTTACAAGTATTAGCCCTCTTGGCAGCTTTGATAATTCATCTACTACGGGAGGAATTCCTAGTACATTCATTAATGGGATCTCAAGGGGAATTATTCGCAGAACCATTGCATAGGTTCCTCTTTGCTTGAATATGTTTACTCTGAATCTGCCTACACTTGGTATAGAATATGAAAAGTCAATTTCTCCATCTTCATTTAGTTTATTCAGTCTTTTTTCATCTAATGCCTGTTTGACTAAATCTAAAGTGTCTTGAGGTGTTAATTTGTTTTCTATAAGAGAAACCAATTGACCATCTATTCTAAATGTAGGCTGCAGTCCTACAGTTAAATGTACATCAGATGCATTTTTTTCAATTCCAATACACAGTAATTCTATTAAGTTCATATTTTCCCCCTCATCACGCTTATTGTTTTATCCAAGCGTATATCCCGCTCTCATTATTTCTTCAAATGAAGTATCTCCATTTAGGGCTAAATCAGTTGATGATTGTAATAAAGTAGACATCCCGTCCTCTAAAGCCTGTCGTCTTATATCATCTGTGTTAGCGCCTTTGTTTATAAGCCTTCTTATGTTTTCATTTACAAGCATTACTTCGTGAATAGCTGCTCTACCTCTGTATCCGTTGTTACAGGAGTTACAGCCAATCGGTTTGTAAAATGTTATATCTTTTTTATTATCTATACCTAAAATTTTCTTTTCTGAATCACTTGCTTTATATTTTTGTTTGCATTTCGGACACAATAACTTAACTAATCTCTGTGATATGATTCCTATTATGGCGGATGATACTAAATATGGTTCTAATCCCATATCTACAAGTCTTGCTATGGTCGATGAACTGTCATTTGTATGCAATGTTGATAGTACCAAGTGACCTGTGATAGCTGCTCTGACTGCTATTTCTGCTGTTTCTGAATCTCTGATCTCTCCAATCATTATGGTATCAGGGTCCTGTCTAAGAATAGATCTAAGTCCCGAAGCAAAGGTAAGACCTGCCTTTGGATTTACTTGTACCTGACTGATACCTTTTAATTTGTACTCAACAGGATCTTCTACAGTGATTACATTTTTAGTTTGGACATTCAACTCTTTTAAAATTGTATAAAGTGTAGTGCTTTTACCACTACCTGTAGGTCCAGTAACTAATAGCATCCCATAAGGCTGTGCTATCATATTGTTTAATTTATTTAAATTACCCTGACTAAAACCTAAGCCCTCTTTAGTAAAGTTGAAATTGCTCTTGTCCAAAATTCTGATTACTATTTTTTCACCGTATACTGTCGGCAGTGTAGAAATACGTAGGTCTATTTCATTGTCATTAAATCTCATCTCAACTCTGCCGTCCTGTGGGATTCTTTTTTCTGCTATGTCCATTCTTCCTATGATTTTTATCCTGGTTGTTATAGCTGACAGATTTGATTTCGGTAGCACCATTATCTCCTTTAAATCACCGTCTATACGGAACCTCACCCTAATATCATTGTGGCTGGGTTCAATATGAATATCTGAGGCTCTGCTTCTCATAGCTTGTTCTATTATTGAGTTTATTAATTTAACTATTGGTGCAGAAGCAACTTCTAGCATTTCTTCTTCAACACCCATATCATCTTCTGCCGGAATGAAGGTATCAGATAACTCATTTAATGCATTTTGGGTCAATACGCTGCTATAGTATCTTTCAATGACTTTATCTATATCCTCACCGGAAGCAAGAAAAGGTATTACATCCATTTTCGTATACAATTTTATATCGTCTATAGCAAAAAAATTCAAAGGATCCACCATGGCAACTGTTAGTCTGTTGTCTTCTTTATCTATTGCTATTAATTTATATTTTTTTACTATACTTTCAGGTATCAATGTGGCCACATTAGAGTTCACTTCATATTTACTCAAATCTACTTTAGGAAATCCAAGTTGGAGTTCCAAAGTATCTATAATCTCTTCTGGCTTTAACCACCCTTTACTGACAACGATTTCTCCGAGTTTCATCTTACTTGTTTTTTGGTCTTCCAATGCCTCATTTAATTGTTCATGGGAAATTTTACCCGCATATAATAATAGCTCGCCTAATTTCAAGTTTTGTTTTTGCAATGCCTTCACCCTCATGTTTTTAATGTTTAAGCTATATTACATTAAGTACTATATGTAATGATTAATTATAATTTAATTTAAATATTTTGTCAAATTAAATATAATTTTAGCACAATAAATTTATCGTGTACCTAAAAAAGCCACAAAAATAAATGTATTATTTTTGCAGCTGAACTATCATAGTATTATCCTATACTTTAGACTTCATAGCTTTGCGTCCTAGTTTTTCAACAAGTTTGCCGTATTCAATTTAAAACCTCTTGATGCTTCAGAATAATATATAGTTTGCATTCTATGAAGCAAGTAAATTGTACACCTTAATATTTAAATTTGAACAAGTCTTTTAAATTTATTTATTTCTTTGACTATCTTTTGGTACTACACATGTTCCTGATGCTCTACAAACCACTATTGGTTCCTCTAATACATCACAAGCTGAAGCACTGATGTCTGTACGAGGTACAATAACTTTTCTTGCTTCAAATTTCATTTTTCTTGATGTATTTCCAACTGATACTATTTCTCCTACTGCTTCAATATAATCTCCTGCAAAAACAGGTGACAGGAACTCTACATTATCATATGCACAAAATAATCCTTCATCTCCATCATTCATGATTAATAATTCAGTAGCTACATCTCCGAATAAGCCAAGCATTCTAGCTCCGTCTACTAAATTTCCACCGTAATGTGCGTCATGTGCGCTCATTCTTAGTCTAATAATTGATTTCATTATCTTACCTCCAAATTTTTTTGCCTATTATATATTGTCACTTTGCCCCGTGACTAGATTAGTTTAACACCGAAATTTGCATTTGTCAATTTTATTCATAATATTTATTGAGATAAATAAGTTTTTACCACAAAAAAACAGACGCACGTAAGCGTCTATTTTTATTCCTTAAAGGCATCTTTCACTTTTCCAAAAAAACCTTTTTTATCTCCATCATTTTTTTCATCTTTTTCGCCCATTTCAGCTGCAAATTGTTGTAATAAAGACTTTTGCTTATCTGTTAGTTTTTTAGGTACTGTGACTTTTACTCGTACATATTGGTCACCCTTGCCTGAACCTCTAAGATTTTTAATTCCTTTATTTTTAAGTCTAAATACTGTTCCTGTCTGTGTACCTTCCGGAACATCATATTTAACTTTTCCTTCTATTGTTGGTACTTCTATATTGCCACCAAGAACTGCCTTTGTAAATGTAATTGGTATTTCACACCAAACATCATTTCCATCTCTTTCGAATAGTTCATGTTCCTTAACATTTAAATATACATATAAGTCCCCTGCTGGTCCTCCACGTTCTCCGTGATTTCCTTCTCCTCTAAGAGGTATTACTGAACCTGTGTCTACTCCTGCAGGTATATTTATTGAAAGTTTCCTAGATTTTTTCTCTTTACCGGAACCATTGCATGCTGTACATGGTTCTTCTACAACTTCACCTGTCCCATTACATGTTGAACAGGTCTTAGTGCTTGCAAACTGACCAAATGGTGTTCTTTGTACTGTTTTTACACTACCTGCACCACTACATGTTGGACATGTTTTTTTACTTGTTCCTTTTTTTGCACCTGTACCATCACATGTAGTACATTTTTCTATTCTACTAATTTTTATATCTTTTTTTGTTCCAAATGCTGCTTCTTCAAATGTTATATCAAGCTTAATCTTTAAATCCGAGCCTGCTTTTGGACCAGTTCTTTGAGCTCTAGCACCGCCGAAGCCCGATCCACCGCCGAAGAAGTCACCAAATATATCGCCAAATATATCATTGAAATCTCCATAGCCTGCTCCACCACCAAAGCCTTGGTTCTGGTCAAATGCAGCATGACCGAATTGATCATATTTTGCTTTTTTATCAGCATCGCTTAGAACTTCATAGGCTTCATTTACTTCCTTGAATTTTGCTTCTGCATCTTTATTGTCAGGATTTAGGTCAGGGTGATACTGCTTTGCAAGTTTTCTAAATGCCTGTTTTATCTCTTTGTCATCAGCAGTTTTACTTATACCTAAAATCTCATAATAATCTCTTTTTGCCATTACTCTTTTCCCCACCTCACTGTACTTACATGAACTAAGCTAAACCCACTGGGGGTTTAGCTTTTATTCTTATCACTACTCTTCGTCGTTTACTTCTTCAAATTCTGCATCTACTACATCATCTTCTGGTCCAGCTGATTCTTGTTGTGGTTGACCTTCTGCTCCACCAGTCTGTGCATATAATTTTTGAGCAAGTTTATTGAATTCTTCAGTTAATTTTTCAGTTTTTTCTTTAATTAGATTAACATCATTGCTTTCAATAGCTTTTTTCAATTCATCTACAACAACTTGAGCTGAAGCTTTTTCTTCTTCTGAAATTTTACCATCTAAATCTTTTAATGTTTTTTCAGTTTGATATACTAAACTATCTGCATTATTTTTTACTTCTATTTCTTCTTTTCTTTTCTTATCTTCTTCTGCATATTGTTCAGCTTCTTTTACTTTCTTTTCTATATCCGCTTCTGACATTTTAGTTGAAGCTGTAATAGTTATTTTTTGCTCTTTGCCAGTTCCTAAATCTTTAGCACTAACATTTACAATACCATTTGCATCTATATCAAATGTAACTTCTATCTGTGGAATTCCTCTTGGTGCTGGTACTATACCAGTAAGTTGGAATCTACCTAATGAAATATTGTCATTAGCTAACTGTCTCTCACCTTGCAATACGTGTATATCAACTGCTGGCTGATTATCTGAAGCTGTTGAAAATACTTGACTTTTTTTAGAAGGTATTCTTGTATTTCTTTCAATTAATTTAGTAAATACTCCACCCATTGTTTCAATTCCTAATGATAATGGTGTAACATCTACTAACAATATGTCTGTTCCAAATTCTCCTGTTAATACTCCACCTTGAATTGCTGCTCCTAAAGCTACACACTCATCTGGGTTAATTCCTTTATCAGGGTCTTTGCCTGTTAATCTTTTTACTGATTCTTGAACTGCTGGTATTCTTGAAGAACCACCAACTAATAATACTTTATCAATTTGACTTGCAGTCAATTTTGCATCTGCCATAGCTTTTTTAACTGGCTCAACAGTTTTTTCAACTAAGAAATGTGTTAACTCATTAAATTTTGCTCTTGTAAGGTCCATGTTCATATGTTTTGGTCCTTCTTGAGTAGCAGTAATAAATGGTAAGTTAATGTTTGATGTCATTGCGCTTGATAATTCTTTTTTTGCTGTTTCAGCAGCTTCTTTTAATCTTTGCAACGCCATTTTATCTTTTCTTAAATCTACTCCGTTTTCTTTTTGGAACTGGTCTGCTAAGTAATCCATAACTACTTGGTCAAAATCATCTCCACCAAGGTGATTATTTCCGCTTGTAGCCTTTACTTCAAACACGCCTTCACCTATTTCAAGTATTGAAACGTCAAATGTTCCTCCACCAAGGTCGAATACCATAATTGTCTGCATATGATCTTCTTTATCTATACCATATGCTAATGCTGCAGCAGTTGGTTCATTTATAATTCTTTTAACTTCTAATCCTGCTATTTTTCCAGCATCTTTTGTTGCTTGTCTTTGACTGTCTGAGAAATATGCAGGTACTGTAATAACTGCATCTGTAACTTTTTCACCAAGATAACTTTCTGCATCTGATTTTAGTTTTTGTAAAATAAACGCTGATATTTCTTGTGGTGAGTATGATTTTCCATCTAATTTAACTTTGTGATCAGTACCCATTTGTCTTTTAATTGATGCTATTGTTCTATCTGTGTTTGTAACTGCCTGTCTTTTAGCTGTTTCTCCAACTAATCTTTCTCCATCTTTTGTAAATGCTACGATTGAAGGGGTAGTTCTTTTTCCTTCAATATTTGAAATAACTACTGCCTCGCCGCCTTCCATAACAGCTACACAAGAGTTTGTTGTTCCTAAGTCTATTCCTATAACTTTACTCATTTTTTTCCTCCATGATAATTAATATAAAATTTTGATTTTTGAGATGGTTATTATTATTGATAAACGGTATGCATAAAATGCGTACCTTATATTACTTTTTTGCTATCCTTACCATAGATGGTCTAACAACTTTATCATTTACAGTATAACCTTTTTGTAATACCTCTATAATTGTTCCATCTTCTTCTTTGCTTTCTGAATCAAATGATACTCCATAATGCATGTTGTAATCAAACTGTTTGTTCAATGCATCTATTTCCTTTAAACCTCTTTTATTTAAAAGTCCAACAAATTGAGTATATATCATTTTTATACCATCTTTAAAGCTATTATCTTCTGATTTTTCAGCTTCAATTGCTCTTTCTAAATTATCTAATACTGGCAATAAATCTTTAATTACATCTGAAACTGCATTGCCATAGGTAGAAAATTTATCTTTTTCTGTTCTATTTTTATAGTTTAAAAAATCTGCTTGAAGTCTTAACAGTTTATTATTCAAATTTTCTTCCTCTGCACTTTTAGGTTCTTTTTCATTGCTGTCAACTTTATCTTTACTTTCATCTGATTTTTCTTTTGGTTCTTCTTTTTGTTGACCGCTTTCATCTTTTGATGAATCCTTTGAACTTTCTGTGTTTTCTGTTTTTTGTTCTGTCTCTTTGACTGTTTCTTCCTTTAATATTTCTTCTTCAAGTTTCTTCTCATTGGAAGCTTTTTTGTCAAATGGCTTTTTTCCCACTATGTTCACTCCTTATAATTGTCTGATTGACTATATTTATATTTTAGATTATATATTTAACATTTTATATTTCATTTGAAAAATTTTGATCTATTATTTCATTAATGGCATCAGACATTGACTTTACTGTAGAGATTACTTTTTGATAATCCATCCTAGTTGGACCAATAACACCAATTTTACCAATAATTTTCCCATTGAATTTATATGTGGCTGTTATTAAACTACAATCTCTAAGCTCTTCGTATGGATTTTCACGCCCAATACTTATATCTAAATCATTTTTACTAACAAATTGAACTAAACTCGCTACACTATCTTTATTTTCTACAAATGAAATAAATTCCTTTGCTTTCTCGTGGTCCGCATACTCTGGTAAATTTAAAATACTTGTAATACCATCTGAATATACATTAGTATCCTCTAATTTATTAATATGGTTCATTAGAAACGGAACAAGTTCTATCAATGTATCTCCCGCATCTTCCCTCTGAGAGTAAAGCTCCTGTATCAAATTTTCCTCTAACTCTAAATTAACATCCTCCAGCTTATAACCACTTAACTTTTCTGTAATTACTGAAGATATTCTTTCCATTTGATTATAAGGTATTGGACTATTTAGCTTTAGTGTAACTTGCTTTACAATATTGCTTTGCAAAACGATTATTAATAAAATTTTTGTTTCAGCTATAGGAACTAGCTGTATTCTTTTTATTATTGACTTCTTGAGATGTGGAGCTATGATAAATGAGGTATACTTTGTAAATTGAGAAAGTATACGAACTGAATTTTTCAAAACAGAATCCATTTCATGCGCTTCTTCATCTATAATTTTTATAATATCACTTAAGTTTGAATTCTTTGAATTAGATGATTTTTTCCACAAATCGTCAACATAATACCTATAAGCTTTATCTGTGGGTATTCTCCCAGACGAAGTATGAGGCTGAACTAAAAAACCCATTTCTTCTAAATCAGACATTTCATTTCTGATTGTGGCAGGACTAACTCCAAGCTCATATTTTTTAGATATTGTCCTTGAGCCAACAGCTTCTGCATTATCAATATAGCTTGAGATAATTGCCTTGAGTATTTTGATTTTTCTATTATCCAAAGACATTTTATTCACCTCGTTGTTAGCACTCTAGTTAGTTGAGTGCTAATCCTTATGACAATAAGATACTACTTTGCAATCACTTTGTCAATAGAGAAAATTAATTTTTCGAAAATTTATGGTAAAAAATTTAGGAAAAATTAAGATAACTTTTTCATTCGCAAAATACATATATCGTACTTATAATACATGTATTTACCCTCCATATTTATATTCAAACCATAAATTTTTCAAAAACAAAATTTGAAACATCCATACCCAATTGAGTTAATTTAATATTTTCTTCATTGTATATAAGTAATTTATTGTCAATTAGATACTTTATTTGTTTATTATATTTTTTATTAAAATCAACATTAAATTTTTGCTTAAATATATTTAAATTTAAGCCATCTGTTAGTCTCAACTTAAGCATTATATATTCAAATTCAAGTGCTTCATCATTGAGTGATTCATGGATACTTCTATTAAAAATGTTTTTATCTGCATTATCACAAAATTCATTTATATTACAAATGTTGCTATATCTTTCATTATTCAAAAAAGAATGAGCTGATGGTCCAAAACCTATGTATTCTTCTTGATTCCAATATTTTAAATTATGTTTACACTCAAATCCCTCTTTAGCAAAGTTGGATATTTCATATTGATATATCTT
Organism: uncultured Sedimentibacter sp.; assembly: GCA_963675125.2. Classification (GTDB taxonomy): domain Bacteria; phylum Bacillota; class Clostridia; order Tissierellales; family Sedimentibacteraceae; genus Sedimentibacter. The sequence continues at coordinate 35,484 of CAXXFT010000047.1, forward strand.
TCTGTCTTCCATAATTTTTCTACCAGTGTAATACATTTCCCTCTCTATACTTTCTTCTGGCATAAAGATTTTATGGTCTTTCTCCATTAAATACAGTGGAGTTCCCTTTTCAAGCTTTAAAGAATAAAACGATATATGATTTACATCTTCATGGATTATTTTACTAACCGTTTCTTCAATATCTTTTGTAGTTTGACCTGGTATATTAAACATTATATCTACATTAATGTTTTCATATCCTGATTCTTTTGCTCTTCTTATAGCTAAAAGTGCTTCTTCACTATTGTGTAGTCTTCCTATGTTTGCTAAGATTTCATTGCTTAGTGATTGAACACCAATGCTTAGTCTATTGACACCTGCTTTTTTATATGCAGATAAATTCTCATATGTTAAAGTGTTTGGATTTGCTTCTATGGTTATTTCTGAATTTTTGTCAACTTTAAAAGAATTTTTTATTTCATGCATTATTCTTTCAATATTTTCATGTTTTATAATTGTTGGCGTTCCTCCGCCAAAAAAAATTGTATCTACTATATATTCCATTCCATTATAACTATTAATTTCTTTTACTAGTGATTTTATATATCTCTCTTCTACTTCTCTATCCCATTTAATTGAATAAAAGTCACAGTAATTACATTTTCTTTTACAAAATGGTATGTGAACATAAATTCCTAATTTTTTCATATTTACTCCTTGAAATTCTCTAATAATCATCTTTAAGTAGATGCACTAAATTTTACTTAATTTATACAACTATAACAGCTATTAGTATCTATTTTAAATCAGCATATTTCATAATACCATCCACCCAAACTGCTTTTATTCCAATAGGATACTTTTTAGGGTTTATATATGAATTTCCATCTCTTATTTCATCTGGTTTAAACAATACTATATCCGCAGACATTCCCTCTCTTAATATACCTCTATCCCACAATCTTAACCTTCTTGCTGGTTCACTTGTCATTTTTTTTATAATCTCTTCTAGTGGAAAGAGATTCATTTTTACTGCATAATTCCCTAGAACTCGTGGAAAAGCCCCATACACTCTCGGATGTGGAAAATCTGATATTATTCCATCTGTACATAGACACAAAAGTGGATGATTTAACAAGATTTCTAAATCATTATTACTTATAGCAAAAAAGAGTGCCAATGAATTTTTATCCTCTTTTAATAGCTTTAATATTACCTCTGATGAACATATTCCCATTTGGTTTCTTATTTCTTTTAGTCTTTTACCAATGAAGCAACTATTATTTAAACATGAAGTTATAATTATATTTTCTTCTCCTCCATAAGATTCAATATTGCTATCTACTTCTTTTATAGCATTTATATATAAGTCTTCTTTTTCAAATATTTCCTCAATGTCAGAGGAACTCTTGCCTAAAAGAATATCTAATGGAGAATTTATTGCTATATAAGGATAACAATCATAGCTTATCTCAATACCTTCATTAACATATTTATCTATTTTTTCTAAAGCTAATTTCATTTTACCACTATTTCTATTGCCAACAGCTTTTAATTGCGAAATGTGCATTCTAGCATTACTTTTTTTTCCTATTCTAGCCAATAAGTCAATAGATTCTAACAATAAATTTTGTTCATCCCCAAAATACATCATGGCAATACCATCATATTCTGATATAACTTTGCATAGTTCAACTATCTCATCTTCATCGCCAAAACTACTTGGTGAGTTAATTAAGCTAAAAGACATTCCTATCGCACCATCTATCATTGATTTTCGAACTATATTTTTAATTTCTTCTAATTCATTTTCAGTTAACTTTCTATTTTGATCATTAGAAATCAACATCCTAGCTGTTCCATGACCTAATAAATTTTCTACTTTGCCACTATACATTGATTCGCTAATAGATTTTTTATAATCTTTGAAATTTTCCCATACTCTCTTGTCTTGTGTTTTGCCTGAAAATGTCATAACTTTATCATATAAATATTCTTTAACCTTTTCATTACAAGGTGCTGCTGATATACCGTCTTGTCCTATTACTTCTGTAGTTATTCCTTGTCTAATTGCATAATTCAATTTGACTTCTTTAAATATTTCTAAATCCGAATGGCTATGTACATCTATAAAACCTGGGCATACAGCCAACCCTTCTCCATCTATAATAATATTACAATTATCATCTTCATGTATTGAAATTTTTAATATTTTTCCTTCCTTAATATATAGGTTAGATATAAATGGAATCGAACCCAATCCATCATATATAGTAACATTTTTTATTATAGTATTCATTTCAATCCCCCTTACTTAATACTCTAACTTTTTTAATTTTCTATACAGTGTGCTTAGACTTATATTTAACTTTTTAGCTATGATTTTTTTAGATTCAGTTGTATTACCATAAATTGATAACAACTCTTTCAATTTTATTTTTTCCACTTCATCAATAGTATTTTGTAAATTTTCTCCCATTTTATTAATCTCAATTTTACCGTTATCCCTTTTTCCACAATTTATTATATCTAGTGGTAAACTATCTGGTTGAATGAATTCACTATTTTCCATATTAATTGCATATTCTATAACGTTTTCTAATTCTCTTATATTCCCTGGCCAATCATAGTTATTTAATATTGTTATAGTTTCAGGTAAAAATCCTTTTATATTTTTTAACAAAAGCAAATCATGCTTCTCTAAAAAATATTTTGCCAATATAGGTACGTCACCTTTTCTACATTTAAGAGGAGGTAGGTGCAAAGGTATAACATTTATTCTATAATACAAATCCTCTCTAAACAGTTTTTGCTCTATAAGCTCTTTTAAGTCTTTGTTAGTTGCAGCTAATATCCTAATATCAACATCAATTGATTTTGTATCACCTAGTTTTTCTATTTTTTTCTCTTGCAAAACTCTTAATAATTTTGCTTGTAAATTTATAGGCATGTCCCCTATTTCATCTAAAAAAATGGTTCCTTTATTTGCTAATTCAAATTTACCCATTTTACCTGTTGTATTTGCACTTGTAAATGCTCCTTTTGAATACCCAAAAAGTTCACTTTCAAGTAAGTTATCTGGTATTGCTGAACAATTGATAGCTATAAACGGTTCATTGCTTCTATTGCTTTCATAGTGAATTGCTTTAGCAAATAATTCTTTTCCCGTACCACTTTCACCAGTTATTAAAACAGTTGTATTAGATGAAGCTATTTTTCTTATTAAATCTAAAACTTTTCTTAATTCTAAACTTTGTCCTTGAATATTATTCGAAGCATATTTAACGCTATCTTGAATCATTTTATTTATTTTATTATTTTCTTTATACTCTTGAAAAAAACAAACTATTTTTTCAATTTTATTATTTTGTAATATAGGTTGAATAGATAAAATTAATTCAACTTCAGTATTATTATTTATGCTAAATTTAGTTTTTATTGATTGATAACTTTCAGCATTACTTAATGCTTTTTCCAAAAACTCACAAGATATTTTATCTGTATACTGCTTATTAATAATATTTTTTGACGCTATATTTAATATAAGTTCAGCATTTCTATTGAAATGTGTAACAACGCCTAAAGAGTCCATTGAAATTATTCCATATGGATATGACTCTATTATAGTATTAAGGTTTTTTGCTAAGATTAAATTTTCATTTGATTCCAAATCGCTTTTTACTTTAGCTGATAATAACTCTGCCATTTTCTCCATAAATCTCGTGTAGCTTTCAATATTATTAACAAGTTTTACTTTTTCTTCATCTGTCATTGCAGCTAATCCAATACCCCCAATAACTTGTCTATCTAATTTAACTGGAACCAACAATGTAGCTTTCTCTTTGCATATGTCTCTCTCTAAGCATTCCTCACAATATGTAGTTTGTCCAGGATTTTCAATAAAAAAAATTCCGCCTGTATTAATTACCCTTTGAAAAACATATCCTGTTGGTAAATTTTCATCTATATTATTTGAAAAACATCCCGTTCCTGCAACACGTCTTGCTTTTTCATCAACTATTGTAACTTGTAAATCAAGTACCGCACACATTGCATCTACTGTTTGTTGAGCAAATTCATGAAGTTCTTTTGTAGAAAAATATCGCATGATTTCCTCCTTGTAATATTTCAATTTAGAATAACAATATTAAAAACAACTTTAAACATTTGTCATTTATAATAATTATTATACTATACTTTTGCTTTTTTTTCAATATTAAGAACATATTGAGTTTCACCATTTTATAAAAATATAATTAAAAAACAAAATGCTCTTGAGTCGCAAAAATGCAAAGGCAATTATAGTTTGAAATTCAAGAAACAAAGCAAAAAATATTGAAACAGGCCATATTAGATTAGCAGATTCTTGGTAACATAGGTCCCTCTAATGGTCCTATTATTCTTTTACCTCCAATAAAAGTTTCTATGAATACTATGGGTTGATTACTACTTTTAATAAAACTCCCAACTATTGCTGCATCTTCACATCCTTGACATTGTCTAATTTCCTTTAAAATATTTTCACATTCCTTTTCGTCAACTACTAAAATCATGCGTCCTTCACATGCTAAATACAGAGGATCTAATCCAATAAGTTGATTTACAGAAGCAACTTCTTTTTTTATCGGTATCTGGTCCTCTAACAAATGAATCCCCATTCCAGAAAATTCTGCAATTTCGTTTAATGCAGTTGCTAGACCTCCTCTTGTTGGATCCTTCATTAATTTAAGACTACTTGTATATTTTTCAAGTTTTTCGATCACCTTATTTAGCGGCATACAATCACTCTTTAGATATCCTTTTACTTTCATTTCATATCGCTGAATAGCTATTGTTGTACCATGCTCCCCAATACCTCCAGTTACAATCACCCGATCCCCTTCTTTAATTGTTTTTTGTTCATATTCTCTGATAATCACACCAATTCCCGAAGTATTAATAAACAATCCATCTATCGCTCCTTTTTCTACTACCTTTGTATCACCTGTAATAATTTTAACTCCAGTTTCTATACACATTTTAGCCATTGATTCAACAATCTTTTCAAGTAAATCAATACTAAATCCCTCTTCAATAATAAACCCACAACTAAGATAAAGTGGCATGGCTCCTGATACAGCTAAATCATTTATAGTTCCACAAACAGCTAGTTTACCAATGTCTCCTCCTGAAAAAAATAGAGGCTTTACCACAAATGAATCTGTTGTATAAGCAAGTTTACCTTGATTCACTTCAAATATAGCAGCATCTAGAGAGTTTATTAATAGGCTATTATTAAAATGTTTATAAAAAATTTCCTTAATTAATATACTTGTATCCTTACCTCCATTACCATGTGTTAATTTGATACTACTACTCATTCTACACTTCCTCCCTATACCGATAAGCAATAGCGCAAGCTCCTTCTGTAGATACCATACAAGGTCCATAAGGGCTTATAGGATTACATATCCTTTCAAAAAGTTGACATTCACTCGGTGTTTTATTTCCTAATAAAATATCACTACATGCACATTTAGTTATATTTGTTTGGCTTTCAATTTTTACTTCAAAGTTTTTCTCTGCATCAAAAGTAGCATACTTTTTCTTAATTGTTAAAAAGGAGTTCTCCACATTTCCAATTCCTCTCCATTCTCCATGGGAAACTTGAAATACTTCCTCCATCAATTGGTTAGCAATAAGGTTACCCTGAGTCTTTACACATCTTTTATAAAAATTTTCAAAGCTTCTATTTTCATTACTACTAATCTGTTTCACCAAATAATGAATGCCCACTAAAATATCCAACGCTTCAAATCCACATATCGCTGCTGGAATATTATAATCCTCTGCTATAAATTTAAAATAATTAGCCCCTTTTATAGAAGCTACATGTCCTGGACAAATCAATCCCTGAATTTGACTTTCTGGTTGCTTTAATATGTAATGGAGAATTGGGCTCATTAACTTTAGGGATGTGAGAAAGAATAAATTATTAAGCCCTTTTTCAAAGAGCGTTCTAATAGCTAAGGCTATAATTGGTGCAGTAGTCTCAAATCCTACCCCGAGAAATATAATTTTTCTTTCTTTATTGTCTTCAGCCATTTTTATTATATCTAACGGAGAATATATGACCTTAACATTCTTTCCTTTACTTTTTTCATCAAGTAAACAGTTTTTTGTTCCTTTGACTTTCAACAAATCTCCAAAAGTAGCAATCGTAACATCATAATTATTTAACATTTCAATTGCTGTATCTATATATCTTTCATCAGTTACACAAACTGGACACCCAGGACCTGAAAGTAGTTTTATATTAGGAGATAATACTGACCTAATGCCTAATTTAGATATCATATGTGTATGGGTTCCACATACCTCCATGATCCTAATTTCTTTACTTGCCATTAAGTTTATTTCTTTAATTAATTGTTGTATTAATTTATTATCCATCTATACTTTCATCCTTATCTAAAATACTCTTAAAAATATTAAGTAAATCATTAAAGTATGTTTGGTCCAGCTTCTCAATTGCACAGCCTGCATGAACTAATACATACTCTCCAACTTTCGGCTCACTAATTAGTTGTATGTTAATTGTTGTTTCTACATCCATTATATTTACTGTTGCCTCTTTATTAGAAATATCTATAATTTGACCAGGAACTGCTATACACATTCTACCCCTTCCCTTCTATTGAATCAGCTATTACTAATTGTCCTACCGAAATACCACTGTCATTAATGGGAATCTGCTGATTATAATAAACAGTAAAACCTCTCTCCCTTAGTTCTTTTGATACATACAGTAATAAATAGTCATTCTGAAAAACCCCTCCACTTAGAACAACTTGCTTTATTTTATATCTTTTGCTTATTTTACAAACCAATTCTACTGTTGCACTACCAATTGTATTATGAAATTTAGATGAAATAACAGAAATGTTGATTTTCCTTTCTATATCTTTTAAAATCCCCAGTAAAATATTGATATAATCAATTTCATACATATCACCTTTATCTATAATTAAATACTCATATCTTCCTTTAATAGAAGGATTTAATATATTCTCTAATTCAATAGCCGCCTGTCCATCATAGGTAATTTTATGACACAAGTTAAGTAGAGATGAAACACAATCAAAAAATCTTCCAATGCTAGAAGTTTGAAAACAATTTATATTTTTATTTAAAGCCTGAATTACCGTATTGATTTCTTCTTCATCTATTCCTTCTAAAAATAGATTTACATTATAATTCATCATATGTAAATAACTTAGTGCAATTCTCCATGGTTCTTTTATTGCTTGTTCTCCCCCTTGCAATGTTACATATTTAAGATGTCCTATCCGTTCAAAGTTCTTCCTTGTGCCAACAATAAATTCTCCTCCCCATATGTTTCCATCTGTTCCTAAACCTGTCCCATCAAAAATCACACCAATTACAGTATTAAAGAGATTATGTTCTACCATACAACTAGCCATATGAGCATGATGGTGTTGGACAGCAACTTTCCTATTCAATTGATATTTAGGATATTGTAAACAAGGAAACCTAGATTGCAAATCAAAAGCTAATATATTTGGATTAACTCCTAATAGTTCTTTCAGGTTATTCATTGCCTTTTCATAGGTGATATAAGCGTCAAAGTCCTTTAAATCACCTAAATACTGACTCATATAACCATAACCGTTTTTTGATAAGCAAAAGGTATTCTTCTGTTCAGCACCAAAGGCTATTATTTCATTATCTACTTGCATATTAATGGTATAAGGAGTATATCCTCTAGCTCTTCTTATAACAACTTCCTTATTATCAACAACTTTTACTACCGAGTCTTCCACAGGAACATGAATATCACGATTGTGTATAAGAAAGTAATCAGCAATATTTCTTAAACAGTCTATAGCTTTATCATTCTCGTATTGAATTGGCCCTCCACTAACATTTCCGCTAGTCATAACAAGAAAAGTAATGTCATCAGTAAATAATAAATGATGTAAGGGAGTGTATGGAATTATAATACCTATTTTTTTCGTATTAGGAGCAACTATGTCTGGCAATATATTAGGTTCTTTTTTATTTAGAATTACAATAGGACTCTTATTACTTAATAATATCAGCTCCTCTTCTTTGCTAATATAAGCTAATTTTTGAGCAGCATATATATCTTTGGCCATAATAGCAAAGGGCTTATGAGGTCTGCATTTTCTTATTCTTAAGATTTCAATAGCTTCTTTATTTCCTGCTTCACAAGCTAAATGAAATCCTCCTAATCCTTTAACAGCAACTATTTTTCCCTGTTTGATAAAATGAATTGTATCTCTAATTGGATCATTACTTAATAAATCTTCTCCTTTTGAATTTAACAATCTTAAAGAAGGTCCACATTTAGGGCAACAGTTTGGTTGAGCATGAAATCTTCTATTATTTGAATTAGTGTATTCTTTTTCACAAGTTGGACACATTTCAAAAGATTCCATACTCGTATTTATTCTATCGTAAGGTAATTCTTTAATAATAGAATAACGTGGACCGCAAGATGTACAATTTGTAAAAGCATAACGATATCTATGGTTTAAAGGATCAAGTATCTCCCTCAGACACTCTGGGCATGTAGCAACATCTGCTGATACAAACTTAGTCTCATTTTCACCTAAAGAGCTTTTTATAATATTGAAATCTTCATACTCCATAATTTTTCCAGATATTAATTTAATCTTTTCTATTTTAGCAAGGTTAGGAGGTTCTTTTATTATCTTTTTCAAGAACCCTTTTATGTTGTTTCCTTCTCCCTCAAAATCCACAACTAAAGCACTTCCCTGATTACTTACGAACCCCTTAATGCAAAAAATAAGAGCTTGATTATATACATAGGGTCTATAACCGACCCCCTGTACTACCCCCTCAATTTTCAGAAGAAATCTTCGCTTTGATTTATCTCTATGATTCAAGGATCTCACCTTGAATACTTTTAATAATTGCAGTCTGACTTTCTATATCATCTCTTTGTATTTCAATCTTAAGTTCTTTGGCTAATATTTCTGGGTTATGTAACTTTAGATGTTCCAATAAATTTTCTTTATTTATATGACTATTATAATTTACCGCTAAAGTAAATTTCTCGATTCTATTAATTTTGTTTTCTTTGCATATTTCTTTTAGTGATTGTGAAATCTTATTTAATAAAAAAGTATCATGCATCTTAAATCCCCCTTATAGCTTTAAAAATAAATTCACAAATTTTTTTACATATACCTAAAAATTTCTCTTTTAGTGTTTCACTTAAATCTATACTAAAGTGTATTTTTTCTACTTCGATTCCTACTACATATCCTTTCACTGATTTTTTATATGTCTTTAATAAGTTAATCAAGCTAGGTTGGTGTTGAGAATAGATTTGGCTCTGTTTATTAATTGCTTCTTCAATGGGGGTAAATGTTACTGTGCCAGTAGCTATATTAAAGTAAGTTGAATCAATTATAAATAACATATCTCCATCATCAATTTTACTTAAACCATAATCAATATCTGTCTCTCCAAATATAACTTCTATATTCTCTTTTTCTAATTCAGTTGAAATTTCTTCTAATACCTTAATACCAATGCCATCATCCCCCATTATTCTATTTCCTATAGCTATGCATTTAATCTTCATATTAAACAACCCTAATATCAACAGGAAAATATCCATCACCAAAGACATGGGTGGCACAGGAAACACAAGGATCAAAGGACCTAACTATTCGCCCTATTTCCACTGGATTATATATATCATTAACAGTAGTCCCTATTAAAGCTTTTTCAATTACTCCTTTTATTCCTGCAGAGTCTTCTGGTGAAAGATTCCATGTGGTAGGCGTAATAATTCCATAGTTCTTAATTCCTTGATTTTCAATGGAAACCCAGTGACCTAATGCACCTCTTGTTGTATCTATTAATCCTTTTCCTTTAGCCTCCTGAGGAAATTCGTATCTGTCTTGATGTGCTGGTTCTAACTTTAACCTATCCAACAGTCTTTCCATTATTTCTATAATTTTTTTTGCTTCTAAAACTCTAGCAATAGTCCTATCCATTGTTGAAATACCCCTTGTATATCCTCCGCTTAAATACATTCTAGCTAATGGTCCAACTTCCATAGGATATCGTTCATATCTTGGAGCTTTAATCCAGCTATATGCTTTTTCTTTATAAACATTCTCATTTACAGTTGGATCAAAAGGCCTTTGTTCTACTTGGTTTGCTTCATACCAAGCTCGATATATATTTTCTGTTATCTTATCAGAATTAAATTCCTGTCTCTGGCCATTAATCATTATCTGCGGTAATATATAGAAAAGCTCACTGTCTATATAAGTATCAAATAAACCAAAGGACATCAAGTTTTTATATCCTTCACCATTATAGAAATAGTCCTGATAATACTCTGATATTATGTAAACATCCGGAAGCATTTTACTTATTACAAATTCTTTTATAGAGTTTAGAATAGACTTAACCTTAATAAATTTAGAAATATCTAAATTTACTGTTACCCCACCTACGAATATTCCATGATTATGAGGCGCCTTACCACCAAGAACAGCAAGCATTTCATGAGCTAAACGGCTGTACTCAACAGATTCAATGTAATGCTTAGATAATTTCAAATTCAACTGTTCAGGTAGTCTGTAATCACCGTGGTTTCCATCATACATGGGCGAAATTTCAGGGCCCTTAACAAAGTCTGGAAGTGTATATAGATAAAAGTGTCTTAAGTGATTCTGTATAAATTCACATCCATGCATAAAATCCCTAATCATTTTGTCATTTTCATTTGGAGTAATATTAAGTATGTTTTCTAAAGCTAATGTAGATGCCATGGAATGTGCTGTAGAGCATATGCCACAGATTCTTTGTGTAAAATATATAGCATCTAATGGTGCCCTACCTTTCAACATTTTTTCAAATCCTCTAAAAAGCATGCCACTACTTTTAGCATCAATAATTTTATTCTTCTCAACCTCTACTTGTATTTCAAGAAATCCACTGATACGGGTAATCGGATTAATTGTAATTATATTCCCCATAGTTTCCTCCAAAACCACTTAATATCTTACAAAAGGTTCCATACCATCTGGAAACCTTTCATGAGCACATCCGATACAAGGTGTATTATCTTCTATAGGCCAATTGATATAACCATTCCACTGCCTTACTGGACAATCAGTCCTTGTCACAGGGCCTCTACAACCTAGCTTGAACATACATTCCTTATCCCCTAATTTAGTGGCAAAAATCCCTTTCTCAAAATAAGATCTCCTAGGACATCTATCATGAATGGTTATACCATAAAAAATAATAGGTCTATTTTTTGCGTCTAAGCTAGGTTTTCCAAAAGCAACAATGCTTGCTATAGTTCCAATAGCCCAATCTGGATGACTAGGACATCCTGGAACCCTAATCACTTCTTTATCTAGAAAATCACTCACACTCATACTTCCTGATGGATTTGGTTTCGCAGCAGATGGTCCTCCATACGAGGCACAGGTTCCTACTGCAACAATATATTTAGCTTTTTCTCCAGCCATCCGTACTGCTTCCATTGCTGTAATTCTTTTTCCATTATAGTTAGCAATTATATTATAAAGGCCATTATCCTTAGTGGAAACTGCTCCTTCAACAACAAGAATAAACTCTGTATCTAATGTATCTAAAAACTGTTTAAATGCCACTTCTCCTTCTGCAGCCATAAGACTATTATTATATTTTAATGTCACAATTTCCTTTAGTAAGTAAATTACATCAGGATTTTCAGCATTTAAAAGGGAGATAATATTTCCAGAACATCCTGTAGCTTCTAGCCAGATCAGGTTTAACCTTTTATACTCTGAACTCTTTACTTCTTTTATAGCTAGGTCTATCACCTTTTTAGCTGTCATATCCTTTAAATCTTGAAATGGACAGCTATAGTATTTTTTACTCAAAATTTCATCTCCCTATCTATTCACGTAACACACCAACTTGAGGTAAATTTCTTAATACCTCCATCCTACCACCATGACAACCGTTAAATTGGTTAGTCAAGTCCTTTCCTGCATATAAGCCGAAGTGTGTTCCACCTCCCCAGGTAGCTTCTATACTTACATCATAAACAATTCCGTTTACAGCTACATAAGCAGGATTTCCATTCGACCCATCATATTGCGCTAATTCAATAGCGGTAAACACTCTTTCCTCAGGCAAACTCCGTTGACTTGGCTGCATCCTTTGATTCAAATGGTTCTCTTCATTATTTATATTATTATAGTAACAATTTTCCCAATAATTAAGACTCATTCTTTCATTATAAAGCTGCTTCTCATAAAACAACCGTTGATATGGATTACTGCTTAATTTAATCATATCTTTGTAGTATTCTATATTTTTATATATTGATGCCAGTATGTAGTTGTAGCAATTTTTATTGCCCATATAGACCCCTCCAATATTCAACTATATAAATTATATTCGAATTAAAAATTTATATGAAAGAAATATAAGAATAGTGGATTGTCAATAAAAAATCTTAAATCTCTACAATACAATACCTTCAAATACTTTAGCTTAGCAGTTTCCTAATTTATAAAACTGATAATTAGTAATCTTAAATATGAACATATCTATGCGATAGTTTTTGAACATGTAATAAAAGCAGCCATATAAGTTTCAATATAACTGCTTCATTATTATAATATTATTTGTAAAAAAACTTTCTAGTATTTGGGTCTAAGAACTCTTCTACCTCAAATCTATATCCTTCTGGACCAGTAAACATAATTGATTTAATATTTAATCTTTCACTTCTATGTAGTTCTGTTAATTCATTTAAATTTAGTTTTTTTAATTTTTCATAAACAACATCAGCATTATCAACTACTAGACTTGTTAAAACTCCATCTCTTGAAGTAGCTTTTACCGAACCTCTACTTCTATCTACTACACCAATAAAAGATGATTCACTCACTTTATATATACAACAATAATCATAACCCTGATCACAAGCTACTTCAAAGCCTAACACTTCACCAAAGAAATTTTTTGCATTTTGCAAGTCATCAAAGTAAAGAAATGATATTTGAGAACTTACTTTTATTTTATCTGTATCAAACTCTTCTAATTCATTATTTTCTTCAATCATTCTATCAATTTCAGCATCACTATATGATAATAGCTTACCAAAATCATATGCTAATTTGTATCTTTCCTCTTTGTTGTATCTATCGCATGCTACTAATTCTTTTTTTCTTTTCTTCAAATCTAAATATTCTTCTAAATATTTTATATCTTTATAAAATACAATATTATGTTTATCTTTGTTCATAGATATCTCGAATAAATCTGTTAACAAAGCATCATCATCTTTGTACCATTTCGTTCCCTTTTCTTCGCATATTTTTTTCGCAAACTCTAAATGTTCATCTCTTTCTTTTTCATCATATACAGGTGCCCCTAATGCAATATTTTTAGCCCCGCATGATATCATTTCATTAAAGCAACTCATTGCTCCTACTATTTTTGAAAATTGGTCTATTTGTCTCATGATTCTCTCCTTTTATATAAATTACATTTTACAAAATGTCCTTTTGTAACTTCTATTTCTTCAGTAATACTATTTTTACATTCCTCAAAGGCTTTAGGACATCGTTCGTGGAAAAAGCAGCCTTTAGGTAAATTTAATGGACTTGGAATTTCTCCTTCTATTGCATTACAGTTTTTAATATTTTCCCCATGTAAGTTAGGAGCCGAGTCTAAAAGCAACTGTGTATATGGATGTAATGGGTTATTAAAAACATCCTCCTTTAGGCCTTTTTCCATTATTTGACCTAAATACATAACCCCAACTTTATCACTTATATGCTTAACAACAGATAAATCATGAGCTATAAACAAGTATGATAAACCAAATTCATCCTTTAAATCCATAAGTAAATTTAAAATTTGAGCCTGTATAGAAACATCTAATGCAGAAACTGGTTCATCAGCCACAATTAATTTGGGGTTAAGCGCTAATGTTCTCGCAATACCAATCCTTTGACGTTGCCCCCCACTAAATTGATGTGGATATCTTGAAGCTTGTTCAGGTCTAACCCCTACCTTTTCCAACAACTCATAGACCCTTTTTATAGCCTCTTTTTCAGATGTACATATTTTGTGAAAAACAATAGGTTCTTTTATAATATCTACCACTCTCTGTCTTGGATTCAGTGATGCATAAGGGTCTTGAAAAATCATCTGCACATTTTTTTTGAATTCATTGAGGCTATTTCCTTTTAGCGAAGTAATATCTTCTCCCATGAATTTAATAGTACCACCTTTAGGCTCTATAAGTTTTATTACAGTACGTGCTGTAGTAGATTTTCCACAACCTGATTCTCCAACAAGGGAAAAAACTTCACCTTCTTCTATATCAAAGTTTATGCCATTTATAGCTCTAACTATTTTTTCCTTCTTGACAATTTTACCAGCCGAGAATTTATATTTATCTAAAACACCCTTATTTAAATCAAAATATTGTGTAAGATTATTTATCTCTAGAATTTTACTCATTAAATTTACCTCCTAGAGCATTATGACAGCTCACTCCTCTTGTTCCACTCATTACTATTTCAGGTTTTTCTTTTTTGCATATTTCTGTAGAGAATTTACACCTAGGTTCAAAAGCACAACCACTAGGCAAATCAAACATATTAGGAACAATACCATCTATAGTTCTTAATCTACTACCAGATTTATTATCAGATGGTATAGAATCAATCAACCCTTGTGTGTAAGGATGAATAGGCGAAGAAATTAATTCTTTAGTCGGACCCGTCTCAACAATTTTTCCACAGTACATAACATTGATACGGTCTGTAATTTCTGATACAACTGCTAAATCATGTGTAATAAGCATTAATGAACATTTTGTTTCATTTACAAGTTTTTTCATCAGGTTAAGTATCTGTGCCTGAATTGTTACATCAAGAGCTGTTGTAGGCTCATCTGCTATTATTAGTTTTGGGTTTGACGCCAAAGCAATAGCTATAACTACTCTCTGCCTCATTCCTCCTGAAAACTGATAAGGATAGCTTTTAAGTCTATTTTTTGCATTAGGTATACCAACCATTTCAAGAAGTTCTATACACCTTTCCTTTCTCTCTTTTTGATTAAGTTCTTTTCTATGAATAATAAGAACCTCTTCTATCTGTTTGCCTATGGTATAAACAGGATTAAGTGAGGTCATAGGATCTTGAAAAATCATAGATATTTCTTTTCCTCTTATAGCATTCATATCACTATCAGTGCTTTTCATTAAATCAATACCATTAAATTCAATCTTATCTGCATTAATTATTCCCGGCTCATCAATAAGCTTAATAATAGAAAAGCCTGTTATTGATTTACCTCCTCCTGATTCACCAACAACTCCCACTACTTCTCCTTCATACATATTAAATGAAACACCGTCCACCGCCTTAACAACACCTTTAAATGTATTGAAGTAGGTTCTCAAATTGCTCACTTCAAGTATTTTTTTCATAAATCTACCTCCTTATTTTAGCTTAGGATTAAGCTGATCACGTAAAAAGTCACCGAGCAAGTTGATTGCAAAAACAATAATAACTATATATAAACCTGGAAATATAGATACCCACCACAATCCACCATAAAAAACTTTAAAACCTTCATTACACAGCATTCCAAGTGAAGGTTTAGATGAGGAAACACCTAATCCAAGAAAACTCAACGTTGCTTCAAAAAGTATAAAGGATCCAATTTGAATTGTTGTAAGTACTATTATAGATGTAAATACATTTGGCATTACATGCTTGAAAATTATTTTCGGATTTTTCAAACCAATAACCTTTGTGGCTTCTATATATTCCATTTTTTTTACACTCAGCGTTTCTCCCCTAACAGTTCTTGCATATTTAACCCATCCTACTAATGTTAGACATATGAGAATATTGGTTATACCCCTTCCAAATGATCCCATAAGAAAAAGCGCAATAAGCATACTAGGAAAAGAAAGTTGTATATCTGCTATCCTCATTATAAGTCCATCTATTTTCCACCAAAATATCCAGAGATAAGTCCGAGAAATACACCTATAGAAGCACTAAGTATAGTAGCCACTATACCAATAAACAAAGATACTCTTGAACCATAAACAATAGCTGAAAACATATCTCTTCCTTGTTGATCTGTACCTAGTAAAAATTGAGAAGAGTTATCAGGCAGTCCCATTTCTTCTGTTTGTAGCCATACAGGTGGGATATATGAATTTGACAGCTCCAACGTAGATAAATCATAAGGATTCTGTATCGTAAACATTGGACCTATGAGTGCTAATAGTATTATAATAACTAGTACTATTAACGCTAAAATTGTTATTTTAGATTTCTTGAAACAATAAAATAACTCAGAGCTTAAGAAATCGTTTAGTTTATTACTTTTGTTCATTTGATTATCCATAATTCCTCCTAATTAAGCTCTATACGTGGATCTATTAGAGTATAAATGATATCAACCGTAAAATTAATTATAACAAACATTGCAGCAACAAATAAAAGATACGCTGAAATAATTGGTCTATCAAGGCTTGTTATAGCGTCTATAAGTAGTTTTCCCATTCCAGGCCACGAGAATATGGTTTCTGTAATTGTAGTAAAAGCAATAAGGTCACCTATCATTAATCCAAACATTGTTATTACAGGTATCATTGTATTTTTAAGTGCATGACCAAAAAGAACATTTCTATTGCTAACTCCCTTTGCTCTTGCAAACTTTACATAGTCTTGTCTCATATTCTCTTGCATTCCAGCTCTTACAAGTCTAATTATTGTTGCTATATTTCCAAGCGAAAGAGTTATAGCTGGAAGTATAATGTGTTTAAGCCCATCTATTGTTACAAGTGAAGTTTCTATTCCAAAAATATGTCCCATTTCACCCCTACCTGCAACTGGTAACCACACTAGTTTGAGACTAAACAAATAAATAAGTACCATTCCTAGCCAGAAGGTAGGTAAAGAAATTCCAGCTATAGAGCCAGTCATAATTATTTTACTTAGCTTAGTTTTATGATAAGCACCAGAAAAAACTCCAAGCGGAACAGCAATTAATATTGTTAAAAGTACAGATACTATTACAATCTCCAAAGTAGCAGGAAGTTTTGATTTAATAATTAACAAAGGAGAAATATGATACTTATATGATTTACCAAATTCTCCTTTAGCAACATCACTTAAAAACCTCATATATTGCTGGGGAAGTGGGTCAGTGAGACCAAGTTGTTCTTCTACAGCTTTAATCTGTTCCATACTAGCTTCAGGTGGTAAAAGAAGATATACTGGATTTCCTATAACATTAGTCATTATGAAAACAATCATAGAAACAGCAATCATTACTCCAATCATCTGTGTTATTCTAGTTAAAATAAATTTTTGCATAAATGCCTCCTGATTTTTCTTCTATTTTCAAGAAGTATTTAAGGTAAATAAGGGTTATTCTATAACCCTTATTTAGTCATTAAATATTAGGTATATTTTCAAATGTCTAAAAACTGAAGTTCCAAGCATAAATCATTTGGAATAAGTCAGGTGAATATGTTAATTTATTATTTACAGCGTATATATCATTAGTAAACAATGTAGTAAATATTGCCGCATCATCATGTGCAATCTGCCATACTTCTTGCATAATAGCATCTCTTTCAGCATAATCAGCTGTAGCTAAAGCTTTATCTATAAGGTCATCAACTTTAGGATTACTGTAGTATCCTCTATTAGCTCCACCCCAGTTAGATCTTGTTCTTCCTGCTTCTCCACCTGCAGCGTTTGTAGAGAATAGTATATCCTTAGCATACAAAACACTTTCTCCTGATTGATCAGACCATCCACTTTGCAAGAAATGAGTATAATGCTTATCATCTGATATTGTTATATGTCCAAAGAATACAGATCTACTCATATCATTAACTCTACAATCGATACCAACCTTTTGTAAATATGAGGCAATTGCAGTTGCTTGAGCTAAATCATTAATATATCTATCATTAGAACATGTAAGAGCCATTTGGAATCTATAGCCATTATCTTGTTTAGGATATCCTGCATTATCGAGTAACTCTTCAGCTTTAGCAGGGTCGTACTCGTACTTTTTAATATTAGGATTATAACCGTTAAATCCTTTAGGAATCATTGTTGGAGCAGGAGTCGCATATCCATTCATGATTTTTTCAATTATTTCATTTTCATTAATAGCACGAATTATTGCTTCTCTAACATCCCTTTTAGCAAGTGGATTGGAACCATCAGGAGCAATTATTTTGAATTCTTCATCAGCATCTGGGGATGGATCTACTTCACATTGGGCCATGTTATAAAACATAACACCAGCACTAACTTCTGAAATAACATTTAGTTGAGATTGTGTCTTTAATATTTCAGTATCTCTAACTTCTACATTTGCTATAAAATCAACTTCACCTGCAATAATACTTGCAGTTCTTGTTCCAGCATTAGGAATTGACTTAAAAGTAACTTTAGTAGCTTCTGGTTTATCTCCCCAATAATCTTCATTTCTTTCTATTATTGTAATTTCATCTTTCTTGTACTCGCTGAGTTTATACGGACCAGTACCTACAGCATTACTAGCAAAATACTCATCACCTTTACCTTCATATGTCTCTTTATCAGAGATAAGAATATTTCTAAGTGATGAAGGTAGTATTGCATCTACATCAACACAGGTAATTTCTACGGTATACTCATCAATAGCTTTAAATGATTCAACTGAAGCTAATGCATCCGCCCATGCTCTTGCAGTATCTAAGCATAATTGAAGTGAAAACACAACATCTTCAGCCGTAAAATCATTACCATTTTGGAATTTTACTCCTTCTCTAAGTTTAATAGTCCATACATGTCCACCATCCGAAGACCATTCTGTTGCAAGTATTGGAACCCATTTTAAATCTTTGTCTAAATCCATAAGAGGCTCAAAAATATGTCTTTGGATAGATCCTGTTATTACTTCATTACGCTCATATGGTTGCCATGTTTGCACGTCTCCTATCATAGCAATAACGAGTTCTTTAGGTTCTTCAGTAGTAACCTCAGGTTCAGCTTGTTCAGTGTCAGTTGTATTTACTTCCGCATTATCCGTTGGAGCAGATGAGCATCCAACTAATAATGCTAAAATAAGAATCACACTAATAGTAATTGATAAATTTCTTTTTTTCATTTTTTCCTCCCTTTATTTCTTATTTTTATTTTAATATCATAATTTGATATTAATATCATCATTGTCTATATCTAACTTGCAAATGTTTCCATAAGATATAGAATTAAAAAGGTCTTTAGGCATCTTTATATATTTCATTGCATTTGCCTTTTTTAAAGTACTTAGTGAACATTTTTGAGCATCCTCAAGTACAGCTTCTTCATTCAGCGTAAGGACTTCTCTATTTTTCATTACTATTTTTCCATTAACTATTACCGTGTTCACATCACTTCCAAGAGCTTCATATACAATTCTTATAGGATCATGCCACCTTGGATACAGATGAGGTTTTT
>CAXXFT010000048.1:0-201801 GCA_963675125.2 uncultured Sedimentibacter sp.
CAAGACACATATTTTCAGAAATATGTGTCTTGCTGTATTAATGTAATAGATTTTAGATTAAGCTACAGATACATTAGCTGCTTGAGGTCCACGAGCACCTTCAACTACTTCAAAAGTAACTTTTGACCTTCTTCTAAAGTTTAAAACCATTAGAAACGATTGCTGAAAAATGAACAAATACATCTTTTCCTTCATCACTAGAAATAAATCCAAATCCTTTTGCTGAATCAAACCACTTTACTGTTCCTGTTTTCATTAAAACCCTCCAAATTTTTTTAAAATATAGTTTTTTTGTTACTACTTAATGAAAAAGAACTACATCTTAGTAGTTCTTTACATGTTTCCTTGAAATACCAATATTAATATATGTATGACAACAATCTATATTAAAATTTATTATTTCTCCTAAACAAAAAGCATGACTACGCTAAAGTAACATTGCTTGCTTGAGGTCCTTTTTGGCCGTCAACGATCTCAAAATTAACTTTTTGACCTCTTCTAAAGTTTTGAAGCCATCTATCATTATTGCAGAGAAGTGTACGAATACATCTTTTCATCATCGCAAGAGATAAATCCAAAACCTTTCTTAGAATCAAACCATTTAACTGTTCCTGTTTCATTAAAAAAATCCTCCGATATTAAAAATATACCATATGATTGTAAACAGCTTTTACAAAAAATGCAATACATATTTATTAAAAACTAAAAAAAAAAATCTAGATTGTCACATGTACTGGTATGAGTAAATAAAAAAAAATACATGACCTGATGAAAATGTTTTTCATGAATGGGAAAAGGTAAGTAAAAATGAATATTATAAAATTTACCTTAACGAAATTTAAAAATTGAAAAAGATGAAAAAAAGTGATATAATAATACAATTTTATATTAATAAATATTATATACTAAAGGATAAGAAAATGATAAAAACATTTTTTAAAGATATTTTTAACATCAATTGTTTTATTTGTAGTTTTAATGAGTGTAACTTCATTGGGATATATTTTTGTTTGTTGATAAGGATATTGTTGTAGGAACAATTAAAGGTTTTAAATGTAGACATAGATAGAGGCAATAATGATTTGCTTTTATCTACATATGATTATAATACTGCATTTGGTAGAGTTGTGAAAAAAAGCAAGAGGATTAATGTCCTAGTTGTTGGTCTTGAAAACTTAAGAACAGATACTATTCTAGTAGCAAGCTATGATCCCGAAGGAAAAATCGCAGACCTTATATCGATTCCAAGAGATACATATTATCCTAGAGATAATGATAGACCTGATTCAAAAAAGATAAATGCAGTTTATGCACAAGAAGGAATAGAAGGTCTTACTAATGCAGTTCAGGAAATATTGGGCATTCCTATTGAAAAGCATGTTATTTTTGATTATGATGGAGTTGTATCATGTATTGATATTATAGGTGGAGTTGAAGTAAATGTTCCTTTTCATATGCAGTACAGTGATCCATATGATGATCCTCCACTTAATATAGATATACAAGAGGGAATACAAATATTAGATGGAGAAAAATCCTTAAAATTTTTGAGGTTTAGAAAAGGATATGCTAATCAGGATTTGGGTAGAATAGAAGCACAACAACAGTTTATAAAATCAGCAGTAAAAAAAGTTTTGAGCATCAAATTACCTGCGGTAATAAAAGAAGCATATTCTAATATTCAAACAAATTTTTCTCTCAATGAACTTTTGAGTTTGGCGGGAAAAGTTATTGGTTTTTCAACTGATAATATTAATCTACTAGTGTTGCCTGGAGGAGAAACACCATTAGAAGGACTATCATTTTATATACCAAATGTGGATGGAATAAAAAAAGTTGTATATGATATGTATGGTATGAACAATGGTGAAGAAGGACAGGAAAATCAGAGTGCTCTCGAAAATAATTGAAATATGTAGGTATTTATGATATAATTTTTTTTATTTATTTACTGAAAGGTGGACCACGTGAAATGAAGCAGTTTTTTAAAGTTTTTGTTATATCATTACTAATTTTTTCTATGGTTGTGTTTACGGGAATTTTTACATATGTTAAGTTCTTTAACCCGGAAGGAATAGCAATAGAGGATCCTAATATAGGTACTGATGTTGATAACAAAGATGACGTCACTGAGTTTGATACTCCATTAGAAAAGGCTATGAAGAAAAGCAAAAGAGTAAATGTTTTGCTCTTGGGACTTGAGGGATATAGGTCAGATACTTTAATGATAGCAAGTTATGATAGAATCAATAAAAAAGTCGATATTATATCCGTGCCCAGAGACACATATTATCCGAGAGAGGGATATGCTAAATATTCTGAATTTATGAAGATAAATTCAATTTATGGGACAGATGAAGATAGACAACAAGCTGTAATGGAAGCAGTAGAAGATTTGACAAAGATACCAATAGATAAATATGTATCAATTGATTACGAAGGTGTAAGAGCAGCGGTAGATGCTGTTGGAGGGGTTGAATTTAACGTTCCTTTTCATATGAAGTATACAGATCCTTACGATACACCACCATTGTATATAAATATTAAAGCGGGAAACCAAATAATTTACGGCGATAAAGCTATGGAGTTTTTAAGATTTAGAAAAGGCGATCCAGGATATCCTGGATATGTTGAGGGTGATGTAGGAAGAATAGAGACTCAACAGGAATTTATTAAATCTGCAATAGGAAAAGCATTAAGTCTAAAACTTCCTAATGTAATTAGTTCAGTGTATCCTTATGTAAAAACTAATTTTACATTAACTGAACTTTTAGGTCTTGGAGGAGATGCAATAGGATTTTCAAAAGAAAATATAAATACTATGATAATGCCAGGTGAAGCAAAATATATGGGAGGATTATCGTTTTATATCCCAGATGGAGAAGAAATTACAAAGTTGTTATATAAACTTTACGGTGTACAATTAACTGATGAAGCAGAAATTTAAGACGAACAATAGAATAAATATATAATAATTAAAATACCCACAAAGTAATGTGGGTATTTTCGATTAGTTTGATTGTCTGCACTCATCAACAAACTTATCATAAATTAACAGAGCTTCTTTATGAACGCTGTTTAGTACTTCGGGATGCCATTGTATACCTAATATAAATGTATCACCTGTAAATTCAATAGCCTCAGTAATACCATCGCTTGTTCTAGCTGATATGATAAAGTCTGGTGCAGGTTCTTTTATAGACTGATGATGATATGAATTTGTATAAATTGAATGTGATTGATAAATACCATGAATTATGGTTTCAGGTACCAATAAAACTTTATGAAAATATGATGAAAGTGGGGTTGGGCTTAACTGTTTGTGGCATATATGATTTTCTACTTGAGTGTTCAAATCTTGAAAAATACTTCCTCCAGCAGCTATGTTTATAATTTGTGCTCCTCTACAAATACCGATTATCGGGATTTTCTTTTGAATAGCTTTTTTACAAAACTCAATTTCAAATGCGTCTCTTTCAGGGCATATAGGACCAATGTTTTTATGTGGATCCTCATTTAATAATAAGGGATTTATATCCCCGCCTCCAGCAAAGTAAACTCCATCAATAATTGATAGATAATCATCTATACTATTGATATCATATGGAATAATCAATGGCGTTCCACCAGCTTCAACTATAACTTGTACATCACATGAATTTAAATTATAACTGTTGTTCAAAGCACTAATACTACTTACTATTCCTATTTTGGGTTTCATTTTACCCTCCTTGACCATATAATTAATTTGAATTATATTATAAATTATAAATAATTACAACTCTTATATGAAAAATAATGTAGTTTAATGCACTACATTATTTTAATAATTTACATTAAGTTTTCCTTTATAACCCTAGGACTCATCCATCTCATTAGACTTAATTTAGAACCTGCTTTGTCGTTAGTACCTGATAATCTTGCGCCACCAAATGGCTGTTGTCCTACTACTGCACCTGTAGGTCTATCGTTTATATAAAAGTTACCTGCACAATTGACAAGTTTTTCTTCAGCTTTTACTATTGCGTATCTATCTCTAGCAAATATAGAACCTGTTAGACCATAATTTGAAGTATTATCACATAATTCTAGAACCTCTTCGTAGTTCTCATCATCATATATATAAATAGTTAAAACAGGCCCAAAAATTTCTTCTTCCATTGTTTTAAAATGAGGGTTTGTGGTTAAAATTATTGTAGGTTCAATAAAATATCCAACACTGTCTTCATATTTGCCTCCATATATAATTTCTGCTTCAGATGAATCGTTAGCGAACTCTATATAGTTTTTTATTGTGTTATATGATTTTTTATCAATTACTGCACCCATAAAATTACTAAAGTTACCTGTGTCACCAATTTTTATATTACTAAGCTTTTCAAATAAATTTTGTTTAATATCAGGCCACATGTTTTTTGCAATATATGCACGGGAAGCAGCCGAACATTTTTGTCCTTGGTATTCAAATGCACCTTCAAAGATACCGCGAGAAACCTTATTTAAATCAGCAGATGAATGAACAATTATGAAATTCTTGCCTCCTGTTTCTCCTACTATTCTTGGAAATGTTTTATAATTATAAATATTTCCACCAATTGTTGACCACATTTCTTGAAACACTTTTGTAGATCCTGTAAAATGAATTCCACATAAATTCTCATTAGTAAGTATGCTGCTACCTATATCCTTAGAATCGCCAGGTATGAAATTTATGACTCCATCAGGCAAACCTGCTTCTTGAAGTAATTTATATACCATGTATGAAGAATATATAGCATTAGATGCTGGTTTCCATAAAACAGTATTACCAGCTATTGCTGGTGCACCAACTAAATTACTTCCTATTGCTGTAAAATTAAAAGGACTAACTGCAAAAATAAATCCCTCCAATGGTCTGTATTCTATTCTGTTGTGAGTGATTTGTGTAGATATGGGTTGTTCACTGTATATTTGGTATAAACAAGATGCATTATATCTCATAAAATCAACTAGTTCACATGCTGAATCAATTTCTGCTTGTTTATAAGTTTTACTTTGTGAAAGCATAGTTGCTGCATTTAGTTTTGCACGCCAAGGTCCAGCAGCTAATTCCGCAGCTTTTAAAAATATAGCTACTCTTGATTCCCAGTGCAATTTTTCCCAGATTTTTTTTGCTTTCAAAGATGATTCAATAGCAAGTTTAACTTCATCTTTACTAGCTTTATGGTATTCTCCAATTATTTTTTTATTATTGTGTGGTATTATGCATTTACCTTTGTTTCCTGTTTTTATTTCTTTGCCACCTATGATTAAAGGTATTTCTATAAATGAATTTTCCATGTTTGAAAGTTGCTCTTCTAGTTTTATTCTCTCTGGGCTACCTTGGTAATAATCCAATACCTTTTCGTTAATAAAATTTAACTCTTTTGATATACTATTATTCATATTAATCCTCCGTCATACTTACTAAAAATAATAAATAAATTAATATTGCATTTAAATTATACAGAATAACAGTAAAAAATACAATAATTAGTTATTTAATATAAAATAAAAATACTAAAAGTAACATAGCTACGTTTGCATTAATTAAGCTTTAAATTATAGAAAGTAAATTAATACAAATATTGTTAAATGTAAAGATATATAAAGCTATAAAATATTATTAGATTGACTATAGATGTAAAAAATAATACAATTAGTATAGACGAGTGTATTAATAAAAAAGGAGTGTATAATTTGTTCGAAACAGATAGTTACGTTAAAAAGTTTACAGATATGATGTCTGAGGGGTTTATATTTATAGATAATAAAGGAATAATTCAAATATATAACAATAAAGCAAAAGAGATATTTGGTATTTCTTATAACTATGATGTTAGTCATAACTCAGGTAAAATTGAAAAAGGAGATATTATAATTATTGGTGACAATTGCATCGGTAAAGATGATGCAAATCTTACTCCCGAATCATTGAGTTGTATGGGTATATTCGATAATAAAATACAGATTGGTGATGCGATAGTTGCAGTTGGAACATTTGGGGGAAAGGAAGCCCCAGTTTATGAACATATAAAACCTGATTATAATTCTGCGATATTAAAGATAAATTGCAATTATGCTAATGAGGACATAAAATGCAGCATAGATTTTAAAGGCAGAGTGATAAATATACAGATCAATAAGGAAGAATACTTACTCCGCTATATAAATTGTTTTGGGCATATTGTAGTCCTAGATGGTAAAACTAAAAAAATGAAATTTTACCAGACGCATGGTTTTACAGCAAGGGGAGAAGGTATCAATGACCTGTTAAATGGTAAAGAGTTTAGAGCTAAGGGAGCAGCTTCGGAATATTTTGATGTAATAGGTAAGGATATATTTGAGATACATAAAGGTGATATAACGGCAAAGGAATTTTATGATTCAGCAACTGGAAAAAATATTAGCTATGTGAATGAATTTAAAGAAATAAATGGTAGACCAACTATATGTACATTGGCTCCGGTGAATATAAATGGCATTAGAGTAGGTGCTGCGCTAAAGGTTGATGACATATCTGAAGTTAAAAAAGTTATAAGGGAGAGAGATGAAGCCCTCTTTAATCTAGAGCAGATGGAAAGAAAACTGTGTGAAGAGGGAGATATACAAAAATTATTGCCAGAAATTGTTGGAGAAAGTACAGAAATAATTAATGTCATGAAGCTGGCAATAAAAGCTACTAGAACTAATTCAACAGTTTTAATTTTAGGTGAAAGCGGAACAGGAAAAAGTATACTAGCGAAAGCTATACATGATAATAGTAAAAACAGGGATAATCCATTTATTCATGTAAATTGTGGTTCTATTCCAGAAACATTGCTTGAAAGCGAATTATTTGGTTACGAAGGAGGGGCTTTTACTGGTGCAAAGTGTGGAGGCAAAGTTGGTATGTTTGAACTGGCCCAAGGAGGGACTATATTTTTAGATGAGATAGGAGAAATATCTACATTTTTGCAAGTAAAGCTTTTACAAGTACTTCAGGATAGAACGTTTTACAAAGTTGGAGGTAATAAAAGCATAGAAGTTGATGTTAGGATTATTGTAGCAACAAATAAAAATTTAGAAAAAGAAATATTAATGGGAAATTTCAGAGAGGATTTATATTATAGAATAAATGTATTTCCAATTTGGATACCACCATTAAGAGATAGAAAGATTGATATATATCCTTTAGTAAAAGATATTTTACCGAAGATTTGCTCTAGAATTGGTTGTGAAGAAAAAAGAATATCAGTAGAGGCTCTTAGCGTGTTATCTGATTATAATTGGCCTGGAAATGTAAGAGAACTTGAAAATATTCTAGAAAGAGCAATTAATTTAACGGAGGGAAACACAATTATGTCAACACATTTGGCAATTAGTAAATCGAAGGATATAAAAGTAAGTAAAACTAGGGAAATAAAGCCGTTGAAAGATAGTATATGTGATATAGAAAAAAAAGCAATAGAGGAAGCAATTTTATTTAGTAATGGAGACAAAAAATTGGCCATGAATTTATTAAAGATTTCTAAAACAAGTTTTTATGAAAAATTAAAAAAGTACAATTTAGATAAATAAACATTACGCAAATAAGGAAATGGTACGTAAATCAGGAATAAATAAATACATAACTACTATCTTTGGAATTTATAGTATATAGCCATTTATCTGAGAGGAATTAATTAAATGAATTGTGATTGAGAAAAATTAGTTCGTATATGCGGAAGAAAATAATATTATTAAAAAAAATACTCCAATAAATATAATTGTTTGCATTGAAAACGTTTAAAGATGAACATTACTGAGTTTATAAAATAACTTGTCTATATTGGCATAATATTTGCTTTATAAATATTTACTATAAATAACAACGAAATCATATGTTTTTAAATGGTATGTGATAATTTGTTGATATTTTTATTATTTATAGGTATTTTTCCTTAAAAAGGAGGGACATGTTAGAGTAAGCTAACAATCAATGCAAACGATTATTTTATTGCATTAATTATAAAATATAATTTATTCTTATAGTTGTTGTTTAGATAATAAGATATATTGTAGCATTGAAATATTTTAAGAGTGTATATAAATATTTATTATAAAACGTAGTAAATATATTATATAAAATTAAATTTATTAATAGGGTTGTTGGAAATCTTTTTTAGGATTTTTAACAATACATTATTCTATTCAGGAGGACAAAATGAAAAAAATTATTTCTTTGTTGTTAGTATTAACTTTAATATTAACAGCGTGCTCAGGCGGAGCATCAAATACAGATCAACCATCAACAACAGAAGGTACTCAAACAGGTGATAATACTTCAACAGATGATATAACTGAGGGAGGAAAGTATGATTCTGAGCAGGTTTATAAAACAGTTTATGCAGAAGAAATAACAACAATGAATTATTTGAAAACTGCAACGGAAGTTGATTATAAGGTAGCTGCAAATGCGGTTGATACATTAATTGAGTATGATAAATATGGAATTGTTCAGCCTTGTTTAGCAGAAACATGGAAAGTTTCTGATGATGGGTTGACATGGACCTTTAACTTAAGGAAAGGTGTTAAGTGGGTAGATTTTGAAGGAAATGAAGTAGCTGAAACTACGGCTAATGATTTCGTAGATGCTGCTAAATATTTACTTACACCAGCTAATGAATCAGCTACTGCAAATTTATTTTACGGTGTAATAAAGAATGCAGAAGCATATTTTAATGGAGAAATAACTGATTTTGCAGAAGTTGGAGTAAAAGCTGTAGATGAATATACTTTAGAATATACATTAAAAGAGCCAGTGCCTTATTTTGAATCAATGCTAACATATGTATGTTTTTTTCCAGCATATGGTCCTTTCCTAGAAGAAATGGGAGAAGACTTTGGAACAACAAACTCAGCATTACTGTATAATGGTGCATACATACTTTCTGACTTCGAACCTCAAATGCATAGAATATTTACTAAAAATCCGACATATTGGGATGCAGAAAACATATTTATTGTTGAATTGAATTATAAGTATAACAAAGAAAAGTCAGCACTTGAAGGTGAAATGTACAAACGTGGTGAAATATCAGATGCTATTATTCCACCAGCAAGTCTTGAAGATTGGATGAATAACCCTGATTTAGCAAATCAGGTAAGACCAGATAAATTAGGTTCATATACTTATTTTTATTCATTTAATTTTGAACCTAAATTTGATGCAGAATATCAGCCAGAGAATTGGAAAATAGCAGTTAACAATTCAAATTTCCGTAAATCTATAATGTCAGGATTTAATAGAATTGCAACTATGACAACTGAAGATCCAATTAATCCAGAATATAGAATTATAAATACAATTACACCACCAAACTTTGCTTCGCAAAATGGTTTGGATTTCACTCAAACTGCAAACTTAAAGGTTATAACAGATAAAGAATTCTTTAATGAAAAAGAAGCATTATCATTTAGAGATAAGGCAAAAGAAGAACTTGCTCAAGCAGGTGCAACTTTCCCAGTAAAAATATTAATGCCTTATAATACTAATTCAAGTTCCTGGTCAAATGAAGCTCAAGTACTTAAACAACAATTAGAAACTTTATTAGGAGCAGATTATATAGAAATTACATTATTACCACATGCACCTACTGGGTTCCTTGATGGAACAAGGAGAGCTGGTAATTATTCATTAATGAAAGTTAACTGGGGACCAGATTATGCTGATCCACAGACATATACAGATCCATTCCGTCGTGGTGGTAACTATAATTTCCCTGAATATACTACAGATGTAGATGCAGATGGTAAAAACATATATGAAGTATATGAAGGCATGGTTAATGAAGCCAAAAGTGAATATATAGATTTAACTAAACGTTATGAATTATTCGCAAATGCGGAAGCAATCCTTATAGAAAATGCTTTTGTTATACCATACAATGTAAGTGGGGGTGACGGATATGTTGCATCTAAAGTTCACCCATTTGAAGCGCCATATTCATCGTTTGGAGTATCTACATTAAGGTGGAAAGGTCAAAAATTACTTTCAAAACCTATGAATACTGAACAGTTTTATGCATATAGAACAGAATGGCAGGCAGCAAGGGATGCCGCTTTAAAAGAAGCAGTTACAAAATAAGTATATAATTAAGCGGGGCTTATATGGCCCCGTTTTCATTAAGAAAATAGTTATGTAGTACAAAAATATTTATATTGACATTCACTATTTAACATAAGGAGTCAGAAGGGTAGGTGTTTATAATTTGAAATATTATTTAGTTAGACTGTTGAGGTCTGTTTTAACATTGTTAATCGTAGTAACAGTAGTGTTTTTACTCATGCGTATGATGCCTGTGGAAGGTTATTTTGGTGCAAATTATGACAAGTTAGACGAACTTCAGAAACAAGCAAAATTAGAAAATTTAGGTCTTTTAGACCCGTGGTATATACAATTAAAAGATTTTTATGTATCTCTTCTGCATGGAGATTTAGGACAATCAATTACCTATAGACCAAAAGTAGCAATATCAACAATAATTGGGAGCAAATTTTTAGTATCATTACGCTTTGGATTAGCGTCATTATCATTATCTTTGGTGTTAGGATTAAGCATGGGAATACTTATGGCAAGGAGTAAAGGTAAAATTTGGGATAAACTTGGAACAGGATATGTAGTAGGCGCAAATGCGGTTCCAGCAGTAATTTACTATCTTTTGATACAAGTGTTTGTAACTAAGTGGCTGGATTTACCACTTTTATATGAAAAAGTTAATATGTTAAGCTGGATACTTCCAGTCATATGTTTGTCCTTAGTGAGTACAGCATATTATGCTATGTGGATTAGACGATATATGGTGGATGAACTAAATAAAGATTATATAAGACTTGCCCGAGCAAAAGGGTTAAGGAATAAAACTATCATGATAAAACATGTAATGCGTAATGCATTTGTACCAATGGCACAATATTTACCAGCATCAATACTTTATACAATTTCAGGTTCAATTTATGTTGAATCATTATTTTCAATACCTGGCACAGGTGGACTTTTAGTAACAGCAATACAAAGGCAGGATAATACATTAGTTCAAGCCTTGGTTTTAGTATATTCTTCTATAGGAATTATAGGACTATTATTAGGAGATATATTAATGGCAACATTCGACCCAAGAATAAAATTGCATAATGAAGGGGGTTCTAGATAATGAGTAATAAGACTATGAATAAGATAGCAGACAATGTTGATCCCTCACTATTTGAGTTTGCAGAATATGATGAATCAAAGGCTGAACTCACAGGATATTCAAACTATTCATTTTGGAGATCTACAATACAGGTGTTTTTAAAAAATAAAGTTGCTGTAGCACTTTTGATAACAGTAGGATTAATTATTTTATTTACTTTAATTCAACCATATTTACCTAATCAGAAATTGCCTAATAAAATATATCTCGATCCAGCTACTGGAATGCAGCTTAGAAATCAATCACCAAATGCTGAATATTGGTTTGGAACAAACTCTATAGGACAGGATTTGTGGGCGCGTATATGGAGTGGAACTAGGACGTCACTTTTCATAGGTTTTGCAGTTGGATTATTTGAAGCCTTAGTAGGTATAACCATAGGTGCGCTATGGGGTTATGTAAGAAAGCTAGATGCGGTTATAACAGAAATTTATAATGTGTGGGATAACATACCAACTACAGTAGTTCTAATAATACTAACCTACATTATGAAACCAAGCATTCCAACAATTATATTTGCTATGTGTATGACTGGTTGGCTAGGTATGGCTAGATTTGTAAGAAATCTTATTATAATAATAAGAGATAGAGAATACAATTTAGCATCAAGATGTTTAGGTACACCAACAAGTAGAATAATAACAAAAAATTTATTACCTTATTTGGTATCTGTAATTATGCTTAGAATGGCACTTGCAATACCATTGGCTATTGGTAATGAGGTATTCTTATCATACATAGGTATGGGGTTGCCGCTTGATATACCATCATTAGGAAATTTGATAAATGAAGGTAGGGTACTCATGATGTCACCAGCACTTAGATATCAGTTGTTGTTCCCAGCAGCGGTAATATCTGTAGTAACAGTTTCATTTTATGTAATAGGTAACGTGTTTGCAGATTCTGCTGACCCGAGAAATCATGTATAGGAGGTGCAGATTATGGAGCATAAGACAACTGAAGAAATATTAAATGGTGAAATAGTGTTATCTGTTGAAGAGTTGGTAATTAAATTTAATTTAAGAGGAAAAGAATTAACAGCTATAAGAGGTGCATCCCTAGATTTGCACAAAGGTGAAAGCTTAGCTATAGTTGGAGAGTCAGGCTCTGGTAAATCTGTTTTTACTAAATCATTTATGGGATTATTAGATTCGAATGGAAGAGTAGAATCTGGAACTATAATGTACAAAGGTGATAACTTAGCAAAATTTAAAACAGAAGACGATTGGATCAAAATTAGAGGAAAAGAAATAGCTATGGTGTTTCAAGACCCAATGACGTCTCTTAATCCACTAAAATCAATAGGAAAGCAAGTGCAAGAATCAATTGAACTACATCAAAATTTAAAAGGTGAAGAAGCAAAGAAGTTGGCAATAGATATATTATCAGATGTAGGTATTTCAGACCCTGATAAAAGATATAAGCAATATCCTCATGAGTTTTCGGGAGGTATGCGGCAAAGGGTTGTTATTGCAATAGCTGTGGCTTGCAATCCAAATATACTAATATGTGATGAACCTACAACTGCTCTTGATGTTACAATTCAAGCACAAATTTTACAGCTTCTAAAAAATTTACAAAAAAAATATGATTTAACTATAATATATATAACTCATGACCTTGGTGTTGTTGCTAATGTGGCTGATAGGATAGCAGTAATGTATGCAGGAGATATAATTGAATTAGGAACAGCAGATGAAGTGTTTTTTGATCCAAAACATCCATACACATGGGCATTGTTATCATCATTACCTCAGTTGGGAATTAAGGGTGAACCTCTATATTCTATTAAAGGAACACCACCAAATTTAT
This sequence comes from uncultured Sedimentibacter sp., assembly GCA_963675125.2. Lineage (GTDB taxonomy): Bacteria > Bacillota > Clostridia > Tissierellales > Sedimentibacteraceae > Sedimentibacter. Next base: position 13,044 of record CAXXFT010000048.1, read on the forward strand.
TTAAAGAAATAGTAGGAGATGCGTTTGCGCCAAGGAATCCAAAAGCATTAAAGATAGACTTTGTTAAGAGACCTCCATATTTTGAAGTTACACCTACTCATAAGGCACGTACATGGTTGTTGGACCCAAGATCACCAAAAGTTGAGCCACCTGCTATGATTTTAAAAATGCGAGAAATGGACGAAAAGTGGGGTGTAAGCAATGAATAAAAAAGAAAAATTGTTAGAAGTAAAAAACTTAAAGGTAGAGTTCGGTAAAAAAAATAATAAGTTTGTTGCTATAAATGATGTTAGTTTTAACATCTATAAAGGAGAGACATTTGGACTTGTTGGGGAATCTGGATCTGGAAAAACTACTATTGGTAGGGCAATCATAAGAATTAATCCTGTTTCAGGTGGAGAAATATTATATAACGGGAAATCAATTAGTGGCAAAATAGATGATGAATTAGATAAAGAAATAACTAAAAAAATTCAGATGATATTTCAAGACCCCATGGCTTCGTTAAATGAGAGAGCAAAAGTTGATTATATAGTTTCAGAAGGGTTATATAACTTGAAGAATTATGGCTCTGAAGAAAATAGAAAAAAAATAGTGGAACAAGCACTTTTAGAAGTGGGATTGCTACCTGAATTTGCAAGTAGATTTCCACATGAGTTTTCAGGAGGGCAAAGACAGCGTATAGGTATAGCTAGAGTTTTAGTTATGGAGCCAGAACTTGTTATAGCTGACGAACCAATATCTGCACTTGATGTTTCTATTAGAGCACAGGTAATTAACCTTTTATCAGATCTGCAGGAAAAGAAAGGCTTGACTTATTTATTCATTGCACATGATTTGTCTGTAGTAAGATTTATTTCAGATAGGATAGCAGTAATTCATAAAGGCAAAATAGTAGAATTAGCAGAGACGGAAAAACTATTTGCGAATCCTCTTCATCCATATACAAGATCACTGTTATCTGCAATACCAACACCAAATCCAAGGCTAGAGAAAAATAAGAAAATTGAAATTTATGATCCAAGTTGCCATAAGTATGAGGATAATCCTCCATCTTGGGTTGAAATAGAGCCAGAACATTTCATATTAGCAAGTGATATTGAGTTAGATCAGTATAAAAGTATGATTAAGTAAGACCTGTTGTTCTTTTGAGTTTAATAAATAAGAATACAGTGGAAAATTTTGAACTATTTCAAAATTCAGGAATCAATCCGTAAAATAGGAAAAATGTTAAATTATATGATTCTCATATAATTTAACATTTTTAAACGTTTTTAAATGTAATTAATAAATTTCGTTGTTTATGTATAAAAAAACAGTTCGTAAATTAGGAAAAAATATTTCATCGCTTTTTATTTTCTACTGAAATATTTATTATTTGTAAATTATAGTATTGAAAAATAGTGGGTTAGGTATAATAAATAACTATTATCTTAAATTTTGGTACGATACTTGCTTGTCTACAATCAATAATATTAAATGATTTGTACTTCGACAGAATGAATATTAAAGAAAAAAATTAGTGTTTAATGCAAGTTTGTAGTTGTCTTTATGTATTGGTTTTATTATTCAGTATATCAACTATTTTTATAATAGCTTATATAATGCAAGTAAAAAGATTTTAAAAAAATATTTTAAGGAAAGGAAGGAAAATTATGAGAAGAGGAAGTATTAAAAAAAGGAAGATATCTTTTTTACTAGCTATAATGATGATAGCTACAATTGCATTAACTGGTTGCGTAGGTGGTAGTAATGAAAGTGCAAATACCCCAGCATCGACAACGGGAGACAACATACTTAGGCTTACTACTAGCGACGAGCAAAATACATGTGACGTGCAGAAGACAACTGAATATTATACGATAGCATTAAATATTTATGAAAGATTAGTGGAAATACAAACCAATAGTGATGGAAGTTCCGAATTAGTTCCAGGATTAGCAGAAAGCTGGGATGTTTCAGATGATGGGTTAGAATACACTTTTCATTTGAGAAAGGGCGTAAAATTTCAAAATGGAGAAGAATTTAAGGCTGATGATGTAGTTTACACATTTGAAAGAATGCTAAAACCAGCGACAAATGCACTTAACCAAGATTTTATTACAGCAATAAAGGGTGCAACAGACATGATGGAAGAAAAATCTGACACTCTTGCAGGCTTAGAAGTAATAGATGAGTATACAATTAAAATGACATTAGAAGACTCATTCGCTCCTTTTTTAGCTAATCTGGCTACACCTGGAGTATCAATATACAATCGTAAATTTACAGAAGAAGTAGGCGATCAATTTGGGTTAACTCCAGAAACCACATGTGGTACTGGACCGTTTAAACTCAGTAAATGGGATTTAAACAGTGAGACACAAATTGATGCTTATGATAATTATTGGCAAGGTAGACCAGCTTTAGATGCAGTAAACTGGAAAACTATAAAAGATGCAGATACGCAAAGAATGATGTTTGAAAATGGTGAAATTGATGAGTTTGATTGCGATAATGCAACATCACAGATTTCATACTTTGCAAATAGTGAAAAGTATAAAGATTGGCTAAAGGTTGGTAATCGTGTAGGTATTTACTATTATAGTATTAATGCTAAAATAAAACCTTTTGATGACGTGCGTGTTAGAAAAGCCTTACAAATGTCAATAGATAAACAACAATTACTAGATACACTATATGATGGAAGAGGAACAGTTCAAAGTGGAATAATGCCTCCAGGACTAATAGGATATAACAAAGATCTTCCAGATATTAATTATGATGTAGATGGAGCAAAAGCATTGTTGGCTGAAGCAGGATATCCAGATGGATTTGAAATGGAAATTTGTATGGTAACTGATAGCCCACAAACATTGAGATTAAATGAAATGGTTCAAGCAATGCTTGAAAAGGTTGGAATTAAAGCAAGTATAATTCAAATGGATGAAGCTTCATGGTATGGAACAAGGGCAGAAGGTCTATTAGGGTCATACACAACTAGTTGGTCGGCAGATTTTAACGATCCAGATAACTTCTTCTATACCTTCTTTGCACCACAAAATACTATAAAGCGTTCATTTAATTATGAAAATGAAGAAGCATCAAACCAAGTAGTAGAAGCACGATCGATGACTGACCCTGAAAAAAGAGTAGAAGTATACAGAGAGTTAGAAAAACAAATAATTCAAGAAGATGCAGCGTGGGTACCTCTGTTTTCTAGACAACATATATTTGTTGTTAATCCAAGAGTTCAGAATTATGTAGTTATGTGGAATGGCTGGTCTGGAAATAATTATTATAAAATGTCTATAGATAATTCCAAAGCACCAAATAAATAACAACATAGTCAATATCTTTTTAAATTGTGAGATAAGTAAGGCTGTGCCTTACTTATCGTATTTTTAACAATTAAAATTGGAAGGATTGGAGGGTCGTAATTGAAAACTATAAATTATATTATCAAAAGAATTTTAATTGCAATACCTGTTCTTGTAGGTGTTATGCTAATTATATTTCTGTTACTAAATGTAGTGCCAGGAGATCCTATAACATTAATGATGAGAGAACACATCAAGCCTGATTTAATAGAACGTATGCGTGAACAAATGGGTTTAGATGATCCTGTGATGGTTCGTTTTATAACATATTTAACTAAGGCTTTGCAAGGGGATTTTGGTATTTCCTATAAATTGAATAGAAATGTTACAGATTTGATTGTAAATGCATTTCCTCATACTTTAAGACTATCTATTTTTGCTGCAATAATTGCATGGATTATAGGTATACCAGCTGGAATATTATCAGCAATTAAACAAAACACATTTATTGACCGATTTTTCATGTCATTTTCATTAATGGGTGTTTCAATGCCTGTATTCTGGGCAGCATTGATGTTACAGTATGTTTTTGCATTTAAACTAAGACTACTTCCAGTTTCTGGATATGAAACGTGGAAACACTTATTAATGCCAGCAATAGTATTAGGCTGGAGTTCTGCTGGAACCATAGCTCGACTTACCCGTTCAAGCTTGCTTGAGATAATGAAAAATGATTTTGTAAGAACCGCAAGAGCAAAGGGGCTAAGAGAAACATCAGTAGTTGTTGGTCACGCATTAAAAAATGCTATGTTACCTGTTGTAACAATGATGGCAATCCAGGTGGCTAGTTTGCTTTCTGGTGCAGTAATAACAGAAAGTGTATTTGGTATTCCTGGTATCGGAAGATTAGCTGTTAATTCTATTCAAAATAGAGATATGCCATTGCTACAGGGGACGGTTGTATTTACTACAATATTAATAATTGCAGGTAATCTTATAGCAGATATACTCTACTCAGTGATAGATCCTAGAATAAGAGTTGAATAGGAGGGATGATATGGAAGAGACAAAAATAAAAGAAAATAAAACTGTTGATGAATTAAGAAAAAAATATGAAAATATTGAATCAGAAATTGCAGATGCTGACAGTACTTTAGACAAAGTTAAAAATATGATAAGAAATAACAAGTTAGCAGCTTTCTCGCTAGTTATTATTTTAGTATTTTGCTTTTGTGCAATATTTGCACCTTATGTCGCTCCTCACGACCCAACCTTGCAGGATTATGAAAATGTTCGTGCTGTACCTAGCAATGAACATTTGTTGGGAACGGATGAATTAGGTCGGGATGTTTTATCTCGGATTATATATGGTGCAAGAATTTCTTTGGTGATAGGTCTTGTACCAACTTCAATTTCAATGATTATAGGAACTATCCTTGGACTTTTAGCAGGATTTCTGGGAAAAAAAGTAGATTTTGTAATTATGAGATTAGCAGATATTATGTTAGCCTTTCCATCATTACTTTTAGCTATGGTAGTTATGTATACATTGGGTGCTAGTTTGATTAATATTTTTATTGCACTAAGTGTTGTTAGTTGGGCTGGTACTGCACGTGTAGTACGTTCACAAACATTGTCTCTCAAAGAAAAAGAGTTTGTTGAAGCTGCAAAATCTATTGGGGTAAAGAAATCAGTAATAATGTTCAGACATATTTTACCAAACTGTTTACCATCCCTAATTGTTTTATTTACTATGAATATACCAGGTTCCATACTTTCGGAATCAAGTTTAAGCTTTTTAGGAATTGGTGCACAACCTCCATTAACTAGTTGGGGACTGATGGTTGTAAATGGAAAACAGTGGTTATTTAGTGAGCCATGGATTGCTATAGCGCCAGGTGTAGCAATTTTAATTATAGTTTTAGCATTTAATTTTTTAGGTGATGGCTTAAGAGATGCTATTGACCCATACATGAAGGAATAGGAGGTATTAAAAATGGAAGATTTATTAAATATCACCAATTTAAAAACACATTTTTTTACTAAAAGAGGTGTTGTTCCTGCGGTAGATGGTATTTCTATTACTATTCCCAGAAGTTCTGTTGTAGGTGTAGTTGGTGAGTCTGGATGCGGAAAAAGCATGACTGCCATGTCCATAATGCAACTCGTTCAAAAACCAGGAAAGGTTGTTAATGGAACAATTGAATTAGATGGTGATAATATATTAAACTATTCAAAGGAGCAAATGTTTAATATTCGTGGAAATAAAATTTCAATGATTTTTCAAGAACCTATGACTGCTTTGAATCCAGTTTATACTGTGGGGAAACAGGTGACGGAGGCTATTACAATTCATCATAAGGAAATTAGCAAAGCAAAAGCAAAAGAAAAAGTTATAGATATTTTTAGAGCTGTAGGTATTCCAGAACCAGAAAAAAGGTTTAATTCATATCCTCATCAGCTTTCAGGTGGTCTTCGTCAAAGGGTCATGATAGGTATGGCTATGGTTTGCGACCCTAAATTAATGATAGCAGATGAACCAACGACAGCTTTAGATGTAACAATAGAAGCTCAAATCTTAATGCTAATGAAACAGCTTCAGAAGGAAAGAGATACTTCTATTTTATTAATAACTCATAATTTAGGAGTAGTAGCAGAAATTTGTGATTATGTTTATGTTATGTATGCAGGGAAAGTAATGGAACAAGCAAATACATTTGAACTATTTAAAAATACTAGCCATCCATATACAGATGGATTAATGAAATCTATTCCTAAAATTACAGCTGAAAAACAAAGATTATATAATATAAAGGGGATAGTGCCTAACCTTATGAAACTTCCTGAAGGATGTCGGTTTTGTCCTCGCTGTGAAAAAGCGATGCCTAGATGTTTTGAAGAAGAACCACAATTGTACAAAGTTGAAACGGGTGATAATAACTTAGGAAATCATTATGTAAGGTGCTTTTTACATGAGAATGGGGAGGTAAAGTAAATGGAAAGCCCTAAAAACAAAGTATTAGCTGAAACTATAGATTTGGTTAAAGAGTTTGAGATATCTGGAGGTGATTTCTTTGGAAGATACAAACCAGTTGTTCATGCTATTTCCAATGTTAATATTCAAATTATGGAAGGTGAGACATTTGCATTAGTTGGAGAATCGGGATGTGGGAAAAGTACTCTGGGTAGATTAGTATTGAGACTCTTAGACCCAACTTCAGGTCATGTTGAGTTTGAGGGCATAAATATTAATGAATTAACTGGTAATGAAATGAGAGAAATGCGTAAAAAAAATGCAAATTATTTTTCAAGATCCATACGCATCTATCAATCCACGTATGAATGTATACAATATTATAGCTGAACCTCTTGTTACACATAATGTTTGTAATACTAAAAAAGAGACACTAGAAAAGGTAAAACAGCTTATGAATAAGGTTGGTATCCGTCAAGAATTTATTAATCGTTATCCACATCAATTTAGTGGTGGACAGCGGCAAAGGATTGGTATTGCAAGGGCTCTTGCTCTGCAACCTAAGCTAATTATTTGTGATGAGCCAGTTTCTGCTCTTGATGTATCTATTCAATCTCAAATTCTAAATTTGTTGCATGATTTACAAGATGAATTTCAACTTACATATTTGTTTATTAGTCATGATTTAAGTGTGGTTCGTTATCTATCTGATAGGGTATGTGTAATGTTTTTAGGAAAAGTCTGTGAAATTGGAAAAACTGAAGACATTTTTACTAATCCTTTACATCCATACACTAAATTTCTCATTGATGCGGTTCCTAAGCCAGACCCATTTTTGAGAAAAGATAATAAAGACTTGTTGCAAGGAGAAATTCCGAGCCCAGTTAATCCTCCGAATGGATGTCGGTTTCATACTCGTTGTCCCCTTGTAAAAGATGTATGTAAAGAACAAGAACCTGAAGTAAAAAATATTGAAGGTAGGCAGGTGGCATGTCATTTAGTACAATGAAAAATAGATAAAAGTAAAAAAGGAGAGTTCTGAGGATATGGGTAATATGTTACTTGTAGATCGAATAAAAGCTGAGTTAACTAGCTATAATGGTAAAATGGGGGTATATATTGATGATTTTAAAGGTAATAAAATCGAGATAGATTCAGATGATACATTTGAAGCTGCTAGTTCTATTAAAACTTTTATTCTTATTGACCTATTTCAGCAGGTTCATGATGGTACAAAGAATTTGGATGAAATACTTATATATACAGAAAAAAATAAAATTGAAGGAAGCGGTGTTCTACAGTCATTAGATTTTGGTGTTAATATGAATGTCAAAAGTTTTGCTACATTGATGATTATAGTAAGTGATAATGTAGCGACTAATGTTATAATTGACTACCTTGGGTTAGAACATATTAATGAAACAATTAAAAAGTGGGGATTTAATGATACTATTCTTCATAACAAAATTGATTTTGAAAAATATAATAAGTTAGGCACAACATCGCCTCGTGATTACGGTAAAGCTTTTACTATGATGCACGAAAGAACATTGATTAGTAAGGATGCTTGTGAACAGATGTTAGAAATTTTTAAAATGCAGCATTACAACAGCATGCTTACTAAAGATTTTCCACAGTATTACTTATCTGGGGATGATAGTTTTGCAAGTGAGGAAGAACAAATAAGTGTTGCCTCTAAAAGCGGAAGTATGAATGCCTGCAGAAACGATGGGGGGTTAGTAATAACACCATATGGTGAATATGTAATTGTATTGTTTAACAAAGAGTTTTATGACCCTCTTTATTATGCAAATCATGATGCAACCTTTTATGGTGCTAAGGTTAGTAGGCTTGTTCTTGATCAATATCTAGCATTGAGAGGACAAATAGAATTTTCAAAAGATGGTAATAAGTTAAATTAAATCAAAAGCTTTAAGCTATTTGTGTTTGGAAGTATTAGTAATTTTATATAAAATGTGAGGAAAAATTATGAATAGACAAGTTGAAAACGGAATATTGTATTTTGATGGATGCAATACATTAGATTTAGCTGAGAAATATGGAACACCATTGTATGTTCTCTCGGAAACGGCAATAGTGGAAAAGTGCAAAGAAATTAAAGATGCATTTTTACAAAGATATGAAAGAACTAGAGCCGCCTATGCTGCTAAGGCATTCTTAACTATTTCAATGTGTAAAATAATTGAAAGAGAAGGCCTTTGTATAGATGTAGTATCAGGAGGAGAATTATATACAGCTATAAAGGCAGATTTTCCACCTGAGAAAATAGAATTCAATGGTAATAATAAATCTCTAGTTGAACTAGAGATGGCAATAGATTACAATATAGGTAGAATAATAGTTGATGGACTTGATGAACTAAAATTAATCGAAAGTATATGTAAAGAAAAAAATAAAAAAGTAAATGTTCTTTATAGAATAACACCAGGAGTAAAAAGTGATTCTCATGATTATATTGTAACCGGAAAAAAAGATTCAAAGTTTGGAATTCCATTAGATGATGAAATAATATTTCCAGCTATTGAACAAGCAATAAAATCAGAGTATGCAAACTTTATGGGCTTTCATTTCCATGTAGGTTCACAGCTTCAAGACAATGAATCTCACTTGAAGGCACTTGAGACATCATTGAAGCTAATTAAAGAAACAAAAGAAAAATATAATTATGTAACACCAGAGATAAATATTGGTGGAGGTTTTGGTATTGTATACACCGAGTTAGATGAAAAAAGAACATATTCATATTTTTTAGATCCTATGATGAAAAGAATTGAAGATTTCTCAAAAGAAACAGGCATAAAAAGGCCTGAAGTAGTTATTGAACCAGGAAGAAGTATTGTAGGAGAAGCAGGAATAACACTATATACTATAGGAACTATAAAAGAAATTAAAGGAATAAGAAAATATGTTTCAATAGATGGTGGAATGACAGATAATATCAGGCCTGCATTGTATCAAGCAAAATATGAGGGAATATCAGCAAATAAAGCAGGAGAACCAAAAACAGATATAGTAACTATATGTGGTAAGTGTTGTGAATCAGGAGATATTCTTATTAAAGATGCAAAGGTAGCACCATTGCAAAGAGGGGATATATTTGCTATATTTTCAACTGGTGCATATGGATATAGTATGGCTAGCAATTATAATAAAAATCAATTGCCTGCAGTAGTTCTAGTGAAAAATGGAGAATCTAGGTTGATAGTAAAGAGACAAAGTTATGAAGATATGATTAAAAATGAACTATAAATAAGTGATGTGTGAAAAAATGTGCGGTACGCTATGTGTACCGCATTTACAACGAAAAATATAATTTCTATATCAATTTTTTATTATAATTGGAGGTGACTAAAATGGAAAATCAGCCGTTATTACGTGATACTATTATTGAAGTTAATTTGGATAATATTGCATATAACATGAAGAAAATTAAGGAAGTAGTTGGCGATGATGTCTTTATTGCTGCAGTTGTAAAAGCTAATGGATATGGGCATGGCGCTGTTGATATTGCACCTACTATAATGGAAAATGGAGGGGAATATTTAGCTGTTGCAACATTAACCGAAGCGTTAGAACTTAGAAAAAAATATTGTGATTATAAAATATTTATAATGGGTTATACACCTGATGAATATTTAGAGTATGTGGTTAATAATGATATTACACAAACTATTTTTTCTTTAAAGCAAGCTGCAATATTAAATGATTTAGGAAAAAAATATAATAAAAAGTCTGTAATACATATAAAGTATGATACAGGCTTTAATAGACTTGGTTTTAGAGATTGTCAAGAAAGTATAGATGAGATTGATGAAATCTTTAAGTTAGAGAATATATATATAGAAGGAATTTTTTCACATTTTGCTCTAGCCGGTAGAAATGAAGATGATTTGCAGTATAATAAATTTATGTCTGCCGTAGAACTAATTGAACAAAGAGGAAGGACGTTTAGATTTAAACATATATGTGATAGTATATCAGGAATAGATTATCCTGAATATAGACTAAATATGATTCGACCAGGTGCTATTATTTATGGTCTTAAATCGTATAAAGATGAAAGTATATCATTAAAGCAAGCTATGACATTTAAAACAAAAATATATCACATTAAAGCACTTGAAAAAGGCGAGGGTGTAAGTTATGACTATTTGTGGAAGGCGGACAGAAAGTGTGTAGTTGGAACTCTTCCTTTTGGATATGCAGATGGGTATCCAAGAAATTTAAGAGATAAGGGATTTGTAACAATTCGTGGTAAAAAAGCACCTATTATAGGAGTTATATGCATGGATCAATGTATGGTTGATCTAACTGATATCAAAGAAGCGTGTGTTGGTGATGAAGCGATAATATATGGTGATGGATTAAATAATACACTAAATATTCATCAGATTTCCCAGATAGCGGGGACTAATAAGAATGAAATTACATGCAGAATAACAAGGAGAACTCCGAGGGTATACATTAAGGAGGGAAAAGTTGTAAAGGTAGTAAACTATTTATTATAAGTAGGAGATTGTTATATTATGGATATTAAGAATAAGGTTAATGAAATTTTTAATGAACTTGTTAATATTAGAAGGGATTTTCACTCACATCCTGAATTAAGTCAAAATGAATTTAGAACATCATCTAAAATTTGCGAATATTTAGACAATTGGGGAATAGAGTATGAAAGTGGAATTGCTGAGACTGGTGTAGTAGGAATGATCACAGGTAATAAAAATAATAAAATAATTGCTTTAAGAGCAGATATAGACGCACTCCCTATATGTGAGAAGAATAATACTACATATTGTTCAATAAACAATGGGGTAATGCATGCTTGTGGACATGATGCACACGCCACAATTCTTTTGGGAGTTGCAAAGATATTAAAGGAAATGGCAGTAGAGGGTTCTCTTAATGGTAGTGTTAAGCTTTTATTTCAACCTGCAGAGGAAACAATCGGAGGGGCACAGCGCATGGTAGAAGCAGGATGCATGAAAAACCCTAATGTTGATTATGTTTTAGGTTTGCACGTTATGCCTTATATAGATGCTGGGAAAGTTGAATTAAAATATGGCAAATTAAATGCATCAACTGATACAATAAAAATTATAGTAAAGGGTAAGTCTGGACATGGAGCATATCCTGATAAGGGAATAGATGCAATTATGATTTCTGGATATGTAATTACAGCTGTTCAATCTCTTGTTAGTAGAAATGTATCACCATTAAATTCTATAGTTCTTTCACTTGGAACTATTTCTGGTGGAGTCAAAAGCAATGTAATTGCAGATGAAGTTGTTATTTATGGAACATTAAGAGCTTTGGATGATGAAACTAGAAGGTTTTCAAAAAAGAGAATTATAGAGATAGTAACTAATACAGCAAAAGCATTTGGTGGAGATGGGTCTGTATCTTTCAATGAAGGATATAAGGCTTTAATTAATGATGATGAAGTTATGGATATAGTAAAGGAAAATGCATATAGTCTTTTAGGAAAGGAAAATGTGGTTTTTAAAGAATTTCCTAGTTTAGGTGCAGAGGATTTTTCTTATTTTTTGGATGAAGCTAAAGGAGCTTTTTTTCATCTGGGATGCGGAAATTCTAAGAAAGGAATAACGTCAAATATTCATTGTGATGACTTTGATATTGATGAAGAATGTATAAAAACCGGAGTATTATTACAGGTAGAAAATGTAATTTCACTATTAAATAAATAACTATTATAATATTTTAATATTAGGAGGATAAAATGAAAGTTTATATTAGTGTTGATATTGAAGGCGTAACAGGTGTGACAGCTTGGAGTGAAACAGAGCTTGGAAATGGTGATTATGAACAATTTGCGCTTCAGATGACAAAGGAAACTATTGCAGCATGTGAGGGTGCAATAGCGATGGGTGCAAATGAAATATTTGTAAAAGATGCACATGATTCAGCTAGAAACATAGACATCACTAAACTTCCAAGGTGTGTTAAATTATGTAGAGGTTGGGCGAATAGTCCCGAATCAATGATGTCAGGTATAGATGAAACTTTTGATGCTGCAATATTTATAGGTTATCATGCTGGTGCAGGGTATGATGGAAATCCATTGTCACATACTATGAATACAAATAATAACTACATAATGGTTAATGGCGAAATGGCATCAGAATTTGTGCTAAATTCATATGCAGCAGCTAATTATGGAGTACCAGTAGTATTTATGAGCGGGGATAAGATGCTTTGTGAAACTGCTAAAAAATTTAATAAAGGTATTGAGACTGTAGCTGTTAAGGAGGGTGTAGGAGGGGCTACAATAAGTATTAACCCTGACTATGCATGTGAATTAATAAAAGAGGGAGTAAAAAGTTCATTGAAACATATAGAATCATGTAAAATAGATATACCTGAAAAATTTGAGGTAGAAATAAGTTACAAAGAACATAAAGATGCAAAACGTGCTTCTTACTATCCAGGAGTTACAAAAGTTGGTCCTCGCATAGTTAAATACACTGCTAAAGATATAAATGAGTTCATGACTACAAGGATGTTTATATTATAATCGAATTTAAGTGTATGGGGATTATATCTAATTTTATGTTTAAGTTAAATAAGGTAAAGAGGTGAATAATATGATTTTTCCAAATAAGTTAAAAAAAGGTGATACTATAGCTATAGTAGCACCATCATCACCTGTTACAAATGAACAAGCTGATTTGTGCAAAAAACTTGTAGAAGACATGGGGTTTAAAGTAAAGATGGGTAAATGCACATATCGTTCTATACATGGCTATTCAGCAGGTACTGGAAAAGAAAAAGCAGAAGATATAAATGAAATGTTTGGAGACAAGGATGTTAAAGCTATTTGGTGCATTAGGGGCGGAGATACAAGCTCACATATGATGGATAAATTAGACTTCGATATGATAAAAAATAATCCTAAGATCTTTGTTGGATATAGTGATGTTACAAATTTACATGTTGCATTAAATCAGAAATGTGATTTGGTAACTTTTCATGGGCCTATGGTTAAATCAAATATGTTAAGCAAATATGACGATTTTACAGAAAAAAGTTTTGAATTGGCTTTAAATATGGAAAATGATTTAGTATTAGAAAATCCTTCTGATGAAGATTTCAAAGTTATGATTGAAGGTTACGCTGAGGGTATAGTAATAGGAGGGAATTTATCGTTATTAACATCTATGATCGGTACAGAATATGAAGTAGATACAAAAGGTAAAATTTTATTTATAGAAGATGTAAACGAGTCAGTAACTAAAATAGATAGGATGATGTATCAATTAAAATACTCTGGAAAATTGAATGATTCTGTTGGATTGATTATTGGAGACTTTACAAATTGTAATAATGAAAATTGCAAATCGTATGGAATTGATGAAATGATGAAAGATATTTTATCAGATTACAATAAACCAGTTATGTATAATATTAAATCAGGCCACTGTTATCCTATGTCTACAATACCGCTTGGATTAACTTGTATTATGAATACAAATGATAAGTTAATTAAATTAAAAAAATAAAATAAGTATAATGAGGACAGAGCAGCCGTTCTGTCCTCATTATATTGGTGGCATGGAAATTGCAATATTAGTTATATGCTATAAATAAACTAGGAGGATAAAAAACATAATGAAAATAATTGATACACATTGCGACACTTTGTTAAATTGTTTTAGAGATAATAGTTATAGACTTGCTAGCAATTCAGGGCATATTAGTCTTGAAAAGATGAAACAGGGAGATGCGCTAGCACAGTTTTTTGCTATTTATATTTCTAGAAATGAGCTTAAAATAATGGATGCATATGATATTTTTAATGGTGTTTATGAAAAATATAAGATGGAATTATCTAAAAATGCGAATATTATTTTACCAGCATTTTGTGAGTCTGATGTGCTGGAAAATAAGAAAATTGGAAAGATATCTTCTATTTTAGCAATAGAGGATGGAGTAGTAATTGATAATAAGATAGAAAGATTAGAGGAGTTTTTTGAAAAAGGCGTACGCTTAATTACCTTGACATGGAATTTTGAAAATACAATTGGATTTCCTTGTAGTGATGACTATGAAGCTCATTTGCTTGGACTAAAACCTTTTGGGGTTGAAGTAGTAGAAAAAATGAATGATTTGGGTATTATAGTTGATGTATCACATTTATCTGAAGGTGGTTTTTACGATGTTGCAAAGTACTCTAAAAAACCATTTGTGGCCTCACATTCGTGTGCAAGGTCATTGTGCAATCATAGAAGGAATTTAACAGATGAACAGTTAAAAATCTTAGGAGAAAAAGGCGGCATGGTAGGAGTTAATTTTTGTTCGTCATTTTTAAGAGAAAATTCTAACTATACAACGATTTATGATATCGTAGAGCATGTTATATATATGGTTAATAAGGCGGGTATAGAAAGTGTTGGATTAGGTTCTGATTTTGATGGAATAGACGACGAAGTTGAAATAAAAGATTATTCGGGATATCCTATCCTTATAGATTCGTTAAGAAAACATTTTAAAGAGTCAGAGATAGATAAAATTTGCAGTGAAAATATATTGAGAGTGTTAAGAGAAAACATAGGTAAATAGTTTTAGAATATAAAAAAGGTTGTAGTAATTAGTAATTAGTTACTGCAACCTTTTTATATAAATATATTTGTTTAATGGTTTTTTAGTATCGCAACAGCTAGAGCAATCGATTGGGTAAGATAACCTAGAGTTAGAAGCGCTAGACCAGTATAAATAGCAGATGATAACTTATTTGATCCTCTAGAGCCAGGAAGAACAGTAAAGCTTTTTTCTATTTCGATGTTTTTTGATTTCAGTAACCTATAAAATTCATCAACTCCAACTGGCGAAATAACTCCAAGACGATAAAACGGAATCAGAATGCAATGCTTATTTTCTTTTTCATAGTATAAATAAATACCATGCTTGTTTAACAAAGCCCTGTCAATTAAGGTTAGGTCTACCTTATGCTTTTTTCTCAATAAAATATTGTGATAAATTACATGATTTTTGTCATATGTTGTATAGAAAAATTTGTATCCAAAGAAAAAGAACGCACAAAATAGTAGATAAAAAACATATAAAATTATTGAGCCTCCGATATTAAACGTATCAGAGTAATTATTGATATCAAAAAATATAACTTCTGAAAATATGACAAAACGTGAAATAATAAAAAGTGATAATAAGATTAAAAAGACTTGTTTTGACATTGAAGAATAGTAGTATCGTATTTTTTTCATTTATTTCTCCTTAAATTGTACTTTAGTGTATTCCAAAGATAATTATATATGCAAACGGCGTGCCACTCATTAGTTTTAAAAAATTCACACAGATAAAGGTAATTATACACATCTAAGATATAAATGTAAAGTTTAAAAAATGAAAAGTCAACAATATTGTCCGTAATTAAGGAAAAAAATCCTTGATTACGGACAATAAATATACAATATTAGATTTGAAAATAGAAATAAATAAAAAAAATGTTACTATAGTGCGAAAAATGTAGTTGCTTTATGTAATGAAAATGTTGGCATGAAAATTGCTTGATGATGAGAGTTGTTATTAATATATGACTTGAGAGGAGGTTACTTTTGTTTTAGGTGTTTTTGAACTATTAATCAATGAGTTTGTAATTATTAAGAATGCAAAAAGAAGTATATCAAGGAGGAAAAATAGTTATGATGAATTTTATTTGGGTTGGACTTGTGGTTATAGCAGTAATCGCAGGAGTTTTTACAGGAAATATAGCAGCAGTTCAAGAGGCTTTATTTAGTTTTGCAAATGTTGCAGTTGAAATTGTAATTGGTTTAGTTGGAGTTATGGTATTTTTTACAGGTTTTATGGCTGTTATGGAAAAAGCAGGTCTTTGTGAAAAATTAGGAAAACTTATAGCACCTGTTATGAGAGTTCTTTTTCCTGATGTTCCACCAGAACATCCAGCAATGAGTTCTATGGCTTTATATTTTGCAGCCAATATTTTAGGTATAGGAAATGCTGCTACACCATTTGGTTTAAAAGCAATGGCAGATTTGCAAACATTAAATAAAACTAAGCATATTGCAACAGATGCACAATGTATGTTGCTTGCAATAAGTACAACATCAATTACCCTAATTCCAGTAACTGTATTGGCATTGCGTTCTGCAGTTCAGGTAGAAGGTGCTCCAGAAGTTGTAGGACCAGTTATTTTAGCTACTACAATATCAACAATAGTTGGTATAGGAGCAACTTTACTTTTGAAGAATACTAAAAGATTTAAATTGGAAAATATTATAGAAAAAGAAAGAGCGGCAGGAACATTAGAAATAAATGAATCTTATAAGGGCAAAGATGCAATAACATTATAATTTAATAGATAAGCAAAGGAGGAAAAAACTAATGATAACAGTATTAAATATAATTTCAGCATATGCAATACCAATGGTTTTACTTTTTATTCCACTTTATGCATTGATTAAGGGCGTAAAAGTATATTCAGTATTTACAGAAGGTGCAAAGGAGGGTCTTAATACAGCAATTACAATTGTTCCATATTTAGTATGTATGCTTGGTGCACTTGGAATGTTTAGAGCTTCTGGCGCAATGGATTGGTTAGTAAATGCAATTAATCCTATTACAAGTTTGATAGGTATGCCTGGTGAAGTTTTACCTATGGGTATAATGAGATCTTTCTCAGGAGGTGGTGCTGAGGGAATGATGAGTGAACTTCTTGCAACATATGGAACACAAAGTCAAATTGGTAGAATAGCATCAGTTGCATTAGGGTCAACAGAAACTACATTTTATATAGTTGCAGTTTATTTTGGTTGTGTTGGAATTACTAACGTTAGACATTCAATAATTGCAGGATTATTAGGAGATTTAGCGTCATTAATTGCAGCAACTGTAATTGTTAATGTTATGTGGTTTTAAGCTATAAAACAGTTAATCGTTAAAAAAATGGAGAAAAAGAAATGACTAAACAAGTAAAAAATGGAGAGTTATACTTTGATGGTTGCAGTACAATTGAACTAGCAAAGGAATATGGCACTCCATTATATGTGGTTTCTGAAACGGAAATAGTTAAAAGGTTTAATGAATTAAAATCATGCTTTATTGAAAAGTATGAAAATACGAGAGTAGCATATGCTTCTAAAGCTTTTAGCACTTTAGCAATGTACAAGTTGTGTGAAAGAGAAGGAATGTGTATTGACATTGTATCTGGAGGAGAGTTGCATACTGCAATAGAGGCAGGATTTCCTCCGGAGAGAATTGAGTTTAACGGAAACAATAAACTTCCATATGAAATAGAAATGGCTGTAGAGTATGGTATAGGTAGATTTATTGTTGACGGATTACAAGAGTTATCCTTAATTGAGGAAGTATGCAAACAAAAACATAAAAAGGTAAATATACTATATCGAATAACGCCAGGTGTAAAATCTGATTCACATGACTATATAGTAACGGGTAAAAAAGATTCTAAATTTGGAATTCCTCTAGATGAGGACGTTTTTTATAAAGAAGTCGAAAAATCAATTAATTCTGACTATGTTAACTTTATGGGGCTTCATTTTCATGTAGGATCCCAGCTTCATGAGAATTCGTCACATTTAGAGGCGTTAGAAATTATGTTAAAACATGTAAAAGGAATAAAGGAGATATTTAATTTTGAAGTTACGGAATTAAATGTAGGAGGAGGTTTTGGCGTAACTTACACAACAGAAAGTAGAAAGCCTTTCTCGTACTTTTTAGATCCTATAATGCAAAGAATAGAAGAATTTTTCTGTAATACAGGTATGAAAAGACCAAATGTTGTAATTGAGCCTGGAAGAAGTATTGTTGCAGAGGCTGGAATTAGTCTATATACTATTGGAAGCATTAAAGACATTAATAATGTCCGCAAATATGTTTCTGTAGATGGTGGAATGACAGATAACATTAGACCATCACTTTATCAGGCTGTATATGATGGCATTGTTGCTAATAAAGCAGATAAAGATAAAACTGAAAGAGTGACAATTAGTGGAAAATGTTGTGAATCTGGAGATATTTTGATACGTGATATTGATGTAGCAAAACCAGAAAAAAATGATATATTTGCTGTTTTTTCTACTGGTGCATACGGATTTTCTATGGCATCTAACTATAATAAAAATCCAATTCCAGCAGTTGTTCTTGTAAAAGAGGGAACAAGTGAATTGATTGTTAAAAGGCAATCATACCAAGATATGATCAAAAATGAAATTATACCACCTTCGTTAAAATAGAATGGATATCAAATGATACTAATTAGTATTATTGTACATATAATTTTGGTCATCTTGTTCACAAAAGATATGATATTAACATAAGTTTAAAAGATAGAAGTCAACTAAAAATAGGGGATACTTATTTGTTATTAAATACATATAAGTGTCCTGTTTTTTTTTGAATAACGCTGTTGACTTTACCATAAATTAGTAATAGAATTAATCATATTTAATTAGGAGATTAATTATTTTATTAAAAGGAAGAGAGGTAAAAATTTAAAATGAAGTCGAAAATTATTTTTAATGAGAGGAGGGGAAAAATGTTTAAAAGAGTAATTTCTTTATTTCTTGTGTTGATGATGATAATAGTTATGATTCCAATGAACCAGACGTATGCAGCACCTAGCGTAAAAAGCATGAAGAGAGTTAGTATGTCAAAAGTTCCTTCGTTGCATTTGATGCATGCGGGATTTAACTTTAGTAGCTATAGTCAGATGCCAGATAGTAAAGGGCCCGTTTACGACAATCCAACAAATGAAGATTTCAATAATGGAACGTGGAAAAAAGATACAATTGATGGAAAGGGTGTTACTCGACCAGGACAAAGAGATAGAGCAGCCATGGGCTTTTGTGTTAGTTTAGAAGAACAAAACATGCTTGGAGCAGCATTGAAAGGGCAGTTAACAGCATATGTTAATGCGTATTATGATAACTACAAGGGCGATTCTGATTATGGTGCACCTTTTATTGCAAGGTACAACAGAAGTGGGGGATTCCTTGGTAGAAGTAATGGTGATAATCACGATGTTTCTAATTGGATAAATAACAATATGACAATTAGTGTACCAACTAATACAGCTTATCTAATTTTTGGGGTGAGAGGTAAAAGGTCTGGAGGATTTTTAAATAAAGACCTTGACATGAATGTTAACAGCATTTATGGAATGATTAAAGACACTACACCACCAGATATAGTTAGATTAGAAAATGGTAGCCCGCACATGTCAGTAGAAACTGAAAAACTCAAGCAAAATAAAGCTGCATTAGAGCCTAATGTTTATCTTACTATGAGTGAAGATATCTCAAGTTTTTCTAATATGGTGGTAACTTTAACTGCAAATGATGGAAGTACATATAACGTTGGACTTCAATATTTAGGTAAAGATAGCTTCGATTATAGCAATGGGGATGTAAAATACAAATTCAGAATAATGACTGAGAATATTACTGTACAAAAACATTTTGAAAAGGTTACCCTATATTCAATTTATGCAAAAGATACAATCGGAAACACTACTACTAATACAAGAAATATATCTTGTAATAAAAGAGTTGATACTAAGGCTCCGATTATTAATATTGGAAGTACACCAAATGAATTTAGCGTAAATGATTACTTTGGTCTTTCAAAAGTAACTAAAACAATAAGTGAAAATAATATTAATAATGCACCAGTATCAGTTACAGAAACAGGTACAGATATTGCAGTTGTAAATGCAGTTAAAAATTCTAATTTTACAATTGAAAATACTACTCCAAATACAGGATTGTTTAAAGTAACAATAGATGCGTGGGATTTAGTTAATAATTACACAAAACGAGAACAGGACTTGTTTATGATATCTAATAAACAACCAGTTGAATTTACATTAGAAAATAGTGACAATCCAATGTTTAGTATTGAACCAAAAGATGTAAGTTCAAATACAAAGAATGCTCTAACAAACATGTATTTGCAAACAGATATAGACCCTAAATATTTGTTAGGATCTACTATTTACTACAAATGGAGTAATATCTATGATGAAAGTATTTTAACAAGCAATCCTGATTCGAGCTGGAGTCAAGTTTCTTTTCTAGTAAACAAAAATATTACAAGTCAAATAACTATACCTGTTGAAATGAAATCAGAAGGGGTAGTAAATTATCTAGGACCAAAATATAGTGAGGGCTATCTCTATATTATCCCTAAAATAGACGATGATACTACTGTATCTGCAACTCTTAGAGCTGGTAGTATGGCACTTACAGAAAAGGGAAATGATACTAGTGGTAAATTTGCACTAGTTGATAGCAAACCTGCATCAGGACAATTTGTTAATAGAGGTTGTGGGTGTACAGGTCAACCATATACAGGTGAAACAGCAGAAGAGCATTATGGTGCTATTAGAAATCACTCAATGGGCATAGGGTTGGATATAAGTGAAAACAACGAAAGCTTAAGCAGTGTGAAATACTTTATTAGTCCAAAATCAAATACCAATTCTTATATTAGTAGTGGAACTATAAATAAAAATGATAGTGGACAATACGACGTACCAATTACTTCAATAAGTGGTAAAACAGGTAACTATGTTGTTATGGCTGCAATTTACTCTAAAATGGGTGATGTAACTGTTCAAAAAATTAATGTAAACATAGAAAGTCCTGTTATTGGTATAAGCAATATAATGTACAATCAAACAACTCAAAATTTAGATTTTACAATTACTTACAATAAAAATACTCTATTTGATGATACTTTAAAAGACATAAATATTGAATTAACGGATAAGGATTATACCGAGTTTGAAGATGTAGAATATGGTTCAGATAAGATAAGTATTTATTCTATACCGGAAACAGGAGTAATTCCAAAAGAAAATTGGGATAGTTCAATAGGTGACAATGCCTTTATTCGAACAAACTTTGTACCAGATGAAAGTGACTCGAACTTAATGAGGGCAGAATTTAGAGCATCACTATCTAACATGGAGACCTCAGGAGATGCATTTATTAAAAAGGCGGGAGCTAAGAGAGTCCATCTTAGATATACAACATCTAACAATGTCCAATCGTACCATAACAATATTGCTGTTATAAACAAATCAAATGTTCCTCCAAGTATAAGTTTGACTGGGGGAGAGCAGGGCAGCTATTTAACATCAACTGAATATAACACATCTATTGATTCAGTAATTGAAGTAAAAATAACAGAACCTATAGTTAAATTGGATAAAGTTTATTATGGATGGGTAGATAGTGCTAGTTCCTCATTGATTCAAGAGGAAGGTTCAATTGGAGGAACGGAAATATTAGATAGTGATGGCGATGGTAATATTGTGTTTGCAGCTAATGATATCCCGCCTATTACAGGAAACATTCTCTATAAACCATATTACTTAGCGGTATATGCTAAGAATACGGCTGGTAAATATATAGAAAAGTCATTTGGACCATTCTATGTTTTGAATGAAGATATAAACAATAAAAGATTTAACATAACTGCAACAGATAAAGTTATTGGTGAAAAACAAGTCCTCATTGCAGTAGATGATAAACTACATATTATTGACAAACTTAGTAAGCCAAATATGCTAAGAGCAGTGTGGCAAGATACTTTTGACACTCAGAATAATATAGTTAAAACTTTTGACTTAAGCTTTACGGATAGAGTAAATGAAGATGAAACATCAAATCTTTCAGTTATTAATATGCCATATATTGAGCTTTCAGATACAGATGGTAAAGGAGGGACTTTCCAACTAGAAAGAATAGAAATATTTAATTCAGATGACAGTTCAAATGTTTATAAAACTCTAGTACCTGACAGTATAATTCAAACATTGCCCAAACATTTTGTTACGATTAATGGTCAAAATGTTAAGTCTGATGAAGACAGCATATCATATCAGTGGTCAAGAAACCCTTACACAATTCCTGTTTCATGGAGTACTACACATGGAGCTATTTTGGGAATAGATATTGTTCCTGAGCAAAAAGCTAGTTTAGTTAATAATAGCATATATTTCTTTGCTAAAGCATGGAACAATGTATACAGGTCAGATAAAATAGGGTTAATGAATCCAAATACATTAAAAACAGTTACAGTAAAAAATATAAAAATTGGTGAAGCTGAAAATGGTTACTATGGTTTACTAAATGGTAGTAAGGAGAATACTTTAATAAGGATATCTGTGAACGATACTTCAGACATTGATGAAATTGTAAAGGTTGAGTGCTACGACCAATTAAGTGTGACTTCTTCAACAGCGATTAACGTAAGTAAGATGTTTAAAATATCAGATGACGAAATTGCAGGCTTTATTCCAAACCTAGTTACAAGTGCAGGGGCGATAAAATGTAATGTATCAATAAATGGATTTGATTCTGGAGGAACAATTGCATCAGCTAATGTAGGTGAAATGCCATCAGACATTGACGATAATTTAGATATTAACACAATAAATAGAACTATTACTTTGAAAAATAGTTCTGAGTATTCTAAATATACCTTATATCAAAGAGAAGGTAAATCATTTATATTTGATGAGGCAGGAAAAACAGAGATATATGATAACGGTGAGTATTTATTAGTTTACAGAGATAACTCAAACGTATTTACAAAAATTATAAATATTAGTGGAATAGAATACAGTTTAGATGATATTAAAACTAATCTAAGCCCTGCTAAGCCAGCAGAAGGTAAAGTTACTGAACCTGTTACAGCAACTATTAAAATGCCATTAGGGTCTGTAATTAAAGATAAGTATGGTATCATAGATAACGTATCAAATGTTAGTGATGAAGTAGTTGCTTCTTTTACCACTACAAGAAGTGCTATGTATACATTTAATATTAAATTTGCTAATGATGAAGATTTGGATTATACAGTTGACCTAAGTTATATTGGTGAAAACTATATACCAATTCTTACAACTGTAACTTCATCAACTGCTATAACTTATTCTTCTAATGGACCGACACTTACAAAAGATGATGTTGTGGTTTCGCTACCAGGGATAAATGTATTAAGTAACAATAGAGTAAACAACTATATATTTGATAAAAATGGAAACTACAGCTTTGTTGCAAAAGATAAAGATGGTAATTTAATTGAATATAAATCATCTGTAGATTGGATAGATAAAAGTTGTCCGGAACCTGTCGTTAAAAAATATGTGTGGTATGATTTTGACATAGATGGAGAGATAAGCTCAGGTGAGAAAGGTTCAGAAATACCTAAGGGCTATAAGACTAAGCATGATGTTATAGTTGAAATAGAATTTCCACATATTTTAGAAACAGATCGACCTGTAAAAATAGATGATACAACCAATTTTAAAGTAGAAGAATTATCTAGCACGGAAGGGTTTGCATACAAATATATCATGGCATATAAACCATCAATAACTGAAAACACTACACCAGATTATAGACAAAGATTATTATTTACAGATACATTGGCTAATACCTTAACCTATAATCTTGTAATCAATGAAATAGATAGGACTGATTTGTTGACAAAATTAAATTATAGCACAACAAACTATACAAATAGAGATGTAGTAGTATCTATGTCAGCTAACAGACCTATTAAGAGATTTGATAATGTTAATGTAACAGATGAAAATGGAAATATAACAATTGTTGAAAGAGATGCATCTCCAACATATGTTTTCAAAAAAAATGGAACTAAAGATTTTAACTATAGACAAATAGAAGTTGTTCCAGGAGAAGAAGAATCTGGCAAGTTAACTGCAAATGTTACATGGATTGATAAGAGTGTACCAAATGTTAAAACTGAGTATAGCAACAAAGCTACCAATTCATCAGTTGATATTAAGTTTACGGTTTTAGATGGTGTTTTAGAGGGAGCTAGACTCAAATACAATTCACAGCTGATTCCACTGACAGACAAAGGAAACGACAAAATTGGAACATTTAGTGTCAATCAAAATGGAATATATACATTTGAGGTAAGTAATAAATATGGAAATATAGGAGATGTAAATGTACCAATAAATAGTATAGACAAAGAAGCACCTATATTGAATATTACAGGTAGAAACAATGTATATTTGAGAGTAAATGATAAGTATTATGATAAAGGAGCAACTGCTCTTGATAACAAGGACGGTGATATCACAAAAGGTATCACGGTTTCAAGCAATGTAAATACTTCAATTCCTACCAATAGTGTACCATATGAAGTAACTTATACAGTAACAGATGCTTCTGGAAATACAAGTGTTAAAACTAGATATGTAAATGTTCTTGATACAGAATCAGCAGTTGCAATAGTGCAGGATAATGTAATTGATTTGAAGAGTCAAACAATTAATGACATTAAACTTTCGGAAGCAGGTGTTATACTTGTTGAATTTGTAGGAATTGATGGTAACTATACAGTTAAATATGCACGTGGAGAAAATTATGACAATGAATACTTTAAAACAAATGGTAGTTACATGTCTAAGCTTGGAACATTTACAGTACAAGAAGGAGTATATACATTGTATATACAGGATCAGGAAAGAAATACAAGGATGATTACATTAAATTTTGTTAAATAAAAAGACATTGGATGAGGGGGCGGACAGATGAAACGTCCCCTTTATCCAGATAGGTGGTGAAAAGATGTCGGGACGATTTAAAAGAGTAATATCAATGATACTAAGTATGTCTATGATTTTATCATATGGGTTTACATCCATAGCCTACGCTGATGAAATAGGCTCTGAGTCAGATATAAGTGACACAAATAGTAACTGGGGATATCCCGTAGTACAAATAAATAACGAGGTAATAAGAGTAACAGCAGATAAGCAAACAGGTCGTTTTATAACAGAAACTCTAAGTGGTTTGCCAAATAAAAGTGCAGATGATTATCAAGATTTGCTATATGGAAATAGATTTGAGGGACCTGAAACTTCATACACATCAGTCCGAATTGATGGAGAAGATTATATTTATGGAAATAATTATGGCTTTTTAGGACTAGAGGGTCATTACACATCAGTACCATATGTTGATTTAGATACTAATAGCATAATAAGTGAGTGGTCAATTAAAGATATTGTAATAACACAAAGACTTTCATTAATGAATAATCCTAAATTGTCAAGCATTGGTAATGTGTATGCAACTTATGATATTGTGAATAAGGGCACACAATCAAAATCTGTTGGAATAAGAATGCTCCTTGATACTAAAATAGGGTCAGTTGATTCACCAGTACTAACCGTACCTGGAGATGGATTTATCTATAAGGAAAAAGAATATGTTGGTGATGAAATACCATCTATGTGGTATGCATTAGAGAAATATATAACTCCACAAGTGATTGCAATGGGTGCTGTTTCAGGTGAAGGATTATCTAAACCAGATAAACTTCAGTTTGCAGCTTGGGGAGACGTCTCACAAACTAAATGGGATTATACAGTTGACCCTACAAAACAAATAATAAAAGTTACAGTTGATGGTCAACCATATGATGAGGAAAATGGTATTTATCCAGATAATGCTATCATTGATTATGCAGTAAAGGATAGCTGTGCAGTTATGTATTGGAATCCAGTGGAACTAGAAGCTGGAGAAACTAAATCTATAGATACTGCTTATGGAGTTGGGGATGCATCTATAAAGGATAATGATCCTGGCTACAGAATTAGTTTACAGGGAACTGATAAGCTTAATATGAAGGCAGATAAGTCTGGATATACAATTGATTATGTAAATGCAGAATTTAATATAGACAACAACTTTGATACTTCTAAAAATATTGATAATCTGCAAATAGATTTAGAATTGCCAGATGAGTTGGAATTAGTCGAGGGAGAACAAAAAACGGTTATAAAAACACTAACCGTAGGATCGTATCAAAGAAGCATGTGGAAAATAAGACCAGTGGTTCAAGATAAATTTACTATTTCTGCTTATTCTGTACTTGTTAGAGCCGAGGGAATGCCTGCCCAAAGAATTACAAAGGTTCTCATTATGGAAGGAAAAGATGGTGGGTTACCAGCAATAACTTTTCTTGACAGTACCCCTAAAACACCTTTTTATAAAGAGGACATAAGTAGAAGTGTATTTATAAACGGAAGCGGGTTTGATTCATTTGGTGGAGCAATAGGTCAAGTAATGGAAGCAAAGCTTATTCAGGGAGGTAAAACATTTACTATTGATTGGAGCGCATTTAGAAAAATTTCTGATACAGTAATAAGTGTTGGAGTACCAGATAATGTGCCTGTTGGTACATATGATCTATTTGTTTCGGTTTCAGATGCAACTAGCAATAAGAATGATAAAAAGACATTTAAAAATGCAGTTGTTATATCAGATGATATAAAATACTCATATAACCTTGTAAGCAAAATTGAATTTCCTATAGTTATGCTAGATGATGGCTATAATACACCAGAAGAAACAGTAACTATATATGGTAAGTTTATTGATAATAAGAATGGGACATATACATCAATTGGCTCAACTGTAGAAAATCCTGTAAAGATAAACAATGCTTTAAAGTTCGCTCGTGGTACATTAATGGTAAATACAAATCCTGAAGATGCATCAATCGAAGCCAGTGATGGAGTATTATGGTGCGACATAGTTAATGAAAGAAATAAAACATCTGTTCAAGCAGTAATAGCAACAGCAGGATTTAAGTTTGAAGAAACAAGTAAAATTGGTGATGAGGATACGAAGGTACGAATGATTTATGAAGTAGAGGGTTCTGGTTCAAGTTATGATGTGTCCTATAAAAATGTGCCTGTATCACTAGATGAAGTTATTATTACAAAAGAAGGTATAGATATTAAAGGTTCAATGGGCATTCTTAATCCGTTGACATATGGTACAAATGATTTTACTCCAAGCAGTAGTATAAATAAAGCTGTAGGGGATTCTCTTAGTGAACTAGCTGTAGGTTATTTTGAAGCAGATGTAGATAATATATCGGTTAATCAGGATGGGATGGATATTGAAGGAAAATTTGCTTTTGAAATGCCTTTTGTTATGTCTTTGTTTGCTGGAGCAAATGCTGTTTTGGAGGTAAATACAAAACAGGAACATTTTGTAGTTGAAGTAGCAGTTAGCCTTGGTGATATGGTAGAAGAATCAGCAGGAGCAAAAGCAAGGATTGGATTTAGAAAAGGTAGATTTGACGAAATTTATGTAGGAGCTGATTTCCCAACACCATATACGGTAGCACCACCTATTCCTATTGGAATTTCTGGTTTTTCCGGAGGGCTTAAAAATCTGTCCTTTGCTGGCGCATTTCCAATTACTATAATTGTTGGGATTGCTATTGAAGATTCTACAGGTATAGAATTTATGGGTTACAATCTTTTATCTGCTGAGGGTGAAATAGCACTTTCACCATTTCACTTAGAAGGTGAGGCAGAAGCTGATTTATACATGATGGATTTAGCTGAAGTTAGTGCTAAATTTGTGTGGGCAACATGGGACCCGGAAATTGAAAAACGAGGAATTAGAATTGATGCAACAATACACTATAGAATATTTAAAGGGAACATATATATATCTTACTTTGATGGTGAGGGATTCCTTGGTAGAGCTACACTAGCCATATCAGTACCAAGTGTAGTTCCTGTTATAGGTGGATTAGATTTAGCGGGAGTAATTGCTGAGGTCACAGAATATAGTATTGCAGGTTCTGTATTTGTTTTAGAAATAAGTGTGGGTGTAAGATACTATTTCTCAACTGGTAAGACAGAGTTTCTTGAACTAAAGGAAGAATTAGAGAAGTCTGGTAATGGCATAATTATGGAGTATGATAACAATTGTATTGTTCAATATGGATATAATTTTATTCCATTAGAATATACTCAATATGCAGACGAAGATTCACAATTTATAACAGAACTTAACTTAACCAATAACAGTAATGTTATGTTGGTTTTAAGAATGACAAAAGAACAATTTGATAATTTAGATGAAAATTCAATTAGATTAGTTAAACCAGGCACAGGTGGAGTGCTAGACATTGAATATATGAACAATACAGAGTTATTAAATAGTGATGGAACTGTAAATAATCCTATAGTCGGAGAAAATCAAATAGTTGCAATTAAACAAGTTATAGATATGTCAGAACAAGGACTTGCAAATGAATACATGGTTTCAATACCTATAGCATCTCCTGACAATGGGCAGTGGACTGTAGTTACAAATGGTTCTATGGAAGTGTTGCCATTTTCTGAAATGAAAAATCCGGAAATAACAAATTTCAATGCATCGTATAACTCCATAAACAGCACAATTACAGCTAATTGGAAACTAGAAGGAGAACCAGATAAATTTAGATTCTACATTGTAAATGCTGATGAAGTTAACAATGAAACTGTTAATAATCCACCAGCTTTATGGGGAACAGGAACTCTTCTTTATGGTCAAACAAATATAACTAAAGATTATGTCGAGCCAACAACTGGTGAAATTATACAGGTAGAGGATGAAATAATATACACAAAACCTACTGCAGATGGAGAAAATGGTACAGTTACTACAAAACCACTTAATCTGCCAACTGGATCATACTACATTTATGCTAAGGCAGATAAAGAAAATACTGTTGCAGATTATAAAGTATGTCAAGTTGAGGTCACTAATCCTAATACACCAGATGCACCTACGGGTTTATTAGTTAAAGATATTGGTAACAATCAGATTAGCATTTCTTGGGATGCAGACTATAATATGAATCAATTTTACATTTATAGAAAAGAAAGTGCGTCGGCTAAATATGATACTAGCACTCCAGTAGTTGTGTACAATGTATATGATCCAGATGATTATGAACCTTTATTTGAAAATTGGCCTGGAAATTTGCCTAAAGAAAAACTTCAAAGATTTGAAGTAGTAATTGATGGAGATGAACTAGATAAAGATAATCCACAAGATAAAACTTACTATTTTGATATTAGAGCAATTGGAACGAATCCTGATGTTATAGTTAATAAATTACCCTTGGGACAAAAAGATTCCATTCCAAATGTTACATCTTCAAGTGGAACTATAGGAGCCCCTGCTTCTGGTTCTGTTAATGTATTGGTACCAGAGGAAATAATAGCCTACTCTGAAGTTAAATCAGCAGATAGTAAAATAGTTCAACAACCATATGTTGAAAAAGATAATGATGGAATAGAACAAAGATATTACAAATATGTAACTAACTCTAGTCATATTATAATTAATGGAAATACAAACATTCCTGTAAAGTATAATATACTGCAGGATGGTAAAAATTTAGACTCAACTACAACTGAATTCACCACTAGTTTTAGTGAAAATACTACTTTAAAAGAGGGTATTAACTATTTTATTATAAACTACGAGAATGAACATGGAGACAGATTAGTTGAGGAATATGTGGTTGAATTTGATAATAAAGCTCCCAGTTTAGTTATAACAGAGCCTAAGGAGGGAGCAGTTGCAACAGATGGTAAAATAACTGTTGTCGGAACAACTGATCCTTTTGCAACTGTTACTATAAATAATATCAACTATGATGCAGATGCAGATGGTAATTTCAATACAGAAATAGATTTTAAAAATGCATATTTGTCTAAATTAAGCTTTGAGGTAAGAGATTCAGCTAACAATGTAACAAAAAAAGAGATTAGTGTCCTGAATGATCTAGCAGAAATAACGGATATTTCTATAATACCAGAATTTAAATCTATGACTACTAATACTACCCAAAAATTATCAACATATATATCAAAAGATGATGCTTTAGGTGAAAAATTACTAGATAGTTCAGTTGAATATAGTATAATTCAAGGTAGTCAGTTTGCAACCATAACCAATGAGGGTGTTTTAACAGCCAGATATGATGGAACAGTAATTGTGAAATCAGAGTTTTTTGTAACAGATACCGCTTCAATAAGTGATAGCATAGTTATTGACATATCGGGAGATAAGAGGCCTAGTTCTAAATATTATCCTCCAGTTTATTCTAAGGAGCTATTAACTTGGCTTGCAGGAAGTGAAATGTCAACAAAAGGTGGAACTATAAAAACCAATGATGGTGTAATACTTGAGATTCCAGAAGGTGCTCTATTGTACTATTTAGACAATGTTGATATATTTTCATTCAAAGATATACAAAGTCTGTTAGATAAAATGAATATACCAAGCCAAGCATTTACAGTAAGTCAACCATATTATATAAATCTTGTAACAGATTTTTATAAACCCGCTAAGCTTACTTTACCTGTCTCAAATGCGGAAAGTGCATATGTTTATTATTATGATGAAGAGATAGGTGCTTTAATTTATAAGGGTGGTGAAATGTCAGCTGACAAAAAATCTGTAACAGCGAGTATAACAAGACCAGGAACGTATATTGCGTTGAATTATCCTAATCAGGATGTTTTTAAAGATATAGAATCTGATTATTGGGGGTATGATTATATTTATGGATTGAATTTCTTGAATATTATTAATGGATATAATGTTGATAATGAGGTAATTTTCAATCCTAATGCAAAGATTACAAGGGCTGAATTTGTTAAACTGCTTGTTGTTACACAAAATATTAATTTAAGCGAAGCTGAAGAGGTAGAACTTAAATTTTCTGACAACAATAGCTTGCCATCATGGGCATTGATTTACATTAAAGCAGCAGTTATGAATGGTTTAATAAATGGTAAACAAGTAGATAATAAAAATTACTTTGCGCCAAGTGATTATATAACTAGAGAAGAAATAGCAACAATAATAGGAAGATCATTAGATTCTGAAAATAAAAGCAAAAAACTGTTTAATGATAGTAGCAGTATAAGTAGTTGGGCATTGGAAGAGGTTATGAAATTAGTTGAACTTGGAATAATTTTGGGTTATGATGACAATACATTTAAACCAGGAAACAATGCTTCAAGAACTGAAGCCTCAGTAATGATTTATAACTATTTAAAACAATTTAGATAATATAAAATATTTTAGGTGTTTATAAAACCAGGCTGTTACAAATAAGTATTTATAATATGATAAATATTCTGAGTAACAGCCTTGTTTTAAATCTGTTTAAAAAAAATGGAGCAATATGGAGCAATTATGAAAATAAAAAAGCTATTAATTATTCTTGTTTGTGTACTTTCTATTTTGAACGCTTTTATGTTCACTGTTCAAGCTAAAACAGTAAAAACAAAAAAAATTGTTGTTGCTGTTATAGATAGTAAAATAAATATAAAACATAATTATATAAAGAATTACTGTTTATCTGCAAAGAGTTTTATTTTAGATAAAAGCAATGATACAGGACATGGTACAGCAGTTGCAGGAGCAGCAGTCATGTATTCGTCTTTGATTGCACAAAATCTGTGGGAATCAAATAGCAATATAGAAATATTGCCAATAGAAATAAATGTCCTTGATATACAAACTGATTATGGTGAACAAATGGGAAATGCAATACAGTATGCAATAGATTGTGGAGCAAAAGTAATTAATATGAGTTTTTCAAGTTCAAATCCAAATAAATATGTTTATGAAAAAATAAGAAATGGATTAGAAAAGGGAGTTGTTTTTGTTTCAGCAGCAGGAAATTCTGGATATAATATATATTCATTCCCTGCTGCATATGATGGAGTAATATCAGTTGGTTCTTGTGGAATTAATGAAGATGGAACATATTATCTTAGTAAGTTTTCTAACTGTAATGATGATGTCGATTTATTGATGGAAGGCGAAAAAATACTACTTCCAGATAACAAAGATGGTTTTGTTGAAAAAACAGGTACATCTTTTTCATCTGGTAAGTTAAGTGGTGTGATTGGTGAACTAATATATAGATATCCTAAACTTAATAGTGAGGACATCGTTGACGCATTGTATGATACCGCTTTAAGTATTGAAAATTATCAGGGATGTGGCCATGGCGTTGTAGATTTATATAATATAAAAAAACATTTAGATGAGTTAAATTCTAAAGGAAAATCCTCTTTGAGTTATTCTAGTGTTGAATATAACAAGTTGATAAATATGCTATATGCTAAAACCGATAATTCAGTATCCGTAGGACGAAGCCATACAGTATACATTGAAAATAATGAAGTAAAAATAGTTGGAAATACAAGTTCAAACAGAGCAGCAGTTTGGAATTGGAAAGAAATAATAAAAGTCTATGCTGGTAATGACAATACAGCTGCAATTAATATATATAATCTTCCTATGGCAACAGGTTATAATGTATTTAATAAAAACATATTCAGAGGGTGGACAGATATAGATAGTTTAAGCTTATCACCTAATTTTACAGCAGGGCTAACGACAGATGGGAAAGTTTATGTAACTGATTATCTTCAGGGACAATTAACAGATGAATGGAGAGATATAATTCAAATATCTACAGGGGCTCATCACGTAGTCGGACTTACAAAAGATGGTAGAGTACTAACTGCTGGATATAACATTTATGGACAAATGGATACAGAGTCATGGAGAAATATAATAAAAATAGCCTCAAATACAAAAGCAACAGTAGGTCTAACTAAATATGGAAAAATTGTAGTGTCTGGTTACTAGTATACGTCTTTACTATATGGAGATACTTTACTTGTCTTATTTTAATAATATTGAAATTTTGGTTATTTAATTTATGTTTTGAGATTTAATAACATTTGAGTATTGTCTATAACTATGATAATATAATTATAAATCATTTTAAAGAAAGGAAGGCTTATTATGCCAGCATTAAAACTAAAATCAATAGATCCTAA
Source organism: uncultured Sedimentibacter sp. (assembly GCA_963675125.2). Lineage (GTDB taxonomy): Bacteria > Bacillota > Clostridia > Tissierellales > Sedimentibacteraceae > Sedimentibacter. The sequence goes on from CAXXFT010000048.1 coordinate 46,078, forward strand.
AAAAGCTATAACAATTAGTAAAATACTAATTGATGAACTTCAGGAAACAATAAAGTGTCCAAGAGATTACTTTACAATTGAATTAATTCAATCTCAGTTTATAATAGATGGTGGATATGTAGATGGTTCTCCAGTTGTTGAAATATCATGGTTTGATAGGGGACAGGAAACTCAAGATAAAGTAGCGAAAATAATAACTAAACACATAAATTCAATTGGATATGAAAATGTAGATATTATATTTAATATTCTTGAAAATAGCAGATACTATGAAAACGGTGAACATTTTTAAAATTGTTTTAAATAAACTTGTGTATAGAAAGCAAGAGCTTGAAAACAGCTCTTTTTTCTTTACAATAATTTAGTAATGTGTTTTAATATATATGAAATAAATTATAAAATTAATCGAAGGGATGTAGAAATGTGAAAATAATTAAAATTATATTAGTTTTAATATTTATTATAATAATCACAACAGTATTATGCTTCGGTTATGCAGAAAATGAAGTACCTACAAAGATTATAAGAGTTGGATTTGATCCAAATTTGCCACCATATCAATTTCAAGAAAATGGTGTTTATAAGGGTTTTAATATAGATTTGATAAATAAAATTGCAAGGAACAATAACATAGAACTAGTAATGATTCCAATGCCATTAAATGAGTGCCTATCAAAATTTAAAAGTCAAGAAATTGATATGGTTATGGGAATTAGATATATGAAAGAACTTGATGATGTTATGGAAGTAAGTGATAGTTTAGTTCAATCTACCATTTCGATTGCAATGCTGAAAAGTAACGCTAGTAGAGTTCAAGACACTTTAAATATATCACCACTTGTAATAGCAGTTGAACGAGGTTCTGTTGAATATGAGTTTGTAAAAAATATAAAAAAAGCAAATTATAATGTTGCATTTAATCAGGAATCAGTCATAGAGCTTCTTCTTATGAGAAGAGCAGACATGATGATAGGGGTAAGGCATGTATTAGAATACATACTAGATAAAAATAGTTTAACAGATTTTTACGTTATAAGTAATAGTTATGAAACTCCAATTAATTATTACCTTGGATTGCAGAGAGAAAATAGTGATTTGTTAAATACTATCAATTCAGATATTAGAAAACTAAAAATGAATGGGGAATATGAAGAAATATATAATAAGTGGATAAACGATAAAAATATAGAAAATCAAAAACGAATTACAAGAAATTTATGGATAATGTCAACGATTATTGTTGTCGTATTGCTTATACTTTTTGCAGTTGCGTATATTAATATCAAACTTCAACACAAAGTAGAGGAAAAAACAAAAGAGCTAAGTGATTCTAATAATCAACTTCATAAGAAAATACTTGAAATTAGAAATAGTAATGAACTTAAGAACCTTATAACTGAAAGCAGCCCAAGAAGTATAGTAATATTCGACAATGAAGGCAAGATTACTACAATGAATGAAAACTGTCTCAGAATTTGCGGATGTGAATATGTACCAATAGGTGAGAGCGTATATGATTATTCACCTATAAATATGATGCTCGATAATAATATTGAGCGTGTACTTAACTTTGATGAAAGCTATATGGGTAAAGAGATGGAGTATGAAACAAAGGATAGAAAATGGACATTTAGATATGTTATATATCCTTTAAATGATTATGAGAAAAAAACTAGAGGTGCTATTATAACAATAGAAGATGTTACAGATGAAAAAATTTATATGGCGCAGGCAGCAGAAAAGGAAAAAAATAGAGCTTTAATACAAATAATTTCAGGCATAGCTCATGAAATTAGAAATCCTTTGACTTCTATTAAAACATATGTTGAGCTATTACCTAGAAAAAAAGATAATTTAGAGTTTCAAAAACAAATATCTCAAGTAGTTCCTAGAGAAGTTGAAAGAGTTAATACGTTAATTGAAAATCTAATTAATTATGCTAAACCTAGAACCCGAAATGTTGAGATGGTGCTAGCAATGGATGTTATAGAATCTTGCGTACTTTTATCTAAACCTATAATAAGTAGCAATAATATTGATTTGAAAATAAATGTTGACAACAACTTATATATAAGTGTAGATAAAAATCAAATAAATCAAGTATTGTTAAATTTGTTGCTTAATGCAATAGATGCAATATCTGAAATGAGACTTCATAGTGAAAAGATGAAAAACTATGTAATAATTATCAATTCATGGAGGTCAAATAATAAAGTTTCTATATCAGTTGAGGACAATGGTATAGGTATGACTGAAGATGAACTAAATAATGTTTATGAATTATTTTATACAACTAAAGTTAAGGGTAGTGGAATAGGACTTCCATTATCAAAGCAACTTGTAGAAGAGAATGATGGCAAAATTACAATAAAAAGTGAAAAGTATTCAGGTACAAAAATTATTATAACTTTTAAAGGAGATTTCTATGAGAAAGAAAATATTGATAGTTGATGACGAAATTGATATATGCTCATCATTAACATTCGCTTTAGAAGATAAATACGATGTTAAATCAACGATAAATCCAAAAGAAGCTTTAAATATGCTTATAAAAGAAAGCTATAACCTTGTACTTTTGGATTTGAAAATTGGAATGGTTGATGGAATAAATGTGTTGAAAGAAATAAAAAATTTAGATAATTCCATTCAAGTTATTATAATGACTGCATATGGATCTATAATGTCATCGGTAGATGCTATAAAAAAAGGAGCATATACATACCTTACTAAACCACTGGATTTGAGTATACTCGAAGATTCTATAAGTCAAGCATTAGAGCATCAAAGGAAAAATGAAAAAGTAAAATGTGTTAACAACAAACTTGATAATAAAAATAGCTATAATGGAATAATAGGTAAAAGTCCTGCTATGAAAAATGTATTCCATATGATAGAAAAACTTAAAGATGTTGATACAAGTGTTGTTGTAACTGGGGAAAGTGGCACAGGTAAGGAGTTAGTTGCAAGGGCAATTCATTATTCTGGGAAAAGAAAAGATAAAAATTTTGTTGAAATAAATTGTGCAGCTATACCAGAGGGTTTATTAGAAGAAGAACTTTTTGGACACAAGAAGGGGACCTTTACGGGGGCTTTATCGGATAAGCAAGGTAAATTTGAATATGCTAATAACGGAACAATATTTTTAGACGAAATAGGGGATATGCCTTTTAAATTACAGTCAAAGCTTTTAAGAGTCCTTCAAGAAAAAAGGTATACTCCGTTAGGAAGTAATATACCGGTTGAATTTAATGTTAGGGTGGTCGCCGCTACTAATAGGGATTTAAGAAAGCTAGTCGAAGAAGGAAAGTTTAGAGGTGACTTGTATTTTAGACTCAATGTATTTGAAATAATATTACCTCCATTGAGAGATAGAATACAGGATTTACCTCTTTTATACAATCATTTCATAGAATTATATAATAATATAATGAACAAAAACGTTGAATTATCAAAAGAAGCTGAGGATTGCTTGCTTAGCTACAATTACCCTGGTAATATTAGGGAGCTATCTAATATTATAGAATGTGCAGTTTTACTTGCAAAAGATGATGTAATCGAGTCTGAAAATCTCCCCGTAGAGGTTCAAAATAGAAAAATTAATATAAATGATGAATTGGACTTGAATATGGGAACTAGCATTGGTACTGAGAGTCTTGTAGGATTAACTTTACAAGAAGCGGAGAAGAAATTGATAAAAGCAGCTTTGGAATTAAATAATGGACATAAAAAAGCAACAGCTACAATGCTTGGAATTAGTGAGCGTGGCTTAAGATATAAAATAAATGAATATGGTTTAAATTGATAAAATATAAGACTTAAAGCGGCAAAAAATTCACATCGGCAATTTTTGCCGCTTTTTTGCAGGCAAAAATTGCCGATTAATTTTGTGGTTCATGACAAATTTGATGTAAATAATATTAAAGTTTACGTATTGTTTTTGAAATTTGGGCAATTAATAACAATGATAAAAAACAAAAATACTTGGCACGAAAATTGCTTATTAATAATGTGCTAGTAATAAGAGCTTAATAAACAATAAAATAAGTGGAGGAGAATTATGATTAAGAAAAAAATTGCTTTATTATTATCGTTAACAGTATTAGCTACATCAGTGTTAACGGCATGTGGAGGTAATAACACTGCGCCAGAACAACCAGCAGCTGAAAAGCCAGCCACAGAACAACAAGAGCAACAAGCAGAAATAAATAAAAGTGATTATTTTATAACAGTGGCAACAGGCCCAACAAGTGGTTTGTATTATCCAATAGGTGGAGCTTTTTCAAGTGTATTCCAAAACAAATTAGGATACAAATCTTCAGCACAATCTACAGGTGCTTCTGTTGAAAATATCGGGCTAATATCTAATAAAGATGCAGAGTTAGCTATAGTAATGTCTGATGCAGTAGCTCAGGCATATGATGCATTTGGTGCATTTGAAGGAAAAGAGCCAGCAACTGATTTAAGAGCAATAATGGGATTGTACCCTAACTATGTTCAATTAGTTACAACTAAAAGTACAGGAATTACTAAATTTGAAGATTTAAAAGGTAAAAGGGTTGGTATAGGTGCTCCAAATTCAGGAGTTGAATTAAATGCAAGAATGATGTATGAAGCTCATGGAATGACATATGAAGATAGTAAAGTTGACTACCTAAACTATGGTGAAGCAATAGACCAAATGAAAAATGGTTTAGTTGATGCTGTGTTTGTAACAAGTGGTATTCCTAATGCTACAGTTATGGAATTAGGAACAACTGCTGATATAGTACTAGTTCCAATTGAGGGAGAAGGACTTAAAAACTTAACAGAAAAATATCCGTTTTTTGTTCCTGATACTATTCCAGCAGACGCATATGGAACAGATGCTGATGTTAATACAGTAACAGTAAGAAATATAATGCTAGTGAGCAAGGATTTACCTGAAGAAGTTGTATATGACTTAACAAAGGGTATATTCGAAAATATTGAAGATATAAAAGCATCACATGCAACAGCTGCAAAACATATTTCGTTAGAAAATTCTCATATAGGTGTTGATATACCTTTCCATCCAGGTGCAGTAAAATATTATGAAGAACAAGGTATAACTAAATAAGGTGAAAAGTAAAAATAATATGATGAAGCATTTCGGTGCTTCATCATATATAAATAAGATTCTGATATTTATGTTTATCTCAATTATTACACTAAGTATTTTTTTAAAGATTGGATATACCAAGGTTCTAACTATTTCTCACCAAGAAACAGGAGAAATATACTTAAAAATAAGAGTAGAATCAGAGGTAGTTCTAAAATATAAATGGATACATTCGTTTGAGCATATACCATGGATAGAAGAATATAAAATACTTGATAATAATAGCCTGCAGTTATACGAAATCAAAGTAGCCGGATTTGGAGCAGGAATCCCTGAAAATAAAGGCGTTGTTGAAGTAAGAGATGGAATGGTAGTAATGAGTAATTTAGATCAGAATTTTAAAGAAATAAATTGGATTAATTCCAATACGGCACTTGAATATATAGGTTTAAATGATGAGGAAATAATAAAAGGTAGTGATTTACCACATCATGAACCATTAAAACTAGTTGTGAAGGAGATGTTATCAATATGGCCAAGATTTCACTAGACGCCAAAGACAAAAATATAGAAGCTCAACAAACAGAGCTGTTAGAAAAGTTTGATAAAGAGTCAAAGACAAGGAAATTTGAAAATAAAACATTAGCAAAATCAATATTTTGGATCGCAATAATTATAGCTTTATATCATTTTATTACTTCGTTTATAGGTTATCCAGCAACACATAAGCATAGGTCATTGCATGTGGCAATGATGCTATTTATGACATTCTTTTTATACCCTGCTACTAAAAATACAAGCAGGAAAAAACCAACATGGTATGATATTATTTTTGCAGTTTTAGCAGTAGCAGTAGCTGCATATGTTTGGTTAGATTACAGTAATTTTATTAATCGAATGGGTTCACCAAATACTATGGATATAATTATGGGTACTATACTTATAATTACGGTGCTAGAGGCATCAAGAAGGATTTCAGGATGGCCACTAGTTATATTAAGTATTTTGTTCATGCTTTATGGTCTTTATGGGCAATCAATGCCAGGGATATTTGCACATAGAGGATATAATTGGACAAAGTTAGTAAACCATATTTTTATAAATACAGAGGGAATTTACGGAACTTCAGTTAATGTTGCAGCAAGTTATATATTCTTATTTATATTGTTTGGTTCAATAATGAATAAGTCAGGGATGGGACAGTTTTTTAATGATATTGCTCTTGCACTTGCAGGTCATACAAAAGGTGGTCCGGCGAAGGTTGCAGTTATAGCAAGTGGATTTTTGGGAAGTATAAATGGTTCAGCAGTTGCAAATGTTGTAACAACAGGAGCATTTACGATTCCTTTAATGAAAAAGACAGGATACAGCAAAGAATTCGCAGGTTCAGTAGAAGCTTCATCATCAGTTGGTGGGCAGCTATTACCTCCTATAATGGGTGCAGCCGCATTTATTATGGCTGAAATGCTTGGTGTAAAATACGGTGTTATAGTTATAAGTGCGGCAATACCAGCATTGCTATATTATTTAGGAATATTGATTCAGGTTCAATTGAGAGCGTCTAAAAATAATTTAGAAGGCATTCCTAAAGCAGATTTACCAAAAGTAAAAGAAGTAATGAAGGCAAGAGGACATTTAATAATACCAATTATATTCTTGCTTTATATGCTTTTGTTCAGTGGTAAAACAGTTATATTTTCAGCGTTTCTAACAATAGTAGTTACAATTGCAGTAAGTATGATTAGACCTGAAACTAGAATGAGTGTAAAAGATATACTCGATGCATTTGAAGAAGGTACTCGCTCAGTTGTATCAGTAGCAGTTGCATGTGCAGTTGTTGGAATTATAATTGGTGTTGTAAGTTTAACAGGATTTGGGTTAAATATGGCTAATGCTATTATTCAAATTGGTAGTTCACATCTATTAGCAACACTAGTATTAACAATGGTTACATGTATGATATTAGGAATGGGATTACCATCAATACCAGCATATTTAATTACTGCAACAATTGCAGCACCAGCATTAATTCAATTAGGTGTTCCAGATATAGCTGCACACATGTTTGTATTCTATTTTGCAATGTTTGCTAATATAACACCACCAGTTGCACTTGCTTCATTCGCTGCAGCTGGAATTTCAGGCGGAGACCCAATGAAAACTGGTTTGCAGTCAGTTAAATTATCATTAGCGGGATTCATTGTACCATATATGTTTGTTTACAACTCAGCATTGCTACTAATAGATACTACACCTTTACTAGCAATTCGTGTAGTAATTACATCTATTATAGGTGTTTTGATGATTGGAATAGCTACAGAAGGTTATGTGTATACAAAACTTTCTATGCTTTTTAGACCAATAGTATTCGTTGGATCACTATTGTTGATTACTGAAAATGTATATCAGGATTTCATAGGACTTGCAATACTTGTATTACTAATAATCTTCCAAAAATCAAAGGTTAAAAAAGAACTAGCCGATAAAGCATAAAGATAAATTAAAAGCAAGAATAGACATGGGTCAGTTTATATTCCCCATGTCTTTTTGTGTACCAATTTGTATTGACAATAAGTATATGGATAGTATAATTGAAGTAAAATAAAAACATAGGAGTAAACATGTTAGAAGTTGGACAAATAATAGAAGTAGATATAATGGATATAAGTTATGAAGGAAAAGGTGTTGCTAAAGTTGATGATTTTGTGGTTTTTGTTGAAGGTGCTATAACTGGAGACATTATTAAAATAAAAATATTACAAAAGAAGAAAAACTATGCAATTGGTAAACTGCTGAAAATAATCAAAAAATCTAATGATAGGGTTGCCCCTTCTTGTAAATATTCTACTCAATGTGGTGGATGTCAGCTTATGCACATGGATTATAAAAAACAACTTATATATAAAAAAAATAGAGTAATAAATGAGTTAAATAGAGCATCGGTAAGTATAGATCAAATAATTATAAATGATACAATAGGAATGGAAGAACCTTTTAGATATAGAAATAAAACAGCATTCTCTGTAACTAAAAAAAATGATGAAATAGTTATAGGACCATTTGAAGAAAAAACCTATAACACTATAGACATAAGCGCCTGCATGTTGCAAAGTAAACAAGCCGATGAAATTATAAAATTTTTTAAGAGTGCTATGAAAAAATACAATATAGAACCATATGACAAAAAAATAAGCAAAGGAATAATCCGTAATCTTGTAATTAGAAGCAATAAGCAAAATGAAATAATGCTGATTATTGTAACAAATACAGAATATTTTCCCAATAAAGATACAATATTAAAAGAATTAACATCAAAGATTAAAGAAATTAAAACGGTTATTCAGAACATTAACAATAAAAATACAAACTTAATAATGGGCAATAAAAATATAACACTATTTGGAGAAGGAACTATAAATGATACAATTGATAATTTGAATTTCACCATATCACCAGATACATTTTTTCAAATTAATTCTCAACAAACGCAAAAACTTTATCAAACTGCTTTAGATTATGCAGAGTTAGAGCCAGACGATATTTGCTTTGATTTGTATTGCGGAATTGGAACTATCTCACTTATGGCAGCCAAACACGCAAAAAAGGTATATGGTGTTGAAATAGTAGAACAATCCATAATAAATGCTAGAGAAAATGCAAAATTTAATCATATTGAAAACACTGAGTTTTTTGCAGGTAAAACAGAAAAAATATTACCAATGCTTTATAATAAAAATATAGTTCCAGATGTCATAATATTAGATCCACCTAGAAAAGGTTGTGAAAAAGAAGTAATAGATACAATAGTAAAAATGTCACCAAATAAAGTTGTATATGTATCGTGTAATCCATCCACTTTAGCAAGAGATGTAAAGCTTCTGGAAAATGAAAACTATAAGTTAGAAAAAATTCAACCAGTAGATCAATTTCCATGGTCCACGCATACAGAAGTAGTTACGAAACTTGTCAGACAGGAAGAATAATTGATAAAACATTGAGATGAGGCCACTCGTATTGAGACCATTTGCTTGATGTTTAGGCAATAAAGATCAGAAAGACTAATTTAAACCATGATTCATGTCAAAAAAATCATGTTTCATGAAATGGAGAGTTTTTTTAGAGGGAATTATTATACAATGTGAACAAGGGATAACATTTCTCAATCGATTATGCTTCAGGAGGGATAATACAGTGAAAAAAATAATTAAAAGAGTGTTGCTAATTCTGCTTATAGCGATAAACTTGTCTATAACGGTAGTGTTTGCAGAAACTGCAATACCAAGCAAAACAGATTTTATGAAGGATGGTAAGCCTGTTTCAGTTACGGCCGCATACTCAATAAACGATACTAATTACTTGCAACTACGTGCAATTGCAGCAATGCTAAACGGCACATCTGCACAGTTCAATGTGGGGTGGGACGGTCAATATGCAGTGATTGAGACAGGAAAGCCTTATAGCGGAACGATTACCAATACTAAGAGCCAAAATACTACAAATGTTGGGATTAGCAATACAAAATTTATGTTAAATGGAAAAGTATTTACATTTTCAGATGCAAAACTAATTGATGGTGATACAAATTACATTCAGTTGCGTGAGTTCGCACAGAAGCTTTCTGGTACTGCATCACAGTTCAATGTATATTGGGACAGCACAGCAAGCAAGGCAGTAATACAGCCTGGTGTAACTTATACCGGAAATGCTCCTCAAGGGAGTGTAACAGCAAAAGGTGGGAAAACAAAGACAATAAACCTTGATGGACTCCTTACACTGGAAATATCTAATAGTCATGCATACGCACGCGTTCTTGGCTATGACCCAGCAGGAGCAAATACAATTCATTTTATAATAGTTTCAGAAGGAGCAGATATAAAATTAACAAAATATGTTCCTCCATATGATACAGCTTACTGGCAACAAACTGAGTATACGGTCGCGCCCTACAATAATATATATTTTGAGAGTGGGGCATTATGGCCAGTTGTATCGTATGCAAGTGAGTATGATGATCGTGAAAGAGCAAAAATAGGCCAAGGTGAATCATTTAAAGCAGCAAATGGTACAGAATATTCATTTAGTACAGCTACAGATGATGAAGCTATTAAGTCTAAGTATGGAAATGTAGGGGCTAGCTTCTACGTAGTAAGAATATTTACAGTACCAGCTGACGTAGCTGCTAAGATAGGTGGAGCAAAACCAGAAAATTACAGTCCAAAGACTACTATACAAGAATACAGTGTACCTAGCGGGGCAGGTTCTGCTCCTGTAACATACATTTCAAACCCTAATATTCCATTAATATCTAAGGATGGTTGGTATAATCTTTTATACGATCATGTGAATAATGTGGTAAGTATAGAAATAGACGCTCAAGGAAATGCGGAACTTAGAAATGGAAATAAATTTTACGCAGAAAATAAAGGAAATAATCAAATCACTTTAAAAACAGAAGACGGAAAGTATTTAGGGATAGAAGGCACACCAGCTAAAGGGGTAAGGGCGAAAGCTTTAAACGACCCATATCTTTGGAATGTATATTTTGAAAATAATGGCGGATTCTTTGATAACAACAGGTATAGCTTACGACCATCCAATAATACAGGGCTTGTACTATCAGCTTCAGGGGTTGTAAATGATGGGACACCTCTTTTATTATCACCACAATCAAGCATAGACGCACCAGCAAATGCTGAATTTACGTTTTTTCCTACTGATGGACCAAAATTAAAGCCAAAGAGCGATAAGTTGGAAGACAGTGGCACTTACTTTATAAAAGCTGCAAAAAATCCAGATTTCGTAATGGATGTGACTGGTTCTAGCAAGGAAGATGGTGCAAAGATACTTATTTATAAGAACAACAATACTAGTAATCAAAAATTTAAGATTACCAAAGTGAAGGATAACCAATATACCATTCAGAGTGTTCATGCCGACAAATGGTTAATAAGCGGCGGAACAAAGGGTGAAGTGCTCACTCAATCCGGATCCGTAACCGACAATAGTGAAATAACATTTACGATAACAGGACAGGCTGATGGGACATATAGAATCATGGATAGTAAAGGATTTTATTTAGGCATATCGAGTGGGAAAATAGCAAATGGTACTAATATCATACTGTGGACAGGGGCTTCAGATGCAAGCCAGACATATATGTTTGAAAAAATCGAATAAAAGAGGATGAATTCATTATCACAACGAATTTTTCAGATAGTGATTTTATTATGGCACGGCCCACATCTCTATGGAAAAATTTTACTGCAATTCTCGCTTTCTAACCACCTTTTTACACCAATATATGACGCTGTTATTGTTGACCATGGGCAAAATTATGATAGTATTTATATACTATTTAGTTATTATTTTTAAAATATTAATATAAGGAGAGTTGCATTATTATGAATTATAAAAATAAAAAAAAGCAATTACCATCTATTGATGAATGGTTAAAAGAGGCAAAAAATGACACAGCATCTTTACAGGAAGGAATGTTCTTGGTTCATAATGGCGTTGTACGTCAAACACCTAAAGCAAAGGTTAGACAGGGTATTGACGATGGTTCAGTGGTAAAGGGAATGGAATTTGCATATGATGCCTCAAAGGTTGATGTAGTTATCGAAGAAACCTATAAGATGGATGGAATCTTTCATGTCAGAGTTTGGTTAAATGAAGGGTATCTTAAACTGGGTGATGACATAATGTATGTGCTTATAGGTGGTGATATCAGACCACATGTTGTTGACGCCTTGCAGTTTCTAGTAGGAAAGATTAAAAGCGAATGTGTTACAGAAATAGAGCAAAAATAATAATTCAATGCTAGCAGTTATTTATAAATAGGAGACTACTTTTTACCCCATAACATGCGCCCAGAGGGGTGCTATCTTATGTAGAACAGTTGGAACGCCTGGGATAACATTAGCAAATTCCAATTTTAATGATATTTATAAAGATATTTTAAGAGCACATAACCATTGTTTTTAGATGGTTTTGTGCTCTGATTAGATTAAAATAAGATGTTAATAATTCATAGATATATCAAAGAAAAAAGAAAAAAACATTTTTCTATTTTAGTGGTTTAAGTTTTGCTGTAAAGTGTCTTAATACCTTTGGTTGCCATGTAATTTCATAGCCTTTTATATTATGAGCATTATCTCTAATGTTAATCAATGCTTCTGCAATTACGTCTAGATGAGCCTGTGTATATACTCTTCTTGGAATACATAGTCTAGTAAATTCCATTTCAGCTTCTGGTTGTTTACCAGTAACAGGATCTAAATCTAGCATATATGAACCAATGTCACATCCTCTTATACCAGCTTCTAAATACAATTCACATGCTAATGCTTGACCAGGGAATTGATAATAAGGTATATGTGGTAATAATTTTTTAGCATCTACAAATATAGCATGCCCACCAACTGGATATTGGAATGGAATACCTGCTTCCTTTAATATATCTCCTAAGTATTCTACCTGACCAATTCTATATCTAAGGAAGTCATAATTAGTTCCCTCATATAAACCTATAGCAAGTGCTTCTAGGTCACGTCCAGCTAATCCTCCATATGTAACAAAACCTTCATATGGAACAGTATATCCTTTAACTGCATTGTAAAGCTCCTCGTTATCCTTGATTCCAATTAGTCCGCCCATATTAACGATGGCATCTTTTTTTGCAGACATAGTGAATGCATCCGCATATCCAAAAGCTTCTCTAGTTATATCAATAATTGATTTGTCTTCATATCCTTTTTCCCTAGTTTTAATAAAATATGCATTTTCAGCAAATCTTGCTGCATCAATAACATATGGAAGATTATATTTTTTAGCTATTGTAGCAGTCTCTCTGATGTTTTCCATAGAAACTGGCTGACCTCCAGCCGTGTTGTTAGTTATAGTCATTATTATAACTCCAATATTTTCACTACCAACCTCATTGATAAATGCTTCTAAACGCTCCAAATCCATATTTCCTTTAAAGGGTGCATAATTTACGGTATCTCTAGCTTCTTTAACTACTAAATCTATAGGAGTAGCTTTACACAATCCTATGTGCCCACGTGTAGTATCAAAGTGCATATTAGATAAAGAGTATTGGCCTTCCTTTAATAGACATGGAAATAAAACCTTTTCAGCTGCTCTACCTTGATGTACTGGTTGCGCAAATCTATAGCCAAATATGTCTTTTACTGCATCCATAAGCCTATAGTAAGATCTTGCACCAGCATAGCTTTCATCTCCAGTCATAATTCCAGCCCACTGAGTATCGCTCATAGCACCAGTTCCACTATCAGTTAAGCAATCTATGTAAACATAGTCGCTTTTCAATGAAAATACGTTATAGTTACCTTCTGCTAAATATATTTCTCTCTCTTCTCTAGTTGTCATTTTAATAGGTTCAACCATTTTAATTTTAAATGGTTCTGCTACATATTTTTTCATATTAACCTCCTATTATTATACAATTTATTTTTATAATTATAACATAGAATTATTTGTCTGTATATTGACTATAAATTGTCTTTAATATATAATTTATAAATATTATTAATGGAGGATTTTATGAATTTTAAGCTTTGTTTAGTCGGTCATTCAAACTATATAAATGATTTAGAGACAGTTATATATAATAATTTCTTTAATATTGAAGTATATAAGGTTATATTTAATACTGATGTAGATATTAAATCTGCTATTTTGGAAATAGAGAAAAATATTAAACATTGCGATGCCATTCTATATACGGGTATAGAACCTTTTTTATTGATATCTCAGAAAATTAATAACAGTATAACGTCCTCATATGTTTCAATAAAAAAGCAAGACCTTGTTCATTGTTTACTTAAGTCTACATATAATTTTGATTTTAATATTTATGATATAAGTATTGATTCTATGGACTATAATTCTATTGTAGAAACATATAACTCTTTATCCTTAGACATTAAAAAGCTAAAAGTAAATATTGTTGAAATCAAAACTAAAGAATATAATTTTGTATCTAAGGCAGAACAAGAGCACACTAAGAATTATAAAAACAAGTTATCATCTATATGTATTACAAGTATAACAGCAATTTATAATAATTTAAAAAAAAGTAATATTCCATGCGTATTGTTAACTCCTAGCATGGAAAATTATATATCAGAAGTTAAGACACTTATATTAAGGGATAAAATTAAAAAGACGGAAAATAACGAAATTTCTATATTAACTATAAAAATTTCTCAAAATAGTGATTTTTATGTATTGAATAATAATGATTTACAAGAAATATTGGAAATAAATGTTGCTTCACAATATATTGCAGTGTTTTGTCAAAAGTTAGAAGGAGCGCTTTATACGATTAACAATAATAATTATGTAATTATATGTAATAGTAAAAGATTAGAGTTATTAACAAACGATTTTAACAATATTGAGCTACTTACCCAAATACCTAGAGATACACAGTTTTCTATTAATATAGGTGTAGGGTATGGCGAATCCTTATCAGTAGCTAAGAAGCATTCTTTGATAGCTTGTAATAGATCGACCTTGTATGGAAATGATACAGCATTTATAATGTATGAACCAAAAAATGTAGTAGGACCTATAAAAAACGATAAAATAAAACCAATAGATGAGAAAATGTACAATGAACGTTTAATTGAGGTATCCAGTAATTCTAAACTAAGCATTAATACTGTATACAAAATAAATTGTATAATTAAGCAATTAAATAAAAGTGAATTTACAGCACAAGAGTTAGCTTTAGAATTAGGAGTTACAGTGAGAACTGCTAGTAGAATTATTTTGAAACTTGAAGATGCAAATTATATTAAAGAGGTCGGAAGGCATATAATTGAATCGAAAGGTAGACCAAGTAGGATTGTTAAAATTCTTATATAGTTGTCCTGTATGATGGTTTTGGCTGAGCGAAACGATGATTAAAGATTGTAGAAACGCAAGGACTTTAAATATTATATGCAAGTATTTAGAATGGATAAGAATACTTATAGCTTAGTTGGAAACAATAATTTTTGGAGGTGTTTAACTATGATATCACGTAAATCGGTTATAACTTTTGGAATGGTTGCGATTCCAATAGCAATGTACACAACCACTCAAGATAATGATATTCACTTTAATCAACTACATAAGGAAGACAATAGCCGTGTTCGATACAAGAAAACTTGTGCCCACTGCGGTAAGGAGATTACTGCGAAAGACATTGTAAAGGGATTCGAGTATGACGAGGACAAGTATGTTGTTGTAACAGATGATGAAATTGAAAAAATAAAAACTGAAAAAGAAAAATCAATTCAAATTCTACATTTCGCTCAACTAAACCAGATTTCCCCTGTTTATTACGATAAAACCTATCAAGCTGCGCCTGAAGCAGGAGGAGAAAAGGCCTTTGAGTTACTTCGATCCTCGTTAATGGCTGAACAGAAAATAGCTATAGGTAAAACTGTTATGGGAACGAATGACACATTAATGGCAATTATTCCAAGAGAGGATGGCATTCTTATTTCAACGATGTTTTATGCTGACGATATTAAAGGGCTTCAAAAACAGTATACTAAACCCGACGTATCTGAGCAGGAGCTGAATATGGCAAAAACACTGATTAATTCAATGGATACTCCCTTTGATCCCCAAAAATATAAAGATGAATATCAGACGAGACTCCGTGAGCTTATTGAAACAAAAATTTCTGGAAAAGAGGTTGTTGCCACTGAGCCCGACAATAAAGGCAAAGTCATCGACCTAATGGATGCCCTCAAAGCAAGTGTTGAGAAAGCTAAAAAAGACAAGGAAACAGCGTGATTTTATGACTACAAAACTTAGCGAGTACAACCAAAAAAGGAATTTTGAAAGAACCTTTGAGCCAGAAGGCAATGCAGAAAATTCTGTAGAAGGTCTGAGATTTGTTGTCCAGCACCATATGGCTCGCAGAGACCACTACGATTTGCGTCTGGAATGGGGGGGAATTCTTTTGAGCTGGGCAGTGCCCAAAGGTCCTTCTTATGATACTCATGACAAAAGGCTTGCTGTACAGGTTGAGGATCACCCACTGGAATACAGAAATTTCGAAGGAACTATTCCTAAAGGGGAATACGGTGGTGGTGTGATTATGCTCTGGGATGAAGGTTTCTGGGAACCTCATGGAAATGTGGAAGAAGGACTCAGTGAAGGCGTAATGAAGTTTATTTTGAAAGGAAGGCGGCTTAAGGGAAAGTGGGCTTTAATTCGTTTGAAAGCAAAAGTCGGTGAAAAGTCGACTAGTTGGCTTTTGTTGAAAGAAAAAGATGAATATGTTAAAAATGTAGATGGAATATCAGAATTTATTACTAGCATTAGGACCGGGCGCACCATGGTTGAAATAGAAGGAGGGCAAGATGAAAAAATCACAAGGAACCCCTTCTGTGTAACTGATGTGCAGCTTGCGAAATTAGTAAACAAGGCACCTGATGGTGATGATTGGCTTTATGAGTTGAAATACGACGGTTTCAGAATTGTGGCATTTATGGAAGGTAATAGCGTTCGGCTGATAACTAGAAACGGCAATGATTATACAAAACGGTTTTATGACATCGCATCTTCTCTCATTGATTGGTCTGCTGGAAGGGCGATGATCCTGGATGGAGAAATGGCTATAACCGATGCGTCAGGCAAGACGGACTTTCATTCTCTACAGAGCTACATGAAAAATTCTAAGACTCAAAATTTGACTTATATCATCTTTGATCTCCTTGCGCTGGATGGAAAGGATTTCCGACAATACCGCTTGATTGAAAGAAAAGAAATACTCGAAACTTTGATGGAAAACGCGCCCAAAAACCTGTACTACAGCCGTTATGTCAGAGGAAATGCCAAGGAAAGTTTTGTTGTTGCCTGTGAGGCAGGCATGGAAGGTATAATTGGTAAAAAAGTCGATTCCATCTACAGTGGAACAAGGAACGGTGACTGGATCAAACTTAAATGCGACAAAAGACAGGAATTCGTAATTGGAGGATATTCACTTTCTGATAAAAGAACAAGAGGAATAAGCTCACTTCTCCTCGGTGTTTATGAGGGTGAGGATTTAGTCTATGTAGGACGTGTGGGCACTGGTATAAGTGAGGCCGACATGAAAGCGCTTGAGGAAAAATTTGAGAGCTTAAAGAAGGTGGATTCGCCTTTCAAACTTAAAACAAAGACAAGAATAAATGAAAAGATTACCTGGCTTAAACCTGAATTGGTAGCGGAAATCAAATTTGCCGAATGGACCAATGATAATCTATTAAGGCAGGCAAGTTTCAAAGGAATTAGGACAGACAAGAACCCTAAAGATATAAAAAGGGAAAAAGCGGAGGGGGAGACAGAACTCCAATTATCAGGTATACAAGTGAAGAAACCAATGAGAGTAAATGCAAACAGCATTATTATTGAAGGAATAAAGATTAGCAATCCTGACAAGGTCGTGTTCGATGACCCAAAAATCACAAAAGAAGATGTGGTCAGGTATTACTCAAAGGTATCTGAGCATATATTAACCTATGTGAGTCACAGAATTCTCAGTATTGTTCGCTGCCCCAAAGGAATATCGCAGACATGCTTCTATAAAAAGCATCCCAGCGCAAGCAGCAAAGGAATAATAACAATACCCATTTCAAACAGCAAGGGAGAAACCGAAGATTACTTCTATATTGAGAACGTATCTGGACTTATATCCGAAGTGCAGATGGGTACACTAGAATTTCATACTTGGGGAAGTCGTGTTGATGAGATTGAAAAGCCGGATATAATGGTATTTGATCTAGATCCAGATGAAGGAATGGATTTGAACAGAGTGCGCCAGGGGGTGCAGGATATCAGAAGTATTCTTTCTGAACTCTCACTCAACTCATATCTCAAGACCAGCGGCGGTAAAGGGTACCATGTGGTCGTCCCTTTAAAACCAGCAGCTACATGGGACGTGTTTCATGATTTTGCAAAGCGTGTTGCTGAAGTTATGGAGCTGAAATGGCCTGACCGCTACACAAGTAATATCAGAAAGGCTAAGCGCACAAACAAGATTTTTATTGACTGGATTCGGAACGGCAGAGGGGCTACAAGTATTGCTCCATATTCGCTTAGAGCGAGAAAAGGGGCTAGCGTGTCCATGCCCATCGATTGGGACGAACTTTATACGGTTGCTCCAGACGGTATCAACATGTCAGGTGCTCTTTTGAGAATTGCAGGAAATGATCCTTGGAGAGGTTTTTTCCAGAATAATCAGATGCTTAAATAACAGTTGTATTTAAAAGTACTTTGGCTTGCTAGATTCCTTTAGGTATCTCCACCTTTAAGGATAACTGTTGGAGATTATAATTGTTTATTTTTACTTTTTGTCATATAATAAAATATATGACAGAAGGGCGGAAGAAAATGTTAAATCGACAATATGTTTTGAAGCGAGAAAGTATTAATGATGAACTTAAGAATATATTGTATTATCCATTAACCATGGTAACGGCAGCTATGGGCTACGGAAAATCTACTGCGGCGAGAGATTTCTTAAATTCTTTAGATATTGAATACTCATATTTGTCAATTGAGAGTGAAGAGACTTCACCACAGTATATATGGGACTCTTTGACAAGGCAATTAGAAAAAACAAATCCAGAAATAGGTGATAAACTTCGTGCACTAGGGTTTCCGAATGATTACTCACAAGTTGAAAAGTTTTTGAAAATTATTGAAGATTATATTTATAATAGAAGTTTTGCTTTAGTAATTGATGATTATCATTTATGTCAATCAAATGAATTTGACAAGCTGATGGAACGTATCGTTCGAGCAAATATAGATGGCCTTCATATTCTTGTTCTTACAAGGGTAATTCCGGATATGAGTATAGAAGAATTATGTTTAAAAGGATACTGTTATCACATTAAGAGTGATTTGTTTGAAGTTAACAGCGGTGAAATTAAGGAATTTTTTATGTTATATGGGTTTGAAATTTCTGATGATATTGCGGAGCAGATTTATGTAATATCAGAGGGTTGGATATCGGCAATATATTTGATTATGCAAAGATATGGTGAAATTAATAGAGTTGAGACTGGAAGAAATCTTGAAAAACTAATTGAAACTGCAGTTATGAGTCGTTATTCGGATGTAGAAGTAATAGTCTTGAAATCCTTGTGTGTATTGGACAGTATTTCACCACATCAGGCAGTATATGTAACTGGAAATTCAGAAGCCGAATGGATTGTTCAAAAACTAAGCTATGAAAATTCGTTTATTCGTTTTGATGAACAGGGATGTGTGTATCGAATTCATAATATTTTTAATGATTATTTAAAAAAAATATTATTGCAGTATCCTTTGGAAGTAACAGTGGAAGAACTTTATAAGCGTGCAGGAGAATGGTGTATACAAAATGGAAATATTCTATCAGGTCTAAATTATTTATTAAAGGCAAAAGAATATGGTATGATTCTTAATGAATTTGAGAAAAAAAACTTGACCAGAATCATTGATAGCAATACGCAATACATATTAGAATTATTCAAACATATTCCAAATGAAATAAAATATAATTATCCTATAGCATATCTCTCTTATATTGGATTTTATGTTACTAATGTTAATAGTGAGGAAGGGGCACGCCTCCTACATAATTTTGAACAATATTATCAAAATATTCAGGAGGTATCTCTTAATATTAAAAAGAGAATTATGGGAGAGGTAGAACTTATTCGTGCGTATACTTCATTTAACGATTTAAATTTGATGCATAATAGCCTTCAAAAAGCACATGAAATGTTACCGGGAAATTCTCTTATTGCGAATAAAGATAAAATATTTACTTTTGGTTCACCTCATGTATTGTTTATGTATTATCGTGATTTAGGAAAATTTCGCTGGACAATGGAGCGTTTAGAAGAATATGTTCCCCTTTATACGAAAATGGCAAGCGGCTGCGGCATGGGGTTTGAATACCTAATAAAGGCAGAGTACTGTATAGAGACATGGAACCTTGATGATGCAGAAAGGTATGCTTATAAAGCAATATATAAAGCCAATACTATGGAACAGGTATCTGTTATAATATGCGCTAAATTTGTCCTAGCAAGGGTCAGTGCTGCAAAAGGAGAATTCGAGGAAGCATTTGAGATTATGGATGACTTGAATACGGAGGTAGAGACTTGTAACAGTCCTATTTTAACTAGTGCATTTGATTTGTGCTCAGGGTATATTGCAGGTATCACAGGTGAGAAATCATATTTTGCAAAATGGCTTAGAATAGGGGATATAGGATTAAGTGATATATTATATCAGGGAATGGGATTTAACTATATAATTTATGGCAAATATCTGCTTTATGAATTGAATTATTTGAGATTAGAAGTTTTATGTGAAGAAATGACGGATATTTTTCATAAATTTAACAACCAACTTGGCTATCTTCATATGCATATCATGGATTCTATAGCTAAATATTACTTATATGGAATAGAAGCAGCTATAAAATCTATCATATCAGCATTTGAAATTGGAAGAGCAGAGGATATATTTCTTCCCTTTGCTGAATATGGAAAATATCTATTACCTATACTCAATGAGTTTCATATGAATGATTCAAAGGATGTATATTTTGAACAGTTGTTAAAACATGTATCAAATTATTGCAAGCAACTGGATAACACTGGGGCTTGTGTGAAAAGTTTTCCTATCCTTACGAATCGTGAGAAGGAAGTATTAAAGCTTATTGTAGCAGGAAAAATAAATAGAGATATTGCTTCAGAGCTTTATATTGCAGAGGTTACTGTAAGAAAAAACATTACCTCAATTTACCGTAAATTGCATGTAAGTGGACGAGCTTCTGCTGTTAAAAAAGCGTTGGAGCTAAATTTATTGGATAAATCTTAGGTTGAAATTTTTCTGCGAATATAGGAAATTAATAGAATAATGTAGAATTAAATAGAAAAATTATCTTATGCGATAATATGCCGCATAAAAAAACTCTGCTATAATTTTATAGTAGAGTTTTTTATTTTGCATTTAGGAAGGGAATGTTAGATGTCTAAAATTTTAAATATAATACCCAATGATGATTATACACTGACAATAGAACTCAATAACCACCATAAAATTATATATGATATGAAACCAAGACTACAAACAGTCAGATTTTGTCAACTTGCCGATATAAACAGATTTAAAGCTGTTTGGGTTAAAAATGAAAATATTCTTGTATGGGACAGTCTATGTCAGATAACTATTGATGAAATTATAAATAACATTGAAAAATAATATATTTAAATATTGTTAAAAAAATAACGAGAGACCAACTATGAAGAATACTTTAACAATGTAACAAGTAAAATATTAGGAATGATAATAATAACCGATATTCTTTTGGGAATGATCTCATATGTAAGTAAAATTTACATCAAATGAGGCGGGTACATATTATTATGAAATTAAAAAATCGATAATATAATTAAGAAGTAAATATTAAAAAAATATGATAAGCAGCATCTGAGTATTACTTAGGTGCTGTTTTAGATTGATAACTAAAATAAAACTTTACAATTATTAACATCAATAGTAAAATTATTAAAAAAAGAAAGGAAAATAAACATGATAGGAGTAGTAGTTAACACATTTGCAGTTATAATCGGTAGTCTTGTAGGATTATTGTTCAAGAAAGGAATACCAGAAAAATATACAGATGCAGTCATGCTTGGCATAGGATTATGCACTGTTTACATTGGAATATCGGGTGCACTTAAAGGTGAAAACACACTGATTCTTATAATTTCTATTGTCATTGGAGCAATCATAGGCACATTTCTTGATATTGACAAGAGAGTAAATTCTTTGGGTGAATGGATTGGAACCCGTTTTAAAAAAACAGAAAACAATACTACTTCAATCTCTGAAGGTTTTGTTACTGGTTGTCTTTTGTTTTGCATTGGAGCTATGACCATAGTTGGATCGCTTAATGCTGGACTAGCTGGTGACAATGAGATGCTTTTTACAAAATCGCTTCTTGATTTAATATCATCGATGATGTTATCTGTAAGTCTCGGCATTGGTGTTTTGTTTTCAGCTGTTTTCGTTCTTGTATTTCAGGGATCTATTGTTTTATTAGCACATTCTTTGCAGCCGATTCTTACAAGTGCTGCTATAGCAGAAATCACATGCGCAGGTTCTATTATGATAGTAGCTCTTGGTCTAAATATAATAGGTGTTACTAAAATCAAAGTTGCAAATTATCTTCCCGCAATCATAATTGTACCAATCCTTTGTAGTATAGTAGCTCTTATATAGAGCAATATTCGAGTCTATTTAGTTTTATTTAACTATAATAAATTATTTTTTAATGGTGTGTTTTCAAGAAAATATTTGTATTTGTGATATTAATTGGAGGAATTAGAATGGATCTTTATGCGCAATTTCCACACATAGTAACAGATGAAGTTATATTACGAAAAATTGTAGCAAATGATATTGATGAACTATTTGAGATATATAGCAATAAAAGTGTTTTTACTTACATACCTGGAGATATTAAAAAAAATAAAGTCACTGTTCAAAATATGATAGGTCATTTTGAAAGAGATTTTAATAAAAGAAAAGAAATATTTTTAGGAATTTGTTTAGCCGATGCTCCGAATGAAATTGTGGGCGTAGCGGAAATGTTTGAATATGACGCTAAGGTAAATATGATAACAATAGGCTATCGACTTAGTGAAAGAAATTGGGGTAAAGGAATAGCGACGAGGGCAGTCAGTGCGATGGTAAATTATCTTTTCAACACAGTCGGAATTAACCGTATACAAGCATTTGTAATGCCTGCAAATGAGAAATCCCAAAAAGTATTATATAAAAACAATTTCTTTAAGGAAGGTATAATGAGGCAATCACAGTACTGGAAAGGAAAGGGAGTTGTTGATTTAGTAGTATATTCTTGTCTTCGCTCTGAAAAGCTATGTCAAAAAATTTCAAAGCCATAGGATATAAAATCTCGTGTTCGTTTGAATTAAAATAGAAACAACTTAATAATACTCCAAAATCAAAAATAGATTTTTTATGTTGGTTAATGGAGTAATTCATTATAGAAAAATGTTATATAAAACAAATTGCTATAAAATTAATTTATTGTACAAAATTTAGTAATGATGTTAAAATTACTGGAAAAACAATATATAATTAAATTACAGTTTGATTTCATATGTTGTTAATATTAAAAATGACAATAGATTTAAGAGAGAGAGGAAATAAAATGAAAAAATTGATGGCACTATTACTATCTTTAGCTATGGTTTTAGGACTTGCTGGATGCAATAGCAATACACCTAAGGAAGATGCATCATCCGAGGCACCAACAGGTGCATCAACAGAGTTAGAGGACAAATTAGTAATTTATTCTACTCATTCAGAGAAAATGTTAGAGGCAGTATCTGATGCATTTACTGAAAAAACAGGAGTAGAAGTTGAATTTATCAATCTTAAAGGAGAACTTGCAGACCGTGTGAGAGCAGAAAAAGAAAATCCACAGGCTGATATTATGTTTGGTGGAGCTTCATCCTTATTTATTGAGATGACAGAAGAAGGAATTTTTGAGCCAACGACTCCTACTTGGGCAGATGAATTAGATCCAATGTTCAAGGATACAGAAGGTAACTGGTACGGTACGATAAAAACTCCAGTAATGATATTTTATAATAAGGAAATGTTAACTAATGAGCAAGCACCAAAAGATTGGACTGATTTAGCAAAAGAAGAATATAAAGGGCTTATCGTTTCAAGAGATTCGGCATCCTCTTCCATTCGTTCTACAATGATGAGTTTGATATTCCAGTCATATAAAAATGATAAAATAGATGAAGCGTGGAATTTCATGAAAAATTTAGATACAAATATGAAAAATTATTATAACAGCGAAACAATGTTGTTCCAAGCTATTGGAAAAAAAGAAGCGGCAATCAGCTATGCGACACAAAGTTCTATAATTGACAATATTACTAAGAATAATATGCCTTTAGAAATAATAGATGCTGAAAGTGGCAGTGTTATTATTACCGATGGGATTGCTGCAATAAAAAATGCACCACATCCAAATGCCGCAAAAGCATTTGTTGAATTTGCAGGAAGTGCAGAAATACAGGCAATGTTTGCTAATGAGTTCAACAGAATACCAACTTTGAACTCTGCACTCAAAGATTGTCCTGAATGGATGCAGACAGAATATAAAGCAATGGATGTAGATTGGTCTGTTTTATCTGAAAAGCAAAGCGAGTGGTTACAGAAATGGGACTCAGAAATCAGAAATGCAGATAAAGATTTAAAAAGCGAATAATAAATAGCAAAGCAAAGGGCAGGATGTCCTTGTCGTTAAAGGAGTTGCGTAGCAACTCTTTTATATTATCATTAAAATGAGGTGAAATGGAATTGTGAAAGTTATACTTAAAGATATTAATCATAAGTTTGGTGACAATCTAGTTTTAGAAAATATTAATCTGAAAATTCGAGATGGTGAGCTCTATACATTGTTAGGGCCTTCTGGATGTGGGAAAACAACTATACTTAAAATTATAGCAGGATTTTTGAAGCCAACGAGTGGAAGAATTTTTCTTGGAGAGCAGGATATTACCGACCTTCCACCAGAAAAAAGAAATATTGGGACAGTATTTCAAAACTATGCACTTTTTCCTCATATGAGTGTTGAAGAAAATGTTTTATACGGTCTAAAACTAAAAAAACTATCTCAAAAATTAATGGATGAAAAGGCTAAGGAATATTTAGATCTTGTAAGCATGTATGAGTTCAGAAAAAGAAAAATTCCAGAACTTTCTGGAGGACAACAGCAAAGAGTTGCTCTTGCACGTTCACTTGCCATTGAACCTAAAGTGCTTTTATTAGATGAACCAATGTCAAATTTGGATGCAGCTCTTCGAGATAAAACAAGAGAGGAAATACATATTCTTCAGCAAAAACTAAAAATTACAACGTTATTTATTACTCATGATCAGAAAGAAGCACTTTCAATTTCAGATACAATAGCAGTTTTAAGGAATGGTGAATGTTTACAGATTGGTACTCCTAGAGAAATTTATACTAGTCCAGCCAATAAATTTTTAGCCAATTTTATAGGAGAGTCCAATGTATTTACGCAAAGCGAAATGAAGGCATTTGGAATCAGTGAAAGTATAGGAATGGAAGAAGTATTTATAAGACCAGAACTGATTAAAATTGATGTATACAAATCAGATGCTTTTACAATCAAAGGAGAAATAAAAAGTACAATATTTAATGGAAGTACAATAGAATATGACCTTATAGTTTTTAATAAATTAATCAAGGTTTTGGAACTTAATACTGGCGAAAATATTGAAAAGAAACAGCCCAATTGTATTGTATATTTATCTTTCCCAAAAGAATTAAAATAGGAGGAAGAATGTGTGTTGAAAAAAAGTTCTTTTAGTGCTATTTTAAAAATATGTTGCTACTTTGTTTTGTTTTGGTTTTTAGTAGGAGTTATTGTCGTTCCAATGCTAAACACCGTTGGATTAAGTTTTCATACAGAGTCAGGGGTAGATATAAAAAATTATGTAGATTACTTATCACTGAAAAATAATATGAACGTAATTAAAAACACTCTGTTTTTAGGGGTTCTTACTATTATATTATGCGGAGTTGTAGGTACAAGCCTTGCTTTTTACATGAGTTTTATAAAGGTGAATAATCAGAAGTTTGTTCATATGATTCTTCTGAGTCCCATGATGGTACCTGGGGTAATTATAGTAATAGCATTTATTCAGCTTTATGGTGAGAGTGGATTAGTCACAAAATCTATACAACTATTATTAGGATTAAAAAATATTCCGTTTCATTTTAGTGGTCTTGGAGGAATCATGTTTGTACATACTTATACTCAGTATGTTTACTTTTACCTTAATGTATCTATCGCATTGAAATATGTTGACTATTCGACTATAGATGCTGCCAAGGGACTTGGTGCATCTAGGTGGAAAATATTTACTTCTATTTTATTTCCTGAGGTTTTACCTGCACTTTTATCATCTGCAATTATAACTTTTATTTCTGGAATTAGCTCATTTTCTGCTCCAAATCTCATAGGTGGTAGGTATAGGGTTTTAAGTACGCAGATTATGATTTCAAAAGCAAACAACTTTATGAATATTGCTTCCGTGCAAGTTGTTATTTTAATGGTTATGGGTATTTCTGTTATGCTACTTATAAGGTATTATGAAAGCAAGTGTGCACAGGAGTCAGTGATAAGAGGTGTACCTATTTTAAAGAAGAGAATTGAAAGTCCTTTACTTAAAGGGATAGTAAATATTATTATTGGATTCACTATTATTTTGATTATATTTCCGATAATAGCTATATTTTTTCTTTCTTTTGTAAAATCTAGTTCTATGATGATGGATGTTTTCCCTAAGGAGTTTGGGTTTTTAAATTATAAAAATTTATTAATGAAAAAAAGGGTGTTTAAACCATTTCTAAACAGTATTAATATGTCCATAATAACAGTTGTTGTGGGGCTAGGTATTTCGCTTCCAACAGCATATTTAACAACAAAAATGAAAAATAAAATAAATAGAATAGCAGAGCTTTTTCTCATGTTGCCGCTTGCGATGCCTGTAAGTACTATTGCAATCAATTTGATTAATGCATTTAATGTAGAAAACATATTTATTTTTAATCATGTTCTTATTGGAACTTATTGGATTCTTCCCATTGCATATATTATTACATCACTTCCTCTTTTTATGAGGACGAATATTATTGCATTTGAGAGTTTTAATACTACTTTAGAGCATGCATCAAGAAGCCTTGGAGCTGGTCCAATTTGTACTTTCACAAGAATTACAGCACCAATTATATCTCCTGCTATTATTTCGGGAAGTGCCTTAGTTTTTATAAGAACTATAGGGGAGTATACCATGTCTGCTTTGCTTTATGGAGTATATAATCGTCCAATTTCAATTGCAATGGTTAATGCAATGCAAGAGTATGATATTGGTCTTTCTATGTCATATGGAGTATTGACTATATTGATTTGTTTTTTAGCGATGACACTGATATTAAAATTAGATAAAGAAATAATATAGGAGGTAAGCTATAAGTAGCGACCAATATGAAAATTATAAACAAACAAATTTTATGTGAGGCTGGTGATTTTGCTAATGAAGATGTGGCGGGCATCAATGAGTACGGAGCCTGGATATTAGATGGAGCCACTGGACTTAGTGGAGCTAAATTAACTGGCGAAAAAAGTGATGCAAGGTGGTATACGAAATGGTGGAATGTTTATCTGTCGAACAATTTAAAAAATAATATTCCGCTATCTGAAATAATTAGAAATGGAATACTTCAAGTGAAAATAGACTTCCATAAAGCCATAAATGGCAAGCCATGCAGTAAGCTAGACTATCCTTCAAGCTCAATCGCAGTTTTGAAATGGCATGATAATAGTATAGAGTATTTTTCACTAGGAGATTGTCCTATGATAATACAAAGAGAGGATAATATGGAGGAAATAACAGATAGAAAAATATCTGTTTTAGATCAAAAAGTTTATGATGCAATAAATCAAACAATTTTGGAACATCATATCTCAGCATGGGATGCAAAAAGCTTAGTTCTTCCAATGATTAAAAAACATAGATTGTTGCTTAATAAAGAAGACGGATATTGGATTTTAGGTTTTGATATAAGAGCAGTCAGAAAGGCATCACAGGGTATTATTAATATAAGCGAGCCTATGAAAATATTGTTGTCAAGTGATGGGTTTTCAGCTTTAGTTGATAAATATCATACGATCGAAAAAGAACATTTTATTTTGCAAGTTGAAGAGAATGGGCTTCCGTTGCTTTACGAGAATCTTAGAAATATAGAAAACCTAGATAGGGAAGGTATTAAATACCCTAGATTTAAAAAAAGTGATGATGCATCAGCGATTTATTTAGAGATTTCAATATAATGGTAGCTGTAATGAGTATATAATTTTTTGATATAGTGAGCTATTTGTGAAATATAGTTAGAAAAAGTATTCACTTTAACAAGAAAAACATGTATAATAAACTTATAGTTTAATGCAATTAGTTGTACTAAATTATAAAAAAGCAAAGATAAAAACACAGTTCCGGTTGGTAGTCCGGACGCAGTATAAGCTGTCAGTAACCTGCCTCCTTGGTTGTCCATTCTTTGTAAGATAAGTTAATAGGAGGAATTTATATGAATACTATTATTTCAAAGTTAACTGTATTTTTTGAGGAACCTTTCTGGAAGGGTATTTATGAGCGTGAGGACGAAGGTAAATATGAAGTTAGTAATATTACTTTTGGTGCTGAACCAAAAGATTACGAAGTCTATTACTTTGTTCTGAAAAACTGGGGAAAGTTGAGATTTAGTCCAACTATTGAAGCGTCATCCACTATTTCGAAACACATTAATCCTAAGCGAATGAAAAGAGCTATCAAGAAACAATTACAAGACACTGGGGTTGGAACAAAAGCACAGCAGGCTTTAAAACTTCAACATGAACAAGGTAAATTGGAAAGAAAATCTTGTTCTCGTGAGCAAAGAGAAGCAGAAAAAGAACGTCAATTTGAGTTGCGACAAGAAAAGCGTAAAGCAAAACATAGAGGACATTAAACTTTCCATTTTATTTATTAAACGGAAAGCCCGAAGGCATTAAGATTGTAAAATCTTAGTGCTTTTGCTTTTATATTAACAATATAATACATAATTGGAAAAAATGTGATTGGTAGATATTAATAAATTTTATTTTACTAGAAAATTGATATATATTCTGATAAAATAGATAATAAAATTTGTAAAATTATATAGTTTACAGCACGATACAGCAACAGTCTATGTATGAATTCAATGAAAGATATGGTGGCGGTCGATATTACATTAAAAACTTTACATAATTAAGGAGATTAATCAAGTGCAATCTATAGATAAACTACTTTATTCAAAAATGAATCCACCTAGAATTGGAATGGAAACTATTTGGCGTAAAAGATTAATTGAAAACTTTAGTGGTATTGAATATAAGAAATTGACTATTGTAACAGCACCTACAGGGTATGGTAAAACAGTATTGGTTTCACAATTCGCCTATACAAGAAATAATCCAGTTGTGTGGTATCACTTAGATGAATTTGATAATGACTTTACTTTATTCATTAAATACTTTATAGCTGGAATTTCAAAAAAAATCCCCCATTTTGGGATACAAACTTTAGATTTTATTGAAAAAAATGAAGACATTTCCCAACAAGTACGATTAATTGTTGCATTGCTTGTCAACGAATTACAAGCAAGAGCAAAAGAAGGGCTTACATTTATCATGGATGATTATCACGTGATTAATGAAAAACTAATTCATAAATTTATTGAAGAAATTATTCAATGTCTCCCTGAAGGTGTACATCTTATAGTTTCAAGTAGATATGCATTGCCATTAAATGTTGCTCGGCTAAAGGCCCATGGATTAGTTAATGAAATTACATATAATCACTTGAGA
The DNA here is from genome assembly GCA_963675125.2 of uncultured Sedimentibacter sp. Lineage (GTDB taxonomy): Bacteria > Bacillota > Clostridia > Tissierellales > Sedimentibacteraceae > Sedimentibacter. The sequence continues at coordinate 75,687 of CAXXFT010000048.1, forward strand.
TTTAGTAAAGAAGAGATTATTACACTTTTTAATTCTCAAAAAGAAAGTAATTATACAGATGATATAATTGAAAAATTTCAATTGGAAACTGATGGTTGGGCAGTTGCTTTATCGTTAATTAAATCTACAGCTTTAAGTTTGGAAAATAGTAAAAAAAATACACTTATACAATGGAAAAATCGTGAAGAGATTTATAACTATTTTGCAGAAGAAGTGTTTCAACAATTACCTATAGAATTACAAATGTTTTTGATCGATACATCTGTATTAGATTTTATAACACCGGATATTTGCAATATATTAACTGAAAGAGAAGATAGTAATGATTTGCTGGAAAAAATAATAAAGCAAAATATTTTTCTGACTAAATTTGAAGGAGAAGAAGTATCTTACAGATATCATCATTTGTTTAAAGATTTCTTAGAGAAACATTTAGGTGATAGAAAGAAAATGCTTTTAGAGAAAGCAGGAGGATACTTTGCGGATAAAGAATATTATGAGCAAGCTGTAGAAAGTTACATACTTGCTGACATTTATGAAAAGGCTGTTTCAATTATTAAAAAATCAGGTCTAAAGATGATTAAAGCAGGAAATTGGCAGACCATAAATCGCTGGATACAAAAAATCCCTAAGGGCTTTGTAGAAAAATCTCCACAAGTTATATTACTTAAAGGTGTTATCTACAATCATAAAGGTATGTTGGATAAATCGCTTTTGCAAATAGAAGAGGCTCTGAAATTATTTATTCTCTATAATGATATGGAAAATTTATTAAATGGATTGTTTCAAAAATCAGTTATTCTTAGAAAAGTAGGACATATCAATGAAAGTTTAGAAGTGTTAAACGAAATTCTTTCTAGCGCTAATGATTTTCATATTACAAAATGGTATGATGCTGTATTGGAAAAAGTAAATACACTATTATGGAGTGGAAAATTAAATGAAGCAGTTGAAACTTTAGAAGTAGGAATTGAATTTGCAAAACGTGATGAGGAACACAAATTAATTGCTTATTTTTTAGAACATGTAGGTGCTACCTATTACGCACTGGGGGAATATTTTAAAGCTATAGAATATTATAATGAATCGAGAGAAAGATATTTTTCTGAATACGATTCAATTTCAGAATTTGAAGAGGAGAGATATTCGCAAAGAACAACTCTTTCAAGCATATATAGAGATTGGGGTGAGTTGGACAAGGCTCTTAAACTAATCCAAGAAGAAATTAGCACTAAAGAGAGACTTGGTTTAATTGATGATTTACCTCGGGCATATCATCAGTTGGCATTAATTTGTAATGACTTAGGAGATAAAGAAACGGCAGAAAAACACTTTCAATATGCAGATGAAATGTATAAAAAGCTGGGCAGAAGAGATTTTCAGTGGACATGGCACCTAGCAGTGTACGGAAAAATATTGATGGATAATGGAAAAAGAGAGAAAGGTAAAGAACTGATTGAAAAAGCTATTGAATATGCAGAAAAAAATTCCGACTTTAATTTAGCTATATGTGAGTTTATAGGATGCTATGCATATATAGATGATATAGGAACTGACGGGGTTTTAAAGCTTTTAGAACATGCATTGGAAGTTGCTGAAAAAGTTGGGGCAAAGAATCTGATTTGTCAGTGCAATTGGGCTTTATCAAATTTTAATTCAATAATAGGCAATAGAGAAAAAGCTAAGAATTATGCTATTCGCTGTTTCTCATTAGCAAGAGAAGGAAATTATTTGCAAATTTTTTTATCCTATGAACAAATAGCCGTTCCAATTATTAAACTTGGAATAGAATTGGAAATAGAAGAGGAATTTTTAGAAAAGGTCATTCTAAGGCTGGGAAGTAAATCTAAAGAAATGCTTGTTAAACTTATAGAAAATAACGAAGGTAGTATTAAGCATCGAAGCGAGAAACTGTTTGCAAAAGTTAAGGGTGAAGAAAAAAAATTTGTTAATAAAGAAATCGCATCAGTGAATTCAACTGGAGAAGTAAAAGAAAAAGCACTTTTTCATGTATGTTGCTTTGGAAATTTTGAAGTTTATGGGGAAGGTGAGACAATACCTGTACAGTGGAAAACTACCAAAGCAATGGAATTATTTGCTTATTTAATTACTAATTCTAATAAAATAATAAATAAAGAGAGGATTCTGGAAAATATATGGTCTGACATGGACCCAGAGCAAACTTCAAAATGGCTGTACACTTATATTTATCAAATAAGAAATGCAATGAAAATATATGGAATTGAAAATGGTCTGATATACAAAAATAAAGGGTATTGTTTAGTAACTAACAATATAAGTAGTGATGTTAATGAATTTGAAAATCTTATTGATAGTTCTATGATAGAAGAGATGGAGACTTCGATTGAATGTTTAAAAAAAGCTATTCTCTTGTATAAGGGAGAGTATCTAGATGGATTCTATAACGATTGGATTGTGGATGAAAAGAATCGTTTAGAAAATCTATATCAGTCGGCATTAGAAAGATTATCAAAAATATATATGGAAGTAAAAGAATATAAACTTGCATTAAAATATTTGATTATGATACTAAAAAAAGATCCATTATCAGAAAACGCTCATGAAATGCTAATGATTGCCTATGAAAGAATGGGTGATAGAATGGCGTTGATAAATCAGTATGAAGTATATTGTAAAACATTAAAAGATGAACTGGGAGTTGAACCTAAGAAAGAAATGAAAGATTTATTTTATAAACTTACAGTGGGAAAATAATTATAATAGTTGAAAAAAATATATATTAAATGGCAGATAAAAAGATTGGTTATCTGCTATTTTTGTATTCAGAATACATTCAGAATTTATTCAGAGTGAAACAGTACTATATAACAAATTATGTAGAATAAACTTATAATTTGTAGAAATATGTAAAAACGTTCTGAAAGATGGGGTGATTTTTAATAAACGTTGTAATGAATAAATGTTATAAACTATGAAAATTATTTTAAAGGAGTGAGTTGTTTTGAAAAAAGTTATATTAATTATTTTAGCAATTGTTTTAAGTTTTGGGTCCATTGGTTCTATGAGTAACTACTGCTACGCAGCAGGTGTTGCTTGGGATATTATTAGTGAAGGTACTTCTTCATCTCCTATGTTAATAAAAAAACAATATTCAAAAACATATTTGACGACTATGATGGTGGATATGGGTCCGGATTATACTGGTATTATAGGTGGTACTGGAGTAGGACATTACATGTTTTTTCCTGCGGAATCAGGAGATTATAAGATTACAATTGAACCAGATTGTGTAGAATTTGGTTTTAGTGTTACTATTTATGATGATGATAATAACCTCGTATATAATAGTGGTGATGTAACAGACAATTCCTGCGAAGCTACTATATCTGTTGACGAAGGAAAGAAGTATTATATAACTATAGAGGGGGAAAGTACTTATCCAACTAAAGCTTACTATACAATCTTCGACAAGCCACTTGTTGCACCGCTTATGTATACAGCAGGTACAGGAGGAAGTGTAACAGGTGAAACTACACAAATAGTATTACCTGACGGAACTGGTACAGAGGTAACGGCAGTACCCGACTCAGGGTATGTTTTTTCACAGTGGAGTGATGGGGTTGCAACAGCAGTAAGAACTGATGCATATACAAGTGGTGGTATGGATGTAACCGCTGAATTTGTAATACCTACTACCATTGATCCAATTGATGACATAAATATTGATAGCTTGTCAGCAAGTTTACCTAAAGCAACTGTTCGAGAAAATGGAGAAATTATTACAGGAAAAACTGTTAAATACACTTGCAAGGAATTAACTGATTATGGTGCTATGATAAGTAGTTCTGATCGCTGGATTGGTTTAGATAGTAGTACACCAGTAGGGACATATACAGTAACAGTGTTTTTAAAAGATAATTCTGCTGAACCCATAACATTTGATATTATTTTTAGTAAACCATATATAGTATTAACTCCTGAGTATATAAACTTGGTAAAAGATGGTACAGATGTTGATTTTTATGTTGATTTTCCTGCGGTAGCTGTTTATGACGGTGAAGGTAATTTAAGTGATGCCGAATATGGGATTTGCGGCGCTGACTTTGAAGATGAATACATTACAGAACCACCTACTGATGAAGGTTTTAAATTAAGTAAAAATATACCGTTAGGTACTTATCATTTGACATATGGTTTAAGTGATAATAATACAATAACAAAGGACTTTGAAATTATTGTACGTAATCCTCAAATTAACTACACAGCAGGTGATGGAGGTAGTATAACAGGTGAAACGATGCAGACCGTTGAAACGGGGACAAACGGAACATATGTAACAGCTGTGCCTGATGATGGATATGTATTTTCACAGTGGAGCGATTATATCACCAACACTTCAAGGGCGGAATATAATGTAACAGATGATATTAATGTATCTGCAGAATTTGTACAAATTGTAGCGGTGAATATTGATGATTCCTCAACAGGAAATACATTACGAGATAAAGTAGAAACAGTATTAAATGGTATACCATACATAGCTGTAAACACATTAAATATAATCGCAGGAGAACTGACAGATGATGATGTCTTATGGCTTACTAGTAATTTAAAACAAATTGAAACGTTAAATATAACTGGTGATGCTACCTTTACAGATGATACACTTCCAGACGGAGCATTCAAAGATTTAAAAAAATTGAAAAGTGTAACTATAGATTTAGATACAACGGAATCTTTAAACTTTGGCAATTATGCATTTCATTATTGTACTTCACTTGAAGTTGCTAACTTACCGCAAGCTGTAACTTTTGGTATTGCAGCTTTTCAGAATGATTATAAGCTTAATAATGTTATATTACCAAATGCAAAAAGCTTTGGTGGTAATTCATTTAACGAATGTCAAGCTTTAACGGAAATTAGCTTACCTAACACAGAAACTGTGGGTATTGCTTCATTCGTTCATTGTATCAGTCTAAAAAATGTTGATTTGCCAAAGCTTGAAGTAGTAAAATATCAGACGTTTTGTATGTGTGATGAATTAACAAATATTAATTTAACAAATGTTAAAAAATTTGAAAATTACATTTTTTGGAATTGTAAAAAACCAATAGAAATGATGTTGGGAAGTGTTCCTCCTACTGTTATTTTTGATTCTGAACAACCTTATTCAGGTTCATTTGGTCAATATCAATATGAAGAATCGTCAAAAATTTTAATACCATCAGATGTCCTTGAAGCATATAAAGCAACTGATGGATGGGATAATGGTTCATGGTACGGATGGCCCGTAGAGACATACAGCAATGCAAGTAGCGACAATACACTGTCAATTTTAACAGTTAATAATGTAAGTATACCTAATTTTGATTCCGAAACAATGATCTATAACTTAGAAAGTACAACTGAATCAAGTTTAGCGATAGGTGCTGCATCAAACGACAGTAATGCTAATGTAACAGGAGATATTGGTATACAAAATCTTATAGTTGGCTCTAACACTTTTACAATAACTGTAACAGCTGAAGATTTAACAACAAAGAATTATACTATTAATATTGTACGAATAAAAAATGAAGAAAATCATGTGGCTAAGCAGATAGATATGCCTACAGTCAATCCTAGTGGAGGTAATTTCACAGGAACTATTCAAGTGACGCTTACTAGTTCTACAACAGGATCAGCTATTTACTATACACTAGATGGAAATAATCCAACCAAGGACGATGATGTTTATACAACACCTATTACAATTAGTGAAACAACAACATTAAAAGCAATAGCTACAACTGCAGGTGCTATAGACAGTGATGTCTTGACAGTGATTTTTACAAGAAATTCAAGTTCAAACAATTCGAGTTCTAGTTCAAGTGGTTCTTCAAAAAACAGCAATACTGTAAATGGTGAAGCAGATAATAAAAGTTTTAGTGTTGGGACAAAAGAAACCACATACAATAGCGACGGTAAAAAAGAAACAGTGGTTTCTGTAAATGAAAGTTCTATTAAAATACAAGTAGACAAAATGGAAAACGGTCAAAAAATCTCAATCCCTTTGGTAGAAAACGGAGATGTGGTTAAAACAAAATTAAGTGTAAAGTCTATTGCAGATATGCAAAAGAAAGCTGTCATATTGGAAGTAAAAACAAATGGCGCTAGTTATGAGTTGCCAACAGATATGATCGATGTTAATAATATTTTAAGAATGATTGGTGAGGATGTATCTCCTCATGATATACCGTTTACAGTTGAAATATCAAAAGCAAATATTGATATGATAAAAATAGTTGAAAACTCAGCAGAAAATAATAAATTGTCAATTATTGTACCACCTGTGAACTTTAAGATAGAAGCTAGTTATAAAGGAAAGACATATGAAGTAGAACATTTTAATAGTTTTGTAACTAGAACAATTGCTATTCCTTCAAATGTGGATGCTAGTAAAATAACTACGGCAATCGTAACAGATCCAGATGGTAGTGTAAGACATATACCAACCTACGTTACTAAAGTAGATGGCAAGTATTATGCGACAATCAATTCTCTTACAAATTCTACATACACTCTCATTAACAATGAAGCTTCTTTCTCCGATGTAGCAGATAACTATTGGGCTAAAGCAGATATAGAGAAGATGGCAAGCAGATTAGTAGTATCGGGAAAAGAAGATGGCACATTTTCACCTGATGAAGCTATTACAAGAGCAGAGTTGGTAGAGGTTTTAGTGAAAGCATTGGGATTAAAGCCTGAACAGGTTAATCATTTTGCTGATGTTAAAATAGGAACAAAATATGCTGGATATATAGGAACAGCATACAGCTATGGTATCATTAACGGAATAAGTGATACAACGTTTAATCCAGAAGGATTGGTTACAAGGCAAGATGCCATGACCATGATATATAGGGCAGGTAATATTGCAGGGCTAAAGAATTCTGAATATATAACAGAAATGACAAATTTTGTGGATTATGTAGATGTATTCGATTATGCGAAAGAAGCTGTAAAGTGGAATGTGAATAACGGTATAATTTCTGGAAGAACAGAAACAACATTAGTTCCTTTTGACCATGTTACAAGAGCAGAGATATCAGCAATCACAAATAGATTATTGATATCAGCTGGTTTGATAGACTAACAAAAATTGTAAAATACAAAAGGGACAAGGTTATATATACCTTGTCCCTTTTACTTAATAGGAAAATGTCATGTTGTCAACCGTCATTGATACAGGTCTAGATAAGAGCCAAGTATTTGTTATGTTGCTTTCAAAAAAGAACAAAGCACCATTTGTTGGATCAGTTCCATTTAAAACTTCTTTTGCTGCTTCAATGCAATCGGGTTGAGCAGGTTTATTAATCCAACCATTTAATACTGGAGTAAATTGATAATAACCATTTATAACCTGATAAATAACGTCGTTAATTGAGTTAGGAAAAGAATTGCTTTTCACTCTGTTCATAACTACAGCTCCTACAGCAACTTTTGCATCATAGGATTCACCTTGTGCTTCAGCAGTTATTAATCTTGCAAGTAGGTCCAAATCTTCGGATGAATATGTAGCATCTGAATTAGCATTGACGGTATCAGATGAGATTGATGTTGACTTTATAGGTATATTTAATATTTGACCTATATTTATGTAATTTGTATATATGTTATTTGAACGTCTTAAATCTTCTAATGATACATTGTGTTTTTTAGCAATTAGATATAAGGTATCATCCTTTTTTACGGTATAGGTTAAATTAGAAACATTTAAAACCTGTCCTATATTTAATGATGTGGATAGAAGATTATTATTTACTATTAAGCTTGCTACAGTTGTGTTGAATAATCGGCTTATCTTATACAATGAGTCACCGCTAACAGCAGTATAAGTCGTTGCAAAGGCACTACTGGAAATAGATAATGATATTCCTAGTGTAAGTCCTGTTGTTAATAAAATCGATTTCATTTTTTTAAATTTAATCATAATTTTTCCTCCTTAGGTGTAATTATTCTAAATTAAAATATTGAATAAATCAATGGTAACTGTTTGAAATCAAGGAATCAACACACAAATAGGCAAATTTATGTATGTTAAAGAAATATAATACATATAATCTACGGACAATTGTCTAGTTTTTCTTGATTGACTTAGTAAGAGATAATGTATTATAATCAACTTAATAAATTAAGGGGTTGCAACTATGAAAAAGTTATCAACTAAAATCATTAATAAAGAAAAACAACTTTTGAAGTTAATTGATATATCTAAAGGTTTTATAGATAATACAGATAAAGAAATTAATTATCAGAGAATAACTGATGATATGCTTGAATTATGTGATGCAAAGTATGTTGGATTTAATTTATATGAAAGCGATGGTTTTACAACAGTTGCAATATCAGGAGAACAAGAAAATATAAAAGAAGCTATTGATATATTGCAATTCAATCCAGTTGGAATGAATTGGAATTATGACAAAGTGAAAAATGAAAAAATTAAAGAGCAAAATGTAAATATATTCAAATGTTTATATGATTTAACCAATGACATAATACCAAAAGAGAATGTTGAGTTAATAGAAGTTTTTTTTGGAATAGGTCAAGTTGTTGTGGTGAAAATAATTAAGGACAAAAAATCCTTAGGGGATTTTACTATTATTATGTCAAAAGATAAAACGTTTGAAAATAAAGAAATTGCGGAATTATACGCATCACAGGTGGGTTTGTACATAGACAGAGTAAATGCTAATAGAATTCATTTATATAGCAAGAAGAAATTAGAAAATATAATACAGGGAACAAATGCTGGAACATGGGAGTGGAATGTTCAGACAGGTGAAACATTATATAATGAACGTTGGGCTGAAATACTTGGATATAGTATTGAAGAAATATTACCTACAAATCTTGCAACGTGGAATAGGTTTTTGCATCCCGATGATTTAGGAAAAACAGAAAAGGTATTATATGAGGTTTTCAATAAAAAGATAGAATACTATTCCGTAAAGTGTCGTCTTAAGCATAAAGATGGACACTGGGTTTGGGTGCTTGATAGGGGAAAAGTAGTGTCCTGGACAGAAGACGAAAAGCCTTTATTAATGTTTGGTACACTTTTGGACATTTCAGAGATAGAGCATATGGAAAATGAAATTAGGAAAAGTGAATATAACTATCGCGTTTTAGTTGAAAGCAGTTACGACATAATATATAGACTTTCACCGGAAGGAGTATTTACGTACGTTTCTAAGGCATGTAATTTGTTGCTTGGGTATTCATCAGAGGTAATATTAGGAAAAAAATTTGAGCAGTTTATTCATTTAGATGATTTAGAACAAGCAATTAATTTTTTTAATAAAGTTAAAGAATCTAAAACAAGACAAGAATTAACAGATTTTAGATTAAAAAATACAAGTGGGTATTGGCACTGGTTTTCTACTAATGCAGTTGCAATAAGAGATGAATCAGGTTCTGTTATTGGAATTGCAGGTACGGCAAGGGACTGTAATGAAGATAAGGAAAAGCAAAAACAGGTAGAGTATCTAAGTTTTCACGATTATCTTACAGGCCTTTATAATCGTAGATATATGGAAGAATCGGTTAAGAAGTTTGACAATGAAATATATTTACCCTTCACAATAATTTGCATAGACGTTAACGGATTAAAACTTACAAATGATGCATATGGCCATGAAATGGGTGATAAACTGCTTCAAACTGCTGCGGTCAATATAACAAGTGCATGTAGAGAAAATGATATTATTTGCCGAGTGGGCGGAGATGAATTTTCAATACTGTTACCAAATACAGATGCTACTCAAGCAGAAAGAATAAAAAAAAGAATTATTGCTATAACTAAAGAAACAAAAATAGATTCAGTTGTTGTTTCCTTAGCAATTGGCTATGCTACGAAAATAAATAAAAATCAAAGTATAGCTGAGATACAAAGGTTAGCGGATAACAATATGTATAAAAACAAGTTAAAGCATGGTAAAAAAATGAGAGGTCAGACTATTGAAACCGTTCTTAGTAATATTAATAATAAATATGATAAAGAAAAGATTCATACTGAGAGAACATCAAGGTTTTGTGAATCTATTGCTAGGGAGTTGAAATTAAGTTCCAAAGAAGTAGAAGATGCTAGAATTAGCGGAATCTTACATGATATTGGTAAAATTATAGTACCGCAAGAAATTCTAAATAAAACAGGTAAATTAAATAAAGAAGAGCTAGAAATAATAAGAAAACACCCAGTTACAAGCTATCAAATTTTAAAAAGCGTAGATGAATTTTCACACTTAGCGGAAGCAGTTTTATATCATCATGAACGTATAGATGGTACAGGATACCCAGAAAATCTAAAAGGAGAAAAGCTTCCACTTTTATCTAAGATTATTGCAGTTGCAGATGCATATGAAGCTATGACATCTAAAAGAAACTACAAAAAAGCTATGGACAAAGAACAGGCAATAATGGAATTGAAAAGGTGTGCAGGGACACAATTTGATACAGAAATTGTACAAGTATTCATAGAAAAAGTTTTAAAATAAAAATAAAACTAAATTATATACTTGATTATTTTATTATTGAATAAAGAATTTATTTCTTGATTGAAAAAACTTTTTATTTCGTTTATATTTTCTTTGTTATAAACATACTTTCCATATCCAAATTGTCCATATTTATAAATACGCTCTTCGTCGTTCATTGGTAATTCTGTTTCTGGAAAAAACCTCAAGTATTGTGTTTTTAGCCTTAGGAGTATATCTGTGTGAGATAACTTCAAAGGTTATTGGATGTGATAGATTATTAGGTAAGTTACTTTTTAAATCTAATAATAGATTTTTATAATCTGCTTTCCAACTATCATAAATAAAAATAGGTGCAATAATAAAACCCATCGGGTATTTTGCATTTATTATTTTTTTGCATGCTTCAATTCTTTTATTCAATGATGGTGTTTTGTTTTCATAATCATTAATGACTTTGTTTGTATTAAGAGTAAATCTTATTTCAGTGTTACCATTGTGTTCAATGTCTAGCAATGTATCAATATCTGTATACTTTGTAACAAATCTAAATCTTCCGTTATCATTTTCACTAAAAAATTCTATTGTCTGCTTTAATGAGTTAGAATATGGTTCAACGGGTACTGGGTCAGAGGTTGCAGAGCCCTCAAATATTGTTTGCTCAGGTAGTCTTTCATTTATGTATTTTTGTGCATGCTCAAAAATATCATCAACATTTACATTAACTCTCATATAAGGCTTATCACTTAGGTTTGTATTTAGATAGCAGTATTGACATTGCCCTGTGCAACCTGATAAAAGGGGGAGCTGATAATGTGCAGATGGTTTACACGACTGAAATTTCATTCCTTTTTTTATGCCAACTACAAGTGTTTTTTTACCTTCTCTATAAAAATTATATAAATTTTCCCCAGGTATATTTTCTTTAATTCTACTGCCTTTTAACTCTACTATTTCAACATCTTTATAATCTTTAAAAAATTATATATATTAAAGCCTATTTCATAACTAAGTGCATTTTTTTCAAATAATATTCTTTTTGGAACAAACATGATATCTCCTTATTGACACAATAGTCTCATTTACTTTTATTAGTAGTGTTCCGTATTATTATTTAGATATACAAATATAATTGAAGTTAATTTGATTCACAGAAAAATCTTGACAAAATTCTTCCAAACTGTTAAAATTTCATTAAGTGAAATAAATAACAGAGATAATTTCAACAGATGAAATAAAATAAATTAATTCTGACTTCGTAAGTATAGAAATAATGAATATTACATAAATTATACAATTTAGATGATGTAGCACTAATGTACTAAATTTGTTCTCTTTTATTTATGAGGTCAAGTAGCATTTAATAAGGAGCATATTAATGAATATTTCAATTATATTAAATAACATCCTAACACTTTTTATATTAATTTTAGTAGGGTTTATTGCTGGAAAATCTGGAGCAGTAAGCAAAAATGCAACAGGATACCTGTCTGATATTTTAATGAAAGTTGCTTTACCAGCGACTATTTTTTTATCAATTTCAGGTACTTATAATCAAGGAATTCTTATGGATAGTCTAATAATAGCTATAATAACTTTTATTATTCATTCTAGTTGTATTTTGATTTCATTATTTTATACTAAACTAATGAAAATTTCTGAAAAGGATAGGGGAGTTTGGGTTTTTGCAAGTACATTTTCAAATAATGGATTCATGGGATTTCCTATTGCTTATGCTATATTAGGAAAAGAAGGACTTTTTTAGCGTCAATTTCAAATACAGTTTTTAACGTTTTGATATTTTCAGTGGGTATTAAATTAATTACTATTGGTCATGAAAGTGGAAAAGGAATAAATATTAAAAAATTATTTTTGAATAATAATAATATAGCTATTTTCTTAGGAATTATATTTTATATGACACAGACTAGTTTACCAAAACCTATTTTAAGTTCATTAAATTATATGGGTAATGTAACAACCCCTATGTCAATGTTTTTAGTAGGACTATCAATATCAAACAGTAGAGTTCAGGATATGTTTAATGATTATAAGCTTTATTTTCTTTGTGCAGTTCGGTTGTTAATTGTTCCACTCTTAACTGTTATTGTAATGAAAATTATTCCTTTTGACAGTATGAGTTTAGTACCAAAAGTTATGGTAATTGTATTGGCGATGCCTGCCCCATCAGCTACAGCAATAATAGCAGAACAATATAATGGAAATAAAGAATTAGCGGCTAAAGTTGTATTTCTAACAAGTATCCTTTCAATAGTGACGATCCCATTTATTCTCATGTTTATATAAATTAATCTGAATTTAAAGAGGATTTAATTATCTGTATTTTTATTCTAAAATTAGACATACTAACCAAGTAGAACACTTAATAAAAATTAATTATTCAGGAGGATAGTAATGACTGTTTTAGAAAAACCAAAGGATCGTGTAAGTTATCACGACTCTGTAGAAGAAATGCTTATAAGGATAAAAAATGACGGACTTACAAGTGTGTTTTCTAGATGGGATACACAGGAAAAAATACGATGTACTTTTTGTTTACAGGGTGTAAGCTGTCAACTATGTACTCAGGGTCCTTGTAGAATTAGTGAAAAGGCTGGCGCAGATAAAGGTGTTTGTGGAATTGGACCGGATGCCATGGCTATGAGAAATTTACTTATGAGAAATATTATGGGAGCTGCAACATATGCACATCATGCGTATGAGGCGTTTAGAACATTAAAAGCTACAGGAGAAGGAAAAACTTCGTTTAAGATTACTGATACAGAAAAATTGAAGTGGATGTGTAAACAAACTGGTATAGATACAAATCAAGATATTAATAAATTGGCAGTACAATTAGCTGAACTGCTTGATAGAGAGATGAAAGTAAATCCAGATCAAGAAAGCATAATGGTAGAAGCATTTGCACCTAAAAAAAGAAAGCCAGTATGGAAAGAACTACATATTTATCCTTCGGGAGTACAGCATGAAGTAGAATTATGTATCGCAAGCTGTTTAACAAATGTTGATGGAGATTATGTGTCTTTAGCTAAAAAAGCCCTTCGCTTAGGTTTATCTACAATATATACTGCGCAAATTGGTTTAGAAATGACTCAAGATATATTATTTGGAACACCAATGCCTCATGAAGTTGATGTAGATATGGGTATTATGGACCCAGATTATGTTAATATAGCTTTTAATGGACACCAACCATGGGTCGGTGTAGCAACTTTACAAAAAGCTAAAAAACAAGAATATCAAGAAATGGCTAAAAAAGCTGGTGCAAAAGGTATTCATATAGTTGGATCAATTGAGACGGGTCAAGAACTTTTGCAGAGATTTGAGGTAGATGATGTTTTTGTTGGACTAATGGGAAACTGGTTATCAATTGAGCCATTTCTTGCAACAGGTACTGTTGACGCTCTTGTTATGGAAGAAAATTGCTCACCACCAGCAATCGACCAGTATGCAGAAAAATATCAAGTAGCACTTGTAAGTGTTAGCACTATAATTGGCGTCCCAGGAGCTGAGCATGAAATGCCATACTATCCAGCAAAGGCTGATGAAATGGCAGATGAATGTATAAAAATTGCAATAGAAAACTTTAAAAAGAGACATAAAAAAATAAGTCCTATGGTTCCAAAATGCAAAACAAAAGCAATAGCAGGTTTTTCTACTGAAGCGGTATTAAAGGCAATAGGAAATGATTTAAATGTTTTGGTTGATGTTATAGTCAAAGGACAAATAAAGGGCGTTGTAGCATTAGCAAACTGCTCAACATTAAGAAATGGCCCTCAAGACTGGAATACCGTAAACATAACAAAAGAATTAATTAAAAGGGATATACTTGTAGTTGCTGGTGGTTGTGGAAATCATGGTCTTGAAGTAGCAGGGATGTGCAATTTAGATGCTATAGAACTTGCAGGAGAAGGATTGAAAGGAGTATGTAAAGCTTTAGGTATACCACCGGTATTAAGCTTTGGTACTTGTACGGATACAGGAAGAATGTCAATGCTAGTAACTGCATTAGCGGATCATCTCAATGCAGATATATCAGATTTACCAATAGCTGTAACTGCTCCTGAATGGATGGAACAAAAAGCTACTATAGATGGGTTGTTTGCTGTAGCATATGGAGCTTATACACATTTGTCACCAACACCATTTATAACAGGAGCACCAAATCTAGTTAAACTTCTTACAGAAGATGTAGAAGGTTTAACAGGTGGAAAGGTAGCTTTAGGAGATGACCCTGTACAGGCAGCACAAGATATAGAAAACCACATTATGAGTAAAAGACAAAAAATGGGTTTAAAATAAAACTAAGGCAGGATATCAGAAGTTGGTATCCTGTTTTTAATATACGTGATAGTTGTATAGAATTTTTTAAATTAAATAAATAATTCAACACTAAAAGTCAATGCAAAGTATATTTCATACTTATTTGTTAAAAATAAATTGATAATTAAAATAAAAGAGGAGATTTATATGGAAATTATGGAATTGGTACATGTGTTTTTCACATCTTTGGGTTCTGCAGTTGCTATGTTTCTTTTGACAAAAATTATGGGCAAAAAATCAATATCTCAATTAACCATGTTTGATTTTGTTATAGGAATAACAATTGGTTCGATTGCAGCTGAAATGGCAACATCTCTTGAGGCAGATTATCTAAAACCATTACTTGCAATGATAGTTTACGCTTTACTTTCTATTTTGATTTCATATGCTATGACAAAGTCTATAATATTAAGAAGATTTTTATACGGTAAATCATTAATACTTTTTCAAGATGGTGAAATTAATGATAAAAATTTAAAGAAGGCGAGGCTTGATGTAAGCGAATTTCTGACGCAATGTCGGAACAGCGGGTATTTCAATATTGGTAATCTACAAACAGCTATACTAGAACCAAATGGGAAAATTAGTTTTTTACCATTATCATCTCAGCGACCTGTTACACCAAATGACTTAAAACTTAAACCATCAGAAGAGAAGCCCTTAACCAATATAGTAATTGATGGGGGAATTTTATATGGAAATTTAAAATTTACAGGAAATGATGAAAAATGGCTTTATAAACAACTGAAGATACAAGGAATTGATGATATTTCCAATGTTTTTTTGGCAACATGTGACGCTAACAATCAGATTAGCATATATGTTAAACTTAAAAAAACTATGACTAGAGATGTTTTTCAATAATAGAAAATAGAGTAGTTTAATCAATATGGTGTAGTGACTCCAATAAGTTAGACTTGATAGCGTAGTAGTAAATCTGCTACGCTATTTTTTAAATAATACTATTTTTAATTAGCTTAGCAATAATCGTAATAATTTTATTCTGGTAAACTTTCATAAAGCTCTGCTATTTTATTCCATGTACTAGGGCCAATTGATCCCAAAGCATAATCCTCTGTTAATTCTAAGAAGTTTTTTTGAATGGCGATAACAGCAGCCTCTGTTTTGTCATCAAATATTCCTGTTATATCTACTTTAGGTATAACAGGATAAAATTGTGAAATTTTCTCTAAATATGTTTGCATTAATCTTATATTTTTATCACCCATTCCTTTGGATAATATATAACCAGGGTAAAGATTTTCTATACCAAAGCATTCCTTTGGTATTTGGTGTAGTTTATTTTTATAGTCTCTATCAAGTCTTGCCCAGGTTTGTATACCAACAACACCATCTACAATTATGTCATACTTTTTTTGAAGTTCAATTACAGCCTCCGTAGTTTCAGGCCCAAAGTAACCTGTAATTTCTATAATTGGTATATCTGGATAGTAGCACCCAAGTGCACGAACATAGTATTGTATTAACTTTACCACAGTACCAGTATCACCTTCTTGCCATGATTCTGGAAATGGACTTTCAATATCTTCAGGGCTTATACCCTCAGAGAATAGTTCGTTTAATCCTTTTACTGCATTGTAAATATATTTTATTTTATACCATGTAGCATTTCCAATAATTCCATCAGGGACTAAATTGAATATCTTTTGAAACGCTATTACTGCGGCTTCAGTTTGAACCCCGAAAATGCCATCTACATCTTCTATCTTTGGGATTAAGGGGTAGTTTTGACCTATTCTATTTAATTCAGTTTGAATTATACTAACATCCTGTCCGAAACTTCCTAATCTAAGGGGATATAGAGGGTAAGATTCAAAATTAGCGTTAACTGGTACATCTACAATGATGTCAATATCATCACCATAATAATATTGTAGGATTTCATAAGGTGAATATCCGCTTTCTGCGAGAGTAACAGTTCCCCATTGAAGTAGGCCATCGCAGTCAGTTATTCTTCCGTCACAGTAAGCTGTATAAAGAGGTTCTATACTACCATGTCTTGCGACATAGCTATTAAAAATTTCATCAACTATTTGTGATATATTTTCGAAAATACCCCTTCCAGGTATATATGACTGGTCTATTTGCTGTGAATTTGTTATATCGAAATCATATCCTCGGTTTCTATAATATTCTGTGTAAATTCTATTTAGTGCGAAAGTAATTTGAGCATATATGTTTGCTCTTATTGCAGATTCGGGCCAAGTTGGATAAATTTCACTGGATGCTACATTTTTAATATATGCCGGAAAAGTAACAACTACATTTGCAGCAGGCTCATTAGGATCACCAAGGTGAACAGTTATTTCCTCAGGAATAAAAGGTTCATCAGGCCGACTAATTATAACCATTATTAATACCACCTATCACATAAATTCTGCGGTTCTGCATGATAAATCTGACGAACATTGTAACCTTCTTGGGGTATTAATAGAACAGTCTGAAGCGATGTTATATCATCAAATACACGTATATCATATACATCAGTAGTTAAGTAGTTAGTTGCTTCTACCGTTGCATTATAAGTAGAATATAATCTACTATCTTCAGGAGTTTGAGAACGATAAGAAGGAACAGTTGGCAAAGCAATTGGTTTAGTTTTACCATCAATATCCGTTTCTATTACTTTAGAAATGAAATAGCTATTACCCATTGGTTTACTTATTGTTATTTTTGCATTAGGTATTGGTATTAATCCCTTTGTTTCTGAGTTTTGAGCCACTTGAAATATAAGATATCCTGTTTCGGGATTATCATCTAAATATAAATTTAATAAATCAGAAATGGTAGATTCATTTTTAGGATCAGGTGGTAATTGCATAAAGTTTGATTGCCATCTATAAAACATAGGTATTCCTCCCTGTGAAATTGGTTGTAGTGTTCTTGTTAATTTACTTGAAATATTATATGCAGCTTTATTTTAGTAAATAACTAAAATAAGACAAAAATCAACTCTATGCAATAAAAAGTAAAAATAAATTGACACTAAATTGTATAAGATATAAGATGTATATAGATAAATATCTATTTTATATAGAAAGCTAAATAATTAAAATTATTTATATTGAGGTGATAAAGTGGAAAAAAATTATGCAAAATATGCTTTGCTTTTAAAAGCACTTTCAGATGAAACAAGAGTTAAAATATTTCATATGCTTTCTAAAGGTGAATTATGTGCTTGTAAAATATTAGAGGAATTCAACATTACACAACCTACACTATCCCATCATATGAAAACATTGTGTGATAGTGGTTTAGTAGATAGTAGAAAAGATGGTATATGGATGAAATATTCTATAAATAAAGAGAATTTAGAAGTACTTAGAAAATTCTTCGAATTTGGAAATGAAATAGCGATTAAAAAGTTGAATGTTTAAAAATTAAAAGACAAAAGGAAAGAGACATGAAAAAAAATATTAGGTTTTATTGGAAATTATTTATTACTACATTTTCATTAAGCGCATTTACTATAGGAGGAGGATATGTAATAGTTCCTTTAATGCGTCAAAAATTTGTAGAAGAGCTAAAATGGATTGAGGAAGAAGAAATGCTTAATATAGTTGCTATATCACAATCAGCGCCAGGTCCAATAGCAGTAAATACTTCAATTATGGCAGGATATAGATTAGCCGGAGTTCTTGGAGCTTTTGTGTCAATACTAGGAACAGTGTTACCCCCGTTAATAATTATAACAGTTGTATCGAAATTTTATGATGCAATAAAAAATAATTCATCTGTAAATGCAGTATTATTAGGAATGCGTGCAGGTGTTGCAGCAGTTATAATAAATGTAATAATTAAAATGGTAGGGGATATTTTAAAAAAGAAAAGTATTATATCAATAATTATAATGTTATCTTCGTTTTTAGCTGCCGTTGTTTTTAATGTAAATGCAGCAGTGGTTATTGTAATATGTGGAGCGTTTGGAGCTATATTTTATAGCGGTTTATTAAATAAATATAAAAGGGAGTATAAGTAGTATGATCTATCTACAAATTTTTGTCAGCTTTTTTCAAATTGGGCTATTTAGTTTTGGAGGAGGATATGCTGCATTACCCCTTATAGAAAATCAAGTTATAGATGTACATAAATGGCTAAGTCTAGCAGAATTTGCTGACTTAATTACTATATCACAGATGACACCCGGTCCAATAGCATTAAATGCAGCAACATTCGTTGGAACTAGAGTAGGCGGATTGTTTGGAGCCATAGTTGCTACTATAGGATGTGTAACACCATCATGTATTATAGTATTAATACTTGCGTATTTATATTATAAATACAAAAATTTATCTACAATTCAAGGCATGCTCAATGGGTTAAGACCAGCTGTAGTTTCATTAATAGCATCAGCAGGAATTTCAATTTTGACATTAGCCATATTTAAAGCAGAAGAAACGACATTGTTAAATATGAAATTTAGCGATATAAATATAGTTTCATTGATACTTATAGCCATAGGTGTTTTTGTTTTAAAGAAATATAAATTCAATCCAATACATGTAATAATAGCATCTGGCGTAATAGGATTTATTATCTATTCCTTAATATTGTAATTGATAATATTAGAATATGATTATTTTAAATTGGAGAAGAATTCAACTATATAATTTTTAAACAACTTAGCAGATTCCGAAATATATTCGCTTTCCCTCCAAGATAGATTTATACATCTGGTACATTTAGGTGAATATATATTAATTAAAGATAGTTCTTGATGTTCAATATTTCCCCAACTGTATTTAGGTACAAATGCAATTCCCATACCATTTTTTACAAGTTCTAAAATTGTTGGGGAGTCATAACACTCGAGGATAACATTAGGTGTGAATCCTGCCAATTTGCAGTAATGGTCAGTTGTTTTTCTTAATTTAGTATAGGATGGCAAACTTATAAATTTTTCTTTAGATAAGCTACATAAGTTTATGTAAGATTTTTCAGTTAGATAATGATTTTTAGATACCGCAAGTTTTAATTCTTCTTCTAATAAAGTCATGCTATTCTTCTCATTAATTTCCTCTGATGAAGGTATATATATAATGAAATCATAATTGTTTTCACCTTTGTTAAATTGTTTCTGACTTATGTGAAATTTTATATTAGGATATTTTTGATTAAAGCCAGTAATTATTTTAGGAAGCATAAACATTGCAGCTTGAACATAAATAACAATATCTTGGTCTTTTTTGTTATTATAATCATCTAATTCTTTTTTAGCATCCTTAAGTGATTGTAAACTTCTATTTACATATTTTAAAAAAATTTTACCATTTCCATTTAGTTTTATATATTTTCCTTCTCTATCAAATAATTTGACACCTAGTTCAGTTTCTAGAGTCCGAATAGTTTTACTTAATGCAGATTGAGATATATGAATTTCTTCGGCTACTCTTGTCATGTTTTGCGCCTCTGCTATTTTCTTAAAATATTTTAATTGTAACAATTCCATAGTTTTCCCTCCATATATATAACTTCTATGTCATGATTATATGAATAATTATATATTAGACAATATAAAAAATCAATGCTATACTTTTTGTAAAACATGTTTTATTATGAAAAATCAATTAAAATTTGGAGGAAAGTATGAAAAAAACTAATTTTAAAAAATTTTTATCTGCAATACTTGTAATAGTTATGTGTTTCTCAGTAGCAGGCTGCACGGTTTCTAAATCTAATGAACCAATTAATAATCCAAGTTCAGAAGAATCAAAAATAGATTATCCTACAAAACCAATTACAATGATAGTTCCTTATGGTGCTGGTGGTGGTACTGACACTTATGGAAGAATGTTAGCTGCACAACTTGAAAAGAAACTTGGAGTTTCTGTTACAGTTACAAACCAAGGTGGAGCTTCAGGCTCAATAGGTACAAAATTTGTACATGATGCTGATGCTGATGGATATACCTTGTTATTTTCAGCAGAAACAATAGGAACTTACCGTTCAATGGGTACAAGTGACCTTTCGTATGATAATTTCATACCAATTGCTCTTGCTGTAAATGATCCTAAATTAGTAGTAGTATCTAAAAACTCTAAATACAATACATTGGAGGAATTACTAGCTGATATTGAAGCTAATCCTGGTAAAATAACAATGTCTCACTCAGGCCCTGGTGGAAGTGGTCATAATCAAGGTCTTATTTTAAAAGAATTAGGCTATGATGTTGCAATGACAGCTTATGATAGTGGTAATAACGCTTTACTAGGTGTACTTGGAGATCAAGTTGCATTTACAAATCCTAATTTATCTTTTACAACAGGATATATAGCAAGTGGAGACGTTAAGGTTCTTGCGGTATTTTCTAACGAAAGATTAGAATCATATCCAGATATACCTGCTTTTACAGAAATAGTTCCAGAATCTGAAAAGTATTTAAGTATACCACTTACACCTCTTTCATTACTTGCAAAAGAAGGCACACCAAGTGGTGTAGTTGAAATACTAAGAAAAGCAACTTCGGAAGCATTTCAAGAAGCAGATTGGGTTGAGTTTGTAGAATCGAACTCTGCTGATAAGCTTTATGAAAAATACACAGATGAAGAATCAATGAAACAATTTTTCAAAAATTGGGAATCAATGATTTGCTGGTTACAGTATGAAAATGGTGTTGCAAAAAACAATCCCGAACAATTTAATATTCCTAAACTTGATTAATCAATATTAATATACAGTAAATATAAACAAATAAAAATGCCTTTATTTTATCTAACTATTTAAATAAAATAGGGGCATTAAAATTATTAGAAAAAGGTGATATTCAAATGAATAATCAAAACAAAATTAATAAAAACATTTATGAAGGAATTTTCTTCATGATTATTGGAGTTAGTCTAATTATATATTCTTTGATTTCTTATTCTAACTCATTTAATCAAGACTGGTCCCAATCACCATATGCTTTTCCTATTTTAGTGGCAATTTTTATATGTTTGCTTTCTACAAGCTTATTGATTGTAGGAATCAAAAAAAGTAAAGAGTCTATAGATGTTATTAAAGATAATAATTCATCAAAACCAAATATAAAGGGTGTGGTGGTTATTTTGGTTATATGTGCAATTTACTATGCCGCACTAGCAGTAATTCAAATGCCAATGATAACATTGACGATACTTTCGTTATCAATATCTTTTTCAACTTTTGAAGTGTCAACAATAGTATTTTTATTTGCCCTGCTAAAATATTTAAAAGTTAGAAAAAATATGTTGCTCGTATTGATTCCAATAATAACGACAGTGTTTTTGAGCATTGCATTCAGAACATTGCTTCATGTATTATTACCATAAGGAGGGGACTAAATGTTAGAAATTTTATCAATTATAGATATAAGATTTATACTACTAGTATTTGTTGGTTCCCTTGCTGGTCTTTTTGTAGGGGCTATTCCTGGACTATCAGTTTCAATGGCGACCGCATTATTAGTTTCTATAACCTATACATGGAATACTACAGACGCCTTAGCAACAATTATGGGAGTATATGTAGTAGGAGTTTTTTCTGGCGCTGTATCAGCTATATTAATAAATATACCAGGTGCTCCTTCGTCTGTAGTTACAACGTTAGATGGCTATCCACTAGCTAGTAGAGGAGAATCTCATAAAGCTTTATTTTATGCAACAATATATTCTTTTATAGGAAGTTTGTTTGGACTTATAGCATTATGGTTTTTAGCAAAACCAGTTTCAAATATTGCACTAAAATTTACGCCTATGGATTATTTTTTATTAGCCTTATTTGGATTGGCAACAGTTGGATCGGTGACTTCTAAAAATTACACTAAGGGATTAATGAGTGCTGCATTGGGATTAACTGTTAGCATGATTGGACTAGATCCAATTATGGGGACACCTAGAATGTCTTTTAATGTATCTGATCTCCAAGCAGGGATTGCAACAGTTCCAGCTTTAGTAGGTTTATTTGGATTTTCTGAGGTTTTAAGTGTTATATATGATAATAATTTGGAACAAGTAGTACTTCAATTGACTAAGATGAAGCTTAGTATAAAAAGTTCTCTAAAACACTGGAAATTAGCACTTTACTCTTCGTCAATAGGAACTGTAATAGGTGCTCTACCTGGTGCTGGTGGTCCCGTTGCTGCATTTATTTCATACAATGAGGCAAAAAGAATTACTAAAAATCCAGAGGTTCCATTTGGAGAAGGAGCAGTTGAAGGAATAGTGGCAAGCGAATCTTCAAATAATGCTTGTATTGGTGGAGCCTTAATTCCAATGCTTACATTGGCTGTTCCAGGAGATGCAGTTACAGCAATATTGTTATCTGTATTTTATGTTCATGGATTAAAACCAGGACCCATGTTTATAAAAGAGAGTCCTGAAATGTTTAGCGCAATTTTGGCGGGTGGAATTATTGCATGTTTTGCTTTGTTAATTCTGGGGTTATTGGTTGCACCTAAAATTAGCAAGATAATATCTATTCCAAAAAACATATTACTACCAATTGTTGTAGTTTTATGTGTTATTGGTTCATTTGCATGCAACAACCGTTTATTTGATGTAATATTAATGTTCATGTTCGGTTTAATTGGATTTTTAATGCGTCATTTTAATTATCCTGCAGCACCAATGGTACTAGCAATAGTATTAGGCGGCATGATGGATTCTAATTTTAGAAGGGCAGTATCTTTGGCATCTTCAACAGATAATATGCTCATTTCTATGTTTGGAAGACCCATAACTATTGTATTATTAGCTTTAACGATACTAATAATTTTATCAAATGTACCGATGGTTAAGAGGCTGTTGGCTAAATCACCACTAAAAGGTAATTAGTAATTAAAATTACTCTACACAAATTAATATAAAAAGCTAAGGAATAGTATTGCCTTGGCTTTTTATATATGAGATGTAGGTTAACAATATATAAATAATCATATATTAGACATCATTAAAATATAATAATATAATATTGTATATACGAAGAAAAATATAATAAGTACAAGGAGAAGTTGAAATGCAAGGAATTATAAAAAGAAATAATCTATATGGAACGATAATGGTTCCAGGTTCAAAAAGCCATACTATTAGAGCAGTTATGATAGCCGCAATGGCTAAAGGTAAATCTGTTATTAAAAATCCATTAAAAAGTGAAGATTGCAAAAGTGCAATAAATGTTGCCAGAGCTTTTGGAGCTTACTGTGAATTAAATGAAAATGAGTGGGTTATTGATGGTGTAAATGGAAAATTAAAACTTCCAAATGATATAGTTGACTGTGGAAATTCTGGAACAACAACATACATAGCTTGTTCAATGGCGGCAACAATTGAAGGAACTACCATTATTACAGGAGATGCACAGATTAGAAAAAGACCAATAGATTCTTTGTTAAGATCAATAAATGGAACTAGTGCAACAGCATTTAAAACAAGACCAAATATTGACGCACCACCTGTAGTAATAACAGGACCAATGAAAGCCGGAGGTATTACATTAGAAGGAAAAATATCACCTCAAGTATCAGGGATGCTTTTATCTGCTCCTTTGTTAGAAGGTACTACAGAAATAACAGTTGAGCATCCTTTGGAAATACCTTATGTAAACATGACATTGGATTGGATGTCTAAACATGGGGTTGAAGTTGAGCATAGCAGCGATTATAAAAAATATATTATTACTGGTCCACAAAAATATAGTCCAGTCAATAGTGTAATACCAAGTGATTGGTCAGGTGTTGCATTTCCTCTTATAGGTGCTGTAATGACTAATTCAGAAGTAATTATAGATGGAGTTGACTTTAATGATGTTCAAGGAGACAAAGGTATTGTAGATGTATTGATAAGCATGGGAGCGGACATTACAAAAGATATAGAAAACCATAAAATGATTATAAAAGGTGGCAAACCGTTAAAAGGGGTTCATGTAGATTGTAAGAATATGCCAGATACATTACCTGCACTATCTGTTATTGGAGCATATGCTTCTGGACAAATGAAAATGACTGGGCTAGAGGTAGTAAGACTAAAAGAAACAGATAGAGTATCAGTTATGCAGGAAGAACTAACAAAGATGGGTGTAGAAGTTGAGTTAGGCGAAGATTATATGATAATAAAAGGTGGCAAAGGCTTTACAGGAACTGAAGTTGAAAGTCACGATGACCATCGCGTTGCTATGGCACTAATGATGGCAGGGCTAGTCGCAGAAGGTGAAACTCGAGTAAATGATA
This sequence comes from uncultured Sedimentibacter sp., assembly GCA_963675125.2. GTDB lineage: Bacteria > Bacillota > Clostridia > Tissierellales > Sedimentibacteraceae > Sedimentibacter. Next base: position 100,731 of record CAXXFT010000048.1, read on the forward strand.
TAGATTGTGTGAATATCTCATTCCCTAATTTTGTTAATGTAATTAATCAAATTGGTGCTAATATAGAAGTTTGTTAAAATAATTAAACCAAAGAGTTTCTTCTTTGGTTTTAATTATTTTAACATAAAAATTTCATAATATATTAATTAAAAATATATTTTGAATTATTTTATCAATAATGGTAAAATAACTCCATAGGGAGAGATGAACTTATGTCAGAAAATAAATTTACACATCTACATGTACATACAGAATTTAGTCTCCTTGATGGAGCTTGTCGAATAACAGAACTTGTTAAAAGGGCAAAAGAGCTAAATATGGATTCAGTTGCTATAACAGATCATGGGTCTATGTATGGGGTAGTAGAATTTTTTAAACAGGCTAAAAAAGAAGGCGTGAAGCCAATCTTGGGATTTGAAGCTTATGTTGCACCTAGAAAAATGAATGATAAAGATCCGCAAAAAGACAAGAACCAATACCATCTAGTCCTACTAGCAGAAAACTATGAAGGATATAAAAATCTATTGAAAATATGTTCAGCGGGTTTTGTAGATGGTTTTTATTATAAACCAAGAGTTGATTATGATTTATTAAAACAATATAGTAAGGGTATAATAGCATTGAGTGCCTGTGTTGCTGGTGAGGTACAAAGTCATTTGCTTGATAGCAATTATGATAAAGCTGTGGAAGCTGCGTTAATATATAGAGATATATTTGGTGAAAATAATTTCTTTCTAGAAATGCAAGACCATGGAATGGATGAGCAAAGGATTATAAATAAAGGTCTTTTGAAAATGAGTAAACATATTAACATACCACTCGTTGCAACCAATGATATCCATTACATAAATAAAGAAGATGCAAAATTTCATGACGTACTATTATGCATTCAAATGCAAAAAACAATAAATGAAGAAAGAATGAGATTTCCATCTGATGAGTTTTATTTAAAATCTTACGAAGAAATGTCTTTGCTATTTCCAAAAGAAGCTTTAGAAAATACAGTAAAAATTGCAGAAAGGTGCAATGTTGAACTTGATTTTGAAACAGTTCATTTACCAGAATTTAAAGTACCTTTAGGCTACACTAAGTCACAATACTTTCGCGAAATATGCCAACTAGGACTTGAGGAAAGATATAAAAATATTACTGATGAAATTCAAAATCGTCTTGATTACGAAATAAGAATTATAGAGCAGATGGGCTATGTGGATTATTTTTTAATTGTGTGGGATTTTATAAAGTATTCAAAAGACAATAAAATAATGGTTGGGCCAGGTAGAGGTTCAGCAGCAGGTAGCTTAGTAGCATATTCTATGAAAATTACAAATATAGACCCGTTAAGGTATAACCTTATATTTGAGAGGTTTTTAAATCCAGAGAGAGTAAGCATGCCTGATATTGATGTGGATTTTTGTTATGAACGACGTGAAGAAGTAATAGATTATGTAAAAGAAAAATACGGAAGTGAAAAAGTTGCTCAAATTATTACATTTGGAACAATGGCTGCTAGAGGATCGATTAGAGATGTTGGAAGAGCTCTTAACCTACCATATGGGCAGGTTGATTTTGTAGCTAAAAAAATACCAATGGATTTAGGGATGACTATTTCAAAAGCGTTAGAGATAAATAATGAATTTAAGGAATTATATGATAACGATAAAGAGATTAAAAATCTAATAGATATAGCATTGAAAGTTGAAGGATTGCCAAGACATTCATCTACTCATGCAGCAGGAGTTCTTATTTCAAAAGACAAAGTTACTGAATATGTACCACTTTCTAGAAATAAGGACATAATAACCACTCAATTTAATATGATAGAGCTAGAAGAACTTGGACTTCTTAAAATGGATTTTTTGGGACTTAGAACTTTGACAGTAATACGTGATGCTGTAGATTTAATAGAAAAAAATCATAATATAAAGGTAGATTTTAGCAATTGCATGTATGATGATTCTGAGGTATTTAAACTTTTTGCTCATGCAGATACTTTAGGTATATTTCAATTTGAAAGTTCAGGGATGAGGGTTTTTTTAAAAGATTTAAAACCTACAGAGTTTGAAAACATAGTTGCTGCAAATGCACTTTATAGACCAGGTCCTATGGGTCAAATTCCTGTTTATATAAAAAATAGGATTAACCCACATCATGTAACATATTTACATCCAAAACTAGAGCCTATACTTAACGTAACATACGGATGCATGGTTTACCAGGAACAGGTAATGCAAATAGTTAGAGATATTGGTGGTTTTACTATGGGGCGGTCTGATTTACTTCGCCGAGCTATGGGTAAGAAAAAAATGAAAGTTATGCAGGAAGAAAGGCAAATTTTTATTTATGGGAAAAAAGCTGAGAATGGGGAGCCAGAAATCCCAGGAGCAATTAAAAATGGTGTTGATGAAAAGACTGCAAATGAAATATATGATTTGATGATTGATTTTGCTAAATATGCTTTTCCAAAGGCACATTCAGTAGCATATGCTGCACTTGCTTATGAAACTGCATGGCTTAAACTATATTATCCAGTAGAGTTTATGGCTGCGCTTATATCCAGTATCATGGGAAACTCAAATTCAGTGTCACTTTATATTAGAGAATGTAAAAATTTAGGTATTGAAATATTGCCACCAGATGTAAATGAAAGTAGAGACAAATTTACAGTAGTAAATGGCAAAATTCGTTTTGGACTTGCGGCAGTAAAAAATGTAGGTGTAAATGTAATACAAGATATTATTAGGGCTAGGGAAAATAAAGGCAAGTTTGTTAGTTTTACAGACTTTTGTCAAAAAGTTGACTCCAGTGTCTTGAATAAGCGTCAAGTTGAATCGTTGATAAAATGTGGAGCATTTGATTTCTTAAATGTTCATAGATCTCAATTAATGGCAGTTTATGAAAATATAATTGATAGTGTCGTAAATCAGAAAAAGAGAAATATAGAAGGTCAATTTTCATTGTTTGACACTTCATTAAAAGAAAACAACGGGAATTTAGAGGTTTTAGATGAATATCTTCCAAACCTAGCAGAATACAATGAAAAGACTATTTTAGCTATGGAAAAAGAAATGGTTGGGGTTTATTTAAGTGGACATCCTCTTTCGCAATATGAAAAAGAGCTAGAAAATGCAACAACTACAAATTGTAGTGAAATAGCTGAATTAAGTGATAGTAATAGGGAAAGTGATACAAATTTGTGTGATGGTAGCCGAGTTATATTAGGTGGAATAATAATAAAAAAACAAAATAAAATAACTAAAAATAATAATATGATGGCTTTTATCACATTAGAAGATTTATTTGGAACAGTGGAAGTAATAGTATTCCCTAAAACATATGATAAATATAAAGAATTATTGTTTGAAGATAATATAGTATTGATAGAAGGTTCTTTAAGTGTTGTTGAAGAAGATACACCAAAGCTTATGTCTAATAGAATTTATGAGATTAAAAAAAATGAAATAGCTTTTTCAGATGATAAAAGTAGACATGATAATGAACAAAAAAAACTATATATAAAAGTAATAGATAAAGAACATTACAAAAAAGTAAAAAAAGATTTATTTATTTGTTTGAATAAATCCTTGGGTAATGATTGTGTTGTAGTTTATAATGAAAGTGAAAAAGCTAACATGATTTTGCCCAAAAAAAGCTGGGTCAATACAAATGATGAAAAATTAATTGATAACTTGAAATTAGTTTTCGGAGAAGGTAATATTGTAATAAAATAGTATTGCTGATATTATTTAATAAATTATATATTATTCAAGGAGGTTTGTTTTGAAAAATATTGGAGTTCTTACAAGTGGTGGCGATGCGCCAGGAATGAACGCTGCAATTCGAGCAGTAGTTAGGTATGGAATATATAACAGTATTAATATTATAGGAATAAAAAATGGATATAAAGGTCTAATAGAAAGTGATACTATTGACATGTCTCTTTCGTCAGTAGCAGATATAATACATAGAGGTGGGACAATACTTGGAAGTGCAAGGAGCAAAGAATTTCAAGAAACAGAAGGGTTTAAAAAGGCACTTCAAAATATTAAGTATCTTGGTATAGACGGAATGGTTGTAATAGGTGGAGATGGAACATTTAGAGGTGCTCAGCAACTAAGCAACGCGGGCATACCTACAATAGGTATACCTGGTACAATTGATAATGATTTGCCATATACACAGTATACATTAGGTTTTTTTACAGCTTTGACAACAGTTTTAGAATCAGTAGAAAAAATTAGAGATACATCATCATCACATGGCAGGACAAATGTAATACAGGTTATGGGTAGAAATTGTGGAGATATTGCACTGTATGCTGGACTTGCAGGAGGTGCAGAAATGGTTATTATACCAGAGGTTGAGCATAATATTGAAGAAATATGTGATAAAATAATGCAAGGTAGGGCTAGAGGTAAAAAGCATAGTATTATAATATTAGCAGAAGGTGCAGGAGATGCCAAAGAAATAAGTGAATTAATTCAAGAAAAAACTGGCGTTGGAACTAGATATTCAGTCTTAGGATACACACAAAGAGGAGGTGCCCCATCTGCATTTGATAGGCTAATAGGAAGCCAAATGGGGGCAAAAGCTGTAGAGCTGTTAAAAGAAACAAAATCAAATAGATTGCTTGGAGTTAAAGGAAATCAGATTTTTGACATGGATATAGAAAAGGCGTTGTCAATTGAGAAGAAATTTGATCAAACTACATATGATTTGACAAAGATATTGTCAATATAGTAGAAATATATAAAACAAATGGTTCGCTACAATGCGTAACGTCTTATAAATATAAAAACAAATAATAAACTTGAAAGGGTGATAAATATATGAGAAAAACAAAAATAGTATGTACAATAGGACCGACATCACAGGGCGAAGAAATATTTAAGGAAATAGTTAAAAGTGGATTGAACGTTGCAAGATTAAATTTTTCACATGGAAACCATGAAGAGCATAAAGAAAGAATAAATGTAATAAAAAAAGTTAGAGATGAACTTGGTGCAAATATTGCGATTATGTTAGACACAAAAGGTCCTGAAATAAGAACGAGGGATTTTGAAAATGGAGAAATAGAGCTTACAAAAGGGCAGGAAATAATTATAACTTCAAAGGATATTTTAGGAAATAATAAAATAATAAGCGTCACATATGAAAAATTTGCTGAAGATGTAAAAAAAGGAGATACTGTATTAATAGACGATGGACTAATAAGTTTAGAAGTAATAGAAAACATTAATGATACAGATTTAAAATGTATAGTAAGAAATGAAGGAACAGTAAAAAATAAAAAAGGTGTAAATGTACCGAATGTAAAAATAAACCTACCAGCATTAACTCAAAGAGATATAGGCGATATAGAATTTGGCATAAGAGAAGATATAGATTTTATAGCAGCTTCTTTTATAAGAAAAGCAGATGATGTAATTTCTATAAGAAGAGTTCTTGAAGAAAATAATGCTGAACATATTATGATTATTTCAAAAATAGAAAATAGAGAAGGCGTAGAAAATATTGATGATATAATAGAAGTCTCGGATGGCATAATGGTTGCTAGAGGGGATTTGGGAGTAGAGATACCTGCTGAAGAAGTACCATTAGTACAAAAAGAGCTTATAAGGAAGTGTAATGCAGCAGGAAAGCCTGTCATTACAGCTACACAAATGCTTGATTCTATGATTAGGAACCCTAGACCAACTAGAGCGGAGGTATCAGATGTAGCTACAGCAATATTTGAAGGGTCTGATGCAATAATGTTATCAGGAGAAACAGCCTCAGGAAGCTATCCAGTTGAATCAGTAAAAACTATGTCAGGAATAGCAGTAATGATTGAAAATTCATTAGACTATGAGGAAATACTTAGAACTAAATATATTAGTGGAAATAATAGTATAACTAATTCAATAAGTATGTCTACATGCAGAACTTCATTAGATTTAAAAGCATCTGCAATAATTACTGCAACATCATCAGGTTATACTGCAGCAGCAGTATCAAGATTTAGGCCAAGTGCACCAATTATAGCTGCAACTGAAAATGAGTACGTTATTCGTCAGATGTCTCTTTACTGGGGAGTTTATCCTTTGAAAATTGATAAGATGCAATCAACAGATGAAATCGTAGATACTTCAGTAGCAAAGGCATTAGAGAGCGGATACATTGAGAATGGAGATTTAATTGTAATTACAGCAGGAGTTCCAGTAGGAATTTCTGGTAGTACCAACTTGTTAAAAGTTCATATTGTAAGTGAACTTTTGTACAAAAAAATGGGAGTAGGAAAAGAAACTGTAATTGCCAGAGCACGGGTTGTTAAAAATGCAGAAGAGCTTAGAGATAAATTCGAGGATGGAGATATAATAGTTATGCCATCAACAGATAAAGATGTTGTTGAATATATGGAGCGTGCATCAGCCATAATAGTAGAAGAAGGTGGATTAACCTCTCATGCTATTATTGCAGGATTAAACCTTGGTAAAGAGGTTGTAGTAGGTGCAGATAACTGTACAGAAGTTATAAAAGATGAAGAAATACTTACTGTAAATGGAAATCGTGGAGTGGTTTACAGAGGCCAAGCAAAAATACTGTAAATTGTTAGGAGATGAACGCTATAAATAAAAATAAAAGTCTTATTAAGACTTTATGCCCTATTCTTATAATTGTTTTTTTAATGATGCTGATGGTTTTTAATGGTAGCAAAATAACATTAATAGCAAATGCATTTATGCCATTACTATATGCATTTGTTCTAGCATATCTCCTAGACTCTTTAGTTAGATTCTGTGTTGTAAAGCTTAAAGTTAGGAGATCACAGGGTATATTACTAGCATGTATTGTATTGATTGGAACATTAATGCTTATTTTTTCTATAATAGTGCCTAAAATTGTTGAAAATATAAATGCTGTAGTATCCTTTGTTTTAGATAGAAATATCGATATAGGTCAAATTGTTTCTAATTTAAGAGATAAAATAAATAATCCATATGTACAATTTATTTCAGATAGAATTCTTGAGGCAAGTGAATCTATACAAGAACAATTGAATTCTATACTTATTCATTTTTCAAATGTTTTGTTACAGGTTATAACTAATATAGGAACCAGTGCTTTTTCAATATTAACAAGCTTTATTATTAGCGTTTATATGTTAATTGAAAAAAATGATTTAATTGCAAGAGCAAAGAGGTTTATATATGCTGTTTATGAAGAAACAAAGGCAAAGCAAATTATAAATATAGGCAGGAAGGCAAATGTTATATTTAAAAGCTTTTTAAATGGTAAAATCTTAGATGCTTTTATAGTTGGGTTGATTTGTATAATACTGTTTACAATATTTAAAGTGCCATATGCTGCATTAATGGGGTCGTTAATTGGATTGTTTAATATTTATACCATATTTTGGTCCAATTATTGGTGCGGTACCCGTTGTGATAGTTTCATTCTTCTTTGAGCCATCAAAAGCGTTGACATCACTTATAATAATAGTCGTAGTTCAGCAAATAGATGCAAATTTTCTGGACCCTAAGATAGTTGGTAAAAATATTGGAGTATCTCCATTTTGGATAATAACAGCCGTTACAATAGGTGGGTCATTAGGTGGAATAGCAGGATTAATATTTGGAGTACCAATAGTAGTTCTTCTAAAGACTATATTAGAAGAGTATATAGAAATGCGACTAATAGAAAAAGGGATTTGCGAATTAGAAGCAGATAAACTTAAAGATATGAAAACAAATAAAAAAAAGAAAAAATAATTTATTGTAGGGACGCATATCAAATATACGTCCCTTTTACTAATGTGATCTATTTAGTATATAATTCAACAATCTTTTTCAAAATTTCAACCACACTTTCCATAGATTGTATGGAAATATATTCATATTTTCCATGAAAATTGTGTCCACCTGTACATAAATTTGGGCATGGAAGTCCCATGTAAGAAAGTCTTGCTCCATCGGTGCCACCCCTGATAGGACAAATTTCTGGTTCGATATTAAGTTCCTGCATTGCCTTTACAGCAGTTTCAACAATATGTATGTGGGGAAGTATCATTTCTTTCATATTTAAGTATGAATCTTTTAATTCAACAACAACAGTGTCTTTACCATACTTTTCATTAAGGTAATCGGCTATTTTTATAAATCTATCTTTTTTGGCTTTGAATTTATCTGTATCGTGGTCACGAATAATATATGAAAGCTTAGTTTCTTCAACACTTCCACAAATATCACATAAATGATTAAATCCCTCGTAATTTTCTGTATTTCCAGGAGTTTCAAATTTAGGAATCATTTGTTGAAATTCTATAGCGATAAGTATAGAATTTTTCATTTTATTTTTTGCTGAGCCAGGATGAATGTTTATTCCATTAATTATAACTTTTGCACTAGCTGCATTAAAATTTTCATATTCAATTTCTCCAATTCTGCCTCCATCAACAGTATAGGCAAAATCAGCACCAAAATTCTCAACATTAAAGTGGTCAGCACCGTTTCCAACTTCTTCATCAGGAGTAAAAGCAATTTTAATAGTGCCATGCTTAATATCTTGATTATTATTTAAAAATTCAGCTAAAGTCATTATTTCAGCAATTCCAGCTTTATCGTCAGCACCAAGTAAAGTTGTTCCATCTGTAACAATTAAATCTTGTCCTATGTAATTTTGCATATGTTCAAACATTTCTGTTTTCATAACAATGTTTTTTTCTTCATTAAGAACTATATCTTTGCCATCATAATTGTTCACTATCTTAGCTTTGATATTATCTCCAGGCATATCAGGTGATGTGTCCATGTGTGCTATAAAACCAATTGTTGGAATGTTTGTGCTTTCTAAATTGCAAGGAATAGTACCATAAACATAACCATAATTGTCCATATAAGCATCATTTATACCTATACTTTTCATTTCCTCAACTAAGATCTGTGCTAAATCTTTTTGTTTAACACTACTAGGAGAACAATTAGAATCTTCTATAGATTGTGTATCAATAGTAACATATTTTAAAAACCTTTCATGAACCTTAACCATATTTAACCCAACCTTTCATAAATGTTATTTATTTATAATTATAGCATTATTATCATTTTATTTAAAGCAATAAAGTAATAAATAATAAAATTAATAACTTCAACACAAGTTATTCCTTAAAATTAAATGTAACAAATAGAAATATTTATAGTATAAGTAAAGTTTTTATATAAATAAATACAGTAATCATCCGATATATATAATAAGTTTAAATTCATTCTTACAAGCGTATTATGAATAGACTAAAAAATAAAATATGGAAGGTGAGAATATGGTACATAAAAAAAAATTATTGATAAAAATACTTCTATTTATAGGAGTTCCAGTGCTAATAGCATTTTGCATAACTGCAGTTTTTGTATTGAAAATGGTAGGGAATTCTGTAAGCACCTTAACTACAAATGAACTTACATCTAAATCTGAAGCAGCATCATATCAAGTAAGTGAATTTTTTAGTAAACAATTATCAATTGCTGAACAAATGGCTACGAATAGCCATATTGAAAATTTATTTGAAGAAACATTACCTGGGCAAGTTATTACTTCTTCAGTTAGTTTTCCTGAAATAAAAAATACACTTATAGATATCCAGAAAACAGATTCTGAAAATATTATGGCATCCTGGATAGCAGATGTAGATTCTAGTCAATTTACACAACACGATGGTTATTTATCTGGTGCTGATTGGAAAATAAAATCTAGAACATGGTATAACTCTCTTGTAGAAAAACAGGGCGTTATACTTACTGATCCTTATGTAGACCCTGTAACAGGACAATTTATAGTAAGTGCAATAGCTCCATTATATAAAGAAAATACAAAGGAACTCTTGGGAGTAACAGCTATTGATTTTTCAATTGATAAATTAAGTTCATTAATGAAGGAATATAAATTAGGCGAGACTGGGTTCTTTATTCTTGCTACTAATAATGGCCAATTAATTTATCACCCTAATGAAGAATATATAGGAAAAAATGTAACTGAAGTAAACATGTCTGAAAATATAATAGATGCAATTAAAAATAAGGTATCTGGTGAAATTGTGTATGATTCAGAAACGAATAATAACCATGGATATGTATCTAATGTAGGAGATACAGGATGGGTAGTTGCAACAGGGCTACCAGAGAGAGAATTTAATAGCACATTTGACTCCATACGAAAAATGATTATAATATCTTTCGGCATAGCTATTTTGATAATATTAGTTTTAATTATAATGATATCTATTAGTATTGTAAAGCCATTAAGAAAGCTTCGTAATGTAGCAAATGAAATCGCAGACGGAAATTTAAATGTTGAGGTTGATATAAAATCTAAAGATGAAATTGGACAAGTAGCTATAGCTATTGATAAAACAGTAATGAGATTAAACACATATATTGATTATATTACTGAAATTTCAGAGGTTTTAAATGTCATAGCTAAGGGAGATATGCGTATTGTTTTAAAACAAGATTATGCGGGAGAATTTTATCCCATAAAAAAGGCTTTAGAAGATATATCATCATCTCTTAGTCAATCACTTTCAATTATTAATATTTCTGCAGAACAAGTAAGTATCGGGGCATCTCAAGTGGCAGATAGCGCTCAATCTTTATCTTATGGTGCTTCGGAACAAGCAAGTTCAATAGAAGAACTTTCTGCATCTATTAATGAAATTAATGATTCTGCAAATCAAAATGCAAAGAATGTAAATACAGCTACAAAATATGTTGATGAAACTGTACTAGAAGTAGAAGTTAGCAATAGTCAAATGGAAGATATGCTTTTAGCAATGAATGACATTAAAACATCTTCAAGTGAAATAAGCAACATTACAAAAGCAATAGAAGATATAGCATTCCAAACTAATATTTTAGCTCTTAATGCTGCAATAGAAGCAGCACGTGCAGGTAATGCTGGCAAAGGATTTGCGGTAGTAGCAGACGAAGTAAGAAACTTAGCTGCAAAATCAGCAGAAGCTGCTAAAAATACAGTACAATTAATTGAAAAATCTATTTTATCAGTAACAGATGGAGTAAATATAGCAACAAATACAGCTAAATCGCTACAAATAGTATCAGAAAAAACAAAAAATATAAAAGATGTAATATCAGAAATTGATATAGCTTCACAAGTTCAAGCATCATCTATATCTGAAATCAATCAAGGTATAGAACAAATATCTTCAATAGTACAGAATAATGCAGCAACAGCAGAAGAAAGTTCAGCTTCAAGTGAGGAGCTATCTTCTCAAGCAGCTATGTTAAAAGATGAAGTAGGTAAATTTAAACTTTTAAATGATGAAGAATATTATGTTGCATTATAGACTACGAATAAGTTAACAAATATAAATAATTAAAATTTATGTGATAAGCAATATATTAAAAATAAATAATTTTATCAGCAGATATAATCTAGCTTGAAATTATTTATTTTTATTTTTTGAATTATAAATTTTAATACGATTATTTATAGTGGTAAAAACATATAAATTAGATTTGTAATTATTATATTTATAATATATAATTAAATAAACTATAAAGTTTGAATAATATATTATAAAACTAAGAGGTAAAAATGAGCGTATCAATTTCAAGGGCGATATTACATATTCTTGATACAAGTGTAGGAGTACCAGTTTTGTCAGAAAATCTCATGTCATTAGGTGAAGATATGAGGGAATATATCGAAAAACATATATTAAAATGCCTAAATGATTCAGATTTAAAAAAAACAAAATTTATAAATGACGATGGATTCTTTTTCAAACAAATTAAAGAGTACAGAGATAATCCAGAATTTAAGAAATTTTCAAAAGCAATATCAGAATTTTTCTATAAATTAATATCAGAAAACCCAGATATAAAGACATGTGATATGTTGTTTGTACAAGCAAATGTATTTAATAAAGATTATATGATAATTATGAAATTGAACTATAAAAAAGGTTATATTCACTATACAAAAGAAGAAGAAGGCACAAAAAATATTATAATAGAACAACCATGTGCATTACCATCTATAACTCAAAAAATAGATGAGGTGATTTTTGTTGATTTAAATAGTTTTGATGTTTTTGTTAAAGAAAAAAAATGTCAGGTATACAATGAGCCATGTTATTATATATCAAAACATTTACTTGGATGCAAAGAAGAAAAAGCAGATAAGGAAAAAGTTAAAATTATTACAGATACAACTGATAAAATTATTAAAGAATATTACGATGATGATATGTTTATGAAAAGCAAGGTAAAAAATATTATCAGAGAAAATGTAGAAGAATCTTTAAATATTGATTTATCAAAAATATCTGATGAGGTGTTTAAAGACGAAGAAGCAAAAAAAACTTATAAAGAAGAAATAAAAATGAAGGGCATAAAGGAACCAGAAATAAAGGTTAACTTTAATTATGCTAATAAAATTAAAACAAAGCAAAAGATAATAACAGATGAAGGTATTGAAATTAATATACCGTATGAAATGCTTAGCAATAAAGATAAAGTTGAATTTATTACAAATACAGATGGAACAATTTCTATTGTTTTAAAAAACATTGATAGTATAATTGATAAATAATAAAAAATCAATAATATATAATTCAAGGAGGACTACATGAATAATAACGTAAAGGAATCATACAAAATTAAAAGCGCTACAATAATTAAAAATCTTCAAAAAAGAAACATGGAAGGATATTACTGCGAAACAAAAGAAGAAGCTAAAGATTTACTTATGTCCTTAATTAATAAAGAGGATGTTGTATCGTGGGGTGGAACTTTTTCAATTGAAGAAATTGGAGCTAAAGAAGCACTAAAAGATAATGGTATCAAAGTTATAGATAGAGACACTGCTAAAACTCCAGAAGAAAGAGTAAAGATGATGAAAGCTGCACTTACATCAGATGTTTTTTTATCTAGTACAAATGCAATTACGATGGATGGTGAATTAGTAAACATTGATGGAGCTGGGAATCGGTTAGCTGCATTTTGCTATGGACCAGATAGCATAATAATAGTAGCTGGAATGAACAAAATAGTTAGAGATGTAGAAAGTGGAATGAAAAGAGTAAGAACAGATGCATGTGTACCAAATGCAATTAGATATAATTTAAGAACTCCATGTGCTGTAACTGGAATATGTGCAGAGTGCACAAGCAATGAAACTATTTGCAGCCATATATTAGTTACAAGATATTGCAAACAAAAAAATCGTTTTAAAGTCATCTTAGTAGGAGAACAATTAGGATTCTAGTAAAATAAAAATGCGTAATGACTGGATTTTAATAAACTATTAAATCCTGCATTACGCATTTAATTATTTCTTTTCAGGTTCTTCGTAAGTTTCGCCTTGAGTATCAACTGTTGCTGATTTTAATTTAACTTCAGCTAATGGACGATCTCTGTGATCAGTTTTAGAATGAGCAATTTTATCTACAATATCCAATCCTTCAATTACCTTTCCAAAAGCAGCATATTGTCCATCAAGGTGAGGAGATTTTTTATGCATGATAAAAAATTGTGATCCAGCAGAATCAGGGTGACCTGATCTCGCCATTGATAAAACCCCTTCATCGTGTTTTAAATCATTCTTAAATCCATTCCCATTAAATTCTCCCTTTATAGTATAGCCAGGTCCACCCATTCCATTACCATTAGGGCATCCTCCCTGAATCATAAAACCTTCTATTACTCTGTGAAAAACTAAGCCATCATAAAAATTTTGCTTAATTAATGAAATGTAATTTTTTACTGTGTTTGGTGCTATTTCGGGATAAAGTTCAGCTTTAACTATGTCTCCATTTTCAAATTCAAATGTAACTATAGGTGATTTCATATTTCCTCCATAAATTTAAATTTTATACTTTACATTTATACTTTACACTATGGTAAAAAAAAATTCAATATAATATTATTTTTAAACGAATATTTACTGTGTAACAACTATCAATGTTTAGAATATATTAGAGTAAAGTTAAAAATTGAGGAGGTAAAGCATGAGATGCTCAAATAATAACAACAATAACAACAATAATACCGCTGGTGTAGGTTTCACTGATAGATGTTGTACAGGACAATCGGGTTGTGATTGGGATGGAACCTTAAGAAATGTGGTAACAGAACCTATTTATGTACAGAAGATATACGATCAAGCATTATTTAATTTACAAGGCTTAAAAACAGCCCCAGGACAAGAATTTGAACCACCACTAGGCTGTGGAACAAACATAATTAGAATTAGCGATATAAGATGTAGAAAATTTTTCAACCCTAATAATATTAATGATGGATGTAATTTGAAAATAAATCCAAATACTGAATTATCAGGAGGGCAATTTGTAAAAAGAGAAGACGGGTCTGACTATAAAGTTATAGGACCTGATGGTATATTTAGTCAGAAATTAGTTTATGCAGATACAACATTCTGTGATGAATTTGAAGAAGGAACACCTGTATTTGGTACACAAAACGTTGAAGTATCAGGGTGTGTAGTAGTTGAATTAGACCTAGTTGTAACTCCATGTGACTCAAATAGAGAAAGTGTAATAACATTATCAACAGTAGTAGAAATAGCAGATAAATGTAATCCGTTAGTACTGACGAATTTCTTTGAGATATGCGTACCATCTGTATATGATACGGCGTTCTTGCCTAGATTTACAGAATTATGTAACTTATCATGCGAAACACGTCTTGCTACAAATAGCATAGCTAGAGATTTCTATATTGACCCAAGAACAGGTGTATTGTCTGTAAACCTAATAGTTTCACTTTGTATTTCTTGTGAAAAGAAAATAGTAGTTCCTGTTCAATTATGCGTTCTTTCTACAGGATTTACCCAAGTTTCTCCAGAACAAGGTCAGCTTTGTACAACATTCCCAAGATTATTCCCTAGACAAATAGATGAGAATAGTGTAGGTGGATCAGGTGGCTCTGGCGGACATGGAGGCTGTAGACCAAGATCAGCTTCAGCTGATGAGAATGAATAGTTTAGATAAATATTAATATTAGAATATATAAGAAAACCTGTGTAATCGCAGGTTTTTTTGTATACAAAAAAAACAAGGATTGAAAAGGCTGAATGTTCTTGTAGTTTAGGAGGATCAGTAAAAATGCAAAGCTACTTTTTATACCGTTGTATTGTATAATCACTGTAAAAAGAACGAGTATGAAGTATTAGCATATTATAAATTAGATAAAATGTTTATCTAATAAATTAGGAGTGAAAATATGGACTTAGATTTAATTATGAAATTTGTAGTTCCTTTAATAGCAATACTATTAGGTGCTACATCTGCATATTATCATGAGAATGAAAAAATAAGAAACAGTTCAATAAAATATATTGCTCAAGCTGAAGATATGTATAAAGATACTGTAAAATCAGGCGGACAAAAATTCCAATGGGTTGTTGAAACCATATATGATATTGTTCCAGTACCATTTAAGATAATATTAACTAAGAAAATGATAGAAAAAATTGTACAAAGCACATTTGAAGGACTAGAGGAATATGCTAAATTACAATTAGAAAAAGCATTAAATAATTATATTGAAAACCAAGAAAATGAAAGCAGGGATTAGTTAAGATGATTAAACTGAGGAAATTACCTTTAGATAGTATTACTGTCAATAGCTTATTTGGTCCAAGAGATTTGACTTTGGATGGTAGAACCTACTGGTGGCATAATGGAATCGATTTAAAAGCTGATTTAGGAACACCTGTGTATGCTGTCGCAGAAGGTATAATTAAAAGGACTGTAGAAAGCGTCAATAGTTATGGAATGTATCTTGTAGTTGACCATGGTAAGTTTGGAACATTATATGCACACTTATCGAGTTATGTTGTTCAAGAAGGTCAAACAGTAAGTGCGGGTGATATATTAGGTTATACAGGACAAACCGGTGCAGTGACAGCTCCTCATTTACACTTTGAAATCAGAGTGTGTGAATATGATAATTTTTGGGAAAGATGTGCATGCGATAGTAGTGTATTTATGCGTTGTATAGATCCTAAAATATGCTTTGATGATTATGAAGAAAGAAATGCTGAAATAGCTGTCGATTTAGCAGCAGATATTGTAAAAAAATCTGCTGGACTAGAGGATAAAACTATTGATTATATAGTAAATGACTATAAATTTGGTGAGGCTCTAATCACAAAGTTAGCAAAAGCAATAAAATAAAAATTATTTAGTTGATAAAAAATGAGATGCTTTAATTGCATCTCATTTTTTGTTGATTTGTTATATTAATTTTTAACTTTCTTTAGAATTCCAGTATATATATCATCAAAATTCATTTTGTTTGATTTATAAATACTTAATGATTTAATTATTTCATAATCATTTATACCTTCAACAAAAGCTCTTTCCTTTTCACTAATGAAATTTAAAACATACAATCTGTTTATAGAATATTTATAAAATATGTTTTCGTAAGATGCTAAATTATTATAATTTTGAGCATTACTTTTTTTAATAAGTAGCAGATTAATTAGTTCAACTATTTTAGAATTGTAATTTATACGGTCTATAGGGTTAGCTAAATACTGATATAGGGTTATATCCTTATAGATAGAGTAGCTATAGTTTCCTATGTTGTAATTTCTAAAATCAGTTACTAAAGATCCTGGAGTAAGGCTCCAATTAATATTTAAAATTGCTGGAATATTATTTGCTTTGTTTAAATCATCATAAATTAATGTTTTTAGCATTTCTTTATTATTTGACTTAATATAATATGCGTATCTAAAAAATAAAATATTTGATTTTGCATTATTGTTTTGTGTTTGAGAATACCATTTTTTCAATGCATCAATATATAATTGTTCTTTAACATTATATTTATTAATTAATGTAAATAGTTGCATAAGTTCTGAGTCCTTTAAGTCATTTCTCATTATTATATTAGCAAGAATTTCATTAGCAAAATCATTTTTTTCATCAATGCTAAATTTCCCAAAACTAATAAGGTAAAAATTTACACCTGCAACATTATTATATCCACTAGATCTCAATGTTTTCAATGTTTCAATAGAATTTAAGTCATATAAATGTGAGTCTTCTGGAAAAATATATCCTCCAAAAGATACATATTCCAAAGTATTTTTTGCTTTGATATATTTTTTATCCTGAGCGTTAGTAGTGTTAAAGTTATAATTGCCGAAAAAAGAATACATTTCTTCACCCTTAATGGGTAAAAATTCTAATGTGTTTAAGTATTTACTTGAATCACTTGTTTTCATATCGTAATAAATTCTTTTTATTAAAGCAGCAGATTCCGCTCTGGATATTTTAGTACTACCACGAAATGTATTGTCCTCATAACCTGTTACAATGCCTGAGTTTGTTAATTTTTTCAACTCGTTATAATACTTATATCCATCATTTACATCAACAAAAGTTAATGGATTATCATAAATTGGTTTCTTGCAAAAGATGGAAACTAGTAAAACTGCCTCCTCTCTAGTTATTGGTTTGTCTGGGTAAAAACTATTCCCCGGAAAGATATTTTTAAATGAATAGTTTTTATTGTTTTTATTGTAGTGCTCATACATGGAAATAATGTATGTGTACGACCAATGTTCTGACATATCCGTATATGCCATATTACTTGTGTAAACTTCCTTCATCATATTTAGCTTGTATGCTGTTCTAGCTAAAATAGTTATGAACTCGGAACGTGTAATATTATTATCAGGTCTAAATGTTAAATCTCCATAACCCTTAAATACTTTAAGAGTATCAGTAGACCATCTAATATCATTTTCTGCCCAATGATCATAAGTATCATAAAAAACAGTGTTAGCATAACTAGGCTGAATGGACAACACAATAAAAATTAAAGTAAAAAATAATAGCTTTTTCATTTTGCGTCATCACCTTTTTTAGTAATATATTTATTAATAATTGCTTTTTCCCTTACGCTAATATTAAACACCTTTTCAAGAAAATTATCAATACTAATTTTTCCTAAATTATATATATTTTTTCCCAATTTTTCATCAGGTAAATATATTTTCATCAAGTTAATTTTATTTGGATAGTATTCAAATAAATTAACTCCAACTTTTTTTGCTTGGCATTTGAAATAAAATTCAAAAATATTGGAATTTAAATAATTTTGTAAATATTCAAATGATAGATTATCATGTAGTTCATTAATGAAATAAACGTCTGCGCTACAATAATATTCATCCGTATCATAGCAAAAATTATTTGAATCTGACTTGTAAGGAAACAATATCTTTGGATTTTCAAAATCAGTTTGTATTCGTCCCCACTGTAATTCATACCATTTTCGAAACCCTTTTTTACATTCACGTCTATTAATCAAAATATCTTTAAATGACTCAAGATATTTTATAGTATTAGGGTATTCTTCTTCGTCTTCTATCATATTTGTATAAATGAGGTATAGATTTTTATAAGATATATTTGTTTTTGAAATATTGCTATTTTTAATCCATTTTTTTAAAAGGGAATTTTCTAATTGATATTTTTTGATTTCATCATCACTTACAATAAAAGCTTTGTCTAGACCTGTGATGATTCCTTGTTTAATGTTGCATACATCTCTAATATATGTGTTACATTGATTTTCTATGCGGTGAAATAGTTGTTCTTCTGCTTCGTTTAAAATAATCCACCCTTTATTATTCAATTTAGTTTGTCCATAAGAGAAATTGTCGACTTTTAAATTGTCTATATTATATTTGACGTATGAAAACATGTTTTTGTTCAAATTTTTATTAGATAAAGTTATTATAGCAGGGCTAACCATAGCTCCCTTGAAGGCTTTATAACCGTTATAATCAACAATTGAGACTATACTGAAACTATTTTTGATATAATTTCTAAGTTTATCTGCATACATAGCTTCCATGAAATAACGAGATGTTATTAAACATAATAAACCATTAGCCTTAAGAAGTTCTTTACCTCTTTTAAAAAAACAATAAGAAATATCGGATTTATCATAAAAAACTTCAGGGTATCTGTTATTTAATATAAGCTTATATTTTTTTTCAATTTGTTTGTGACCAATATATGGTGGATTGCCAATAATTATATCAAAAGATACATCTAAATCATCATAGCTAGTTAAAAAATCAGTATTTATAAGGTTGAATTTAGCATTTGTTAAACAAGAATTAAAAAGTAGTCCCATTTTAGTTAAAAATATTGAAAAATTATCAATATCTACACCGTAAATCATATTTTCCATTATATACTTATCACTAATATCAAGTGATCTCTGGATAGATTCTTCTTTTATTTTTTTAAAAGCTTTGATTAAGAAATATCCACCTCCGCAAGAAGGATCTAAGATCTTCATACTTTTATTTATTTTTTTGGTTTCAAATGTTTTAGACAACATATTTTCAACTATATTAAAAGGAGTATAAACTTGACCTAATATTTTTTTTTCCTTAGGAGTCAAAAGTAATTCGTATAGTTTTGCAGGTATAAAATTATTATGAATTACTGTATCTTTAAAATCGTTCATCAAATTAAAAACTTTTTCTTCAATATTTAAATTATCTAAATCAAAAATACTGTACTCATCTAATATACCCATAATATCATTGTTTGAAACAATGTTTGATAATGTATAATCTAAAGTTTTGTTTTCGTTTATCTTGCAAATAAAAAGATATTTTGATATTAAAAAAATAACATATTTTACTCCTGTTATGTAATTTGAAGATTCTGTATCATCTATATTATTCAAACTACTAATATCAGTAATAAGTGAAACTACTCGCTTTACAAAAGCTTTATCCATAACGACCCCTTTAAATAATAAGTTGCTAATTATAATAAATTAATCTATCAATAGTGCTAACCCTTAAATATTAAACACGCAGTTTTAAAAAGTGCGCTCCATTTGCTAATTCTATCATTATTTTTAAAATATTTCAATACATTTAGGGGTATGATGCTATATAGTATATACATGAACAAAGGAGGTGATAATATGGCAATTATCGCTAACCAATCAGATTCAAAATTAAAACTTGTATTAGACGCAGGTCTAGACGAAAATAATAAAGAAATAATCAAAAATAAGACATTTGCAAATATAAAAAGAACAGCTACTAATGAAAATGTATACGAAGTGGCTACTGCATTAGCAGGACTACAAAGCTATACTTTGAAAAGTATTAAAAAATACGAAGAATATGATTTAGTAGAAGAATAAAAAAGCAATATAATTATATAATGATAGATTGAAAGAGGGTGAGAATATGGCTAAAAAGTTATCAATGTCATTTGCAACATCACTTGAAGGACAGACATCACTTACACTAGATGAACCAGTAGATGGAATAACAGAAACTGCGGTTAGAGGCGTTATGGAAACTATAATTGATAGAGATGTTTTTGATTCAAGCAAAGGTGACTTAACAGAAATAAAAGCAGCAAAAGTTGTAACAACAACAACGGAAACACTAATATAGTATTTTTAAAGGGGCGACAAAATCGCCCCTTTAAAATATAAATAATTTTGAATGATGTAGTTTTGGTTGAATTAAGTTGACAATTGTGATATATTTAACATATAAAATAAAAACATCAAATGTAGGTGCAAAATGAATAAAATTTCTTTAGAAGCTCAGTTATTATTAATGGAAAATTTTGAACGCGTTATAGACTCGTCTTTTGATGGAATGTTTATAACCGATGGGGTTGGAAATGTTCTTTATTTAAATACAGCATATGAAAAGATCGCCTCTTTAAAAAGAGAGGACTTATTAGGAAAAAACATGGTAGATATAGAGAGGGCAGGCATTATATCTAAGTCTGCTACTCTTATTGTACTAAAAAAAAGAAAAACAACTTCCATAAATCAAGAGTTTAAAACAGGAAGAACTGCACTTGTTACAAGTACCCCCATATTTAACGACAAAAATGAAATTATTTTTGTTGTAACAAATGTTAGAGATATTAGTGAACTAGAACAATTAAAAAAGAAAGTTCAAACTAATAGTAATCTTGTTAAAAAATATGTCTATCAAATTGAAGAGTTGAAAAATCAGTTGATTCAAGATGATGAAATAATTGCTGAAGATTATAAGATGCTTAAAATCCTGCAAAGTGTAAAAAGAGTAGCAAAGGTAGATACTACCGTTTTACTGTTAGGAGAAACAGGTGTAGGTAAAGAAGAAATAGCTAAAATAATCTATAAAAATAGCTTAAGAGTTGAAGGTCCTTTCATAAAAGTTAACTGTGGCGCAATACCTGAAAACTTATTGGAATCAGAATTTTTTGGATATGAGAAAGGGGCATTTACAGGTGCAAACAATGTTGGAAAAATAGGGCTATTTGAATTAGCTGACAATGGAACTATTTTTTTAGATGAAGTAGCAGAGCTGCCCTTAAATATGCAAGTTAAACTTTTAAGGGTATTACAAGAAGAAACAATAACAAGAATTGGTGGTCATAAAGAAATAAAAATTAACGTTAGAGTTATCTCAGCAACAAACAATGATTTAGAAGAAATGGTAAAAAACGGCCTGTTTAGAGAGGACTTATTTTATAGACTCAATGTAATTCCAATAATAATACCTCCACTTAGAGAAAGAAGAGGAGATATAGCCCCTCTTATTAAACATTTTGTGGATTACTATAATGCAAAGTATAATACTAATAAAAAAATCGATAGCAAGGTAATAAGTATTTTGTATGAATATCCTTGGCCAGGAAACATTAGGCAAATAAAAAATAATATAGAAAGAATGATTTTACTTAGTGAAGATAGCATAATAACTGTTAAGGATATACCAACAGATATTGTTAAGGAACAAAATAGTGAATTAATTAACGAAATCGAGAATAAAACTTTAAAACAAGCAGTGAGTATCTTAGAATATAAGATGATTACAAATGCATATGAAAAATATAAAAATGTGAGAGATGCATCTAAAACTTTAGGTATTGATGCTGCAACATTTGTGAGAAAAAGAAAAAAATACGAAGTTGCAAAAATGCAACAAGATTGCGAAAATGCAACAAAAACGAATTGGTAATGTAAAATTATCAAAAGGCTCATTTATGCATACAAACGTTAAAAAATTAACAAAATTATAACAATAAATTATAATTACATTTGTTGCATTTTCACAACAAATAAAAAATAATTCTGGTAGAGAAAGGAAAATAGGAAAATGAACTGTAAAAAAGAACAAATAAAAAAAATATTAAAGGAAAAAGTTAATCCTGTTCTTGAAGAGCATTATGGAGGGGCAGAATTTATTGAAATTAAGGGTAACACAGTATATGTTAGAATGACAGGGGCCTGTGGTACATGTCCTTTATCTCAAATAACATTAGAAAATGTTATAGAAGAAAAAATAAAAGAAGAAATGTCTGAAATAGAGAGAGTGACTCTATATCAAGGAGTTTCTGATGATTTAATAGATATGGCTAAGAAAATTCTAAAAAAAGAAATAAAATAGTTGGCATGAGTTTTGCATAATAAAGTATTTATAAAATAATTATTTGTTAATAAAATCTCTAGATTTAATTAGCAAATAAATCGGTACGCATAGAATGCTCACTTACGGTTTAAGTTTAATAAAGTTATCTTATGATGTGGGGACTGCATTGTATGAATTCCGTTAAGTTTAATAAATTTAATAATTCAAAGGAGATATATATCATGCCATTAATGACAGGAGAACAGTACATCGAAAGTTTGAGAAAACTTAAAACAAAAGTATTTGTATTTGGAGAGAGGGTTGAAAATTTCGTAGATCATCCCATGATTCGTCCATCTATCAATTCAGTTGCTATGACATATGAGTTAGCACATGATCCACAATATGAAGACCTAATGACAGCTACATCAAATTTAACAGGAAATAAAGTAAATAGATTTTGTCATTTACACCAAAACACTGGCGATTTAATTAAAAAAGTTAAAATGCAAAGATTATTAGGACAAAAAACAGCATCATGTTTTCAAAGATGTGTTGGTATGGATGCATTCAATTCAATTTGGTCAACAACATATGAAATAGACAAGAAATACGGAACACATTATCATGAAAATTTTAGAAAATATCTTGAATATGTTCAGGAAAATGACCTTACTATAGACGGAGCTATGACAGATCCAAAAGGAGATAGGTCTTTAGCACCTAGCCAACAAGAAGACCCAGATATGTTTGTTCATATAGTTGAAAAAAGAGAAGATGGAATAGTAGTAAGGGGCGCAAAAGCTCATCAAACTGGTTCTATCAACTCTCACGAACATTTAATAATGCCTACTATAGCAATGAAAGAAGAAGATAAAGCATATGCGTTATCATTTGCAGTGCCATCTGATGCAGAAGGTGTTTTTATGATATATGGTAGACAATCATGTGACACTAGAAAATTAGAGAAAAATGCGGATATAGATTTAGGAAACAAAAAATTTGGTGGACAAGAAGCATTAGTTGTGTTTGATGATGTATTCATTCCATGGGACAAAGTCTTTTTATGTGAAGAATATGAATTTGCTGGAGTGTTAGTTGAAAGGTTTGCAGGATATCACAGACAAAGCTACGGTGGATGTAAAGTTGGAGTTGGTGATGTTTTAATAGGAGCAGCAGCAGTAGCAGCAGAATATAACGGAGCATCAAAGGCATCACACATAAAAGATAAATTAATAGAAATGACTCACTTAAATGAAACATTGTACTGTTGTGGTATAGCATGTTCAGCAGAAGGTTACCCAACAGAAGCTGGAAACTATCAAATAGATTTGCTTTTAGCAAATGTATGTAAACAAAATGTAACTAGATTCCCATATGAAATAACAAGATTAGCAGAAGATATAGCTGGTGGATTAATGGTAACTATGCCATCACAAGCAGATTTTGATTCAGAAGAAATAGGAAGCTACTGTCATAAGTATTTCAAAGGAAACGGTAAAGTATCAACAGAAAATAGAATGAGAATATTAAGATTTATAGAAAATATGTGTTTAGGTTCTTCTGCTGTAGGCTATAGAACTGAATCAATGCATGGAGCAGGGTCACCACAAGCTCAAAGAATTATGATAGCAAGACAAAGCAACTTAGAGCATAAAAAAGGGCTTGCAAAAAATATAGCTGGAATTAAAGAATAAACAAGCAATGAAAAAAACGTTGGGCAGACGATAATGTCTGCCCACATGAAATAGAAAATATTAATTTTACAATAAAAAACTACAATATAATGAGGTAGCAATGGATTGGAAAGAAATATATAATCAAAAATTGAGAGAACCAGAAGAAGTAGTTAAGTTGATAAAATCAGGAAATAGAGTAGTTATTGGTCATGCTGCAGCAGAACCAACTGCATTGGTAGATGCAATGGTAAAAAACTGCAAGCAATATGAAAATGTCGAAATTGTTCATATGGTAGCATTGGGAAAATGCGATTATGCAAAATCTGAAATGTCAGAACACTTTAGACATAATGCACTATTTGTAGGTGGAAGTACAAGAGAATCAGTAAAAGAATGCATATCAGATTACACTCCTACATTTTTTTATCAAGTACCTAAATTATTTAAAAAAGGATATTTACCTATTGATGTTGCATTAGTAGAAGTATCTAAACCAGACGAGCATGGATTTTGTAGCTTTGGAGTTTCATGTGACTATACTAAAACAGGTGCAGAATGCGCTAAAATTGTAATAGCAGAAGTTAATGATCAAATGCCTAGAACATTTGGAGATAACTTCATTCATGTGAGTGATATAGATTATATAGTTGAATCATCGAGACCGTTAATAGAATTACAACCTCCCAAAATAACGGATGTAGAAAAAGCAATTGGAGAAAATTGTGCTTCCCTAATAGAAGATGGTTCAACACTCCAATTAGGAATAGGAGCAATACCAGATGCAGTGCTATTATTTTTAAAAGATAAAAAAGATTTAGGAATACATTCAGAAATGTTTTCAGATGGGTTAGTTGATTTATACAATTCAGGAGCAATTAATAATAGTAAAAAAAGTCTTCATAAAGGAAAAATGGTAGTTACTTTTTTAATGGGTACTAAAAAGCTCTATGATTTTGTAAATGATAATCCAGCAGTGGAATTATATCCAGTAAGTTATGTAAATGACCCAATGGTAATAATGCAAAATAATAAGATGGTTTCAATAAATTCATGCATACAAGTAGATATGATGGGGCAAGTCTCATCAGAATCCATAGGACTTACACAATTTAGTGGAGTGGGCGGACAGGTAGATTATGTCAGAGGCACAAGTATGTCAGAAGATGGGAAGTCAATAATTGCAATGCCATCTACAGCATCAAAAGGAAAAGTGTCAAGAATAGTACCATTCCTAGATCATGGTTCAGCAGTTACTACATCTAGAAATGATGTTGAATATATTGTAACAGAATATGGTATAGCAGATTTAAGAGGTAAAACCTTAAAACAAAGAGCAAGAGAGCTTATAAAAATCGCACATCCGGATTTCAAGGATGCACTAATAGAAGAATTTGAAAAAAGATTTAGAGAAAAATTTTAATAAATATAAAGATAGAAAATTGGAGGACTTAAAATAATGGACAATAAAGAATTTATTCAACAGTTAGTAGCTAATGCTAGAGAAGCTCAAAAAGAGTTAGCAACATATACACAAGAGGAACTAGATAACATAGTTAAAGTTATAGCAAGGACTGTATATTTAAATGCAGAGGAATTAGCAAAAATGGCTGTTGAAGAAACTGGCATGGGAGTATATGAAGATAAAGTTGCTAAAAATAAAGGAAAATCAAAAGTAATTTGGAATAATTTAAAAAGCAAAAAATCAGTTGGGATAATTGAAAGAGATGAAGAAAAAGGTCTGGTAATGGTAGCAAAGCCAGTAGGGGTTGTTGGAGCAGTAACACCTACAACTAATCCAATAGTAACACCAATGTGTAACTCAATGTTTGCAATAAAAGGTGGAAATGCAATTATAATAGCACCACACCCAAGATCACAAAAATGCAGCGCATATACAATTGAATTAATTAATAATGAATTAAAAAATAATGGAATCAAATGTCCAATAAATGCAATACAAGTAATAACAGAATCAACAATTGAAAAAACAAATGAACTTATGAAAGCAGTTGATGTGGTAGTTGCAACTGGTGGAATGGGAGTAGTTAAAGCAGCATATTCAAGCGGTAAACCGTCATTTGGAGTTGGTGCAGGAAATGTACAGGTAATAGTAGATAGAGATGTAGATTTTAATGATGCTACAGCTAAAATTATAGCAGGAAGAAAATTTGATAATGGTATAATTTGTTCAGGAGAACAAACAATTATTGCACCAAGAGATAAATACGACGAAGTTATAGCTGCAGCAGTTAAAAATG
Organism: uncultured Sedimentibacter sp.; assembly: GCA_963675125.2. Classification (GTDB taxonomy): domain Bacteria; phylum Bacillota; class Clostridia; order Tissierellales; family Sedimentibacteraceae; genus Sedimentibacter. The sequence continues at coordinate 127,102 of CAXXFT010000048.1, forward strand.
GAATCTATTACATAGATGATGAAGCAACAGTTGAAAAATTTAGAAAAACTTTATTTATAGATGGAGTTATAAATAAAGACGTAGTTGGACAATCAGTTCAAAAAGTAGCAAGCATAGCAGGAGTAGAAGTACCAAAAGATACAAAGGTTATATTGTTAAAAGCAAGTGGAATAGGTTCTGAAGATGTACTTTGCAAAGAAAAAATGTGTCCAGTAATGGCAGCATTTAAATATGATACATTTGAAGAAGCAGTTGAAATTGCGCAAACTAATTTAAACTATGAAGGTAAAGGACACTCAGCAGCAATTCACTCAAACAATAAAGACCACATTGATTATGCAGGTATTAATTTAACAGTAAGCAGATTGATAGTAAATGCATCATCATCAACTACAGCAGGTGGATCATTAACTAATGGATTAGCACCAACTACAACACTAGGTTGTGGAACATGGGGAAATAATGCAATTTCTGAAAATTTTGATTACAAACACCTTATAAACATTTCTAGAATAGGTATGGTAATTGAAGATGCAAAAGTACCAACAGACGAAGAAATATGGACTGAACTAGGAGCATAAATATAGCTGAGACATTGGAGGTAATAATGAGAGTATTGAAAATAAAACCAGAAATTCACAAATTCAAAGATTTTGAAGAATTTTCTAAAGAATTTAATATAGGCAAAGGTGACTTTGTTATAACAAATGAATTCATCTTTGATCCATTTATGAAACATTTAAACCTAGAAGCAGACTTTATGTTCCAAGAAAAGTTTGGAATGGGTGAGCCATCAGATGAAATGATTAACAGCATAATGGCTGAAATTCGCGGAAAAGATTACAAAAGAGTAATTGCAGTAGGTGGTGGAAGTATCATTGATATAGCTAAACTTTTAGTATTGAAAGATTCAGGAAACTGCGTTGATTTATTCGAAAGAACTGTTCCATTAATAAAAGAAAAAGAACTTATATTAGTACCTACAACTTGCGGAACTGGTAGCGAAGTAACAAATATTTCTATAGCTGAAATAAAGTCAAAGCATACTAAAATGGGTCTAGCAGCTGATGAGTTATTACCAGACTATGCTGTTTTAATACCTGAATTAGTTAAAGGATTACCATATAAATTCTTTGTTACAAGCTCAGTAGATGCATTGATACATGCAATTGAATCTTTTGTATCACCTAAATCAAATCCTTTTACAGAATTATTCAGTATGAAAGCTGTAGAGCTAATTATTAAAGGATATATGGAAATAGTAGAAAAAGGTGAAGATTATAGACTTGAAATTCTAGAAGATTTCGTAATAGGTAGTAACTATGCTGGAGTAGCATTTGGAAATACAGGAGTTGGAGCAGTTCATGCGCTTTCATATCCATTGGGAGGAACATATCATGTACCTCATGGAGAGGCAAACTATCAGTTCTTTATAGAAGTATTTAAATACTACTTAAAGCTAAATCCAACAGGTAAAATAAAACAAATAAATAAACTAATTGCGGATATAATAGGTTCAGACGAAAGTAATGTTTACGAAGAACTTGGAAAATTATTAAACAACTTACTTAGTCTCAAACCACTTAGAGAATATGGAATGAAACAAGAAGAAATAGAATTGTTTACAGATAGTGTAATTAAAACACAACAAAGACTTTTAGTAAACAATTACACCCCACTTGATAGACAGGATATACTGAACATATATACCTCTTTATATTAAATAGTTAATTAAAATGACATAAAAAAACAGATGCCCCAACATCTGTTTTTTTATGTCATTTTTACTACGCTAAACTTTTTACCTCAGTATCATCACCACTAAATACTGCATATTTGCTAAATCCATAACCTTCAAACTGATTAAGCTGTTTGCCTAGCTTTTTAGACTTTTCATATATAGAAACTGCATAACCCTGATTTCTCAATTCATCAGCTTTTTTCATTACGTCAATATAGCTATCAGTTTTATCAAAAAGTAAAACAACCTTCTCTAAATTAGGAACCTTAAACTTTTCTTCAATAAGTTGATTAACAAGTCGTTCAAATCCAATAGAAAAACCAATTGCAGGTATTTGCTGACCTATAAAATTTCCTACCATTTCATCATATCTGCCACCGCCAGCAATTGAATAACCAAGGTTTTTGTAAGCAATTTCAAAAATTGATCCAGTATAGTATCCCATGCCTCTGATTAAAGTAAAATCAAATTCTATGTCATATTTACCATCGGCGTAAGCCTTTACATCATTCATGATTTTTTCCACATCAGAAATAACATCTTCAGGTACAAAATAAGAAGATAGACAGCTAGTTCCATTATTACTTATATTTTCAAGAGCTTTCATTAATTTTGAAATGTACTCATCGTTATAATTTTTGCCTTTTAATTCGTTCTCAACTCCAGACATTCCGATTTTATCTAATTTATCGACGATTATACATACACCGTCAAATTCATCATCTAAAAAGCCACAGTTTAAAATTACAGCTTTTAAGACTCTTCTATCATTAAATCTAACTACGAAATCAGTAACATTGAGGGCAGTTAAAGCCTTTGCAGTTGTAGTAATAAGCTCTAATTCAGCAGCAGAAGAACCATCACCAATTATATCAATGTCACATTGTTTAAAGCTTCTGTATCTTCCTTTTTGGGCTCTCTCGGCTCTAAATACATTACCTACCTGTAATGCTTTAAATATTGAAGGTAAATTAGAACGATTGTTGCAATAAAACCTACTTAAAGGAATTGTAAGATCATACCTAAGTCCTAAATCAGCTAAATCATCTTCACTTATATCTATCTTTGAAAAATCAAGTTTTTCGCCTCTTTTTAATATTTTAAAAATCAGCTTTAAGTTTTCTCCACCTTTACTACCAATTAAATTTTCAATGTTTTCAACAACAGGTGTTTCTATAAGCTCAAAACCACTTTGCTTATAAGTGTTTACAATAACATTTTCAACATAATCTCTAATTTCTTTTTCCTGTGGGGTAAAGTCCCTCATACCCTTAGCAGGGTTTAAATTTACTTTCATTTATATTCCTCCTGTATAATTTTATTTCATTTATTTATTAATAGAGTTGTGTTCATAACTCGTATGCTCTTCGCATATTTGAATATTAGATATATCCGAAAGTTCCTTTTTTATGAGTCTTGAAAAAACGTAAGTCGTCAAAACTGCTGCGATTACTCTAGTAACTAGTATTGCCACAAAATCAGCACCAATTGCACCAAATATTAATGTATCCTCAATAACTGCATGACATAGGGACAAAAACATACATATCAAAAAAATACTTCGCTTATCAATATCATGCTCCTTTGTACTTTGAATCATGGCACCAGCTCCAAATAATAAGCCAAAAACAATTCCTATCATAAGAGATATTCCGGATTTTTCATTAATAGTAAAAAAATTAGTTGCAGGCTTTATTAATTTTGAAATTCTGTCAATGATTTTTAAATCTTTAAATATTTCCATAATTAGCATTAAAGGAATAATTACTTTTGTAATATTCCAAGTAAAAGATAATAAGTTAATTAATAAATCTATAATGTAATCCATAATAATCACCCAAATATCCTATAATATAAAAACCCAAGTAAAATAGAGAAAAACAATCTGACAGCTATACTTGCCCAAGCACTTACCCCTAGCTTTTTAACAACTGCAGTTTCAGCAATTAAGTTATGAGCTATGGAAATCATAATAGCTATTGTTGTAGCTTGAACTGCATTTAATTTAATAGCAGCTAAAGTACCTAAAGCCCCATAAATACCTGAAAAATAGCCAACTATCAATGTTAATGATGCTTCGCCAGGTAATCCGAAAAATGACATAACGGGCGTAAAAACATTTGCTATAATACTAAGTAAACCAGAGATTGAAAGCAACTGAACTCCTATATAGATAGGAACCATAAGCTTTAACAAAGAAATGAGGGTCTTGATTCCATTGTTAAGTCCCCTCTTAAATGTGTCTAAAGTTACCATTATTTATCAAGTCCTCCTGATATTTATCACGAAATGATTATAGCATATAATGTATACAGAGTACAATGAATATTTTGTTGTAAAATGAACAATTACATATGATAAAAATAATTTTCTATTCAATTGACACCAACAACTATGTTTGATAAAATTAGCTATATATGAAATTTGAATAAATAGATAGAATTTGTAAATAATTTACATAAATCAAAAGGAGAAACAAATAAATGAATTTAAAAAAATATTTAGTCATAGTCTTAATGATATTATCAATAACTACAAATTTTACATATGGCGATGAAATCTTTAATGATGAAAGTACTAAAATAACTTCATATTCAACTAGCTACAATAAATATACCAACAATCCATTTGGATACGAAATTGTCCTTCCGAAATATTTGATATTGAACGAAGATATAGTAAATGTAAAAAGTAGATTTGAATCAGAAAATTTAGTAGTAGAAGTTCTATATGATGATTTCAACAATACTTTAGATACAAAGTATTCATATAATATTTATGGAAATAATGGAATAAAGAGAAATGATGAGTTTGAAGTTACAGCTGAGTATGAGCACCCGTTTGGTGGAGTGAGTTCTCATATTACATTATATGAGAGACGAAAGATTAAAGGTGACGAAATAGATAGAAATTATTATGCAACAATAGCTATACCTAGAACGTCTAAAGAGATAGTAACCGTATTTATAAAATCATCAGCACCTATATATATTGATTATATAATGCCAAGTTTCAAGTTTATAGAAAAGTCAGGACAAATGAAGCAAGACAAGGTATTTGAGCCAGTAAAAAAACAATTTGATATATTAACACAAGAATTTTACCAACGATACTTTGAAAATAACGATAAAGTTGATTTTGGAATATTTGAACCTACATTTCCAATATATCAGTATAGACTTGTACAGTTAGAAGGTTTATACAACTATAATTTTCCAGTTACATTAACATATAATTCTTTTGTGCTTCCGTTCAAGAGTGCGTATATGGAAAAAGCAAAAGAATTAGGAAAAGTTGTGGAATATACACTATATACTACAGATATAATTGAAAACAAAGAAAAAGATATAACATTGCAGATTATAGAGGGAAAATACGATGATTATTTGGATAGTTTAGCAGAAAGCTTCAATGAATATGATTTTCCAGTTTTATTTAGAATAAATAATGAGATGAATGGCGCTTGGGTTTTATATTCTTCGTATTTTGTAGGGAAGGATACTGATTTATATATAGAATGCTGGAGATATATATATGATAAGTTTAAGGAAAAGGGCGTAGATAACCTTATATTTGTGTGGAATCCTAACGAGCTATCTTTTCCAAATTTTTCATATAATAACTATTTATCCTATTACCCAGGCAATGAATATGTAGATGTAGTAGGATTAACAGCTTATAACACGGGAAATTACTATAGAGGCGAAACTTGGAGAAAATTCGAAGAAGCATATGATGCATTTTATTATGATTATGAATCACATTTTAAACATCCTATGATGATTACAGAATTCAGTTGTTCCACTACAGGAGGAAATAAAAGTGAATGGTTTACTGACATGTTTAATACAATAACTAAATATGAGAAAATTAAGATAGCAGTATTATGGAATGGTCAGGACTATGACATGACAAAGCCAACCAAAACTGTATCAAGAAATTACAGGTTAGATCAAGATGATAGTGTAATTAATGCATTAATAGAAGGATTCAAGAAGTTTAATTAGGTCAATACATTTAGCATAAAATGTTTATATACATTTTAAGGAGGAAAAAAATAATTATGAACATATTAGTTTGTGACGATGAAATAGAAATAGTCGAAGCAATAGAAGTATATTTAAGAAATGAAGGATATAATATTTTTAAATGTAACAATGGATTAGAGGCAATTGAAACTGTAGAAAACAACGAAATTCATTTAGTAATTATGGATATAATGATGCCAGAAATGGATGGTATAAAAGCTACCGAAAAAATTAGAGAAGTAAAAAATATTCCAGTCATCATGTTATCAGCTAAATCTGAAGACATAGACATAGTGACTGGTTTAGAAATGGGAGCAGATGATTATATAACTAAACCATTTAAACCTATAGAACTCATAGCAAGAGTGAAATCACAACTAAGAAGATACACGACACTTGGTAGTGTAATAGATAATAAGGATATATACAAAACAGGGGATCTTATAATCGATGATGAAAGAAAGGAAGTCACTGTAGATGGTGAGATAGTAAAACTCACACCAGTAGAGTATAAAATACTTTTATTCTTAACACAAAATGCAGGGCGAGTGTTCTCCATCGAAGCTATATATGAAAAGGCATGGAATGAACCATCATTTAATCCAGAAAATACAGTCGCAGTTCACATACGCCGAATAAGAGAAAAAGTAGAGATAGATCCTAAAAATCCAAAGTATCTGAAGGTGGTGTGGGGTGTTGGTTACAAGGTGGAAAAGATTTAACAGAAGCACACTGAACAAAACCATAGCATTTTCTTTGTTTATTTTATGTATTTTAGTAGGAGTTAATTCAGGATTAAATATTTTCTTAAATGTTGAAGACTATGAAAGTATAACAGTTGAGAAGTATTTAGAGAGTAATACACTTAGTAATGAACTTAGATATTCGGCAGGCAGACTTGAATATGTTCTTCGAAATTATAAAAGCGAAGAATATATAAAAAGTGGAGGTACTGTTAAAAATATAGATATAGAAAATAGCTGGCAATTAACAAATTTATATAATAACTTTATAGCAGAGAATAATTACGAAGATGGTGAAGAATCTGTACAGCTTTTTTGGATACAAAAAAAAGATGAAATACAAGCAATAAAAGAAGTTGTTAAAAAAAGTGATTTGGCAAATTATGAGCAAATAATATATGATTTAAATAATCCTGAAGGACTAAGATATTATGCAACAGATGGTGTTAATATTTGTACTAACACTGATGATTCAGATAAAAGTTTCTATGATACAAAAAAGGCATATGTTGTAATAGATAATACAGGTGTAAATATTTACCCTGAAAATGGTGAAAGTAGCTATTCTCCTTCCTTGATAGATAGAATAAAAAACATTGAAGATGGTAATGACGAAACCATAATTTATATTTGTATTACAGATGAAGGGCTAGCAACTCGTATTGAAAAATGGAACAGTGATAGGGAAATATTAATTAAAAATATAATTATAATTTCAATTTGTTTTATTTTAGCTTGTATTTGCCTTGTATTCCTCTTAATTGCTATTGGAAAAAAAGTAGAAGATGAAGAAATACACTTAATTTTTATTGATAAAATTTATTCGGATATTAATTTATTAGTAATAACATCAATTGTATCTTTGTCTATATTGCAATTTAACAGAATTATCAATATAAAATATATAAATGTTAATTTGATGAAGTTAGCATTGTTGTCAGCATCATCACTAGTGGTGACTGTTTTTTTAGTGTTATTTTTGTCTATAGTAAAACGCTTGAAAAATGGGACTATAATTAAATACTCTTTTATATTTATTTCATTATCAAAAATAATGGAAATTTTAATAAAGATTATCAATAGTGGTCCATTGATGCTAAAAACAATGTCAGCTATAGTTATATTAATGATTTTAACAATCGTTTCTATAGAATATCCGCCATCCATCCTCATAGTTTTATTAATTTCTACCTATGTGGTATATAATAAAATTAAATTATTTATGATAATAAAAGATGGTATAAGAATAGCTAAAGAAGGAGATTATGAGAATAAAATAGATTTACACAGCAATGGTGAATTTAAAAGATTAGCAGATGATATAAACACTATAACTGATGGATTGAAAATAGCAGTTCAAAATGGGGTAAAAAGCGAAAGATTAAAAACTGAACTAATTACAAATGTATCCCATGATATAAAGACACCACTTACATCGATAATATCATATGTTGACTTATTGAAAAGAGAGGGACTTGATTCAGAAAATGCAAAAAAATATTTAGATGTATTGGACAGAAAATCAAGCAGACTTAAAATTTTAACAGAGGATTTATTTGAAGCTGCAAAATTAACGAGTGGAAATATAAAAGTTAATTTTGAAAAAGTTAATATAAATGCTCTAGTTTCTCAAATACTAGGCGAACTAGATGAAAAAATACAAGAATCAAAGCTTAGATTTAAAGTAAGTTCAACTAGCGAAAAAATATTTGTTAATGCAGATGGTCGATTTCTTTCTAGAGTAATGGAGAATTTATTGTCTAATATTTTTAAATATGCGCTAAAAGGTTCAAGAGTATATATTGATATTGAAGAAATAAATCATGTAGTTTCAGTATGTTTTAAAAATGTATCTGCCAATGAATTAAATATACCAGTAGAAGAGCTTATGGAGAGATTTAAACGAGGAGATGAGTCAAGAAACTCAGAAGGAAATGGATTAGGTCTAGCCATAGCAAAAAGTTTAATGGAAGTACAAAATGGAGAATTAGGATTAAGTATAGATGGAGACCTTTTTAAAGCCGAAATTAAAATGTCTCTTTATGAATCTTAGCTATTTTTATAAATAAAATATAAAAAATCTGAATAAAAAGTTAAAAACAGGCTAAAATACTATCAAAAGAAAAAGCATGTAACTTTTAAATATAACGTCCCCCTTTATTTTAATCACACGCTTTTTCTTTTTTTTATGTTTAATAATAACATAAGTAGTTTCTAAACATATGATGTTTATAATAAACATAGTATAATAAATTAATTATAGAAAATATTGTATTTGAATTGTAATATAAAAGATGATATTATGTTATAAGTAGTGATGTATGCTATTTAATATAGAAATATATAGTAATATAGGAGAAAGTTTTGGAAAAAATAATTGTAAAAAAAAGCTTGGGGTTAAAAGGAAATATAAAGGTAGATGGCTCAAAAAACTCGATTCTACCAATATTAGCATCAACCCTTCTTTCAGATGAAGAATGTATATTGCATGAAATACCAAATTTAAAAGACGTTGAGGTAATGTGTGAACTACTTGAAGTTTTAGGAGCAAAAGTTACGAGAATTGGAGAAAATTCTCTAAATATAATTACAAAAGACATTAAAAATTGTGAGGCGCCATATGAATTAATAAGTAAAATGAGGGCTTCATTTTTAGTTATGGGTCCACTTTTAGCAAGATGTGGAAGTGCAAAAATATATATGCCTGGTGGCTGTGCAATTGGAACGCGCCCAATAGACCTTCATTTAAAAGGGTTTAAGGCACTAGGAGCTGAAGTTATTTCAGAGAATGGATATGTAAATTCATCAGTAGAAAAAATAATAGGTAGTGATATATATTTAGATTTTCCAAGCGTTGGTGCTACAGAAAACATAATGATGGCGGCAACTCTTGGAGAAGGTGAGACAATTATAGAAAATGCTGCCGAAGAGCCTGAAATAGTTGATTTAGCAAACTTTATTAACAGCATGGGTGGAAATATTATCGGAGCTGGAACTAAAACAATCAGAGTAAAAGGAGTCAAAGAACTTCATAAAACAGAACATACCGTAATTCCCGACAGAATAGAAGCTGGTACATATATGGTAGCTGCCGTAATTACAGGTGGGGATTTAATTATTGAGAATGTTCTATCTAGCCATGTTCAGCCTGTCATAGCTAAGCTTAGAGAAATCGGAGCGCATATTGAAGAGCATGAAGATAAAATTAGAGTTATATCAAGTGGAAAAATAAAGCCAGTAGATATAAAAACACTTCCGTATCCAGGTTTTCCAACAGATATGCAAGCTCAATTTATGGCACTTCTTTCAATTGCTGAAGGGACCAGTATCATAAATGAAACAATATTTGAAAATAGATTCATGCATGCAAATGAGTTGATGAGAATGGGAGTAGACGTTAAAATAGAAGGAAACAGTGCTGTATTAAAAGGAAAAAATAATCTTAGTGGTGCTAAAGTAAAAGCTACAGATCTAAGAGCGGGAGCGGCATTAATATTAGCAGGTTTAGTATCAGATGGAGAAACAGAAATTACAGATATACATCATATAAAAAGAGGATATGCAAACATAGTAGAAAAGCTTCAAAAAATAGGCGCAAATATAAAATATGAACAATAGAAAGTTGTGAATAAGGGAGTTAAGGTATTGTACGTACCTTAATTTTTTTTAAAAAATTATCAAGTCATACTAAAATATTAATTTATTTATAAGTAAGTTATAGGCGAAAAAATATTGTTTTGAGAAAATAAAAAATGCCAAAATTATTATATTTATAAGGTAATATTAAGAAAAATATTGCAGATAATAATTATATACAACAAAAGTTTTATAAATTTAGAATGAAAGGATGATTTGTATAAAAAATTTTAATGACAACAAAAATAAAGATAATAAAAAGATGGGTCATTTGAAGCTACATTCAAAAGTGGATAGTGAATATAGGAATGATGATGAACTTATTAATGAGAATAGTTATATGAAATATGAATTGAATAATACATTTACGGATAAAGGTAATAAAGAAATTAGAAAAAAATAAAACTTTAAGTAAAAATTTATTATTATTAAGTTAGTATCTTAATTTAAACAATAGAATAGCAAATTCATTTGTTATTCTATTGTTTAAAGATCTATTTTTGCTAAAAATACACATATCTATATATTAATTCTATTAAATTTTACCTAGCGAATATCTAGCTCCTACTCAATTTATTAAAATATATAGTTTTATCAATAAAATTAGTAGTACTAAAACAACAAATTTTAGAATATAATAAATTTAGGGACAACTTATTACTGTTAATTGAATATTTTAAGAATATAACAAACTTATATAAGTTTGTTATAGATAAATTATTAAAATTATAGGGGGAAAATTATGAAGAAAAGGTTTTCAAAATTATGTTGTATTATAATAGTTGTAATGCTATTGACATCTTCGTTAACTGCTTTTGCACAATCCAATAAAAATGTGTTAGTTCAAAGTGAAGACTTTAATATACCATTAGGACTTGAGGTTAATTGGAATGAAAGACATACATTAGAACAGTTTGATGAATTAATTGATAAATTGGTTGGAAAATACCCCGAATTTACTGAAAAATATTCGATTGGAACTAGTTATCAAGAACGAGACTTATGGTGCTTAGAAATTACAAATGAAAAAAAGAAAAATGAAAAAAAGATAGGAATAGGTGTGTTTGCTAATATACACGGTGGTGAGCAGGAGTCAGCTGAATCAGCAATGTATACAGCTTGGTGGTTATTGTTAAATTCATCAGATGATTATATTAAAGACATCTTAGATAATTATATTATCTATGTAGTGCCAGTTATTAATCCTGATGGATATATGCAATCATTTGTTTATAATAATAGGCAAAATTTAAGACCTACTGATCGTAATAATGATGGCATTCCTTTTTCTGATCCATATACAGATATAAATGGTGATGGATTTATAGCTAAGATTTATAAAGGTACTATTGATGGTAAAATTGGATCATCAATAGGAATGGAAAGTTCAGATTGGGATAATAATGGCAGATTAGGAGATGATCCTAGGTCGAGTATGATAGATTTGAATAGAACTTTTGATTATCAATGGAACAGATTTGATATTGAAAAGAAAAATGATGGTATAAAGGAAATTGGTGCAAATGCATGGGGAAATGCTGGCCCATCGCCTGCGTCAGAGCCAGAAGTTCAAGCAGTACAGAATTTTTTATATGCTAAACCAATGAATGCTTTAGTCTCTATACATACTGGTATTCAATGTGTTTTATATCCATGGTGTTATAGAGATTACGATGAAACTAACCCAAGAGATAAGGATATCCCATTTATGGCTGAAACAGCTAATAAAATGGCAGATAAGTATATGGACTCTACAGGTAGAAACTTTTATTCAATGTCTTCTCATGAAGATTATTCAACTTCTGCAGAGTTAATAGATTTTTCTTATGGAAAATTAAATATTCATTCATATACTATTGAAGTATATAGAGGAGGTAAATCTGAGGAAGGAGCCAACTTTATTGATTCATGTACGTGGAACAATGAACTGCCACAACAAACAGAAGTATTCTATAATAAAGAAGAACTTAAAGAATTATGTTTAAGTTCTGATACTATTGATAAATTGGAATTAGCAGAAAATGAGGGCTTGTGGTTTGTAAATACTGCTACAGCACAAATGTCAGGAAAGGCTCCAGAAGACCAAGAAACAATGCTAAAAGGTTGCAAAGATGCTATTTTAATTATGATTGAAAGCGAACCATACGGTGAAGGTTACAAATTACCAGAATATATTAAATGGAGAATGTTAGATGGGGAATAATGTGTAGACATGCTACTGGAATATAAGATTATTTAAAGAGAATTTTTTTAAAGATTCTCTTTTTTTTAGTAGTAATGTTTAAGTTAATTATTTACGTGTTATAATATGCTGAAGTATAAAATAATAACATATTAGTGAGGATTAAATGGAAAAATTAAATTCAAATAAAACTATAGAAGAACTTATAAAATTAAATGATATGGTGTTGTTATATTTTGGTGGAAGTTCTTGTAATGTTTGTATTAATCTTAAGCCAAAAATAGAAGAGATATTAATAAAATATCCTAAAATAAAGTCTGTACACATTGATATTGAAAATTCAGTTAATATATCTTCTTTTTACAGTATTTTTACGATTCCAGCAACTATTCTTTTTATAGATGGCAAAGAAACCACAAGAAAAGCTAGATTTATTAACCTACAAGATTTAGAAAGTAAAATTTCAAGGTATTATAATCTGTATTATTAATATTGTCCTATTAATAACTACAATCCTCTTTGTTAAAAAAAGGGTTGTAGCTATTTAGAAAGAGAATTTTATAATTTATAATCTTTTAAATATGAAAAATATACACCCATGATGATTAGTTGATATTGCTGAACATTGAAATTATATATAACTTGTATTATTACTCTCTATTAGATATAATAATACGATTATAAGAAAAACCATAAGAACAAAATAAATATATTAATACTTTCTATTATATCTTCTATACTTTTATTAAATATATTGGCATACTATTTGCTAATTATATTGATAAAAATGAGGAGGTAATGTAATGAATAAAAGAGTAACAGATATAGAAGCGATTCCTGGGGAAAGATGGTTTCCCAAAGAAACTAATTTCATCAGCGATATTGAAGAATATTGGGGAGATTGGGGAGTTTGCTCAGAGGTTGAACAATTAAAAGCCGTATTAATGAGAAGACCAGGCAAAGAAATTGAAAACTTTGATGCTAAAGAAATGCGTTTTTCAGATGAACAAATAGACATAGACTTAATAAGAAAACAACATGATAATATAGCTAATATATACAAACAACATGGTGTAAAAGTATTTTATGTAGAAAATCAACGCGAGGATAGACCAAATTCAATTTTTTGTAGGGATTTAATGTTTATGACACCGGAAGGAGCAATCATTACTAGACCTGGTATGGCTACGCGAAGGGGAGAAGAAAGGTATATTGCAGAATCTCTTGCCAAATTAGGAGTTCCCATTTTAAGAACCATAACTGGTGATGGTATATTTGAGGGAGCAAACGCAATGTGGGTAGATCGATATACTTGTGTACTTTCAACAGGTAGTAGGTGCAACAGAAGTGGATATGAACAAGTGGAAATAGAATTGAAACGTATGGGAGTAAATGTTATTCACATGCAACAACCGTTTAGCAACATACATATTGATGGATTGATGAATCCTGCAAGCAATGATACGATTCTTGTGCATGCCTCACAAGTACCATACGATGTTCTGGATATGTTGAAAAAGAAAGGTTATAAAATACTTGAAGCACCATCATTAACAGAAGTAAGGTATACATTTGCATGTAATTTTGTGGCGTTAGAACCAGGATTGATAGTTATGCCAAAAGGAAATCCAAGAACACAGGAGTTGCTAGAAGAGAATGGAATAAAGGTAATTGCTGTTGACATTTCAGAGATTACCAAAGGTCGTGGAGCTATGCATTGTATTACTGCTTATCTTAAACGTGGATAAATATGTAAAGAGGTACTAAAATATATCTATGTCTGCTGTTAAAATTATTTTTATCTATAATATTATTAGGTTAATAATTAATTTATATAATTAGGAGGTTACAATGTTAAGACGATATGTTGAGCAAATATTAAGTATTTATAATTATATAGATGGGGTTATTGTTACAGATAGATATGGATATATTGAATATTATACTAATTTTAGACCAGATGTTAATAATTTAAATGAAAAGGATGTTTTAAAAAAACATATTTTGAATGTATATCCGACATTAACGGATGAAACCAGTAGCATTCTAAGGGTTCTTAAAACCGGCGAACCAATTATAAATGAATATCAAACATTAATTTCTTATAAGGGACAAAGTATACTTGCCGTTAATACTACATTGCCAATTAAAAAAAATGATGAGATTATTGGAGCTGTTGACGCATCTATATATCTTGACAAGACTTATGAGAGAAAGGATATTTCTATATCATATAAAGAAAAGGTCGAGCCAACAGATCTTTATACAACCGATGATATCATTACAAATAATAAAAGTATGGAGATAATTAAGAAAAAGATTGAAATGATAGCCAATACTGATTCAACAGTATTAATCTATGGCGAAACAGGAACAGGAAAGGAATTAGTAGCACAATCTATACATATGAGTAGTAAGAGAAAAGGTAAAAGATTTATTTCACAAAATTGTGCTGCTATTCCAGCTAATTTATTAGAAAGTATATTGTTTGGAACTACTAAGGGAAGTTATACAGGTGCAGAAAACAAGCCAGGTTTATTAGAAATTGCTAATGAAGGAACACTTTTTTTAGATGAAATTAATTCTATGGAAATTAGTGTGCAGTCTAAATTATTAAAAGCGATTGAAGAAAAAAAGTTCCTCAGATTAGGTGGGCATAAGCCCATTAGTACAGATATCAAAATTATTTCCGCAGTAAACGAATCACCTTTATTATGTGTTAAAGAAAATAAACTAAGGGAAGATTTGTTTTATAGATTAAGTGTAGTTCAAATAGATATACCACCATTACGTGAGAGAACAGATGATTTGTTTTTCTTAACCTCACACTTTATAAATAAGTTTAATCATGAGATGAATAAAGAAATTATAGATATTGATGAGGAAGTAGAAAAAATATTTAAGAATTATAATTGGCCGGGTAATATAAGAGAATTAAAAAATGTTATAGAAGGCGCTTTTAATATAGTGTCTTCAAGATTCATTCAGAAAAAGGACCTCCCCAGTTATATTACTCAAAATAATGATGAAATCACGGGCTATAAAGAATTAACATGTTCATCTAGTTATGATAATATGAGAATAGGATTTTCTCTGGAAAAAGCATTGTTAGAATATGAAAAAGAAATTATTGAGAAAGCTATAGCAAACACTAAGAGTCTATCTGATGCTGCTAAACTATTAAATATATCTAAGCAATCTTTAAATTATAAATTATCTAAATTTAATATAAGACATTAAACATTATGGTTACCAAGTAAAGATATTTTTACCAATGTGTAAAAATTCCTTTACTTGGTAAAATTTTTTTTTACCGTATTTCTTAAATTAAATGCTCATTTTGTACTAATTAATTGGGGTCTTAAATAATTTTATTAATTTAATTTAATGGCACCGTTTTTGCAAAACTATACAAATAGAGATAGTGTAGAAAAGAACATTACCTTATAAAAGCAAAGGAGTGAGTAAATGAATACTATTACACAAGACATACAATCCATCCCGGGAGAAAAATGGTTTCCAAGAGAATCTACATTTATTGAAGATATGAAATCTCTTTGGGGAGATTGGGGTGTATCATCGGAGGTAGAAAAGCTTAGATCAGTAATTATGAAAAGGCCAGGAAAAGAGATCGATAATTTTGACTGGAAAAATGCTAGATTTAAAGCTCCGATATCACCTGATAGATTTAGAGAACAGCATGATAATTTGGTAGCAATTTACAAATCATATGGTGTTAATGTTCATTATGTTGAAGAGCAAAGAGATGATAGGCCCAATGCTCTGTTTTGCAGGGATTTAGTATTTATGACGCCTGAAGGAGCCATTGTAACAAGGCCTGCAATGGAAGCAAGGCGAGGTGAAGAGAGATATGCTGCTAAGACTTTATCTGATCTTGGAGTTCCAATTATAAGGACAATATGTGGTGATGGAATTTTTGAAGGTGCTATGGCATTATGGATTGATAGAAATACGGTAGTTTTAGCATCTGGCGTAAGAACTAATAAAAGCGGGTATGAAATGGTAGAACATGAACTAAGGAGAATGGGTGTTTCAGAAATTCTTCATATGCAAATCCCTTATGGTCATGCTCATATTGATGGTTTATTAAATATGGCAAGTAATGATGTAGCTGTAATTCATGCATCACAAGTTCCATACGATGTTTGTGACGCTTTAAAGAAAAAAGGAATTAAGCTTTTGGAATGTCCTTCACAAATTGAAGCAAAAGAAGGGTTAGCAATTAACTTTGTTGCAATTGAACCAGGACTTATAGTTATGCCAGCTGGAAATCCAAGGACACAAGAACTATTAGAAAATAATAATATAAAAAGTAATAACTGTGGAATTTGATGAGATTTTAAAAGGTTTTGGAGCGATTCATTGCTGTACGGCCTTTTTAAAAAGAGGATAGAGAGGAGAAAAATTATGGATTTTGGTATGTTATCTTTATTACCACCAGTTCTTGCAATCGTTTTAGCATTTATAACAAAAAATGTTCTTTTATCATTGTTTTGTGCTGTTTTTGTAGGAGCCACAATGATTTCCGGCAATCCATTAGTTGGTTTTGTAGATGTTTTTGACAAATATATGATTCCAAATATGTCAGATTCATGGAATGCTGGGGTAATTGCAATGACTCTGTTTGTAGGATGTTTTTCAGTTATGCTAGAAAGAGGCGGTGGTGCATACGCTTTTGGAAAATCGGTTGAAAATAAAATTACAACAAGAAAACAAGGTCAAATAAGTGCGTGGATAGGCGGCCTTATGATTTGGTTTAGTGATTCGTCAAATTCTGTTATAGTTGGACCAATATTAAAAACTGTTACTGACAGATTAAGAATTTCGAGAGAAAAATTAGCATATATTTGTGATTCTACAGCATCCTCTGTTCCGTTGTTGCTACCTATTACTGGATGGGGAGCTATGGTAATGGGAATTTATAAAAATGAATTACCTGTTGATACTAATCTCGTTGATGTATTTATTAAATCAGTTCCATTTAATCTTTATACAATAACTATTATAGTTATGGTTTTTGTAATTGCAATTACTGGATGGGACTTTGGACCTATGAAAAAAGCAGAGGAAAGGGCTTATAAATATGGAAAATTAGTTAATGATAATGTATCAATAAAAAAGATGGAAACGAAAGAGCTCCCAGAAGGTTCAAACCCAACTGCGTTAGGATTGATAATTCCTATAATGGTATTAATTGTTAGCTTGTTTGCCACTTTGATTTATACTGGTCCTAAAGACGCAGGAGTTATGGCATCAATTATTGGTGGAAGCACAATGACAAGTTTAACAGTTGCATTTTTTCTCGCCTCTTTAGTAGGTGTATTGTTTGCTATGAAGGCTAAGGTGCTGGATTTTAAAGAATCATATTTAGTGTTTGTAGATGGATTTAAACAAATGATTGAAGCTATATTAATACTTGTTTTTTCTTGGTGTATAGGAGGAGTAACAAAAGATGTAGGAGCTTCTAGTTTCATAGTTGAATCAACTTCAAGCTTTATGACCCCAGGTATTATGTTAATATCTATATTTATAGTTGCATGTTGTACTTCTTTTGCAACAGGAACAAGTTGGGGTACTTTTGCCATATTTCTACCTATATCAATACCACTAGCATTAGCATCTGGTGTTTCAATATATCCAGCAATAGGTGCTAGCTTAGCTGGAGGATTGTTTGGAGATCACTGTTCACCGATTTCAGATTCAACAATACTTGCTTCTTTAGGTGCTTCCTGTGATCACTTAGACCATGTAAAAACTCAGTTGCCATATGCATTATTAGCAGCGGTATCGTCGATAATTGGATATGTTGTAGCATCTATAACAATGAATGGTCTAATTTCACTTGCTGTATCTATCATATGTATGATTGTATTATTATATACAATGCAAACAATAGAAGGTAAGAAGGCTAAAGAAACTAAGACATTGGTTAAATAACTTTTATAGTAATTGGAAAATAATTTAATACATAAAAAGAGTTTCGATTAGTCAGATAGATAATAGAACTTAGCAACATTAATTGAAACTGAAACTATGGAGCTTTTTAGTCATTTAAATGTCATAAAAGCTCCTTTTGGTTTTTAGAAGCTTTGTACAAAGCTAATTCCTAATTTTAACCCATAATAAATGATAATAATTCCACATCCTATATTAATAATTCTTAAAGCCCTTTCATTGAAAGCTTTTTTGAATATACTTACAATAGTTCCTAATGATAAAAACCAAACTAGAGAAGATAGTGATGAACCAATTATAAAAAATTTAGCCATATCTACAGGCAAAGATGCTCTAAAACTTCCAAACAATAGGGTTCCGTCAATTAAAGCCTGAGGGTTTGCCCATGTTACCATAAGACATGAAAATGCAACCTGTAAAATAGTTTTTTTTGTATCAATAGATGTATTAAGTTTAGGTGTAGACCGAATTAATTGTATGCCTATCCAAATAACTGCAATAGAACCTACACCTAAAATTAATAATTTAATAATTGGAAAAGCCTCTATAATGGCACCCATTCCAAAAAAACATGCCATTGCCAGTGAAATATCAAAAAATATTGTAATTAATGCAACCAAATACAAACGTGTTTTTGTTTGTGTCATAGCAGTATTAATAACATATAAATTTTGCATACCAATAGGCGCGACATATGCAATACCAACCGTAAAACCCTTAATTAATGTTTCTATCATAAAATCCTCCCAAAATATCATACTACTGGATATAATATACAAATACCATGCCAATAATCAATATAAGATAATATCATCAAATACCAACGATTGTCAAATAAAAACACGAGAATAAAAAGTGTAGACGCCTAAAAATAGGCAATAAACAACTATATTACTGCCTAAAAATCATCACATTGACATGAATAATAAAAACAACTATACTTTAACTACAACATAAATAATAAAATAAAGGATAAACCATGAGAATTAGAATAGATAAAATGCTTTCGAACATAGGATTAGGAACGCGTAGCCAAATAAAAATAGACGCAAAATCAGGTTGCATTAAAATTAACGGCAACATAGAAAAAAATCCATCAAGAATTATAGATACTGACAAAGATGAAGTCAGTTATAAAAACAAGACAGTAAAATATATTCAATACATATATCTTATGATGAATAAACCTCAAGGGGTAGTTTCTGCAACAGAAGATAATTATGATAAAACAGTTGTAGATTTATTAGAAGAAAAAGATAAATTCTACTCACCGTTTCCAGTAGGAAGGCTAGATAAAGATACTGAAGGCTTACTGATTTTAACAAACGATGGTATGCTAAATCATAACTTATTATCACCTAAGAAGCATGTAGATAAAACTTATTATGCAGAAGTAGAAGGTGAGGTTACAGAAGAGGATGTAAAATTATTTTCGGAAGGGATACTTCTAACAAATGAGAATTATACAACACTTCCAGCAGATCTAAAAATAATAGAAGCAGGACAAAAATCTAAATGCTATATAACTATAAGAGAAGGGAAATTTCATCAAGTTAAAAGAATGTTTCTAGCAGTCGGTAAAGAAGTGAAATACCTGAAAAGAATTTCAATGGGTGCAATTAATCTAGATGAAACGCTTGAACTGGGTGAATATAGACATCTTACAAACAAAGAACTAGAGCAGTTAATGTAGTTTTCAAAATAATAATCTATTCCCAAAATTATCTTTTGCTTAAGTCAATATCTAGTTGAATAATACTTTCTTTCTTAGATATAATAAATATAAGATTAATATCAATTAAATCTTTATTTAAAATTAACAACAAAGAAAGGAGATAATAAATTGGAAAATAAACCAAAACCAGATGATAGAAGAGATAATGTCAACAAAATCCAAAGCAATATAAATAACACTATTGTTAATTACAGAAAAACTGAGGAACTTATAAATAATGTTGATGATAATAAACAGAAAAGAGAATTAGAAGAAAAAAACAAAAGAAGAGAACAATCTCTAAAGAACATGAAAAAAGAAATAAAAGATGAAGCAATAGATAAAAGAAATGAGTATAAATAAGTAGTTAAAATAACCATCTATTTTTTACTAAACTTCAGTAAAATAATAGGTGGTTATTTTTAAATAAATATTTTAAGATTATTTTTTATTTTTTTCCATTTGTTCAGGTGTACCGTAAGCACCCCTGTAATAATTTTGGTTATAAGTTATTTCTAGTTTGTTTTTTAGACCGCTGGAATTCAATTTATTGTCAATTATTTTTTTATCTTTATTGTTCTCCATAGGGTTAACCGTATTTAGGATACCATTAACAATTTTATCAATATAGTGATAAGGTATACCTATACCCATTTCATCTTTTCCCCATTGAGCTACACATCTTGTACCTGAGCAAAGCATAGAGATATTCATCATGTTTTCTTCAAATGGATAAGAAGTACATTCTTGACAAATTGCACACATACCTGACATCTTTATATTTTTCAGTTGACCAAAATGGTACGCATAACCTTGTACAATTCTCATAGAATTAAACGGGTTAGTTACAATAATGACAATATCTGGATCTCTTTCCTCAAAATCTTCTAGAGGCATAATTTCTACGCCAACACATTTATGATTGCAGTAAACCATATCTTTCGCTACCGACCTACTGATACACAAGTTTTTATAAACTCCAAGGTTAGCATGTCGAATACCAGAGCTTACTTCTTCTGCAATATCCACCATTCCTAAAGCTCTTGATGCGGCAATACAACTACAGTGTGCTGCATCCATTTTGTACTTATGACCATTACCTGCGTTTCTTATAGCCGTACAGTATGGCATTCCATTTGAATGTATAAGTAATTTACTAGACTCAAAATCGGTTTCTGAAAGTAAGAATTTAATTCCTACTGGTTTTCTTTCTAACTCTAATAAAGTTTCTAAACATAATGAATATTTATTTTTCATTCAAATCTCCTTCAGCTTTGATTAATCTATATATTCATACAATCCGCCATAATACTCATCAGAAAATTTTCTTATTTCATCGCTTCGGAGAGATTCCACTAAATCCTCTGCCCATTTTGCATCTTTATTTTTAACTTTCACTATAACGCCTTGAGGATAGTTTTCCGGATGTTGATCTCTAATTAAATAGGAATTAAAATCTTTATCAGCATTTTTCATATGACTAAAAAATGCAACTGCTCCATCCATATCTTGTAAAGAACGTACTGTTTGTGTTTGGTCCATTTCAACAAAGTTAAAATTATGAGGATTTTCAACTATATCAAGCAAAGTATACTTATCGACACCTTCTTTAAGAGTAAGTAATTTAGCATCACTAAAGATTCTAAGAGCCCTATCCATATTCATGGAATCATTCATAATTGCAATTGAAGCACCATCGGGCATTTCTCCAATACTACTATATTTTTCTGAGAAAAGTCCCATACCTACTGCAAAAATATGAGGCTCCAACATTACTAAATCTCCTTCGTTTGATTTATTGAAGTTTTCCATAAAAGGTTTATGTACTAAAAATAGACTATCAACACTACCGTCATTAGTAGCCACTAAAGTATTTACATTGTTATCGAAAAGTTGATATTCTACATGATATCCCTTCTCTTCCATAATTGGAACAACAGCATCAACTAATGCTTGAGTAGTCTCAGCACACGCAATTGTGATGTTAATCTTTTCATCTTCTACATTACCTTCGTTTTTTTCTGAAACACCGGCACCGCATCCTACGAAAGATAACATCAATAAAACTAATAATAACATTAAAAACATTTTTTTCATATTTATTAACTCCTTTTTGTTTTTTTAGATTTAATCATTTTTCTGCTTTTTAACTTTCTTATATAATAATTCTCCTAAGCCTTGTATTGCTAATACCATAACAAATAATATCATAACTATAGCATACATCATTACATCATCAAACCTCTGATAACCATAGGTTAGAGCAACTGCTCCAAGTCCTCCCGCGCCTACTGCCCCAGCTAATGTTGTACTAGCCAAAAATAATATTGTTGTTGTTGTTAATCCTGACACTATAGATGGTAATGCTTCAGTAAAAAGAACTTTCATTATTATTTGCCAATCAGAAGCACCAAAAGATTTTGCAGCTAAAATTACATTTGCGTCTACTTCATTTAGGCTAGCTTCCATGTATCTAGCAATAACTGGAAAAGCAGCTATAGTTAAAGGAACAATCGCCGCTTTTTCACCAACTGAAGTACCTACTAGAGCCCTTGTTATTGGAGATATTGCGACAATAAGAATAATGACAGGAAAAGAACGAATCATATTTACAACAAAGCCAAGAATTTTATAAAATTTTTCGTTTGGCTTTAATCCATATGGGGATGTCATAACTAATAGAATAGCAACTATTGTTCCTATAATAAAACCTAATATCATTGAGAAAAATAGCATTCTCATAGTTGCAAAAAGAGCAGGAATTATTATCTTAGGTAAATATTCAAATAACCTAGTGGTTGAAAGATTAAAAAACATTATCATTTCCTCCTAAGTAATTTATATCTTTATATAATACTGCATCTATGTTATGTGAATTTAAAAATTCTAAGACAATTTGAACTTGTTTTCTATCAACACTTAAATATAAATGTCCAAAGCTAGTGGTTCTAAATTGTTCCACATTTGCTGTAATAATAGAAAATGGTATTTTAAGTTTAGTTGCTAAATTATATAAAATAGAGCTGTTAATATTTGAATTTTCAATTGGCATTTTAATAATTTCATAGCCAGAATTAACTATAATCTTTTTTCTTCCAATCAAATCTTGTAATACAGGGGGTTCTTTTACAAAAATGCTTTCGACTGAACCTTCTGCACCTATTTTCCCATTAGATATAATCGCCATTTTGTCGCAAATACTTTTTATTACTGACATTTCATGAGTTACTATAACAATAGTTATACCTAAATTTTTATTTATAGTATCTAATAAATCTAGGATTGATTCTGTAGTACTTGGGTCTAGTGCCGAAGTTGCTTCATCACAAAGTAATATATCAGGATTTAATGTCAATGCTCTTGCTATTGCTACTCTTTGTTTTTGTCCTCCAGAAAGTTCGTAAGGCATAGAATTTTTTTTATCATTTAAACCAACTAAATCTAATAGATTTTCAGCTTTGCTAATCATTTCAATTTTATTATACTTACAACATTCCATTGGTAACGTTACGTTCTGAAGTATATTTTTTCGACTTAATAAAGCAAAATCTTGAAATATCATTCCAATCTTTCGTCTGTAAATCCTTAATTCATTTTTTGATAACTTGGAAATATCTGTATCCTCGACAATTAGTTTTCCCTCATCAAATTTCTCTAGCCCATTAATGCATCTAAGTAAGGTTGACTTGCCAGCACCACTTTGTCCTACAATTCCAAAAATTTCACCCTTACCAACATGCAAGTTAATATCTTTTAGAATATAGTTATTATTATAAGACTTAGTAAGATTATTGATTACTATCATTATGAAAAACCATCCTTATATATTGATTAAAATTGCTATGTTGTATATAAACACAAAATACATAACTCAATTTATACGTAACAAAGTATAGACCAGTGCCTAAGAAATTTCAAAAACATTACGCTGATTATATCTATACATTGATATTGTGTCAAATAACAATATTTTATATATATTTAATTATTATAAAATAAATTTATATATTTTAACATTTAGCAGATTAAAATTAAATCAGTAACATACACATATGAATCACTTAAAGGGAATAGTGAGTTAGAAATAATTATGTGACTTTGATATTGCAATTTTTAAGTTAAAATTTGTTATTAAAAAATATTGACAAATAAATAAAATTAAAATATAATAAATAAAATTAATCAAAATAAATACTGTGATTGAGGAAAGTAACCTTTAGGAAAATATACAGAGAGTCGGGGTGGTGAAAGCCGATAATTGAAATTCTGGTGAAGTTCCCTCATGAGTTGTCGGCTGAACTTTAGTAGGCTTGATCGTTATTCTTACGTTAGTAGAAGAGAATATTAAAACAAATTTTGTTGCGTATTCTTCAATGAGTGGACTGTATTCATACAGTCAATGAAGGTGGTACCGCGAGTTAACCTCTCGTCCTTAAGTGGATGAGAGGTTTTTTGTATGCTGCGTAAGGCCCTAACCCTATTTTAAAGACTATATAATAATATGGAGGATAATTAAATGTATTGGAATGAAGCAAAAGAATGTATGGAAAGAGACGAACTACAAGCGTTACAATTAGAAAGGTTACAACAAATGGTTACGAGAATTTATCACAATGTACCTTTTTATAGAGATGCCTTTCAAAAACTAGGAGTTGAACCGGAAGATATAAAATCATTGAATGATTTATCTAAATTACCATTTACAACAAAGCAAGATTTAAGAGATAACTATCCATATGGATTATTTGCGACACCTATGTCACAAATAGTTAGACTCCATGCATCAAGTGGTACTACTGGAAAGCCTACTGTTGTTGGATATACTAGAAATGATATTACTACTTGGTCTGAAATTGTAGCACGATCAATGGTATGTGGAGGTGCAGACCAAAATTCAGTTATACAAATTTCATATGGATATGGATTATTCACTGGTGGATTAGGAGCACACTATGGTGCAGAAAGATTAGGGTCTTCAGTAATTCCTATGTCAGGAGGCAATACAGAAAAACAAATAATGCTTATGAAAGACTTTGGAGCAACAACTTTGGCATGTACACCATCATATGCTATTTACTTAGCTGAAGCAATGGAGGAGATGGGTGTAGAATTGGAAGATATATCATTAAAAACTGGGATTTTTGGTGCAGAGCCTTGGTCTGAAAGTATGAGATCACAAATTGAAAAGAAATTAAATATTAAAGCATATGACATATATGGCTTATCTGAAGTTATGGGACCTGGGGTTTCAATGGAATGCGAATGTCAAAATGGAATGCATATATGGGAGGATCATTTTATCCCTGAAATTATAGATCCAATTACTTTAGAACCATTACTATATGGAGAGAAAGGCGAACTTGTATTCACAACTATTACAAAAGAAGGGCTACCTTTATTAAGATATAGAACAAAAGACATTTCCATGCTTACAGCAGAAAAATGCAAATGTGGCAGAACACATGTACGCATGCAAAGAGTTTCAGGAAGAACAGATGATATGTTAATTATTAGAGGTGTCAATGTATTCCCATCTCAAGTAGAGAGTGTTTTGCTAGAAATTGGTGAAGTGGAACCTCATTATCAACTAATAGTAACTAGAAATGGAAATCTCGATGAATTAGAAATATTAGTAGAGTTGTCAGAAAAGTCTTTTTCTGATAAAATAAGTATACTAGAATCCTTAGAAAGAAGAATAATGAATAGAATATCTTCCGTTCTAGGTATATCAGCAAAAATTAGATTCGTTGAACCAAAAACAATACCAAGAAGTCAAGGTAAAGCAGTAAGAGTAATAGATAAAAGAAACATATAAAAAATATAATTAGAGGTGATATATATGTTTAAACAAGTATCAATTTTTTTAGAAAACAAAAAAGGTCGTTTAAAAGATGTGTTGAAGTTATTGGCCGACAATAACATTGATATTAGAGCATTAACAATTGCCGAAACAGCAGATTATGGAGTTTTAAGATTAATAGTTGATAATGTAGACAAGGCTGAACAAATTTTGAAGGAAAATAGTTTTAGAATCAATATAACAAATGTTTTAGGCATCGAGATACAGGACAAAAGTGGTTCAATGTACGAATTCGTAAATTTATTGTATCAACATAACATAAATGTTGAGTATGCACACACTTGCACCCCTTCAAAAGCTGGTAAATCCGCATTTATAGTTAGAGTTGATGAAGACAAAATGGAAGAAGCATTAGATATTATTAAAAAATGCAATGATGTTAGCACAATTAGTGAATAATCTTGGTATTTTTTTGAATTATAATAATATGTGAGGAGGCATACAATGAAGAATGTGACGGTTTTTACTACAAAAACTTGACCACACTGTAAGACTGCGAAAGAGTTTCTTTTACAAAATAAAATCCATTATACAGAAAGGGATATACAAGTTGATAATGAAGCTCGTAAAGAGTTAATTAAAAGAAAAATAACGGGGGTACCTACATTTATAATAGGGAATGATGTAGTTGTTGGACTGGATAAAGAAAAAATTCTTAATCTTGTTGATCATCGTGTAGCCGAATGTCCAGAATGTTACGCAAAACTTCGTGTACCTATTAATATAAGAAATATAAAAATAAGTTGTCCTAAGTGCAAAAAAATAATTCAATAACCTTTTTTAAAATTATGTTAAATTATAAGAATAACAGATAATGCTTAATAAGTTGCTTTATCTGTTATTTAGTTTATGTGGGATTATTATAACAAATCCTGCTAACTTAAAATAATTTCACTGATTTAATATTATTATATGACAGGAAAAAATGTAATATAGGATGGAAAAAATTAAATAAAACTCTTGATATATTTGTCGAATTATGTTAAATTATGACATAATAATTTTCATAACTGTGATTATTGTTAGCGTTTACAATAAGATTGGAGGTAATTTATGATATTAAAAAAAAGCGTTTCTTTACTATTGGTAGTG
Source organism: uncultured Sedimentibacter sp. (assembly GCA_963675125.2). Classification (GTDB taxonomy): domain Bacteria; phylum Bacillota; class Clostridia; order Tissierellales; family Sedimentibacteraceae; genus Sedimentibacter. Next base: position 154,074 of record CAXXFT010000048.1, read on the forward strand.
ATGATGAGCTTAAGTGTTTTAACAGTTCCGGTTTATGCGGAACAAGAGTCTAGTTTTCTTATAACATCATTCGATGAACTAGAAGATGACGTAGAGACTCAGTATATAACAGATGAGGATCAATTTTCAGATCTGGTCTTGCCACAAGAATTGACGGCAATGGGGTATACAATGCTTGGTGGTGAGGATCAATCATCAATTGATCTTGAGGAAGAACCTCATGAAATCACATTTTATGAAGTTGATTGGAAACTTAAAGATAAGGAACAAAGCGAATCTGTAAGAAACAGTAGTTCTTCACAGAATACATATGTGTTTGCGCCAGTTCTAACAGGAAGTTGTATTCTTGCTGAAGGAGTTGAGCTTCCAGAGGTTACTGCAGTTACTGCGGTGGCTCAACCTATGATGATGTCTCTAATGTCGACATTAGCTGCAGGGCCTTTTGTTGTTCCTAATTCAGCGCCAGAGCTAGCAAATCATCTGCTGGCAGAAAATTCAGATATTACAATTTCAGGAGGAGTGTCCTCTATTGGAGTGTTAACTGCAACATCCATGTTTGATTCTATTAATTTAGGAACAATGTCTGTTGGAGGAAAGGCTACGAGTTTTTCTCTCCCGCCTGGTATTTTGGTTACGTCGGGAGATGGTACACCACCTGAAACAAATACAAGCTCAAGTTATGGAGTTGAAAGTGGAGGCCCAAGTGATTCAGACGTAGAGAATTATGCAGGTGTATCAGATTCAAAAGATTCATTTTCGTTGAAATTTGATTTTACAGTACCTGAAGGCATCCCAGCAGTGAGCTTTATGTTCATGTTTGGTTCCGATGAATATCCTGAATATCTAGATGATGTAGTGGACGGAGCAGCAATTATTGTAGACGATGTTAATTATGCCAAATTTGAAGGTGGTATACCGTTAAAGGTTGTGTCTGATGCTGAATTAAATACAAATAGTGGACTTGCTATTGAGTATGATGGAATATCTGCTCCAAAGGTTATTAATGCTTTGCTTGATAAAACACGTACAATACATACATTGAAAATTGTTATTGCTGATACAAGCGATACTATATATGATACTGGTTTATTTATTTCAGCAATGAAAACAAGTACATCAGAAGTTGGTGGTATAATAGCTCGTAACGATGCTAGTTTAATTAGTGTCGCAGGAAAAAATGATAGTACACCAGGAGGACAAACCGGAGCAAATCCTGAAAATTCTATAATATGGGATATAAACGTTCCAGATAGTCAAACTGCAATAGACATAGGTGATATTCAAGTAGCGCCAGAAGCAAGCTTCGAGCTCTATTCAGATCCACAATTCACATTGAGGTTGACTGGTGATGAATCAATTTCTCTAATTCAAGGTGATATTGTGCCAGCATATGTTAAAGTAACGGCAATAGATGGTGTTACAGAAAAATTTTATTCTGTGAATATTAGAAGAGATCTTGGAACAATAGATCTAAGTGATATTATAGTGACACCGTACAGTGGAGAATATGATGGAGAAAATCATAGCATAGCAGTAGTTGATACAAATGGAGGAACAGTAACATACAGCACAAGTGAAACAGGAGAATATACAATAGACAATCCAGCATATAAGAATGTAGGAAGCTACACAGTATATTACAAGGTAGACAGAGGAGCAGGCTACAATGTATTAAATGGTTCATCTACTGTAGAAATAAATAAAGCAGATATAAACCCAGAAGATATAACCGTGATACCGTACAGCGGTGAATATGATGGAGAAAACCATAGCATAGCAGTAGTTGACGCTAATGGAGGAACGATAACATACAGTACAAGCGAAACAGGAGAATATACAACAGAAAATCCAGCATATAAAAATATAGGAAGCTTCACAGTATATTATAAAGTGGATAGAGGAACAAACTTTAATGTATTAAATGACTCATCGATTGTAGAGATTAGTAAAATAAATATAGCTATAGAAGATATAACAGTGACACCGTACAGTGGAGAATATGATGGAGCAAACCATAGCATAACAGTAGTTGATACTAATGGAGGAACAGTAACATACAGCACAAACGAAACTGGGGAGTATACAACAGAAAATCCAGCATATAAAAATGTAGGAAGCTACACAGTATATTACAAGGTAGACAGAGGAGCAAGCTACAATGTGTTAAACGGTTCATCAACTGTGAAAATAACTAAAACAGACATAGATTCAGAAGATATAACTGTGACACCGTACAGTGGAGAATATGACGGAGAAAACCATAGCATAGCAGTAGTTGATGCTAATGGAGGAACCGTAACATACAGTACAAACGAAACAGGAGAATATACAACAGAAAATCCAGCATATAAAAATGTAGGAAGCTACACTACATATTATAAGGTAGATAGAGGAACAAACTACAATGTGCTAAAAGGTTCATCAACTGTAGAAATAACTAAAGCAGATATAGATGCAGAAGATATAACAGTAACACCGTACAGTGGAGAATATGATGGAGAAAACCATAGTATAACAGTAGTTGATGCTAATGGAGGAACGATAACATACAGCACAAGTGAAACAGGGTACTATACAACAGAAAATCCGACATATAAGAATGCAGGAAGCTACACTACATATTATAAGGTAGACAGAGGAGAAAACTACAATGTACTAAAAGGTTCATCAACTGTAGAAATAAGCAAGTTAAATATAGATGCAGAAGATATAACAGTAACCCCATACAGTGGTGAGTATGACGGAGAAAGTCATAGTATAACAGTAGCTGATGCAAATGGAGGAACAGTAACATACAGTACAAGCGAAACAGGAGAATATACAACAGAAAATCCAGCATATAAGAATGTAGGAAGCTACACGGTATATTACAAGGTAGACAGAGGAACAAACTACAATGTACTAAAAGGTTCATCAACTGTAGAGATAGCTAAAACAGATATAGATGTAGACGATATAACAGTAACACCATACAGTGGTGAGTATGACGGAGAAAGTCATAGTATAACAGTAGTTGATACAAATGGAGGAACAGTAACATACAGTACAAGCGAAACAGGAGAATATACAACAGAAAATCCAGCATATAAGAATGTAGGAAGCTACACGGTATATTACAAGGTAGACAGAGGAACAAACTACAATGTACTAAAAGGTTCATCAACTGTAGAGATAGCTAAAACAGATATAGATGTAGACGATATAACAGTAACCCCATACAGTGGTGAGTATGACGGAGAAAGTCATAGTATAACAGTAGTTGATACAAATGGAGGAACAGTAACATACAGTACAAGCGAAACAGGAGAATATACAACAGAAAATCCAGCATATAAAAACGTAGGAAGCTACACGGTATATTACAAGGTAGATAGAGGAACAAACTACAATGTACTAAAAGGTTCATCAACTGTAGAGATAGCTAAAACAGATATAGATGTAGACGATATAACAGTAACACCATACAGTGGTGAGTATGACGGAGAAAGTCATAGTATAACAGTAGTTGATACAAATGGAGGAACAGTAACATACAGTACAAGCGAAACAGGAGAATATACAACAGAAAATCCAGCATATAAGAATGTAGGAAGCTACACGGTATATTACAAGGTAGACAGAGGAACAAACTACAATGTACTAAAAGGTTCATCAACTGTAGAGATAGCTAAAACAGATATAGATGTAGACGATATAACAGTAACACCATACAGTGGTGAGTATGACGGAGAAAGTCATAGTATAACAGTAGTTGATACAAATGGAGGAACAGTAACATACAGTACAAGCGAAACAGGAGAATATACAACAGAAAATCCAGCATATAAGAATGTAGGAAGCTACACGGTATATTACAAGGTAGACAGAGGAACAAACTACAATGTACTAAAAGGTTCATCAACTGTAGAGATAGCTAAAACAGATATAGATGTAGACGATATAACAGTAACACCATACAGTGGTGAGTATGACGGAGAAAACCATAGTATAATAGTAGTTGATACAAATGGAGGAATAGTAACATACAGTACAAGCGAAACAGGAGAATATACAACAGAAAATCCAGCATATAAGAATGTAGGAAGCTACACGGTATATTACAGGGTAGACAGAGGAACAAACTACAATGTGTTAAGTGGTTCATCAACTGTAGAGATGGATTTTAGAGAAGTAACTTTGAAAGGAATAACTATAACAGATAAAACATATGATGGAACTACAGATGCTACATCTAATGTAACGGGAGCTTATCTAGATGGCGTTATAGAAGGTGATGATATTGTACTAGATTCATCTAATATGATAGCAATGTTTAATGATGAAAAGGTTAATAATGATAAGTCTGTTACTATTTCTGGTTACGTTCTAAGTGGTTTAAGTGCTTCACAATATAATCTTCTTCAACCTAAAAATATAACTGGGAATATCATAGCAGAAACAAGTTTTGATATGAATATTTCAATAGACCAAGTAGTAACAGCAGAGGAAACAGATTATGATGGAGAGTGGACTAGCAGTGACGTTATAATCACTTTAAGCGGAGATGCTCCTTCTGGTATAGAGAAATATCAATATACGACAGATGGAGGATCGAGTTGGATTGATATTACGGATTCATCCTTACTTATCAATGATACAACTGATAAAGCTTATGCTTTCAGAGCAATAAGCAATGGAGGTATGAATAGTGACTCAAGTAATATTATCGTAGTCAAAATTGATAAAACAAAACCAACTATTCAAAGTATTCAAGGGAATCCTACAACTCCTAAGAATACTCCTCAAATAATTACATTTGAAATTTTTGAAGAAAATAGTGGAATAGATCTAAATACATTGACTGTATCAAAAGATGGAACCAATATTGAAATTAAGAATGAAAATGGGAAATATAGTTTTATTGCCGACGTAAATGGCAAATACGATATTAATGTATCTGATAATGTAGGAAATGCAGCAGATATGGAAGTTGTTGAGGTAAATAAATTAGATTTTGAGAAACCGATAATTTCATCATTAGTTCCTGCTAACAATGCTCAACCAGTAGATGGAGGGTTACTGACAGCAATATTCAACGAAGATGTAATGAAGTCAAAAGATGGTATTGGTGGAGATATTACAATATTCAATTCAAATGGTGAGGTATTTGAGAGAATAGATATTAAAAATAATCGTATTAAGGTTTCGGAAAAGCAAGTAAATATATATCTGACAAAACCATTGCGTTTTGGAGTTGAATATTATGTAACTATAGATAGCGATATTATTTGTGATATAGCTGGCAATAATTTTACAGGTATTGCGGATAGTAATATATGGAGATTTAAGACAAGCAATACAAATAACAATAGTATTATTGGAATTAATCTTTTGGTAATGGGTGAACAGTATAAAGCTATTGTTGATCCTTCTGATGAGACAGTTTATTCAGTTATAGCAAAGCCCAATGTAGATGGAAAAGTGAAGGTTAAAGTTACGCCGGTATTTCTTATAGATGCTAAATCAGTAATTACAACCGAAAATGAAGGTGTTGAAATTAATGGGGATACTGTTACGATAACTGATATTGATAAAGAAACTGCAAATGTAAAAATTCAAATTAAAAATGCAGATGGTTCTATTGATGAAAATAAAATCTATACATTAATAATTCATAGAGGTAGTTTAGAAACAAAAGTAACTAAGTCAGGTATAAGCGTTGATGTAGATGCAGACAATTTAAGAGGAGCAGTTGATGTAAGTTCTGATATTTCCGATGGAAAGCAAATGGAATTGGAGCTTGGGATTGCTGATAATGGAAATTCTATAAGCGAAAGTCAAAAGCTCGAGATTGAAAATTTCCTAAGAGGTCGAAGCGTTGCAATGTATCTTGATATTGATCTCAAATTAAAGAATATTACAAACAACACAGAGACTTTGATTGAAAATACACAAAATCCTATAAAAATAAAAAATGAGATTCCGGAAAATATGCGTGGAGGAAGAGATTACAAAATAATCCGAGTGCACAATGGGGTTATAGAAATTCTAGATACGGTATTGGAGGGTAATTATCTAATATTTGAGACAGATAGATTTAGCCAATATGCAATATCATATACACCTGACAAAGATGATGATGATACTTATGTTAAAAACAATCAAAATGAAAGCTTGGAAAAACATATGTCATATATAAAGGGTTATGAGGACACAACATTCAGACCTGAAAATAATATTACAAGAGCTGAAGCAGCTACTATTATTGCAAGGCTGTCATCTGCATATGACGAACATAAGTATTATATAAACATCTATGGTGATGTTGATGCTCAAGCATGGTATGCAAATACAGTTAGCTTTGGAGCACAGAATAAATTCATCCTCGGTTACGAGGATGGAAGTTTTAGACCAGATGCTTCTATAACAAGGGCTGAATTAGTGTCAATTATTGCAAGATTTAGTAATGTAGATTCAAAAGGAGAGTCAGAACTTCAATTTGCAGATGTTTCCGGACATTGGGCAAGTGGATCCATCTCAGCATTGTACAAGCTAGGCTGGATCAATGGTTATGAGGATGGTTCGTTCAGACCAGATGCTGCTATTACTAGAGCGGAAGCTGTAAAAATTATAAATGCATCTCTTGGTAGAACTCCAATAAAGGAAAGAGTGGATTTGAACATTTCTAAATACTTTGTTCGATTCACCGACATTAGTGATAGTAATTGGGCTTATTATGATATTTTAGAGTCATCAATTACTCATACAGCAATAGATTTTAATTAGCAAAAATAAAACTCACAAAGTATAAGCAAACTTTGTGAGTTTTTTAATTATCCTATCTTATATAAACTAAATAAATTCATTATTAGATATTGATATAATAATAAATATTAGTTATAATATGAAATACAATTATTGAATAGAAATGTTTTATAGATAGTAATATGAGAGTAGAGGACTGTAATGTATAACAAGTTTAAAATAGGAATGCCAGCCTTAGTAGAATATACTTCATTAACACATCTAGTTGATTTGTGTATAGAGTTAAAATTGGATTTTATTGAACTTAATATGAACTTACCATATAATTTTATACAAAATATAAATCCAGCTGAGCTTAAAAAAATAAAGAGAGAAACAAATATAGAATTTACTATGCATATGCCAGATGAAGCAGATTTAGGAACATTTTATGAAAGTGTAAGAGAAGGATTTGTAAAGCTCTTTTTAGATACTTTAGACTGGTCATATGAAGCAGGTATTAAATTGCTGAACCTTCATATTATTGAAGGGGCTAAAATGACTCTTCCTAATAAAAAAGTTTATATTTATGACAAATATTCAGATGAGTATCTAAATAGCTTTATCAGGTCAATTGAGATATTATCAGGAAAGGCAAACTTGTATGATACAAAATTATCAATAGAAAATAGCCATAACTTCGGAAAAACTTATATTCAAAAAGTTCTGAATAAAGCAATAACATATCCAAATATATTTCTTACATGGGATACAGGCCATGATGCAGTTAGTAACTTTACAGATAAGCAATATCTAATGAAAAGCGCAAATAAAATAGCACATATGCACTTTCACGATGCCAAAGGGCAAAATGATCACCAAGTTCCCTTCGATGGAGAATTAAATATAAGTGAATTGATAAATTTTGCTAAAGAAAAAGATATAAGTATGTTAATAGAAGTAAAAACAAAAGATGCATTAAAAAGGTCAGTTGAAATATTAAGAAGAAACAAAATGATATAGCCCAGGAAATTACCTCCTGGGCGTGTTTTGTTATGTTAGTATTGTATCTACTTGCTCATTTCTTGAGTACCAGTTACTTTACTAGTTTCATCCATTGTAAATGATGATTTTGCATCTTCAGTCATAAAATATAAATTTCCTTCGATTGTTGCATCTACTAATTGGAAATTTTCAGCTGAAACATAAACATCACCAATGAAAGTCCCGCTTTGTATTCTGGCATTTGGACTATTAATAGTTAATTTAGGTGCTGTAAGGTTAAATCTGCCTGTTACATTTCGATTTTCATCTTGTGTATAAAGAGCTATTTTACGCTGAATAATATCCTTGCCATTATCATCTTTTTTACCATTTTTATATTCACCATCAAGTACAAGCTCATTATCAAATGTCAAGTCTTTTAATGTACAGATAATCCATGTTCCATTGTCGCTGATAGCTTCTTCAAAAGCCTCATTGCTATCTACAATAGAAGCTGTAGTCATTACGTCTGGAGCAGTTTCTGGAGTTGCAGTATCTGGTGGAGAAGTCTGAGGCGGTGTTGCTTCAGGTGGATTTGTATCTTGTGTTTGTGTACAACTTGTAAACAAAGACATTATTATAATTAATGCCAATAATATGTTTCTAAATTTCATTTTAGAAATCTCCTTTCTATAAAATATTTCCCTGATGTATAGTATAACCAATTAAATAATAATTAATGTAAAACAAAATAAAAAGAACTCTTTTCAGAGTTCTCGAGAATTTTAAAGTAAAATAGTTTATTTTAATTTAATTATTATGAAATTTATAAATTTTTATTTTGTTTTTCTTGCCATTGGATCAGATATCATTTCATAGCCACCAGCACTAGCCATTGTTATCATAATTGCATTGATAATAGTCAAAATAATGTCCTGTACTTGATTTCCCTGTCTTGCAAAAACAAAAGTAAGAATTAGTGCTATTATAAAACTATAAAGTCTCACAAACGAGTCACCAAGTTTATTTTTTACTACCGATTTAGTGAATTGTACTATCAACATCACTGCACCTGTAAGTCCAGCAAAAGTTGTTAAAATATCCATAGTCATAAAATCATTAAACATAAAACCCCCCCTTTTTACATTGTAATAAATTATATGCCTTTTTTTTAGTACTATTCCAATCGTTCCATAATTTTTAATTTATATCCTATTTCTTCAACTTGCTTTCTGTTTAAAATTTCACCTTCAGGAGGTCTTTTGTTCAATTTAAAAACAATTGCAATCTGTCCTACTTCTTGTTGAAATTGAATTCTATTCATAGGTATGTGATAACCTAATAATTCTGACATAATTTCAGCTGTAGCATCATGACCAATCGCTGAAATGTAGCCATTTTGTTTTAAAAATTCCTTTGCACAATTTAAATCTATGTCAGATATACGATACAGTCCATTCGTGGTAGCGACTGTTCCATTAAAAAGTCCAACGGGTAAGCTTTTATCTTTCATGTAATGTACTCTCCTTTCTAAGTAAAAGATTAAACTCTTTAAAAGTATTATACTTTGAAATAAAAAACTGTCAAGTTTTTAATTAGACAATAATTTCTGTAATAATTATTAATAAGTTGACAAAAATTAACAATAACTATATTATATTAATATAGATAAAATGTTTTTGATAATAAACGTCTTCCTTAAAAATGATGAGTATAATAATTTTCTTACAACTCAAGGTAGAATAAATAGTCTCAGAATATAGGGTGAGCATTATACAAGCCTTTTCATTTGCTAATTTAGTATAGTTATTAAATGGTTACAAATTATATAAAAAATAAAAATGAAAGGAAGAGAATCATGAGAAGGACAAGCATAAAAAAAGATAGTGCAACAATGTCAATTAGAAGTATAGTGATAATTGTTTTTATAGTACTATTACTAGCTACTGTGAGTATAATTTCCTATATTATATTTTCAAATTGGTTTACTTCCGCAAATGGTACAATAAAAAAAATATCAGAAGACATGAACAAAGAAATTTTAAACCAAATTGATGAATTTATAAATATACCTGTGCATATTAATGAGGCAAATCATGAATTAATAGAGGATGGAATTGTTGATATGAATAACGAAGCAGAGCGAGAAAAATATTTTGTTGGAGTTTTGCGTAATCACATGGGAAATGATGTATATAGCTTTAGTTATGGTACTGAGAATGGAGAATACTATGGTGCTAGGAAAAATAAAAATAATGAAATAGAGATTATGAGGAATGATATAACTACCAATGGCGAGTCATGGTACTATTCAATTACTAATGAATCAAATGCAGATAAAATTGCTGTAAATGCTGGTAAATTTGATCCTAGGACTAGAGATTGGTATAAGGCAGCAAAGGAATCGGGATTGCCAGTGTTTTCTCCCGTATACAAGCATTTTGTAATGGATGATTTAACTGTATCCGCGGCTTATCCGATTTATAATAAAGATAAAGAACTTATGGGGGTTTTAGGAACACATATTACTCTAACAAGAATCGATAATTATTTAAAAGAAATAGTTAAAAGTAAAAATGCATTTGCTTTAATTATGGAAATAAACTCCAGAGACTTAATTGCTAACTCATTTGATATTAATAATTTTAAAACTCTTAAGGATGGTAGCGTAAATAGATTAACAATTGATGAGATAGGAAATTCAGCAATAATTCAAGCATACAATAAGTATGTAAATACAAATGAAAACAACTTTATTATTAATAACGGTAAAGACAAGTTATATATAAAACTAACCCCACACCATAAAGATGGATTCGATTGGTTAGTTGTAACTGCTATTCCAGAGAGTCTTTTTATTACAAACATTATAGAAAATATTAAATTAACCTTGTTTTTAACAATATTGGCTCTTGTTATCTCAATATTGATTACATTTAAAATTACAAACAAGTTTTTAAAGCCAATTGATACATTGATTGATATTAATGAAAAATTTGCTAATGGTGATTTGTTGCAAAGGGCAACAATAATTAGAAATGACGAAATAGGGATGATGTCAAAATCTTTTAATAAGATGGCAGATACTATTTATATGCTAATCAATAGTCTTGAAAGTAAAGTAAAGGAAAGGACATTAGAGCTTGAAAAAACAAATAATGCATTAAATGAAAATAGAGAGCAGCTTAGACTTATTTTAGATTCAGCAGCAGAAGCTATTTTTGGACTTGACAATAATGGTAATTGCACATATTGCAATGCTAGTTGTTTAACAATGCTTGGATATAGTAGTCAAGATGAATTAATCGGAAAAAATATGCATCAACAAATTCATCATTCGTTTAGAGATGGTAAACCAATGATTGTTGAAGAATGTAAGATATTTAAGGCGCATTCGATTGGAGATGGAACTCATGTTGATGATGAAGTTTTTTGGAGAAAAGATGGTACGTGCTTTGATGTAGAATATTATTCATACCCTCAATATAAGGATGGCAAGATAATTGGTATAGTTGTTACTTTTTCAGATATAACAGAATCTAGAAAAAATTTAGAACATATTAAATATTTAAGTTGCCATGATTCATTAACAGGATTATATAATAGAATGTTTTTTGATGAGGAACTTAGAAGACTAGACAATATAAGTAATTTTCCTATATCAATTATTTTTGGAGATATAAATGGTTTAAAACTTACTAATGATATTTTTGGACATGCAGCTGGTGATGAACTAATAAAAAAATCTGCAGAAATATTTAGAAAAGTTTGTAGAGAAAGTGACATTGCTGCACGCGTTGGAGGAGATGAGTTTACAATACTCTTACACAACACAGAAAAAAAGGATGCGCAAAAAATTATATCAAGAATAAAAAAAGAGTTTGCTAAAGAGCGAATAGTTGCTATAAAAGGTAGTATATCAATGGGCTGTGCTACGAAAACAAGTATAGATGATGATATTGAAGTTACTATGGAAAATGCAGAAAGTGCTATGTATAAAGAAAAGACTCTTAATAGGAAGATTATAAATTCTGATACAGTTAATACCATAATGGAAACACTTCATGATAGAAGCCCAAGAGAAAAAACTCATTCAATAAATGTAAGCGAAATTTGTGAAAATATTGGTTACAAGATGAAATTATCAGAAACACAGATAAAAAAATTAAAAGAAGCTGGTTATTATCATGATATAGGTAAGATTGTTTTAGATGATAATATTCTTAATAAAGAGATATTTAAAGAAGATAGTAAAGAAATGCAACAACATCCTGTTGTTGGCTACAGAGTATTGAATTCATTTGAGGATACAATGGATTTAGCGGAAGCTGTTTTGTCTCATCATGAGAGATGGGATGGTACGGGATACCCTAAAGGTCTAAAAGGTGAAGAAATTCCACTATTAGCAAGGATAATAGCAGTAGCAGAATACTATGATGAATTAACAAATAGTATGAATAAGAATATTTTAAGTAAGGAAGAAGCAGTTCGTAAGATAAAAGAAGAAATTGCGTTAAAATTAGACCCTAAAGTTACAGATGTTTTTATTGAGTTAGAAGGTAATAGACTAGTAGATTAAATAACAGAATAATTTGTAATTATAAAAAACGTTGGAATTGTAATGCTGAATTTCGGCGTTTTAATTCTTGTTTCTTTAAATATCGTCTTATTTTAGCAAAAAATAGTATGGTTCAAGTTGAGGATGAATAATAATTAATTAGTGTTACACTTAAATAATAATGGGTATAATATCATACAGGTCTTATTTTTATCTAGGGGTGTGTAGTATATAGGTAACCTCCAAAGAATAAAAGCTAATAAAATTTAAAATCGTAATTGCTATTATTTAGTATATAATATAGTAATACAAAATAAGGAGACGTCTATGAATAAAAAAAATAAAATAATTATAATTTCAGTGATAGTAGTTTTAGTTTTTATCATGTTAAATATTTTAGGATTCAATAGGGGTAAAGATTTAGCTCAGGTAGAAACAATGAAAGCGACTATTAGTAGTGTTTCTAAAAATATTGATTTTTCAGGAACTGTTAATTCGTCAAACTATGAAGAAATTACAGTTCCTTCAAATTCAGATGTTTTGAATATATATGTAAATGAGAATGATTTAGTTGAGGAAGGTCAGCTTTTAGTAGAACTTGATTCAAAAGAATTGTTGACATCTCTTGAGAAATCCCAAATAGAATTAGAACAACTTAGAACAGATTTAGATTTAGAGAAAAATGGTGCTAATAGTTCCGAAAAAGATATTCTTAGCAATTCTTTATCAAGAAGCAAAGAGGAGTACTTAAAAATAAAAGAAGATTTAGCTTTATCAAATGAAAATTTAGAAAAAAGTAAAAATTTATTTGAAGAAAATGTTATAAGTCAGGCTGAATATGATAAACAAGTTTCAGCTACTAAAGATTTAGAGAGTAGCCTTAAAACTGCAGAATTAAATTATAATGATGCAAAGTTAAAATATAGTGATTACTTTGATAACAATAAACAAAATATTGAATCTCTAGAAAGGAAAATAAAATCTCAGCTACTTGACATAGAAAGCTTGAATAATAAAATAGAAAAAAATAAAATTTATTCTACTATATCTGGTGTTGTTACTGAGTTCCCATTAAGTAAATCAAAACAAACATCCCCTAGTGATAAAATTGTGATATATGATACAAATGCTTATGAATTTGTGGCAAAGGTTGCCCAAGAAGATGCGGTATTAATCAAAGATGGTCAAAAATCAACTGTAGTTGTAAAAGGTATATTAGAACCATATGACGGAGTGGTGACACAAATTGGGCAGACTGCTGAAATTGATTCAGAAAGTGGAAGTAAGACACCAAAAGTTGAGATTAAGATTAAAATTTTAAATCCAAATAATTCAATTGCATCTGGATTTGATGGTGATGCAAAAGTTGAAATAGACACTAAAGATAATGTATTAACAGTTAAAAATGAGTGCATAAAAAAGGATAATGATAATAAAAAGTTTTTGTTTGTTTTGGAAAATAAAATTATAAAGAAAACATATATAGAAACAGGTTTATCGGATGGATATATAACGTCTGTGATATCTGGTATTAAAGAGAATGATATGGTAGTTGTTAATCCTTCTGAAGAATTAATAGATGGAATGACTGTTAAAATAATAAATTAAGTGGGTTTAGAATGAACTTCGAAAAAATTCTAAATTCAGATGATTAGTTGAAGGAGGGATGATATGAGATTGTCTTTTAATATAGCGGTACGTTTTCTAAAATCGGGCAAAGGGCAGACGATTTTGATAATTATGGGTATATCTGTAGGAGTTGCAGTTCAGCTATTTATTAGTTCTTTGATTCAGGGTCTTCAAATTAGTTTAGTTAATACAACTATTGGGAGGTCACCGCATATAACAATTAGTTCAATTAATAAAGATAAAACAATAAAAGATTGGGATAGGGTTGTTTATGAAACAAAAATTAGTAGTCCTGAGATTATTAATGTTTCAGTTTCAGCTGATGGACCAGCAAATATTGATTATGAGGATGATATAGATTCAGTTTTGTTAAGAGGTTTTAATATTTATGATGCAGACAAAGTTTATAGATTCAGCGAGGGACTTTATAAAGGAATTATGCCAGACAAAAAAGATGAGGTAATAATAGGGAGAGATCTTGCTAAAAAAACAGGTACAAATGTGAATGATAAAATTGTTTTACTTACTCCGTCAGGTGGTAAAATTAGGTTGACAGTAACTGGATTATACGATTTAAAAGTATCATCTATCAATGAAACGTGGGTTGTAACTAATCTTGATACAGCTCAGGACATACTTGGGCTAGATAATAATGTAACATCTGTAGAAATGCAAGTAAAGCAAGTTTTTAATGCAAATATTATAGCTAAAAAATTAGACTATACTTTATCCGTAGGTGACTTGAAAGTTGATAATTGGAAAGACCAAAATGAACAGCTTTTAAGCGGACTTAATGGACAAAGCGTTTCAAGTTATATGATTCAAGTATTTGTGTTAGTTGCTGTTCTTTTGGGTATTTCTAGTGTTCTTGCGATTTCTGTAGTTCAAAGATCAAAGCAACTAGGTATTCTAAAGGCAATGGGAATTAGAGATAGGGATGCAAGCTTAATATTTGTATTTCAAGGTTTGATGCTTGGATGTTTAGGTGCTGTATTAGGTATATTATTTGGGTTCGGTCTTTTGTATTCATTTTCTAAATTTGCCCTAAACTCTGACGGTACACCTGTAGTTCCAATATATATTAATTATGGATTTATTGCTCTATCGGGTATGTTTGCGATATTATCTGCAATGATAGCTTCATTAATTCCAGCAAGACTTTCATCAAAGCTTAATCCAATAGAGGTGATTAAAAATGGCTAATATAGTAGAACTTAAAAATATTAATAAAATATATGGAGATAAAATTAAAACTCAAGTTTTGTTTGATGTAAATGTTGGATTTGAAGAAAAAAGCTTTAGTTCTATTATTGGAGAATCAGGTAGCGGTAAAAGTACTATGTTGAATATTATTGGTACACTGGATAAACCTACAAGTGGTGAAGTTTTTATTGATGGCAGTAGAGTGGATACACTTGATAAGGAGTCTCTTGCAAAACTTAGGAATCAGACTATGGGTTTTATATTTCAATTTCATTACCTCTTGCCGGAATTCACTGCAAAAGAAAATGTACTCATGCCATATAAGATAAAAAACTTCAAAGTCCCTAAAGAAATAGATGAGTGGGCAGATGAATTACTTGAATTAGTTGGATTATCAAAGGTGATGAATAACCTTGCAACAGATATGTCAGGAGGACAACAACAAAGAACTGCAATCGCTAGGGCTCTTATAAATAAACCTAAAATAATCCTAGCTGATGAACCAACGGGAAATCTTGACTCTGCTACTACTGAAAATGTGTATTCTTTATTAAGAGATATAAATAAAAAATATCAAACTACTTTTATTGTTATTACCCATGATAAAAGAATAGCAGAAAAAACAGATAGAATTATTGAAATAAAAGACGGGCGGTTAATCTAAATTTAGAACAACATTAAAATAGGGCGGTTTACTATTCGCCCTATTTTTATATATTTATAATATAATAACTACCTTGGACATCTGCAGTGATGATTGTTGTTGTCTTCTTCTAATGCGTCAGCTAATAATTCATATAAGCATTCATAAACCCAAAAACATCTATTTCCATTTCCTGTTTCTCCAGCAAGAAGCTCTAATAAACATTCATAAACGAAGTCGCAATTACATCTTCTTCTTCTACCTGAGTCAGGTAAAACATTTCCATGACATCTTCTGCCCATTTGACCAGCTACATTATTATTATTATTATTATTATTTGATCCGCAACACATAAATAACACCTTTTTCTATTGAATTTTGAGAACAAGCTCGTTGTTATATTATTCAGTATACTATAAATTGTTCTTGAAAACATTGGACACATACATTTGGTCAATTTGCGGGAAAGATTCATATACAAAACTACATATTTAATAGGATTGAGATTTGATTATTGATTTTACCATTGGTTAATGGTATATTCGTATATAATAATACGAACATTGATATAGAAAGGGTGGAGAAATAATGACTAATATATTAAAGATAGCTATGTTGGGTTTTGGGAATGCGGGGCGATCCTTTGCAAAAATACTGTTAGATAAACATGAAGAAATATTAAACAGATATGACTGTGATGTACAAGTTGTTGCAATAGCAACTAGAAGTAAGGGGAGTTTAGTAAATGAAAATGGAATAGATTTGGAAAATGCTTGTTTAGACATAGAAGAAAAGCTACATTTTAATGAAGAAAAAGAGGACTATTCAAAATTAAATTCAATTGAAATAGCTAAGTTAGTTGAATACGATGTTCTAGTTGAATTGACACCTCTACAAATATTCACAGGTCAACCTGCTATAGAACATATTACTACAGCACTTAATCGAAAGAAGCACGTAATTACTGCAAATAAGGGTCCAATAGCATGGGCGTATGAAACATTAAAAGAACTTGCAAAAAAACAAGGTGTTTTATTTTACTATGAAACTACTGTAATGGATGGAACACCTATTTTTAATCTAGTAGATGAAACATTACAATTTTGTAAAGTAACTGAAATTAATGGAATATTAAATACAACTACAAATTTTGTTTTAGAAGAATTAGCAAAAGGAAAGCCATATGATGCTATAATTAAAGAGGGAAAAGATAGAGGATTTGTTGAAGCAGACCCTTCTATGGACATAGAAGGATGGGACGCAGCGGCCAAAACAGCTGCATTACTCAACGTACTTATGCAAGCTAATATAACCCCATCTGATATAAATAGAAAAGGAATTGAAGACATCACCTATGAACAAATAAAAGAAGCTAAAACTAGAGGAAATATAATAAAACTTCTTTGCCATGGTAGTATTAAAAATGGTCAAGTAGTTGGAACGGTCGAACCTAAAGAAATTAAAATAGACACTTTGTTATCAAGTATAACAGGAACATCATCAGTTGTTTCTATTACAACAGATTTAATGGGAACTATATCTATTGTAGAGCATGATCCGGAAATTGAGCAAACAGGATATGGCATATTTAGTGATTTAGTTAGAGTATTAAAAAATAGATAATATGTTTTTTATTGGAGTCACAATCAGCAAACAACTGCTGATTGTGATTCTTTTTTTAATAATACATAAATTATAAAATTAATGTCGATATAAAATGAAATTTATCTTAATAAATAAATAAAAATAGAAAAATGTATAATTTTGTATAAAATTAGAACGAATAACTACTGGTGAAATGTTTTTATGCAATCGAAGAATTTTTATACAAACAAGAATAATATGGTAAAAATACCATTAATTAAAATATAAACTTATTTTAAAAAATACATGCTAAAATGAAAAATTGTTGTAAAATGGGCATTAAACAATAATTCTGAAATTATTTTATGCATGTTTTCTTATGAGATGAATCTTGACAATCTTCATAATTGTTAGTATACTATTAATTGGAAGTAAAGACAAATTGTATAAAATATGAAATAAACATGAAATAAAGGAAAACATTATTATTCATCGAATGTAGTTTTATACAAACAAAACACTGTAAATTAGAAGGATTATGTGGTGACTTAGAGGAGCTTATGGATAGAGTTGATAGAAATGTAATAAATAAAAATTATAATGAAGAAATAGAAAAATTATTGTTATCTTTTTTTGAATCATATTATAATTCAGACCGTTTAACATTATATAGTTTTCTTGACACATCATTTCAGAGAGCAGTACCCTTGAATTACTTTTTAATTCACCCAGATTATGATATAGATATAGGTAGGTTAGTAAAAATTAATAAAATTGTTGTCGATAAAGATAACAATAAAGCAGAAGTTGAGTTTTTGGTAGATTTTAAAAATAAGGGAAGAGAAATGGTTATTTCTCTTAAATATGATTTTGGGGGGTGGAAGATAGAAGGAGAAAGTATATTCAACAATCGGTATTAGTTGCGTTAGAATTAGAATAAAAACATACTTTAGAGGAGGATAAGGAGTGAAAAAACTTAAGGTTGTCTTATTTGTTATTGTAATTTTAGGTATATTTGTAAGTAACTCATTTGCAGTTATATTGCCAAGCGTTAGTACAAGTGGTGATGTAGTAAATATATCTGGAAAATTAGATGAAAATAACACAAATGTAACACTAATAATTTTAGACAAAAATGGGACAAGACGACATTTTGACCAAACAAAAACAGATGATGATGGAGAATTTAGTTTCAAGTTTAATTTAATTGATGGAAATTATAATGGAAAAATAAGCACTGAATTAAATCAATACGAATTTAATTTTAAAGTTGAAGATGGTACAAGCCAAGGACCCGGTTCTGGCGATTCTCATACAGGAAATCCTGGAAACAGCAAAACACCTTCTGAAGAGCAAATAACTAGTGAAAACGTTAGAGAAAGAAAAAGCTTTAAAGATATAGAAAATCATTGGGCTAGAAATGAAATAGAATTACTAGCTGGAAAAGGTATTGTTGCAGGGATGGAAAACGATAACTTTGAGCCTGATGAGAATATAACTAGGGCACAATTTGCAACTATGATATTTAACATAATGGAACTTAAGAAAGAACAGTATACAGGTAAATTTATGGATGTAAAATCTTCGGACTGGTTTGCATCTTATGTAGAAGCAGTAGCTAAAGCTGGCGTTGTTTTAGGCTCTCAGGGACACTTTTATCCAGATAATAAAATCACGAGAGAAGAAATGGCAGTTATTATTGTTAGGGTAATGGAGTTAAAAGAAATTGATACTATATCTAGTAAAATTAGCTTTAATGATAAAGAAGAAATATCATCATGGGCAGCTGAAAGTGTTAGTAAAGCAATTGATAAAGGCATTATTAAGGGTATGACAGATTTAACATTCCAACCTAGACAAAATGCAACAAGAGCACAAGCATCTGTAATGATATATAGGTTGATGGAATTATTGGAAATTATATAAAGAATAATTGACAGAAATATGTTCTCGCATAAATTAGTAAAACATAAATTGGTATTTTTTCAATTGTATAACAATTGAGTTAAATATAAAAAATAATTAGGAGGACGATTATATGTTAAGAAAAAAATTGGCACTTTTGCTTGTAATTGCTATGGTGTTGTCGATGTTTGCTCCTACGGCTTTTGCGGTAGAACAAGCACAACTTAGTGATAGTTCATATGATTTACAAGAAGAGTCATTTGAGCCAGTAAAAAATGAAAATCCTTTCGGTGCTATACAAGCCTTTGAGGAGGAAGAAAACGAATCTAGCTTTAGAACACTTTCAGTTAAAAGTTCATTATTACCAGAGGTTGATAAAACTACAGATTCTGCAATCTATGGACATTTATATCAGTTGTCAGAAGTTATTGGAACTAGACAAGCTGGTACAGATAAAGAAATAGAGGCAAGAGATTATATAGTTGATGTATTTGAAGACGCTGGTTATTCAACTACAGTTCAACCTTTTGCTTACACAAAAAAAGATAAGGAAACAGGTATCGAATATGATTATAACTCAAATAACGTTATTGCTGTGAAATCTGGAAGATCTTCAAAGCAAGTAATTGTAGGTGCTCATTATGATTCAGTTGGAACAAAAGGAGCAAGTGATAACGCTTCAGGGGTTGCAGTAATGTTAGGAGCAGCTGAAATACTAAAAGATGTGGATACCAATTATACTATAAAATTTATTGCATTCGGAGCAGAAGAAGTAGGTCTTAAGGGCTCTAAGTATTATGCTTCTCAGATGAGCACATATGAAATAGCTAATACAGTAGCAATGATAAATCTTGATACGGTATTGGTTGGAGATAATATGTATACATATGGTGGATTAGGAGAAGGTAGCTGGGTTAATGATCAAATTTTATCCTTAGCAAAAGATTTAAATTTAGATGTTGATACTCAGTATGGCTTAAATCCTGAATACCCAATAGGTACAACAGGTGATTGGAGTGACCATTCATCATTTAAAAAATTAGGTATACCATGGGCATACTTTGAAAGCACAAACTGGGAAGATACTGCAGGATTAGATGGGTCAATTGAAACTGTTAAAGAAGGCAAAATCATGCATACAGAAAAAGATAATTTAACTTTCTTGCATGAAGCATTCCCTGGTAGAATTGAAGATAGGTTATATACATATACAACACTTCTTACTAATTTATTAGTTAAAATTACCCCTCCAGTTAAAGGTTATGTAGGAATAACTTCAAGTACAAACTTATTATCAATGTCAGAGGCAAGAGAAGTTAAAGTCGAGATTAAATTGGGCTATGTACCTGAATTAGAAAACTTAGATTGGACATTTGGTGGCCTTCCTTTCGAAGATTGGAAATCATTTTTAACTAACAAAGGAACTTATACAGGAGCACCATTTATTAAATTTGCGGTTGAACCATATATAGATGGAGATACAGTAAGAGCAGTTATTAAATGTGATTTACCATATGTTAATTCAAAACTTGAGGGTATTTCAAACCTTCAAGGAAGACCATATCCAAGAACAGTATTTCCTGATTTGTTGGGAGAATATAATCTAGCAGTATCGGATAAAACTACAAATACTGTAGCTAAAACAGCAATAAAACTAAATGCATATGATTCATATCACACATATGATGAGATTTTGACTGCTGTTGAAAGAATAATAGATATAGCTAAATCTGATAGATATTTAGAATATGATCCAATGGGTCAATCAGCAGAAGGTAGAGATATTCCATTTGTAATGTATGGTAGAAGTAAAGATGACATTGACGATTATTTAAATGAGACATTACCTATGATGTTGGAAAATCCTGGATTATTTATTGAAAAAATAAATGATGGGACAGCAGGAGCGTATAAGCCAGCAATTTGGTTTAATAATATACATTCAGATGAATCAAATGGCGTTGATGCTCAAATAGACATGTTAGAAAAATTAGCAACACTTGATGTAATAACATTTGATACAGTTAAGGATGGGGTAGAAGTTACTGTTGCATTAGATGTTCAAGATTTGTTAGACAATTACATTTTATTATTTAATCTAAATAACAATCCTGACGGAAGAGTATATAACACAAGAACTACAGTAGCTGGATTTGACCCTAATAGAGACGTTACTTATCAAACACAAGTAGAGGATGCAAATGTATTCCAAGGGTTAGCAAAATGGTCTCCAATGATTATGAATGATTTCCATGGTTTTGTTTCAGAGTTTTTAATAGAGCCATGTACTCCACCTCATGATCCAAACTTTGAATTCGACCTACTAATGGATGGGATGATAGACCATGCAAGAGCTTTAGGAGATGCTGGAATTTCAAATACTAAGTATGATAGTTATATTATACCAATGTTTGACTATGGTGCTGGTTGGGATGATGGTGCTCCAATGTATGCAGCAGTACTAGGAATGATGCACGGTTCGTTAGGACATACAATTGAGATACCAGAATTAAATCAAGATTCTAACGATGCATTTATGTATGCAGGATTTGGTTCATTACAGTATGCTTTAGAAAACAAAGAAAAATTATTTATAAACCAATTGGAAATATATAGACGTGGTGTTGAAGGTATTGATTCTAGAGATGTTGATCCATGGCTAGTTAATGCAAACGGAGATTCAATAGGAAGAGATAGAGGAGAAAATAAGAATTTCTTCCCAGAATATTATGTAATACCTGTAGATAATGAATTACAGAAGAACCCATTAGCAGCATATGAAATGGCTGAATATTTTGTAAAAAATAGTGTAAAAATAGAAAAAACAAAAACTCCAGTAACAATTGGTGATGTTACATATCCGATAGGAAGTTATGTAATACCAATGCGTCAAGCAAAACGTGGTTTTGCTAATACGATATTATATGATGGTACAGATGTTTCTGACTGGAGCGCAATGTACGCTGAAGTAACAATGTCATTCCCACATTTAAGAGGTTTTGACAAGTATGAAATAAGAGTAGAAGATGCTTTTGAAGGAAAAACTGATAGAGTTTCAGAAGTAAATATACCTTCAACTAAAATTTCTTGGGAATTAGAACAACTTGTAATCAAAAATACTAATAATGATGCAATTAAAGCAGTGAACGAACTTCTATCTAAAGATAAATTGGTTCAAATGATTTATTCTGCTGGAGAAAACTTTAAAAAAGGTGATTTTGTAGTATCTAAAAACGATTTAGAGACAATAAAAAATAAATATTTCCTAGAGTTAGCACCATATACAGGTGAAGCTGACCTTAAAGTTATGAAACAGCCTAAGGTAGCAGCTATCGGTTATGAAACCGTATACGTTTTAGAGGGCTTAGGATTTAATTTAGTTGACTCATATTCGGATGCAGATGTAATAGTTAACGGATCTAACAGTTCGTTGGGCTCAATTCAATCATTAATTGAAGGAGGTACTTCATACGTTGGAATAGGAAGGAATCCTATATATGCAATTGAAAGAAGTGGATTGTTACCAGGACTTTTAAGTGGAAGAAATGGATACAGTTATGAAGGAGTATTGAATGCTGTTTTAGATACTGACAGTGTTATCACAGGAAGATACAGTGAAAATGATATTTTATACAATAAGTCTGCTTCTTGGATAGAAACTGTACCTACAACTTCTAAAGTATTGGCAACATTAAGTAATGAAGATGATTTCTACATAGCTGGATGGTGGCCAGGACATGATGATGCTAAGGGAAAACCATATATTATACAAGATCATGTAGGAGATGCTACTATAACTTTATTTGCAAATCATATAACAAATAGAGCACACCCATCTCATCAATTTAGAATGCTCGCGAATGCAATATATGATGGTACTTCTGAAGTTGATGAATATGGTTTTGGAATTAATTTTATAGACCCAAAATTAGCATTTAAACTTGGTGGGGATGCAGACGTTACTGTAGAACTCAAAAATAATAGTAAAGAAGAACAAGAAGCAACTTTGATCGTCGCATTATACAACAAAACTTCTAATATGATGGTGAACTATGCATATATAACTAATACAACTAAACCTGGTGATACTGAAAAAATAACTACAGGTTTCAGACTTCCTTCAACAGGAGAATATGTAGTTAAAGCCTTTATTTGGGACAACTGGTCAAATGCTAAACCATTATCAAATGTTTTGGAAATCAGCGTTATAAAGTAAGGAGTCAAGGAGTCCAAGATAAAGTAACTCCTAAGAGGGAGGAAAGTTATGATGAAATATAAAAAAATGATAGTTATATTAGTCTTCTTGCTTGCATTCATGGCTTTTAACGGTTTGGTTTATGCTCAAACAATTACTGAAGGTTCGGAAAATATTGAAGTAAATCTATATGGTGAAGATATATCTGTTTTCGGTAAGATAAATGAGATTAACAAAGACATAACTATTGTGGTATATAGAAACAGTGACAGTGCAATAGCTTATATAGATCAGAGTAAAACAAATGAAAATGGAGAGTATAGTTTTCAATTTGCTTTGCCAAATGGTACGTATAAATCAGAAGTAAGCTGTGGTTCAAAAAAATACACTACTAGTAATATAGTAGTGTATAAAGAACCAACAAGTGGAGAAGAAGAGGAAATAAACGTTGTTGTTAATGGTATCAAGGTAAATATAAATGGTAAGACAAATGAAAAGAACAAAGATATCTCAATTAAAGTATATAGAAACAGCGACAATGCAATAGCTTATATAGACCAAGGTAAAACAAATGAAAATGGAGAATATTGTTTTCAATTTAGCTTGCCAAATGGGACATATAAAGCAGAAGTAACCTGTGGTTCAAAAAAATACACTACTAGTAATATAGTAGTGTATGAAGAACCAACAAGTGGAGAAGAAGAGGAAATAAACGTTGCTGTTAATGGTTATAAGGTAAATGTAAATGGTAAGATAAATGAAAAGAACAAAGATATCTCTATTAAAGTATGTAGAAACAGCGACAATGCAATATCTTATATAGACCAGGGTAAAACAAATGAGAATGGTGAGTTTAGTTTTCAATTTAGCTTGCCAAATGGTATATATAAAGCTTTCATAAACTGTGATTCACTAAAATATACTTCTAGTGATATAGTGATTAACAAAAAATCAGACGGTGGTGGAGGAAGTAGTAAAAAAAGACCTGATGTAGCTATCCCAGATAATTCATTAGTGTTTAATGATATTACTGGTCATTGGGCAGAAGATAATATAAAAAAATTAATTGCTTCCGGTTCTATAAATGGGTATCCAGATGGAACTTTCAAACCAGATAACAATATTACAAGAGCAGAATTTATTACAGTTTTAGTTAAAGCTTTTAATATGAATTCTACTTCAGAAGGTAATTTTGAGGATACTAGAAATCATTGGGCTAAAGATTTTATTAATTCTGCATTGGATAATAAGGTTATACAGGGATATAGTGATAGTTTATTTGGTCCAGATGAATTAATTACTAGAGAGCAAATGGCAGTAATGGTCGCAAAAGCATTAAAATTAGAGGTTAAAGAGTATGAAATTTCATTTGATGATAAAGATCAAATATCAGATTGGGCAAAAAAATATGTTGCATCATCAGTGAATCAAAAACTAATAGTAGGATATCCAGACAATACTTTTAGACCTAAATCAAGTGCAACTAGAGCTGAAGCAGTAACAGTCATATTGAATGCATTAAATAGTATAAGTAATTAAAAAAGCACCCTTCGGGGTGTTTTTATTTTTACGTAAAGGACTTTAGTGAATACTTTTTTTACAAATTATGACGTTGTTACATTATGAATATTTGTTATAATATGTATTTTTTATAAACTTTTTTCTATTTTACATTTATATGTTTGTGAAATATAATACAATTAAAAAACATGGAGGTTGCAATGGAAAAAGAAAAAGTATCATCAGAAGAAAAGCTATCTTTTTTCGAAAGCAAAAAAGGTATAATCTTCACCGGTGCAATAGTTGGAATTATAGCATTAATATTAGTAGCTCTAGGAAACCCTAAAAATATGGGCTTCTGCATCGCATGCTTTGAAAGAGATATAGCAGGAGCTTTAGGATTACATAGAGCAGCAGTAGTTCAGTACATAAGACCTGAAATAATCGGATTAATAATTGGAGCTTTTATTACAGCTTTGGCAAGTAAAGAGTTTCAATCAAAGGGAGGATCATCACCAGTTACTAGGTTTTTTCTAGGTATTGCTGTCATGATAGGAGCATTAATGTTCTTAGGTTGCCCTCTTAGAATGGTATTGAGAATAGGCGGGGGAGATTTAAATGCAATCGTAGGGTTAGTAGGATTTGCAGCAGGAATAGTTATAGGAATCGTATTTTTAAATAAAGGTTTTACTCTCAAAAGAAATTATAAAACTTCATCATTTGATGGATATGTAATGCCAATTGCGGGAATTGGGTTATTTATACTACTAATTGCAGCACCAGCATTTATAATATTTAGTACGGAAGGTCCAGGAAGTCAGCATGCACCAATTTTAATAGCTTTAGTATGCGGCTTAATTGTAGGAGCATTAGCTCAGAAAACTAGACTATGTATGGTTGGTGGATTGAGAGATCAAATTATGTTTAAGCAAAATTATTTATTGCTTGGTTTTGTTGCTATTATAATTGTTACAGCTATTGGTAATATTGCTTTAGGTAGTTTCAAAGTTGGATTCGCTGAACAACCTATTGCTCATGCTGACGGCCTTTGGAACTTTTTAGGAATGTTATTGGTTGGATGGGGTTCTGTATTATTAGGGGGTTGCCCATTAAGACAGCTTATACTTTCGGGGGAAGGAAATTCTGATTCGGCGGTGACAGTATTAGGAATGATAGTTGGTGCAGCAATTGCTCATAATTTTGCTCTTGCTTCAAGTGGAAAAGGACCTACATCAAATGGACAAATTGCTGTTATAATTTGTTTTGTATTTTTAATAGTTCTCTCAGTTGTAAATTCAGATTTGGTTAAAAAAAATAATTAAAGAGGTGAAAATATGAGAATAGATACATGTGGGACTTCATGTCCTCAACCAGTTCTTATGACTAAAAAAGCTTTAGATAATAATCCAAGTTCTGACGAAATTGAAGTACTAACTGATAATAACACTTCAAAGACTAATGTAAAAAAATATCTTTTAAGTAATGGATTCAATGTCAAGATTGAAGAAAAAGATGATGCTTTTGTTGTTCGAGGAGTAAAATGAAATATACTATAGTTTTTCATACTCAATCTGGTGCGTTAAAATTCGATTATAAAATGAGGAAATTAAATATAACTTGCTCATTACAGCCTGTTCCTAGAAAACTAAGTTCGAGCTGTGGAATTTGTGCTAAATTGAATTACGATGAAAATCTAGAAACACTAATTGAACCGGAAATTGAGCGTATTTACAAAGATATTTCCAATAACCAGTATGAGATGTTGTATGAGAGTGAATAATAATAAGGGGATGTACCTTAGCAAAATGGTGCATCCCTTTATTGCGTTAAACTGTAGTATTCCTGCTATTTGCTTTTATTTAACTAGACAAAATAATAAGGCTCATGATATAATTTTAATTATTTAAAATACGAAAAAATATACAAATTGAGGAAATTAATATGACGGAATTTTTAATAGGTTTTTTAGCTCTGCTTTCTAACGAATTCAAAGTAATGTTTACAGCAGCAATGCCGATTATAGAAGTTAAAGGAGCTATACCCGTTGGGATTGCACTGGGAATGACACCGTTGCATGCGACATTTCTAGCGTTTTTAGGAAGCATGATTCCTGTACCGCTGATTTTATTTACAATTAGACCTATATTCAACTACTTAAAGAAAACAAAAACGTTTAAAAAGATGATAAATAAGTTAATACATAAATCAATGAACAAAAGTGGAAATGTCAAGAAGTATGGTTATCTTGGTCTGTTTATATTTGTGGCGATTCCATTGCCAGGTACTGGGGTATGGACCGGTAGTCTTATTGCATCACTTCTTGACTTAAGATTCAAATATGCATTTCCAACTATATTAATTGGTAATTTAATAGCTTCAATAATCATTATGTCATTAAGTTTTGGAATGGTGAATTTATTTGGATGGTAGGTTAGAGATTCAAGGGAATGGTTATAAGTGATTAGTAGACAGTTTTTTATTTGAGATGTAATCTCAAATAAAAAAACTGTCCCTGAACTTGCTAATTAAGATTAGTTTATTAATGTTTAAAATTGAAGTTTTCCAGTAACATTCTCAACTTCAGATATAATATGCCCTTCTATAATCATAAGAGCTATTGTTTCTATATCGGGATGCATATTTCTGTCATTATCAATAAACTTTACTTCTTTTCTGATTAGATTATACACTGCTTTTGTTGCAGTAGCTGGTTTTGTATCTTTATAAAAATCTTGTGCTTGAACAGCATTCAATATCTCTATTGCTGTTATATATTTCGATAAACCTACACACTTATATGCTTTTAATGCAGCATTATAACCCATTGAAACATAATCTTCTTGGAATGCACATGTAGGAACATTATCTACCGTTGCTGGATGGGTTAATAATCTCATTTCTCCTAAAATTCCTGCAGCTGAATATTGAGGTATCATCAGTCCGTTATTTAAACCTGGATTTGAATTTAAAAATGCAGGTAATTCACTAACATGTCTATTAACTAGCCTATCTAATCTGCATTGTGAAATCTTAGCAATATTACACATTGCAATACATAATGTATCAGCAGCAATCCCAACATATGACCCATCTGCATTACAACCCATTATTGCTTCACCATCATCTTCAGATAACCTAAATATATGTGGATTATCTACAGATGAATTCAATTCGATATCTATTACATTTTTACTATCATCAATTATTTTTTTAGCAGCACCATGTAACTGAGGCATAGATCTTAGAGAAAGAGCATCTTGGACTCTATATTTGCTATATTTTTTTGTAATTTCACTATCTTCAAGTATTTTTTTAATATTATATCCTGTTGCACCTTGATTCTTATGTGGTCTTACTTTCATCAATCTTTCATCCATTGCCATTAGAGTTCCTTTTAATACTTCTAGTGACATAGACCCTGAGATATCATTAGTTTTTGCAATTGTTATTGCATCATAAATAGCTAAACAAGCGAGTGCTGTAACTGAGGATGTTCCAGACACTAAAGTTAATCCTTCTTTACTACTTAATACATGTTCTTTTATATTAGCTTTTTCCAAAGCATCTTTACCGGACATTAAAGTTCCCTCGTAATATGCCATGCCTTCTCCTAAAAGTACAAGACCTATATGTGCTTCAATACTTATGTATCCAACTGATCCATGTTGAGGCGCATAAGGAGTGATGCCACAATTTAAAAACTCTTTTATCTTTTCAACAGTTTCAATAGTAATACCAGAATATCCACTACCAAAATGTTGAAGCATTATAAGCATAATTGCTCTTACACATTCTGTGTTAAGAGGTTCTCCTACTGAAGTTGCATGAGACAATATATTATTTCTTTGAATAATTTCTCTATCTTCCTTACTAATAAACTTTGTACAGTTGTCTCCTAAACCTGTTGTTATTCCATACATGATACGTTCTTCATCAGAAAACTTATCAACAAGTTTTCTACAAGATACCACTCTATCTATGTAGGTTTTAGAAAATTCTATTTTCTTATTATATCTAGCAACAGCTACAACCTCCTCTATAGAAAGTTTACCACCAAGTGTAATTGTCTTGAAACTATCTGCATTTAACATTTTATTCTCCTCTTAAGTCATTGCTTAAATTGTTTTCATATAAAAATACTAAATGAGGTGTGCACTTTATATGTGTGTATCGACCTCGATTCTAATTAATTATGACTTATACTTATTTTAAAATTTACTATAAATTAGCACTTAATCTTTTAATCCAATTTCAGTAGTAGGAACTACTTCATCAATTGAATAATTCTTATTGATAACTAGTCTTTTTACTACACCTGCAAAGAACAGAAGCATTATTAAAAGAACCGGCAATCCGGAAATTGCTAGAAGTGTCTTTACTCCGTCGATACCACCTGCAGTTACAAATATAACAGATAATGTTCCCATTAATACACCCCAAAATACTTTAATCCCAATAGGAGCTTCTTTAACATTTGTATCATTAAGTGACATAATTGAAATTGAAGAAGTCATAGAATCCGCCATAGTAACATAAGATAACATAACTATAAATATAATAGCAGGTTGTATTATTTTTCCTAATGGTAAAAATTCTGCAACTTTTAACATTACACCATCAAAACCTGATGCATTAATATAAGCCATCATATCAAAAGCTCCAGTTGCTTGTAGATTTAATACAAATCCTCCGAAAGCTCCGAACCATACAACTCCAAATAACGCTGGAGCAATCATGTTAATTAGTACAAATTCTCTAATTGTACGGCCATAGCTAATTCTAGCAAGAAATAGTCCAACCAACGGAGCAAAGGATAACCAGTCTGCTAAGTAGAATGTATCCCACCACTCTGGCCATAGGTCAGTATTTCCTGGTGATAAGAATACTGATGATTCAATAAAGCTATTTGAATAATGTGCGAAACTTTGTACTGTTAAATCCACAATATATTTAGTTGGACCTGCAATAATAACTAGTAGTAAAAATGCTATGAATATCCATGCATTCTTATCCGAAAGGAATTTTATGCCTTTTTGAAGTCCTGAAACACTTGAAATTGTATATGTTAAAGTAATAATAAATGCTATTATAATCCAAACCATTGGACCAGAAGGTATTCCAGAAATCATTTCAATCCCTGCACCAAGTTGAATAAGTCCATTACCAAGTCCACCTGCAAGACCTGAACATATGGCAGTGAGAGCGATTACATCAACAACATTTTTCCATTTGCTACTAAGAAATTTTTCTCCATATAAAAGTGTCATACCACTACTTACGGTATTAGGCATTTTCATATTATACACAGCATATGC
Organism: uncultured Sedimentibacter sp.; assembly: GCA_963675125.2. Lineage (GTDB taxonomy): Bacteria > Bacillota > Clostridia > Tissierellales > Sedimentibacteraceae > Sedimentibacter. The sequence continues at coordinate 184,313 of CAXXFT010000048.1, forward strand.
TATAGCTGTACCACAAAGAGTATAAAGTGCATAAGGTGTAAATGCCCAGTGCATAAATGATTTATTCATGGCAAATTGAATTGCTCCTGCGCTTCCTGGTTCAAAATCAACGCCTTGAGGTAATTGATAAGCGAAGTATACAGGCTCTATTGGACCCCAAAACATTATTCCTGTTCCAATTCCGGCACATAATGCAATTGTCCAATACGCCCAGGTAGAAAGTTCTGGTTTTGCATCTTTACCGCCTAATTTTATATTACCTACTTTAGAGAAAGCAAAATAAAGAACTCCAATTAAAAACATCAAACAAGCAAGTTGAATAAAAGCACCAAAATATTTTGCTATGAAAAGATACACATTCATAACAAAGGTCGCTGTAGTTTCACTATCAATAATGCTAGAGCCTATGACTATAGCAAAGATGACAATGGGAATTGCAATAACATTAATTCTAAACTTTTTCATATAATCCTCCTAATAATTTTGTATTTACGTGAATAAGCATTTGCAATTTGCATGCCATAATAAATTATGATTTTGAGAATATTATAGCATTTTTGTATGTTGTTTCTGATATAAATATAGATTTCAATTCACTAAATAGCAATACTGTTTTGCATGCAAAATAATATTGCTAGCGGAAATTAACTTGATTTATCTTAACATGTAAGACTAATAATTGATAGTGAGCAATCCTAAATTGCACTAAAGGTATATTTGTAGTAAAATGTCAAAATCATATTAATATATTTTTCTAGCGTTGAAACTTAAGTATATATAGGGATATCAATATTTGATTATAATGATTGGCATTGAAATTGCTTATAATTATATTGATAATAATTAATATGAAAGGATATAGATGGATGCAGGGAAAATTGGCAGTAAAAGAATTCTTTGATGATGTTGCTTTTAAATGGGATGATATTTGTAAACATAGTACTGAAAAACTTAAGTTTATTACTTACCTTGTAAATATAGAAGAAAATAGCAGTGTTATTGATTTAGCTTGCGGGACTGGAATAATGACAAAGTTTTTATTAGAGTATAAACCATCATATTTATTAGGAGTAGACTTTTCAGAAAATATGATTGAAATCGCAAAATCAAAATTCAAATCTAAAACACTTGAATATTTGGCAGCAGATATTTTTGATATTAATCAAAAATTTGATGTAGCAGTTATGTATAGCGCATATCCTCATTTTGAAGATAAAGGGAAGTTAGTAAGAAAGATATATGATGTTCTAAACAATCAAGGTAGATTTATAATAGCTCATAGTGAATCAAAGGAATGCATAAACAATATGCATAATAACATTGCAAAAGCAAATATTTCTACGCCTTTGTTACCAGTGCATACTGAAAGCAAACAATTTTTAGATTTTTTTAACATAGATATTATGATTGATACATCAAATATGTATATATTATCAGGAACAAAAAAATAAATGAATAGGGGTAAATTGAAATGGATAACAATAAATTTAATAAAGCTATGGAGTTATTTGAAACTCCGTTGGAATTTTATGAAGAAGCAAGATTAATGTTAAAAGAAGAAGAAATAGAATTAATATTATTAATGAAAAAGGATTTATATACTGAAGATATGCTTATTAAATTAATTTTAGATAACAAAATAAGCGATAAACCTTTTGAACTCATTAAAAGTGGCTATGGAAGATCTGTATTGAATAAGGTAGAAAAAAATAGGACAATTCATTACAAGATTTCAAAATTTTATGAGAGATTTCCATTTTTTGCGCAATATGAATATGATTCATATTCACTAATTGCAAGAGAAAGAAAAGAGGCACTGAACGAGTGGGATAAAAAAATATATATAGAGATATATGGAAATGATGTGCGTACAAAGATGAAAGGTCAAGAAACTCACGTGCATAATAGTGATTTTTTAACGCTAGATGAATCATATGAATTTGTAGACAAGCATAAAGATTTAATATATATGATACCATGCAATTGTAAATGCATGATGTTTTATCACGACAGTCCATTAAATGTTTGTATGAATTTTGATACTTCAATTAACTCTCATTATGACAGAGGTTATGGAGAAGTAATATCTTCAGATGAAGCTAAAAAAAGGCTAAAAGAATTCAATAAAAAAGGCCTTATGCAAAATGGTGAAGATTATGCAATTTGTAATTGTGATGGATATTGTTGTTATCCATTACAAATGGCTGAAACAATAGGATCAAAAGGGATTTATCCAAAATCAAATTATAAAATAAAGTGGCACGAAGAAGAGTGTGTAAATTGCGGAAAATGTACAAAAATATGCAATTTTGGTGCATTTTATTTTGATGAGAATAAACATGTTAAGTTTGATGTTGAAAAGTGTTGGGGTTGTACAATATGCTCAAATAATTGCCCTAAAAATGCCATAAAGTTAATAAAAAAATATTAGAGTAAGGAGGGGACTAATATGGATAAGGATATAAGTGTAAAAAATGTAAGAAACATTAAAGATGTAGTTATTACAGATTGCATGCTATCTTTAGAACAATTTATAGCGATAACAAAATATAATGCAAAAGTTGAATTCAGCAATGATTTTAGTAAGCGTGTAATTAAAAGTAGAAAAATAATAGAAAAGTTTTTGAAAGAAGATAGATTAATCTATGGTGTTACAACTGGTTTTGGTGAGAATGTTAGATATAAAATTTCGTCTGAAGATGCAGTAAAATTACAAAAAAACATAGTACGCTCTCATGCTTGTGCTGTAGGAGAACCTTTGAAAAAAGAAGAAGTAAGGGCGATTTTGCTAATGATGATATTAAATACAGGTAAAGGGCATTCTGGTATTTCGTTAGATACATTAAAATTAATAAAAGAATTTCTAAATAACAACATAATACCTTTTGCACCAGGAGAGGGTTCTGTTGGATACATTGGAGTAGAGGCACATATAGCCCTAACCTTTATGGGTGAAGGATACATTTTAAAGAATAAAGAAAAGTTCGCTTCAATTAGAGTTTTAAATGAACATAATCTAGTACCAGTAGAATTTGGTTGTAAGGAAGGGTTGTCATTGGTTAATGGATCTATGACAGTAACAGCTTTATCAATTTTGGCCCTATACGAAATGATTGTAGCTATGAAAAATATTGAAATTGCAGGTGCGTTGGTATATGAAGGACTAAAAGGAACAGTAAAAGCTCTCGATTTAAGAATTCATAAGGCTAAAAAACATATTGAGCAAATTTACTCAGCAGAAAACATGGTGAAAATATTACAAAATAGTGAGATCAGTGAAAAATTCATAAATGATAAAGTACAGGACGCTTATTGCCTAAGAGCTATGCCACAAATAAATGGCTCTTGTAAAAAAATAATAAAAGAAGCATATGAAGTAATTATTAACGAAATGCATTCATCAAGTGATAATCCTGAATTATTTAGTGAGAGCAATATAGATGAAGCATTAATGTGTGGGAATTTCGATGGATCCTACGTAGGTTCTCATGCAGATATGCTATGTATGGTAGCATCTATTATAGGCAATTTGGTGGAACGTTGTACAGATAGAATGGTTAATAGAAATTTAAATGGTGGGCTACCTGCGTTTTTAGTGTCAAATCCAGGATTGAATAATGGATTTATGATTCCCCAATATACATTAGCAGGGTTATTGAATGAAATTAAGGTTCTTTCACACCCATCGACAATAGATAGCATATCTACATGTGCTAATCAAGAGGATCCTGTTTCTATGGGATATTTTGCAGCGAAGAAAGCCTTAACTGTTTCAAAAAAGCTTCAATATATGGTAGCTATAGAAATTATGGTTAGCTTGCAAGCAATTGATTTATTAAAACCTTTAAAACAATCTCCAACTACAAAGAAGGTACATGACTATATCAGATTGACGGTTCCTATGTTAGAAGAAGATAGATATATATATCCAGACATAGAATATATTTTAGAGCAAGTTAGAGAAATGACAATTGTTGATATAGTAGAAAAAGAAATTGGAGAGCTAAAATTTTAATTCAGTGTTATAAAAAAACATTATCGATAAATTGTATTTATTTTTCGATAATGTTTTTATATTAAGATTATAATTTTATACCATATTTTTTAATTCTATATTGTAAACTTTGCCTTTTAATACCCATGGAAGCGGCAGCTTTAGATATGTTAAAATTGTAATATTTTAAAATTTGTCTTACAACCTTTCTTTCATAGATTTCCATTATATTTTGTAAATCATTTTCATATATATTTATATCATCATTAATATTAATATTTTCGTTTATTTTCTTTTTTTCCTTAAAATTATTCATAAAGGACTTTGGTAAATGGGATATTTCCCATGAATTGCCTTCTATTACATTAAGAGCATACTCAACAATATGAAATAATTCTCTTATATTACCAGGCCATTTATATGATTTTAAAATTTTAATTACAGATTCATCAATATGTTCGATTTTTTTAAAATATTTAAGGCTATATTGATTTAAGCAAGATTGTATTAAAATCTCTATATCATCAATCCTATCTCTAAGTGGAGGAATTTCGATTGTTATAGTTGATAATCTATAGAACAAATCTTTTCTTAATAAATTTTCACTAATTATTTTATATGGATTTTCATTACATGATGATATAATTCTTATGTCAATATTAATGTTTTTTTCTCCTCCTACTCTTCTAAAAACATTTTCTTGTATAACTCTAAGTATTTTAGATTGCATACTCAAACTCATTGAATTAAGTTCATCAAGAAATAATGTACCACCGTCAGCCTCTTCCAATAGGCCAGCTCTGTCGATACTACCTGTAAAGGCACCTTTAGTAGTACCAAATAATAAACCTTCTATTAAAGTTTCTGGTACGGATGCACAATTAATTGCTAAAAATTTATTATTTTTTCTAAGGCTTTGTTCATGAATACTTTGGGCAAATAATTCTTTTCCTGTACCAGTTTCACCATAAATCAAAACACTACAATCTTGAGTTGAAATTTTTTTTGCTAACTCCACAACTTCTAGGAATGCTTTGTTTTTACCAATAATACTTGAAAAGCTATACTTGTTATCGCTTTCTTTATTCCTAAAAGAGATACCTTCCATGAGCATTATTTTTTTTAGGCTTTCTAAGTTTGATATTTCATTATTTATGACACTAATATCTCGGTCAAACAACATTGCACCAATTAGTTTTTTGTTATGAAAAATTGGGTACGATGTATTTACACTGGTGATTTTTGTTCCTTTTGCTAGTTTGAAATTGTCAAATCTGTTAATAACAGGAGCTTGGGTTCTAAGTGATGTAAGAACAGAGCTGTACTTTTCATCAAGTTCATACAAATCAAGAAGATGAGTTCCATTAATATATTTGTCATCGGAAATCGAAGAAATCTTTTTACTTGCTTCGTTAAAGAATACAGCACATGAATTGTTATCATATATTTGAATGCCAGAAGCTATTTTATTGAAAGTCTGCTCATAGAGATAATTCGTATAGTCTTTTTTCTTTAACAATAATACAATGTGATTTGGCATTAAATTTAATTTTTCATATATAAAAGTCTCATCTTTCCAAACCAAAACTTCATCCTCATTATTAACTTCAATGTTAAAGATAGATTTAACATTGAAGTTAATATATGTATCCCAAGTAGGTTATATATCTTCTTTAATTGTTCATTATTCCAATTAATAGATATAATATTATAATTTTCATCTATCACAATCACAATATCAGTTAATTTCACGCTATAACTCCTCTATGATAATTTTAAAAAGACACGGGCTCGGTTCACTTGTCTTGGATATGAAATAGGTTAGATTTACTATGCCTATACTTAATTTTTTAGTATTATGTATATAATATTATTATAAATTAGTTCTGTCAACCTAATTAAGTTTGAATTTGTTATATTTACAATTGTCTAAAATATAAGGGAATAATATATTTAGAGATTAACTCTAGATTTACAGCTATGTAGATTGTGTAACTTTTGAAAAAACATAGAATATTATGTTAGTAAAATATATTAAGGAGTTGATTAAAATAAACTATTCCATAGAGTATATAACACATACTATTCAACCAGGAGACAGTTTAAATAAGATAGCAAAACAATATGATAGTGCTGTTAGTTCAATCTTGCTGCAAAACCCTACTATAAATCCCAATTATATTTATTGTGGACAAAGAATATGTATTCCAGTTCGAAAACCATCTAATATAAAATTAGTTGAGAAAGATACATCTTTTCCTAAAGTAGCAGAAGAAATAACTCCAATTAAAGATGACGAATCACCGACTCCCAAGGAGGAAGAAGCAACAACTCCCCCAAAGGTTCGAGAGAGAAGAAAAATTGATGTAAGTGGTAAATGGGATACAACCTGGGGAGTGATGACTTTAGAACAGACAGGGAATAATGTTACTGGAACATATACATGGGATGAAGGCAAAATATCAGGTGTTTTAAGTGGAAATCTAATGACTGGTAAATGGTCAGAGGCTCCAACTTATAAACCTCCTAGAGATGCTGGAAAAGTTCATATTACATTTGGGCAGGATACATTTTCAGGAAGATGGGGATATGAATCTGAGCCACTTTCTGGTATTTGGGAAGGTACAAGAATTGATTAGTTAAAAATTATTAAAAGACTTTATGTTGAGAAACAAAGAGTCTTTTTTATATACTAGGAAAGTTCTCCTCCTAGTATATAAAAAATGAGGATTGCAAAGGACGGGACGTCCTTGCCGTTAAGGGGGGTGTAAATGCATACACAAGGTTGATTAATCAGCTTATGAAATATGAATTCCTTGTCTAGAATTAAAATGTATGATAATATAAACTAAAAAAATGAGGATCAATGAATGAAAAGATTTGTAATTACGATAATTATAGTTTTCATAATATTAAACATAACAACAACCTACTCCTTTGCAGATGAGGAGAATGTAATTTATAGAGTAGCTGGGGATAATAATTTTCCTCCGTATGAATATGTTGATTCGGATGGGATTTATAAAGGATTTAATGTTGATTTGCTTAAAGCAATAAGCCTTGAAACAGGAATCATTTTTGAATTTATGCCCATGAGATGGGAAGATGCTTATAATGCCATTGACCATGGTCAGGCAGATATGATTCAGGGATTAAAAGAATCATATGTAAGAAAGGAAAAGTTTTTATTTACAGATTCACTGTTGATGAATTCACAATCTATTTTTGTTAGAAATAGCACATGGAATATAAGCAGTAAAAATGACTTAGCTGGCAAAACAATAGCTATTAATAGAGAGGATAGCATCTATTACGAGTTAAATTACATAAGAGATATAAAAATAATTGAATATGACACAATAGAAGAAGCACTTCAATCATTATTAGATGAGCAGGTAGATGCAATGATTGGAAATACTTTGACAGTTAATTATCTATGCAAAGAAACAAAATCTACAGACCTAGTCAAAATTGTAGGGAACTCACTTAATGAGAAAAAATATGCTATGGCTGTAGCTAAAGATAATAAGGTCTTATTAGATAAACTTAATATGGGGTTAAAAGCAGTTCAAAAAAATGGGATGTATGATTTAATATATAGAAAATGGTTTGGAACACCTATAAAAAATACAAAAGATCAGTATGAGTTAATTATAAAAATAATTATTTCTATATGCGGTGTAATGATTGTTGTGAGTTTTATAATTTACACTATAAATAAAAAATTAAAGAAAATCATAGAAAAAAAGACAGAAGAACAAAAAGTACTTATGAATGAGTTAAGGAAATACGATAAACTTCAATTTATGGATAAAATTATATCATCAATTGCACATGAAATTAGGAACCCTCTAACCTCTATAAAAATATATACAGGACAAATGAAAGAAAAAGTGGATAATAAAGAATTTATGCTAGCGGCTGCTGAGGACATACCATCTGAAATTGAAAGAATAGATTTATTGATTAAGGAATTTATAGAATACACATCACCAAGGAAGCCTGTGAGAACAAGTTTTAACCTATATGAAGAAGTTATGAATTCAATTAAGTTCGTCAAGATGCAGGTCAAAAACATAAATATAATTGTAGATATAGACAAATCATTTTATATAAAGTTTGATATGTATCATTTTAAACAAATAATTTTAAATATACTTCTCAATAGTCAAGATGCAGTAAAAGATACGCAAAATCCAGTTATTGAAATTTTTGCAAAAGAAAATAAAAATAGTATAATATTAAATTTTATAGATAACGGTTATGGTATGAGTGAAAAAGATATACAATATATTTTTGAACCGTTTTTTACAACTAAGTGTATTGGTAATGGAGTTGGGATGTTTGTAGTGAAGCAAATGGTAGAGGATAATGGTGGAACTATATGTGCACAAAGTGATGGAAAAATGAAAGGAATGTGCATAACTGTTACGGCTCAAAAAGGAGATTCAAATGAAGAATAAATTACTAATAGTTGATGATGAAAAAATAATCTTGCGTTCGCTCAAGTTTTTATTAGAAGAATTCTATGAAATATACACTAGTGATAATTATGATGATGCTATTGACGTGACGCAAAAGTATGAAATATCATTAGTATTGCTTGATTTGAGGCTTAAAGAGGACAGTGGACTTGAACTGATGAAAGAGATTTTAAAAATCAATCCGAAGGCTATGATTATAATTATGACAGCCTACTCAACAATTGAAAACTCAATACAGGCTATTAAATCGGGAGCATATTATTTTATTACAAAACCAATACAAAATGAGCAACTTATACTTTTATTAAAAACTGCTTCTGAAAAATTAAAAATGGCAAAAAAGATTGTAAATTTGGAAGGTTACATTAAGAAAGAAATAATTGGGGAATCTCCAAAAATAAAAGATATTATTTCTATAATAGATAAAATAAAAGATACTGATGCTACAGTATTGATAACAGGTGAAAGTGGAACAGGGAAAGAATTGATTGCACAAAAAATTCATACTTCTAGCAATCGTGCAAACAAACCATTTAGTGCAATAAATTGTGCTGCATTGCCAGGTGATTTGTTAGAGAGTGAACTTTTTGGATATAAAAAAGGAACATTTACAGGCGCATATAAAGATGAAATAGGAATAATCAGAAAGGCAGACAAAGGAACTTTGTTTTTAGATGAAATAGGAGAAATGGATTTAAGGTTGCAGTCTAAACTTTTAAGATTCCTGCAAGAGAAAGAAATAAGACAAATAGGATGTGATCAACCAAATAAGGTAGATGTTAGAGTAGTGTGTGCGACCAATAAAAATCTAAAAAAAGAAGTAGAGCTTGGAAATTTTAGAGAAGACCTATACTATAGAATAAATGTAATAAATATAGTTGCGCCTACATTACGTGAGAGAATCGAAGACCTAGAATATCTTATACCACATTTTATTAATAAATACAATATCTCATTTAATAAAAATATTAAAGATATTTCAGAAGAAGCATTCAATTTACTGACAAAATACAACTTCGATGGTAATGTTAGAGAATTAGAGAATATTATACAAAGGGCGGTGCTTTTAAGTATCGGTGATTATCTAGAAGCGGATTCGCTTTTTCTAATTCCTAATAAATTAAATCAAATATTTGCAGACAATAAAGAAAGGTATATTAAAATATACGAGGGTGAAACTTTAAAAGAAATAGAGAAGAAAGTTCTAAAATTTGGACTGGATAATAATAATCAAAACAGGAAATGGACTTCAGATAGTCTAGGAATAAGCGAGAGGGCACTTAGATATAAAATTAAAGAATATGAATTATAATAAAAAATGCACTGCAAAATTTTACACCATGTAAATTTTGCAGTGCATTTTTTGCAGGGTAGCTTTTACAAATACTATAATATTAATAAAAAGCATTGAAAATTAAGTAAAATTAGTGTAATGATTGTTTGGCATGATTATTGTAATATATTAGTTTAAGACATGTCTAAAACAATAATAATAAAAAAAGGAGAACCATATGAAATTTGAAACAATAGAAAATGTACTTAATATTACATTTGACAATGTTGGAACACTTGCAGTTGCAATACTTCTCTTGCTTTTAGGTTATTTGATAAGAGAAAAAGTTAAATTTTTTAATAAGTTTTGTATACCAGCACCTGTAATTGGGGGACTTATATTATCATTATTAAGCTTGGTTTTTTGGAAAACAGGAGCATTGGCGATTAATCTCGACACAACATTCCAATCACCATTTATGTTAGCTTTTTTTACAACAGTGGGATTGGGAGCAAGTTTTGATTTATTAAAAAAGGGTGGGAAACTTTTAATAGTTTATTGGTTATTATCAGGAGTACTAGGATTAACCCAAAATATAATCGGTATAGGAATGGCAAGCGTTTTAAATATAGATTCTATGTATGGCTTGATGTGTGGGGCAATCTCTATGGTTGGAGGACACGGAGCGGCGGCTTCTTTCGGCCAGTCAGCAGTTGATGCAGGACATAATGGAGCCTTAGTTGTTGCATTAGCTGCAGCTACATTTGGATTAATATCAGGTGGACTAGCAGGTGGACCTTTAGCAAAAAGACTTATCGATAAAAACAATTTAACACCTTCACCAGATAATTATGAGGTTCATGAAATAACAGAAAATACTACAAGGCAAGAAGTAACTACAAAAATAATGTTTGGTCATATGGCATTAATTACTGTATGTATGACATTTGGAGGTATAATTGGAAAAGCAATAACAGGGTTAACTGGTCTTTCTCTTCCATCATATATAGGAGCGATGTTCTTGGCAGTATTCGTAAGAAATATAAATGAAAAGATAGGATTCTATAAATCATTTGACGGAGAATTAGTTGGCAAAATAGGAGATATAAGTCTAGGTGTCTTCCTATCAATGGCACTTATGTCATTGAAACTCTGGGAGTTATCAGGAGTAGCAGGTCCAATGTTAATTATTCTTATAGTACAGGTTACATTTATTCTTTTATATGCATACTTCATAGTATTTAGATTGCTTGGCAAGAATTTTGACGCAGCAATCATGTGCGCTGGTATGATAGGTAGCGGTCTTGGTGCAACACCAAATGCTATGGCTAATATGGGCTCTGTTACAGAAAAATATGGACCTTCAAAAAGAGCATACATGATAGTTCCAATAGTTGGCGCATTTTTAATAGATATAATTACAATGCCAGGAATTATTTGGTTCTACAATTTAGTTCTATAGATGTTTTTAGAATAGAATCTTAAAAATATTACGATTGTTAACAGAATAAATGAGAATAATAATAAAAAACTAACCCTATGCAAAAACAAGCGTAGGGTTAGTTTTTGTGGAAAATAATAACCTCCTTAAAATAAACTATACTTTAAATTAAACTACACACTATCTAGCTTAATTAGATATGATATAATCATACATGAATGAATTAGTAAATGAATCAGTTAACAATGTAATGATTGAGTACTCATATAAAAAATAATTGAAATTATCATTATACTTACATTCAATTTTAATGATAACTAATATTGAGATTATTAGTTATCATTAACAGGGAATAAAGAATTATAGCAGTATTAAAAAACCAAGAAGAATATGACTTTGGTTAATTCATTCAATTTAACTTGAAGCATTTACGCCTATTATGAGACTTCAGGAAAACAATTACAATTTTCTTAATTAATAAAAATAAGGAGGGTTAACGTGAGAGAAGATCGTATCGACAAAATAGTTGATGGCATGAGAAATAACAAAATGGACTACATGATCATTAGTGATCCATCAACTATTTTTTATCTATGTGGAAAATTTGTTGAGCCAGGTTCAAGGATGTTAGTCATGCTTATTAATAGCAGTAGTAATTACAGATTTTTCATAAATGCACTTCAAACCGATTATGCTAATATCAGTGACTATATAGATTGGTATACTGATACAGATGATCCAATTAATCTTTTAGCAAAGGAAATAAAAACAGGTAGTAAAGTTGGTGTCGATAAAAATTGGCCGGCTAGATTTTTAATTTCACTTATCGAACGAGTTAATGCTAAATTTATGCTAAGTGCTAATATTATTGATCATGTTAGGATGATTAAAGATCAAGGTGAAATTAAGGCCATGATGGAAACATGCGATATAAACCAAAAAATCATGAGTCAAATGTTTACCTACTTAGAAGAAGGTATAAGTGAGTTAGAGCATAGAAAAAAACTTCATGAATTATATTGCACTTATGGCGCAGATGGATATAATATCACTCCTATTGTTGCTTATGGTAAGTCATGCGGTTCTGCTCATCATAAATCGGGTGATAACACATTAAAATCTGGCGATTGTGTAATGATTGACACGGGAGCGAGATTAAATGGTTATCGTTCAGATATGACAAGAACAGTTTTTTATAAAAGTTGCAGTGATAAATTAAGAGAAATATATAGTATTGTATATGAAGCACAAATGACGTCTATGTATGCTGTGAAGGCTGGTATGCGGTTTTGTGATATAGATAAAATAGGTAGAGACATAATAACTAAAGCTGGTTATGGCGAATATTTTACGCATAGAATTGGTCATAACATAGGCATTGATGGACATGAATTCCCTGATGTTGGCTGTGCTAATGAGATGGAAATTCTACCTGGAATGTGTTTTTCTGTTGAACCTGGCATTTATATACCTGGATTTGGAGGAGTTAGAATTGAAGATATTGTTGTAGTTACAGATAATGGCTTTACTTGTATGTATGATTACACAAAAGAGCTTCAAATTATTAATTAAGTAAAACTCGGTTACATTTAATTACTATAGTAAAAAATTTGATGGTTTATTTGACTTAAAAATATTGCATCTTTTCAAAAAAAATTACAATAAAATATATTAGTGTTCTACTTACGGAGGAAAAAATGGAAAATGTGAAAAAAAAATCTATGAAAAAAATGGAGTTTCCACACACGTTAATTATAATCATGGCAATAATTATTTTAGTAGGAATACTAAGCTACATAATCCCAGCTGGTGTTTATGATAAAGTAAAAAGTGCTGATGGACGTATGGTAGTTGATCCTAGTTCTTATCATTTAGTTGAGCAAAATCCAACATCTATATTCGCTATTTTTAGATCAGTTATAGCTGGTATGAAAGAAGTAGCTCCTATAGCAAATACTGTTTTAATCATCGGTGGTTCGTTTGCAATTGTTGAAGCTACTGGTTCAACAAAAGCAATACTTGGTAGAGTATTAAAGAATAATAAGGGTAGTGGAGTTTGGTTGCTTCCAATCGTAATAATTTGTTTCTCACTTATAGTTGCTTTAACAAGCAGTGCTGAAACAATGCTGGCCTTTATACCGCTTGGAATTTTGTTTGCCCGTATGCTCGGATATGATGCTATGGTCGGGCTTTCTATTACAGTTATTGCGGGTAGTGCTGGGTTTGCTTCTGGACTGATCAATGTTTTTACAACGGGTGTTGCACAATCGTTATTGGGGGTTACGGTATTTTCTGGTCTTTGGTTTAGAGCCGTTGGTTATGTGCTTCTTCTATGTTCTGTATGTTTTTGGACAGTATGGTATGCAACAAGAATAAAAAAAGATCCTACAAAAAGCATTTGTTATGATGTTGAACTTCGTGATAAAGGTAAGGAAATAGATACAGAAATTGATACGTCACTTGGGATTAGAAGAATTCTTGTTCTTATAGAGTTCGCTGCTGTTTTAGCAATAATTGTTATTGCCTCCCTAAATAAAGGTAAAGGAATATTTGAAAAGTGGGATTTCTTCATCGATACAGCTACAGTTATCTTTATTTTGGGAATTGTATCTGGTATAACTATGGGTTATTCTATGAATAAAATTGTTGGAATTTTTATAGGCGGTACGAAACAAGTATTAGTAGGTGCATTAGTTGTTGGTTTTGCTCGTGGTATCTCAATTACTCTTGCAAACGCTCAAATTATTGATAGTGTTGTATATGGCTTCTCAAATTTAATTGGTGATGCTCCAAAAGTTGTTGGTGGATTATTCATTTATCTATTCCAATTAATTTTAAATGTATTTATAATATCTGGTTCAGGTCAAGCTGCTGCAACAATTCCAATTGTTGGACCTTTAGGTGATGTTTTAGGATTGCATCCACAAACTATCGTAACTGCATTTATCTATGGTGATGGTATTACAAATGTTCTTCTTCCAATGAGTGCTGTTACTATGGGTGGTGTCGCTCTTGCAGGTATTTCATATCCACAATATGTTAAATATTTATGGAGAATAATAGCAACTAATATAGTTCTCGGTGGCGTCATGGTAGTAATTTCCACATTTGTTTTTGTTTAAACATTAAAAAAGGGAGAGATAGTTAAATTCTCTTCCCTTTATTTATAAGGAGTATTTTATGAATTATTTAAATCGTTCATTAGAACTAAAAAATGAAATTATAACTACTAGAAGGTATCTCCACCAATTTCCTGAGGTAGGTAGCGAACTAGTCAATACGTCAACTTTTGTAAAAAACAAACTAATAGAATTTGGGCTTTCACCTACAAATATAGGTGGATTTGGCATATCTGCTACAATAGGAAATGGCTTACCTGTGTTGCTTCTCCGTGCCGATATGGATGCTCTACCTATGATTGAGCAAAGTGGGCTGCCCTTCTCCTCTCAAATTGAAGGGGCAGCTCATTGTTGCGGGCATGATACTCACACTACCATGTTACTTTATGCTGCAAAAATGTTAAAAGAAAATGAAGCTAATTTAAAGGGCACAATCAAATTTATGTTTCAACCAGATGAAGAATGTGGTAGTGGTTGCGAGACAATGGTAAATGATGGAATTTTGCAAAATCCGAACGTTGACTTTGCTATGTCTATGCACGTAGATGCAGCAAGTCCTCTTGGCACAATTTCCTATTCTAAGGGTGCTGCCTTTTGTTCAAACGATGTTTTTGAAGTGAATATTATTGGTAAATCTGGTCATGGTGCACGACCTCATCAATGTATTGATTCCATCAATGCTACGGCTCATATTGTTATAGCATTACAAACGCTTATTGCACGTGAATCCAACCCATCAGAGACTAACATACTTACTGTTTGCTCAATAGAAAGTTCAACAAAGGTATTTAATATTATGCCTGATTCTGCAACAATAAAAGGAACTATAAGAACCTATGATGAAGTTGAGCGTAATTTGCTTTTAAAACGATTTAAAGAGGTATGTGAATATACTGCCAAAAGTTTTGGTTGTAGCGCTAATATAGTTATTTCACAGAGTATGCCGGCTTTAATTGTAGATGATAAAATAGAAAAAGAGATGCTTTCTTATATGAAAAAAGCACTTGGTGATGAAATCACAATTAATGAAACACCTATTAAAAAAATGGGTTCAGAGGATTTTTGCTGTGTTACTAAGGTTGTACCTAGTGCGTATTTCTTTATTGGTGCTGGTATTGACAGAACAACACCATATCATTGTTCACAGCATAATGCAGGCGTTGTTTTCAACGAAGATATGTTGCACATTGGTTCTAGTATATTTTGCTATTGTGCTACTTCTTGGCTTGAAGATAATTAAAACACTGACAATAAAATTTTATTATATAATATTTAAAAGGACAAACAGAGGGGAGATTAAATAATTAATTATTTAATCTCCCCTCTGTTTATTATAACTTTTGATGCTTCAATATATTATTTGATTTATACTTTGATCTGTATTCACTAGGTGTACAATTATATTTTTCTTTAAATATTTTATTGAAGTATGAACAATCTATATACCCCAAATCAATGGATATATCTTTAATATAATGATTGGTATTTATTAATAAATATGCTGCTTTATTTAACTTTGCAATTTGAACGTGCTGTTGGAATGTCATATTTGTCTCTTTCTTAATAAAACTGGACAAATAATTTGGATGATAATTAAAGTGTTTAGATAAGCTATCCAAAGTAACATCATTATAGTTAATTGAGATATACTTTATTATTGAATTTTTCGTTGATGCATTTATTAAAGTTGAAAGTCTGGTAAGAACTTCACTATCTTCAGACTTGCATAAATATTCGAAAAGAAATAATAAAGCCCCCTCTACTAATTTGCTATTTTTATTTTCGATTAGAGATAGCATGATATATAATAATTGTCTTATTGTAAAATTGTTACATTTAAATAACGTATGTGCTTTGTTATCTTCCTTAGCCATTATACAGAAATTAATAAAGTTATAAAATACCTCGTATTCGGAAAGTTTTTTCATGAAGATAGGATTAAAAAAGTCTCTTTTAAACTGAAAATTGAAATATGTAGTCCCTTTTGTAATTGTTGTAATTTTCAGTTTAGAATGAGCGTTTACAAAAATGAAGTGATCTTTACCAAGTGTCGTCGATAAATCATTAACCTGAATTTTTAAACTACCCTCTGTTACATAAATCATTTTAGTATAAGGAAACATGTCCTGAAAATTATATGAAATATCCGTTAATATGAATGCACAATAATTTTGTGAACCGTTTTTAAAACTTCTTAAAAAACCATCTAGTGATACCTCTTCGGATATTATAAAATTATTATAAAGACTATTGCAACCATTGCTACACTTAATATTTTGTTCCATATTTTATCTCCCTTAAAATAAACTATACTTTTAATTAAACTATTCGCTAATGAATTTAAATAGTTATGTTATTATTTATTTGAATGAATTATGTAATAAGTTATCGATAAATTAGTACAAAAATATAATTAAGGAATACTCATATTAAAATAATTATATTTATAATTATAATTACATTCAATTATTATGTCAACTAGTATTAAAATTATTAATAAGGATGTGGTTAAAATTAACAGAGAACAAAGGATTAAGGCAGCGTTAAATAATCAAGATGTGGACAGGGTACCTGTCAGTGCATGGATGCATTTTTCAGAAGTGGATCAAGACCCAATATCATTAGCCCAAAAACAAGTTGAATTTAATGAAGAATATGATTTTGATTTTATAAAGTTAATGCCTTTTGGAACATATTCAATTCAAGACTGGGGTGCACAGTTAAAGATATATTGTCACAAATATCATGAACCAATTGTTATATCACCAGGTATAAAAAAGGTGGAGGATTATTCAAAACTTGAAGTATTACCCGCGTATTATGGTACTTTAGGAAAGCAATTAATACTATCTCAACAAATATCTAAGATTATCCCCAAAAATACTCCATATGTACAAACTATATTTAGTCCAATTTCTACATTAAAAAAACTAGCAGGAGATAGGTTATTTACAGATATAAAAGAAAACCCCGTTGAAGTACACAAAGCATTAGAAGCTATAACTGCTACAACAATCAACTTTGTTACAGAAAATATAAATGCCGGAGTGAGTGGATTCTTCTTAGCAACACAAAATGCTACATATGATTTAATGGAGGATGAAGCTTTTAAAGAGTTCGGGATGAAGTATGATATGCAAGTGATGAATTCTTATGTGGATAAAACATACTTTAATGA
>CAXXFT010000049.1:0-17787 GCA_963675125.2 uncultured Sedimentibacter sp.
ACTTTCTCCTGCATGTGCAAGTTGGGGGATGTACCCTAACTATGAGGTAAGAGGTAGAGACTTTAAGGAAAGGGTAAAATATTATGGAGAGTGCACGAAAAGTTAATAAAAAATCTGTTGATTGGATTTTAGTACTTGTAATAATTGTTCTAGTTTTAATAGGTTTTTTGATGGTGTATAGTTCGAGCTATCCTGATGGCTATTATAAATTTAATGGTCAGCCTTTTTATTTTTTAAAAAAGCAAGTCTTTGCGGCTATTTTAGGATTAGTAGCTATGATACTTGTTTCAAACATACATTATAAAATATATGGGCGACTAAATAAAATTATACTTATTGCTTGCATTGGTTCAGCATTGTTAACGTTAGTTATCGGTGTTGCTTCTAACGGAGCTCAAAGATGGATAAATATTGCAGGGTTAAATGTTCAGCCATCTGAAATAATAAAAATAGGTGGAGTTTTATATATGGCAGATTTTTTTGATAAGAATCGAAAGCATATTGGTGAATTTAAAAAAGGATTTATTCCTTCGATGCTTGCAATAGGGTTGTTTTGTGGATTAATAGCTATCCAAGATGATTTAAGTACAGCTATTATATTAGGATTAACTTTAATAGTTATGTTCTTTTGTGCTGGCGCTAAGATTCGCCATTTAGTGGGTACCGTTATGGTTGGTGTTGCAGGTGTAGTTGCTTTGATTGCCATGCAGCCTTACAGAATAACTAGGGTAATTGTCTTTTTTGATCCATTTAAATATATGCAAAATGAAGGATGGCAAATTGTTCAATCTTTGTATGCGTTAGGAACGGGTGGACTTTTTGGTATGGAATAGGAAAAAGCAGACAAAAATTTTTTTATCTACCAGAGCCTTATAATGACTTTATTTTTTCTATTATAGGGGAAGAATTAGGTTTTATAGGGTGTGTTATAATTATGCTTTTATTTGTTATATTTGCTTGGAGAGGGCTTAGAATTGCAATGAATAATGTTGATTTTTACGGTGGAATGGTTGCACTTGGAATGACTACATTAGTTTTAGTTCAATTTTTAATTCATATTGCAGTTTCAACATCGTCAATGCCACCAACAGGAAGAGCATTGCCTTTTATAAGTGCTGGAGGTTCATCACTTTTGTTTTTGCTAATATCAATGGGTATACTTTTGAATATTTCGAAGTATTCAAATTCATAATAAATAATTGTGCTTTGCACGAAGGAATGGGATTAATTATGAGAGTTTTAATAACAGGTGGAGGAACAGGTGGACATATAAATCCTGCCTTGGCTATCGCTCAAAAAGTTAAGTCTAAGGATGATTCAAATATTGTGTTGTATGTAGGTACAAAGACAGGAATGGAAAGTGAACTTGTTCCAAAAGAAGGTTTTGAGTTTAAGTCAGTAACAGCTAAATTTCTTCAGAGGAAAGTTAGCATTGAGAATATAAAAACTTTATTTGCATCAGCTAAAGGTGTTATTGAAGCAAATAAAATAATTAGAGAATTTAAGCCAGATATAGTTGTAGGAACAGGTGGATATGTTTGTGGACCAGTTGTTCTTGCGGCCTCATTAAAGAAAATACCAACTATGATACATGAGCAAAAATGTTTTTCCGGGCATTACAAATAAATTACTTGCAAAGTTTGTTGATGTAATAGGAATTAGCTTTGATGAAGCTCGAAAGTATTTCCCGGAAAATATTAGACACAAATTAGTTATGATAGGAAATCCTGTGAGAAAAGATATTTTGATTGCAGATAGAAGAAAATCTAGAAAGTTTTACAATTTAAAGACTGATGATATTTTAATATATTCATTTGGTGGAAGCGGTGGACAGGTAAGTTTAAATAGAGCAATGTTAGAGGTTATAAAAAATTATAATGGGAAGAATAATGTAAAGATTATTCATGTAACGGGAAAAAGGTTGTATGATAACTTTAATGAAGAATTAAAGAAAATAAACATAGATATAACGAATAATATTGAAATTAAGGACTACATGTATGATGCTCCAACTGCTTTATCTGCTAGTGATATTGTTATTGGAAGTGCAGGTGCGATAACTATTGCAGAAATAACAGCGGTGGGAGTTCCTTCTATATTAATTCCAAAAACATATACAGCAGAAAATCATCAAGAATATAATGCAAGGGCATTAGAAAAAGAAGGTGCTGCTAAAGTAATACTTGAAAAAGATTTAGACGGAATAGCTCTTATTAACTTGATCGAAGAAATTATTAAAAATAAAAATATTCTTAACACAATGGCTTTAAATTCGAAGAAACTTGGCAATATTAATGTAGAAGATAAAATATATGAGGCAATGCAAAATCTTATACGCAGTAAAGCTATATGAAGTAACAAGTGAGGAAAGTTTGCATAACATATATTATGTATGTAACTTGTTGCGGAGGGATAAAATGGGAAGCTTTATTATAGAAGGAATAAATAATTTAGAGGGAATTGTAGAAATAGGTGGTTCAAAAAATGCTGCACTTCCTATTATAGCAAGCACTGTTATTGTTGGTAGAGAATACATAATTGAAAATATACCTGACATTGAAGATGTAAGGATGATGTTTGAAATACTTTCAAGCATGGGTTGCAAAACCCAATATGATAATGGTATTGCTTTAATTGACACTAGAGAATTGAATACACATTCTGTTCCAGAAAATCTTGTAAAAAAAATAAGATCCTCAATTATTTTAATGGGAGCTGTATTGTCTAGAACAGGAAATGTCGAAATAGCATTTCCAGGTGGTTGTGAAATTGGACTTAGGCCAATTGATTTACACTTGAAGGGATTAAAAAAGTTAGGTGTGGAAATACATGAGAAAAATGGCATATTATTTGGTTCTGTAAACAATCCAGAAGGATGTGAAATACAGCTTGATTATCCAAGTGTAGGTGCTACAGAGAACATTATGTTATTTGCAGTTGGAGCATCTGGTAATACTACTATATACAATGCTGCTAAAGAACCTGAAATAGTTGATTTGCAGAATTTCTTGAATAAATGTGGATTTTCAGTTTATGGAGCAGGTTCTGGAACTATTGTTATTAAAGGTAAAAAAGTTGAAGAAAAAGATACATTAGAGTATAAAATAATTTCAGACCGTATAGAAGCAGGCACTTATCTAAGTGCAGCAGCAGCTTTGAAGAGTAAGATATACATAAAAAATATTGAAAAAGAACATTTTAAATCAATTACATCCTTGTATGAAGATGCTGGATGTGAAATCAGAGAAACTCATGGAACCATAGTTGTAACAAATAGAGAACGACTTAATTCTATAGAAAAGGTCACTACTCAACCTTATCCAGGATTTCCTACTGATATGCAAGCACAGTTTATGGCATCTATGGTGACTGCAAATGGAAATACAATTATAGAAGAGACAGTATTTGATAGCAGGTATAAGCATGTTCCAGAACTTAGGAAAATGGGTGCGGATATAACTACTGTAGGAAGAGTTGCTGTTATTAATGGTGTGCCAAGGCTTCATGGTGCAGAAGTTGATTCGAAGGATTTACGAGGTGGTGCTGCTTTAGTAATTGCGGCTATAGGTGCCGAAGGAACAACAAAGGTTAATGATATATATCATATAAATAGAGGTTATGAAAAATTTATATCTAAGCTAAGAAATCTTGGAGTAATAATAACAGAAATATAATATTTAATTCTTCCTACTAAAATTTTGGAAATTGTAACTTCAACGTAAAAAATAATGGCACACATACGCTACGCTAAATGCGCCAAAACTATTTTTTACATTTCGTACAATTTCACAAAATGTGCGTTGAGTCAGAATGAAATATTATATTTCTAACAGATAAAATAGGGAATATTTAATTCTTCCTACTAAAATTTTGGAAATTGTAACTTCAACGTAAAAAATAATGGCACACATTACGCTACGCTAAATGTGCCAAAACTATTTTTTACATTACGTACAATTTCACAAAATGTGCGTTAAGTCAGAATGAAATATTATATTTCCCTCACATGTACAAAGCTAAATATTAAAAAAATACTAAAGAGAAAAACAAAAGATAAACAAGGATAAAGAGATGGCTAAGAGAAGCAAAAAACAAAAGAAAAATAGAAGAAAAAAGAGAAAAATAAGGAAGTCTTTTATTAGTACGGCAGCTTTTTTTTCGGCTGCTGTATTTATTGTTTTTTGTATTTACCATGTTGCCTTTAAAACAGATTATTTAGATATTAAGGGTATAGACATAGTTGGTAACTTTTCCTATGATGTTGACTATATAATTGAAAAATCAGGAATTGAACTAGGAGAAAAAATATTTAATATAGATAGATCTAAGGTTAAAGACAATATTGAAAAAGAAGTATATGTTAAAACAGCTAGAGTGGTCTACGAGCTTCCAGATAGAATATATGTTGAAATAACAGAAAGGCAAGAGCAATATCAAATTCATTTTAATAATGAATATATAGTAGTTGATAAGGATGGTGTGGTTTTAAATATATATAATGAAAAAAGTAAATTAATTACTATTGAAAGTTTAACAGATGTGATATACAATATAGGAGAACTAGTAGAATTTACAGGTATAGATGATTTATATACAGTATTTCAAACTTTGGATTATAGTACAAGTGAATTTGGTAGTGATACAATAAATAATCTGACAGTTTTAAAAGACAATGCAATTCTTTTGGATACGGAATATGGAACTAAAATAAAAATTAATTTAGAGGATGATGTAAAATATCAAATTTCATTTGCAATGGAAATTATTACGGAAAGGCTTAACAAAAATTTAACGGTAACTTCCGATTTAATAGATTTTACAAAAGGGGATAGTCCTGTATATATTGAGGATTTTCAAATGGAGGATATTTAATGAAAAAAGCAGGTCAAAAAGCAATACTATTTATTATAAGTGTTGCATTAGGTATTTTTATAATAATGCAATATCAAACAGCGCAAAGTATACTTGGTGATAAGAAAACTCAGGATGAAAAAACAACAGATTTAAATAGTGAACTTGCTGAACTAAGTGTTGAAAAGAGTAAACTTAGGGAAGAATTAGATCAACTGAGAGAAGAAGTAAAAATGAATGAAGAAAAATCAATTGCGAAGGAAAATCAAATTAGGGAAATTAAAGATTTATTAAACAAACAAAAAATTTTGTCAGGTTATTATGATGTTAAAGGTCCAGGTGCAGTAATAACTATAGATTCTGATCCTAGTTCATATGTAAATTTAGCATACAGTCATCAGTACATATTAGCGCTGATTAGTTACTTGAATAATGCTGGAGTTGAAGCAATATCTATCAACGGACAAAGATATACAAATTATACAGAGATAGTTCCAGTTCTAGATCATATTAACGTAAATGGTGTAGCATTAGTATTACCTCTTGAAATTAAGGCAATTGGTAATTCAAGGACAATCGAGGCATCGTTGAATTTTGTTGGAGGAATTGTTACTCAAATGAATGAAATAGGATTTACTATAAATACGGAATATCTAAATGAGATAGTGGTAAATAGATATGATGGTGAAAAAGAATTTAAGTATGCAATTCCAGTTGATTCAAGTGAACTTGAATAATAAAGTTAAAAGTAATTGTTCAAAGGGAGGGATTAACAATTAAAATTAAACCATCAAGAATTTTAATGTTTTTAATTGTATTTGTATCAACCACCTTTGTTATTAAAGGTGCTTATGCAGATGTCGATGAAAATAGTATATATAATTTAAGAGAATTATGCAGATATGAAATTAATGTAAATGATGTGAGGGAAATAGTTGAAAATTTAAAGGTTTCGGTTGAAGAAGAAAACTCCAAGCTTTTAGAGGATTTAAATCCTAATTTTTTAGATGAAATAATAAATATGAATAGTGAAATACAAGAACTTAAATTTTATAATGGGTTTACAGATGTTAGGGGACCTGGTATCATGCTCAGAGTATCAGATAGCAAAAGTGAAGATCAGTCCATAGATATTATGGATAAAATAGTACATGATGTTGATATAACTGTTTTACTTAATGATTTGAAAAATGCTGGAGCAGAAGCTATAGATGTTAATGGAAAAAGGATTATAAATATTTCGGAAGTAGTATGCGCAGGACCAATATTGAAAATAAATGGAGAGGGCGTACCGTCCCCTTTTGTTATTAGAGCCATAGGAGACCAAGAGGCATTATACAATGCAGTTAATGATGTAGGTACGTATGCTTATATATTAAAGAATCAGTGGGGAATGGAAGTTACAACGATGATGAGCTATGATTTGGTAATGCCAAAATTTTATGGCGATGAACATGAAATAAAATATACTGAAATTATAAATTAAAGGGGTTGATTTTTTTGCTTTATGTAATTGCGGGTGTAGTATTAGGAGTAATAGCGGGTTTGAAGTTAAATGTTGAATATAATCCTGAATATATAGTTTATATCTCTTTGGCTATATTAGCTATGATAAATACAATATTTAGTATATTAAGTGAAAACTTAAAAAGTGAAACGAAAATATTTAAATCTGTTTTATATCTGTTTTCTGATTTGTTATTTGCTCTATTTTTGGGTTATATAGGAGAACGTCTTGGTCTTCCGATTTATTTAGCAGCAGTTTTTGCTTTTGGTAACAATATTTATAAAAGTATGAAAATTATGTTAGACTTTGTTATAGCTAAATATAATATTATTTAAATGGCAATAAAAAAATGTATGAAAATATAAAAATATATGCTATAATATTTTTTATAATATGAAAAATTTCTCTTGTGTAGGAGGTCAATATATGTTTCAATTTGAAGAACCATCAGAAAAACTTGCTAATATAAAAGTCATAGGTGTTGGTGGTGGGGGAAATAATGCAGTAAATAGAATGATAGATGCTGGAGTAAGAGGTGTTACTTTCATAAGTGTTAATACTGATAAGCAAGCATTACATTCTTCGAAAGCTGAAATAAAATTTCAAATAGGTGAAAAGTTAACAAGTGGGTTAGGTGCTGGTTCTAAGCCTGAAATTGGCGAAAAGGCAGCGGAAGAAAACAAAACAGATATTGCAGATTTAGTGTCTGGTGCAGACATGGTATTCATTACCGCAGGAATGGGTGGAGGAACTGGAACTGGTGCCGCTCCTTACATTGCTAATGTTGCTAAATCTCAAGGTATACTTACAGTTGCAGTTGTGACTAAGCCTTTTATGTTTGAAGGAAGAAATCGAATGAAGAATGCTGAGTCAGGACTTAAAAAATTAAGAGAAAGTATAGATACATTAGTAGTTATTCCAAATGATAAACTTTTAGAAATTTCCGATAAAAAGACTACAATGCTTGAAGCCTTTTCACTTGCTGATGACGTTTTAAGACAAGGTATACAAGGGATTTCAGATTTAATAGCTATTCCTGCTATAATGAATTTAGACTTTGCTGATGTTGAGACAATTATGTCTGGACAAGGTTTGGCACACATGGGTATAGGACAAGCGAGTGGTGAAAATAGGGCTTTAAACGCTGTTAAACAAGCTATTCAAAGTCCACTTTTAGAAACATCAATTAATGGAGCAAGAGGAGTTCTTCTTAACATTACTGGTGGGATTAACATGGGTATTCATGAAGTTAATGAAGCTGCCAGACTTATTGAGGAAGCTGCTGATCCTGAAGCTAATATTATTTTTGGAGCAAATATAGATGAATCAATTGGTGATGCTGTTAAAATTACTGTAATTGCAACAGGATTTACTGATACCAAAGCTGGCGATAGCTTAAAATCAGATGCTTTAAAGGGTAAAAAAGATATAAAAGATGGTTCAGATAAAGATATCAATGGTCAAGAAAAATCTAAAGAAAACCCATTTGATTTTAAAATACCTGATTTTTTAAATAAAAATCCAAGATAATTCATTATTTTGTTTTAATAGACAATGATTAGGATTTTAATTTTAAACATATAGGGTTTGGTGTGAGAACCACGCTAAATCCTTTTTGTAGTGAACGAGAACAAGTATGAATAATTTAAAGTACAAAAATCGCATGAGATATTAAATAAGTATAAATTAAAAAATAAGAATAATAATAAAATAAATAAAAGATAAGGATGTAGAAATGATAACAGTAACTAATTTAAGCCTCCAATTTGGAGGTAGCAAACTATTTGATGATGTAAATCTTAAGTTTGTGCCAGGAAATTGCTATGGAGTTATAGGAGCAAATGGTGCAGGAAAATCAACTTTCTTAAAAATATTATCAGGTGAAATAGATTATACATCAGGGGAATTGACTATTCCTCCAAATATAAGAATGTCAGTTTTAAAGCAGGACCACTTTCAGTATGATGATTTTACTGTAATGAATACTGTAATTATGGGTAATAAAAGACTTTATGAAATCATGACAGAAAAAGATGCATTATATGCGAAGGAAGATTTTTCTGATGAAGATGGCGTTAGAGCATCTGAGTTAGAAGGCGAATTTGCAGAAATGAATGGTTGGGATGCTGAAACAGAAATATCTCAAATATTACAAGGGCTTGGAATAGGTTCTGATATGCACTATTCATATATGGGAGATTTAAATGGTGGAGATAAAGTTAAAGTAATGCTTGCTCAAGCACTTTTTGGAAAACCAGGAATAATTCTTCTAGATGAGCCGACAAACAATTTAGATATAGATTCTGTTAGATGGTTAGAAGACTTTTTAATGGATTTTGAGGGTTTAGTAATTGTTGTATCTCACGATAGACACTTTTTAAATACAGTGTGTACTCATATAGTTGATATAGATTTCAAAAAAATAAGAATGTATGTTGGAAACTATGATTTTTGGTATGAATCAAGTCAGTTAATGCAACAATTAATGAGAGATCAAAATAGAAAAAGAGAAGATAAAATAAAGGATTTGCAAAACTTTATTCAAAGATTCTCAGCTAATAAATCTAAGTCAAAACAAGCGACATCAAGACGTAAGCTACTTGATAAATTATCTGTTGAAGAGATGCCTTCATCATCAAGGAGATATCCATTTGTTGGATTTAATCCAGACAGAGAAGTAGGAAATGAAATATTGACTGTTGAAGATTTATCAAAAACAATAGATGGTGTGGAAATATTAAAGAATATATCTTTTAGAGTTAATCGGGATGATAAAATTGCATTTATAGGAGATAATGAGCTTGCGCAAACAACACTTTTTAAAATACTTGTAGGAGAACTTGAACCAGATTCAGGTACATTGAAATGGGGTCAAACAACTACACAATCGTATTTTCCAAAAGACAACTCTGAATTTTTTGATAATTGTAATTTAGATTTAGTAAATTGGATGAGACAATTTTCTGAGGATCAATCTGAGAGCTTTTTGAGAGGTTTCTTAGGTCGTATGTTGTTTTCAGGCGATGATGCACTAAAACCTGCAAGTGTGTTATCTGGAGGAGAGAGAGTTAGGTGTATGCTATCTAGAATGATGCTTTCTGGCTCAAATGTATTGGTTTTAGATCAACCAACAAACCATTTAGACCTTGAATCAATTACAGCACTAAACAATGGATTAATTGATTTTAAACAAATAGTATTATTTGCATCACACGACCATCAATTTATACAAACTATAGCTAATAGAATAATTGAACTTACACCAGATGGAATGATTGATAGAGCGATGACATATGATGAATATTTAGAGAGAAAATAAATATAATAATTAAAAATAATAAAATGAAGGTGAATTATGTTAAAGAAGTATGCTCAAAATATGAGCTTTGATGAATTTGCAAAATCTATAACACCAGAAATGCTTAATGAACTATCAAGAATGAATATTTCATACAATAGAGCATACAGTATATTTAAAGATATAATAAAAGAATCTGAACTTAGTGAAGATGATGATATGGGGACTATGGATACTATAGTTAAAAATATTATACTAGATTATACAGATGAATTATTGGCTGGAGAATTTAGTAAGTATGATTCTGACTGGGAAGCATAAAGAAAAGCAACGGGGACAGTCCCCGTTGCTTTTAAATTATTTGAACAAACTTTATAGAGTATAAATCTCCTACTAACAAATCATTTGATTGTAGTAATTCAAGAACTATGTAATCAGTACCAACCTCCTTTAAAATTCCTTCCTTGCATATTAGATTATCGTTTCCAATTAAAAAATCAATTTTTACAAGCCTGCCTATCATTGATTTTAAGTATTCTTGAAGATAGCTAGAGTTATCTGAAAATTGTGGAGAACCCCAAATGGGATTTTTGTTTAGTTCGGTCCTTGAGTACGATTGATCTTCAACATCATCAAAAGACTTAAATTTTAATACATTCATTTAATCACTTCCATAATATATTTTAAATTTATTTATTATATCACTATATAATATCTGATAATGATAGAATTGTTACAAAAAATAAAAATAAAAAAAATATTATACTATTGACAAATAGAGATAAATATGCTATTATATAAATGTATTACAGATGTATTTATAGATTTCACATGTTTTTAGAGATTATATATATGTTAGGTGTATATGTAATTTGTAAAAATATGTGAATTTTTATTTACAATGGAGTATAAAAAAATAAAAATTAGGAGGTACCCCATGAATAAAGGTACAGTTAAGTGGTTTAACGCAGAAAAAGGATTTGGATTTATATCAAGAGATAACGGAGATGATGTATTCGTACATTTTTCAGCTATCCAAGGAGATGGATTTAAATCATTAGAAGAAGGTCAGGCAGTAAGCTTTGATATTACTCAAGGTAACAGAGGCGACCAAGCAGCTAACGTTTCAAGAATATAATTGAAATAATTAAGCAAAATAGTTGAGACGATTCTTAATTAAGAATCGTCTTTTTTATATGTAAGGAAAATTCTTTTACTAGTACTTAGGTCCATTAGGTTCACTTAGGAGAAGTGCGGAGCAAATTTTTTACTAATTTACTAACGATTATATTTTGATGTTAAATTGTATCATGAGCATTGGAAACAGCGGGCAGAGAGTTTAAAAAAAATAAAAAAAATTAAAAAATCTGTTGACAAAAACAAAAGTATATGTTAATATAAGAATGTATTACAGATGTATTTATAGATTTCACATGTTTTTAGAGATTATATATATTGTTTGTATATATAATCTGTAAAAATATGTGAATTTTTATTTACAATGGAGTATAAAAAAATAAAAATTAGGAGGTACCCCATGAATAAAGGTACAGTTAAATGGTTTAACGCAGAAAAAGGATTTGGATTTATATCAAGAGAAGACGGAGATGATGTATTTGTACATTTCTCAGCTATCCAAGGAGATGGATTCAAATCATTAGAAGAAGGTCAAAAAGTTAGCTTTGAAATTACTCAAGGCAACAGAGGCGACCAAGCAGCTAACGTAACTAGAATATAATTAATTAGAAATAATTAATATAGTATAGAGTATGAGCGAATAAACGGGAATTATTTTCCCGTTTTTTTTATTTAAAAAAATAATCAGTTCATTATTTTTTATGCAATGAGGACTTCTTTCATCATTTTTGATAATGTATAGAATTCCTCATTGCATTTTCATTTAATACAATATAATTAGTAGATAAATAGCTGAGTATATTATCGCAATAAAAACTAAAACATATGGTAATATTAATGATAGAATTGCTATTATAATTGCAATTCTATCATTTTTTTCATAATCAATCACTTCATTATGTACGCATTCTTTCATTTTACGATTATTATTTATAATATAGAGTTTATTTTTCATAAATAACATTTAAAACACCCCGTTTACTTTATGGCACATTGTAAAATGTCCGTTTTCTATTTCACGATATTCAGGTATGTTTTCTCGACATACTTCATGTGAATATGAACAACGTGTGTGAAACCTGCAGCCTGTTGGAGGGTTAGCAGGTGATGGAATATCGCCGGTTAAAATTATTCGTTTTTTATTTTGCTTAACTGTTGGGTCAAATGATGGAACAGCAGATAAGAGGGCTTCTGTATAAGGATGAAGTGGATTATCAAATATTTGTTTTTTATTGCCCTTTTCAACGATTTGACCAAGATACATTACCGCAACGTCATCGCTGATAAATTTAACTACTGATAAATCATGTGATATAAATAAATAAGTAAGACCAAAGTCATCTTGCAAATCCTTCAAAAGATTTATTATTTGTGACTGAATTGAAACATCTAATGCAGATACTGCTTCATCGCAAACAATAAATTCAGGATTTACTGCAAGAGCTCTTGCTATACATATACGCTGCCTCTGCCCCCCAGAAAATTGGTGAGGATAACGACTGGCTTGTTCTGAAAAAAGACCGCATTTACTTATTATATCAACGACTTTATCCCTCATTTCTTTTTTATTTTTTGTGATATTGTGTTGTAGCATTGCTTCACCTACGATTTCATACACAGGAAGCCTTGGATTAAGTGAACTGTAAGGATCTTGAAAAACTATCTGCATCTTTGTTCGTAGATGATTAAGTTCGTTTCGATTCATTTTATATACATTTTTTCCTTCAAAAATTACCTGTCCTTCTGTAGGTTTTAAAAGTTTTAGCATCGTTCTTCCGAGTGTTGATTTCCCACAACCTGATTCACCAACTATACCAAGTACCTGACCTTTTTTTATTGTAAAAGATACATTATCAACTGCTTTCACATAGCCGGAGGTTTTTTTCACTAATCCTGATTTGATTGGAAAATACTTTTTTAAATTAGCTACTTCAACTATATTTTTAGTCATTTTGTAATGCCTCCTTTTTGCTATATAGATAACAGGCTACTTTATGACTTGGTTCTAACAATACTTGTTCAGGAAAGGAAACTTTGCATTCATCCATTACATTGCTGCAGCGAGGATAAAATGGACAACCAGCAGTTAGATTATTTAAATCTGGTACATTTCCCGGAATAACATGAAGCCGAGAATTTGTAGTTGCCATATCTGGTTTAGATGAAATAAGTCCTATAGTATAAGGATGCTTAGGATTTTTAAATATATTTTCAACTGTCGAAATCTCAACTACTTTCCCTGCATACATAACCATTACTCGATCGCTCATTTCAGAAATAACGCCGAGATCATGTGTAATAAATATAATTGAAGCTTTTATTTTTTGTTTCAGTTCATTCATTAAATCTAGAACTTGAGCTTGGATTGTAACATCAAGTGCTGTTGTAGGTTCATCAGCTATTAATAACTTAGGTTCACATGCAAGTGCCATAGCAATCATAGCTCTTTGCTTCATACCACCAGAAAGTGCGAAAGGATAATCATTTACTACACGTTCTGGGTTTGGTATTTTAACCAAATCGAGCATTCTAATGCTTTCTTTATATGCTTCTTTTTTACTCATTCCACGATGAAGTATCATTGCTTCGCTAATCTGGAATCCGATTTTAAAAATCGGATTTAGTGAAGTCATAGGTTCTTGAAAAATAAAGGATATATCATTGCCACGAATTTCTCTGATTCTTTCTTCGGAAACCTTAAGCATGTCTTCTCCATTAAACATTATTTCTCCTCCAACATATTTGCCAGGTGGAGTTTCCACTAAACGCGCTATTGACATACTTGTAATGCTTTTGCCGCATCCTGATTCTCCAACAATGCCCAATGTTTCACCTTTGTTGACATAAAAGCTAACATCATCAGCAGCTTTTACTACACCTCTGTTTGAGTAAAAGTATGTTTTTAAATTTTTTACATCTAATAATTTTTTATCCATAGCCACCTCTATCTCTTCATTTTAGGGTCAATCGCATCTCGTAACCCATCACCTAATATATTAAAACACATTACTGAAATGAAGATACAAATTCCAGGTGGAATCCAATACCACCACTTGTGTTGAATAATCAGTATGTTTCTTGCTTCTTGTATCATATTTCCCCATGTAGGAGTAGGAGGTGAAACCCCAAGACCAAGAAAACTTAAAGATGTTTCGACTAAAATTACATTTGCCATTCCAAGTGTTGCGTAAACAATAACATATGCTAAAACATTTGGTAGAAGGTGTTTAAATATACGTCTAATATCACTTATGCCTAGAGCTTCACATGCTTCCATGTAGTCCATTTCTCTAAGGGTAAGTATTTGACCTCGTACGATTCTCGCAATACTTGGCCAACTTAATATTGCAAGAACAAAGATTAAAGTCGGTATGCTATTTCCAAAAACCGACACTATTGTTATACATAACATCATAAACGGAAACGATAGAAATATATCACTTAGTCTCATTATAACGCTATCAATTATTCCTCCGTAAAATCCCGCTATACTGCCAAGTACAACACCCATAGCGCATTCTATTGTAACTACTGCCAACGCGACTCCAAGAGAAATTCTTCCTGCATAAAATAATCTGGTAAATAAATCCCTTCCTATTTTGTCAGTACCCAGTAAGTGTTCGCTGCTAGGACTCTGATCTCTTATACTTTCCTGCATATTTGTCGTTTGGATTGAATAAGGGGAAATCATAGGAACAACTATACATAATACTATTACAGTGATAAGCATATACAAACTTAGCATAGCCATTTTATTTTTATACAACCTATATGCAACTTCTCCCCAATAGGATCGCTCTTTAACAATGATATTACTTTTTTTATTAATATTACAATTTACCATAATTAGCTCTCCTTTACTCAAATCTAATTCTTGGGTCAGCAATTGCATACAAAATATCTGCTACTAAAGCACCTAGAAGTGTTAGGAATGCCAGCATTGCATTGATTCCAAGAATAAGGGGATAGTTTCTAGTCAGTGTTGCTTCGATTGTTATTTTGCCCAGCCCTGGTAGGGCAAATATTGTTTCAGTAATTACAGCTCCAGATAATAGTGTTGGAATCGAGAAACCGAGTAATGTTATAATTGGTATTATAGCATTACGAAAAGCATGGCGATAAATAACTATTTTTTCCCTTAATCCTTTAGAGCGAGCAGTTCTTATATAGTCTTGCTTTATTACTTCAAGCATACTTGAACGAGTATAGCGCATAAAACTAGCCATCGAACCTAAACCTAATACTATACTTGGGAGGACTAAATGCCATGCAATATCTAATATCTTATCAATGGGATTTGTAGATATTAAAAGAGGGTCTTTTAATCCAAACAAAGGGAAAATTGGAATGTCAACTGCAAATTTCTTTAACAACAAAAGCCCAAAGAAAAATGATGGTATGCTAATACCTATAAAGGAAAACACGGTGAGGGTGTTATCTAAAAAGCTGTATTGTTTAGTAGCACTAATTATCCCTATAGGAACCCCAATCAAAATTGATATAGACAAAGAAATTAGAGAAAGTAATAATGTGGCTCCAGCATAATCTCCTATAACTTCTGTAACGGGCTTCTTATGATTAATTGAATACCCGAGATTACCATGTAATGCCTCAGTAATCCAATTTACAAATCGCTCGTGCCATGGTGTGTTTAAACCAAGTTTTTCTGTTAATTCTGCTTTTTGTGCAGGTGTCATTTTAGGGCTCATCATATTAGAAGCTGGGCTTCCAGGAGCTTGTTCAAGGATGATAAATAAAATTAATAAAATACCTACCATGACTGGAATCATTTGTAGTATACGACGAATAATGTAGTTTTTCATAAACTCTGCCTCTTTCATAATTATTTGTTTTAGCTAGTTAGAAAGGCTCGGCCTGTACGACCGAGCATACACTACTATTCTTCGATGGATATGTCTTTTAAACATTGTACCCAGTCATAATATGTTCCAAGTTCCATTCCTTTAACTCTGTTGTTGATACCCCATATTTCACTTCTATAAGCAATTATTACATGAGGTATTTCTTCATTCATTATTTTAGCCCATTCTTTGTAAATTTCTGCTCTTTTCGCAGTATCAAATTCAGATTTTCCTTTTTTTACAAGTTCCATTGCTGCAGCATTTTTATAACCAGAAGCGTTAAATCCCCCAGCAACATATGCATCATCATCAAATAATGCTCCTGTAGGGTCTGGATCTATTGATAGGGAGAATCCCATTGTGTAAATATCAAAATCTTTATTAGCAGGTTCTGCATCCATAGTACGAGAAGCAACTGTATCAAAGTCCATTAATTCAATTTCAAGCTCTACACCTAACTGCTTCCAAGTGTCAGCTGCCATGCTGGAAAGTGTTGTTGGCCATGATGAATCTGTGTAGACTAGCCAACTAACATGGAATTTTTCTCCATCTTTATAACGGAATCCATCAGTGCCCATTGTCCATCCTGCTTCATCCATTAATTGGCCAGCTTTTTCCATATTAAAATCATAAGTATTCATTTCAGAAGAATCTGGAAATGCCCATGATGATGGAGATATAGGAGCCATACCTACTTTTCCCAAGCCTTCACCGTATTGAGCTGTAATAAATGATTTTCTGTCAAGCGCATACATTAATGCTTGCCTTACTTTTACATCAGCAAGCTGTGGTCTTGTACAGTTGAAGCACATAAATGTATATCCATTTCCAAGATAATTAGGTATTTGTATATTACTTAGTGACTCAAGTGCTTGTAAATTTTCTGAGCTAGCAGATGGCTGACCAAAGTCTATTTGGTTAGTCTGCAAAGCAGAAATAATACTTTCCTCTGGAACTTCACTAATTAAAACACCATCAATTTTAGCAGCATTTGCAGCATCCCAGTAGTTTGTATTCTTCATTAATTTTACAAATTGTTTAGGCTCCCAACTATCAAGTACCATTATACCAGAACCTAAAGGTTTCTCATTCAGAGCTAAAAAGTCTTCCCATGTTTCAAATTCATAATAATGCTTAGGCATAATACCATAAATGAAACATTCGATATTTGCTGGCGCAGCCATTCCTTCTGAGAAAGTGAAAGATATAGTTTTGTCATTGATTATATTAATTCCATCAAATGTATCTTTAGCGCCGCTATGGAATTCTTCATAACCTAATAATGTACTAACTGCGTATGCCCTAGGTCCATTGTAATCGGGGTCTGCCATTGTCATATATGTAAAAGCGACATCTTCTGTAGTCATAGGTGTTCCGTCAGAAAATTTGACCCCATCCTTTAATGTAAATGTATAAGTTAGCTTATCTTCTGATAGAGTCCAATCAGCGATAATAGGAATCATTTCTCCGTTTGCGTCATTATATACTAGAGGTTCAAATATACATCTTTCAACATAGCCATCATAAACGTTATCACTCATAATTGGATTAAATAAACCTGAGTAAGATGATGCACCCATCTTTAAAATCTTATCACCTTTTGGTGCTTCTGCTTTTGGTTCTTCTGCCTTTGGTGCTTCTGCACTTGGATTAGACTCGGTTGTTGGAGTTTCTTTAGCACAACTTGTGAACATTGTTAATACCATAATAACTGCTGTAAATAAAGCTAAAAATCTTTTTGCTTTCATTTCATTACCCTCCTATTTGATTTTAAATTCTCATTTTGCAAGAACTTTATATAAATTCAATTGATAGGTATAAAAAAGAAGATAACCTTACAATTGTAATTTACTGTAATATAACAATTTTAAAGTGAGGTAATTATTAAAAATAATATGCTATTAAAGCACTCTAAATGATTCAACAGAAATGTTGTAAGAATATACACAAGATGCAAGAAAATCTGTTATATAACAAATAAATTCATAAGTAAATTTGAATTTACTAATCAAAAAATAAATCAATAAGTAGTTATTTATATGACATGTATTACACTAATATGCTAGTTCTTAACATATCGTAATAAAGTGTGTAACTCAGTTATACATCAGTTTATTCTGAAAATACAAATT
>CAXXFT010000050.1:0-65396 GCA_963675125.2 uncultured Sedimentibacter sp.
AAACCAATAAGTAAATACTTGGCATTCATATATGACTTTGAGAAAGCAATAAGCAACATGTTTGAAAATATTGAACTTGTGTTCATAAGTTATAAAAAAGAAAGATACGAACGGTTTAAAAAGAAAGTTGAGAATTATCTTGAAGATAATTTAACCGGCAGAAATATAACAATAAAGGACATAGACAAATGCTATTATCTTGAGAATATAATTGAGCGCACAAACTTCTATAATCCAGAGCCAGAAATAGAAATTAAACCAAAAGACAGACAAGCCTTTGAAAAAATAAAACAGGAAATGGAGAAAGAAATATGAAGAAGAAAATATTCATAATGTTAATTATGATTGCAATAGCTTTAATATATTTTATTGCTTTTTATGCTATAGGAATTGTCAGCAGTTTAGAATTCAGCCAGGACACAATTCCAGATCATCTGCAGAAAGTAATATTGGAAGAAGCAAGTATTACAGATTTTATTTCAAATAAAAACCAGATAAAGCAGTTGGTGAAGTCACCCATAGAGGCTATAAAACAATCATTACAAATTGATAAAAAAATACTCACAGTAACGGTAATCATATTGACTGTATTTGTAATATACGAAATGTTAATTTTAATAATATTTAATGAGCAAATAGCAAACTTTCTCGGTTTCAAAAAGCTAATAAAAGATAAGAAAGGTACATTTGGTACAGCCAGGTTTGCTGAAAAAAAAGACATACATAAAATGAAAAGAGAAGGAACGTTGGAAAAAAATGTAGGTACTGTAATTGGAAGCACGAAGAAACCGTATACTCTGCAACCATTAATAAAATACAATCAAAAATATAGGATTGTTGTGAGCCCAAAAGCACCTATGATGAATTCACATACAATTGTTGTAAGTGGTTCCGGAGGCGGAAAGACTTTCAGTTTTGTATTAACAAATGGAATAAAAGCAATATTAGAAAAAGCAAGTGTTGTGTTTACGGATCCAAAAGGAGAAATCTTTGAAACTTTGGGTAAGTTTTATGAAAGATGCGGATATAAAGTCAGAGCATTAAACCTGGTAAGGACAGACTTAAGTGATAGATTTAACCCCATAGAGCTTATCGAAAGCGAATTAGATGCTTTATTATTTACGCAAATAATCCTTAACAATACAAACATAGATTTGGACATGGCTAGTTCGGGTAATCCGTTTTGGGAAAAAGGAGAAACAAATCTTTTCAAAGCATTAGTCTTATACCTCATTTCATACTACCCAAAAGAAGAACAAAATATGGCAACTCTATACGATTTGATATTAAACTCAAACGTCAAAATTTTAGACAAGTTATTTCATAAGGTGCCAGAGGATACGGCTATGAAGAGAGCATACAAAGTATATGCACAGGGAGATGTACAAGTTCGTGCCGGCATAATAATAGGGCTTGGTTCAAGACTACAAATTTTTCAACATGATGAGATAAGGAGACTCACTGAAACAAATGATATTGACATATACGACCTGAAGACAGGTAATGCAGCGTATTTTCTTATCATTCCTGATACACATAGCGCATATGATTATATTGCTGGAATTTTCATGAATTTTTTGCTTGTAAAATTGCCGGCTCTTCATGATTTTACAGATGATGAAAACATAAAGCGTAAAAAAATAAAGATATATGCAGATGAAATAGCAAATGTAGGTAAAATAGCAAACCTGGAAAAAGTAATAACCACACTCAGAAGCAGAAGAATAGATTTCTATCCTATATATCAAAACCTTGCTCAGATAAAAAAGGCATTTGGAGAGAGCTGGGAAACAATAACCGGGAACTGTGACACATTCATTACACTTGGAGTAAATGACAAAGAAACATCTATATACATATCCGAGCAGTTAGGCAACATGACAATAAAAACTATAAGTAAAAATAAGACTGACGGACTGACGGACCTGACAAACATTAAAAGGTGGAGCATATCTGAACAGAAACGAGAGCTTATGCAACCCCAAGAAGTTAGAGAACTTAACAAGAAGAAATGTATAGTTTTTATAAGAGGAGAGCATCCATTGCTCTTGTGGAAATGCGGATATAACAGTCTTGAAGAATATCAAGAAATCAAAAAACTGAAGATGAATATAAAAGATTATGTACCGGTTCACAAGAGAAAGGAACAGGAAGAAAAAATAAAAGTAATAAGCAATACAGCAATCAGCTTAACAAATCAACCTAAAATCAATAACGAGCAAAAAAAATCAATAAGTACAGAGGATATAATAAACAGCGTGGTTGAAAATGTTATGGAAAATATTTGATGTTTAATAAATTTATATTATAGCATTTTAATGTTGTACATAATTCTGCATCTGATTTATCAATAAATTGAAAGCCTAAAAAATAGCTCAAGTAGTTTGTCTATTATTCACATTATATTCTCCTATTTAGATACAAAAAGTAGCATTGGGAAAAAAATATACTATAAATTCATATAAAAGCAATAAAAAACTATACAAAAATGCTTTGGCTTGATATACTTTAAGCAAGAATGGGAAATTATAGAATTTTGATAGTTAATTTAAGCCTTAAAGTACTTAATGAGGAGAATATTATAAAAATTATAAGTGAGGTGTAGCAATGAATTGCAATAATCTTATTAGTGATTTGAATATAGACAGAAAAGTTTTAGATGATAAGAAACAACAAACAGAATATAAAATTAAATATATTGTTGAATACATAAAATTATGGTTAATTATAAGCTCTGAAAGAGAAAATATTAAAAATGTAAACTTTATAGATTGCATGTGTAACGCTGGTATTTATAAGGATGGAGATTTAGGAACTTCAATGGAAGCGCTTCTATTATTCATAGATAGCGCAAAACTTCATCCAAATAAAAAATATAATCTTTTTTTAAACGACTATGATTCTAAAAGAATTTGTGTAATTAAACAACTATTAAATAACTTACATAAAAATCACAATATTCGCAATT
Source organism: uncultured Sedimentibacter sp. (assembly GCA_963675125.2). Classification (GTDB taxonomy): domain Bacteria; phylum Bacillota; class Clostridia; order Tissierellales; family Sedimentibacteraceae; genus Sedimentibacter. The sequence goes on from CAXXFT010000050.1 coordinate 2,969, forward strand.
TAAATATTTTTATTACAAATGATGATGTTAACATATACTTACAACAATTTGATAAATTTGATAAATACTTAAAATTTAATGCCTCGACTGTTTTGTTTGTTGATCCCTATGATTTTGGGACAGTTGTAATTGATAATATGATAAAATTTCTAGATACTTATTATTGTGAACTAGTATTTAATTTTTTTAGCAGTGATTATGTAAGAAATGGTATAGATGCTAGAATAAGCAAATGTATAGGTAATGTTGAAATCAAGAATAAGGATGCATTAATAAAATTTATTGAAAAAAGTTTTCGAACTGGAAAAGTTAAACATGTTTTTTCTTATAAATTTAACACTTCAACAAATACGGAAATATATCAAATAATATTTGCTACACCAAGTTACAAAGGATTAGATGTATTAAAATCAGCTTTATGGAAAGTTTTCAACGGCAAATTTAATCATCGTAATTTCAATAAAAATGAAAGTCAACTATCCTTGTTCACGCAAGAAGATGATAAAAATTTTCTTTTAGAAGTACACGCAAATGAAGCTAAAGCAATGATATTAAGAGAATATAAAGGAATTATTGTCCCATATAGTGAAATAGAAATTTTTTTGACTGAAAAAACAATGATGATGACATCTCAATTTTTAAACTCAGTAGTTAAACCATTAATAAAAGAAGGAAAAATAAAAAAATGTGGAAATGTTAACAACAAGTCAAACTATAAACAAGATAGTTACATATTCTTAAAGGAGTAAAAAATAAATGAAAACCATAACAAGAAAATCCATGCTTTATAAAACAGGGGTAGAATATGGAGATTATACAATGAACCACGTATCAGGATGTTCACATGGTTGCAAATATCCCTGCTATGCATTTCTCATGGCAAAGCGATTTGGAAAGGTTAAAAGTTACAATGAATGGCTTGAACCTTATCTTGTAAGTAATACATTGGAGCTTATACAAAAGGAAATTCCAAAACTAAAAGATAAAATAAAATCTGTGCAGCTTTGCTTTACTACAGATCCATTCATGATGGGCTATGATGAAATCAAAGAGATGAGTCTTGCTGCAATTAGACTTTTGAATGTAAATGGAATAAAATGCACAGCACTGACGAAAGGAATTTTACCTAAAGAATTAGCGGAATACTCTAAAGAAAATGAATACGGTATTACTTTTATATCATTAGATGAAGAATATCGACAAATTGTTGAACCGGGAGCATCGCCCTATGCAGAAAGATTGACATCTTTAAAATATTTACATGACAAAGGCTGCAAGACATGGGTAAGTATAGAGCCGTATCCTACGCCTAATTTAATTAAACAAGATTTAATAGATATATTAGAAGCCGTATCATTCACTGATAAAATCATTTTTGGCAGGACCAACTATAACAAAGAAATATCTTCGTATAAAGAACATAAACAATTTTATAATCAACAAGCAAATATAGTAATTGACTTTTGCAATGAAAGAAATATTGCTTATCACATTAAAGATGGCACTGTAACGGATATAAAATAGATAAATAAAGATATACTTACAACCAACAAAATACTGCATTAAAAGAAAAAATGTCTGTATTTTTAAGGAATCTGGATAAAGTTCTATGTTGAACTGTAAAAAATGCTGCAAATGCAAAATAAGGACGGACTTAATTACTAAATATTAAAAGGAAAATTTTATGTTATTGACAAAAAAATATTTGTATAATGAAAACAAGGGTAGAGCCTATTTTTTGGCTCTACCTTTGTAAAAACCAACTCAAAAATTATGCTGGTTTTTTGTGTTTGTAAAAACTTTATAAGTTTTTTCCTATTAAATATATTTAATTGGTAATCCTTAGAGGTTTCTAATCTCTTTCAAATTAAACACTTTTGAGTATTTTGGAGTATCAGACCACACAAAATTATATACAAAAGTATTTGGGTACATATTTTCTCTGATAATTCTACCGACCTCAATACATAAACCAGCTGGGGCTGCTAAAAAAAGATGAATTTCATTATATTTGCTACTTAACTTATCTAACTCTTCTTTAACGGCTTGCTTTGCTCTTAATACATCTTTATGATAGTTTAATTTGGACAGCCCTGGACTATCTATTCTTATTATTAAAAGGTCGTAATCTTTATCAAGCACATCCTCAATATCACTTTTTTTAACTTCACCACTTATATTTAATGCTAAAGCAAGCTTACAGCTATCACTCTTTTCATGAGAAACAATAATTGGAATTTCATCATCTTTCTCATCAAGTACCCATTTGCTATTATTCTCATTATATTGATATACTTTAATATTAGGGTTATTATTCTGAATTAAATATCCAAATGACACTAGTAACGGGATTAATGCTATAGGAAAAATATGAATACATTTATTACAGTCTTTAACGATTGCATCGTAGATATTTCTCAATTCCTTTAAGCATGTATTCCACTCTTCTTGATTCTTAGGTCTTATATCTCTTACTGACGAACGGTAAATTGCAGAATTTTGAATGTTAAACTGACTCATTATTGTTTCGTAGTCTAAAGGTATACCAAACAGCTTTAAATCAACAATGACATTGCGATTTGTAATTGGTACTTTCGTGAATTTTTCACCTCTCAAATAATATTTTCCATGTTTTGCAGGGGTTACTGTATAATCGTATGTCCACTTTGCCAAATCTTTATCCCAATTGTAGAATTGGAAACTACTTTGATCATTTTCTGTATTAATATCACCAACAATAAAACCGGCTGGATAATTGTTATCTTCAGCTCTAGCTTGTCTGCATGAACAAAATTCTGTATTAATTGACGGATCGTATACTATAGAAGATTCATGGCAATGTCCACCAAGGTATAAATCTATGTCTTTTGACTTGAATAGCGATTTCAAATAGTTTTCTACCGTTTTATTGAAATCACTAATTCTATGATGTCCAATAGCAATTTTTATTGGCTTTGTTTGAAGTTTCTCATCACTTAAACATTTATCAATACTGTTCAAACCTATATGTAATTTCCCAGATTCATTTTCCGAATCATAGCACATCCACGATGTATTTAAATGTATAATTGATATGTTATCATCCAATTCATGAGAAAAATGTACTTCATCATGAGGGTATTTTCTGCCTAATATATCTTCGTATGCATCAAAAAAATCAATTTGTCCCGGTAAAAGTGATTCAATAAATAACATTTCTTGCTCATCTAAAATATCAATATTCCATCCGCTTTTAGCTTTCAATTCTCTGTCATTCGGAATATTTCTATTAAGATCATGATTGCCAGGAACAATGAATACTTTTTCGACACTTAGACCAACTACTTCGACTATCTTATGAATCAGCATTTTGGCTTCGTTATATCCAGCGTTCTTATCACTTATATCTCCTGTTATTAGAACAAAAGAAAACTGACTTTGTTGATTTATATATTTTATCTCTTCTATTAAAGCATCTCTCATAATAATTGTTCTGATTCCTTTGCATATAGAATGCAAATCAGAAATATGCAACCATCTATATTTCATTGTAATCCTCTCTAATTATTTGATATTTCATTTCTTCGATTGAGAATGTTTTCATACTTCCGCACCATACTTTGATTTCAGTAACACCAACAATAACAAAAAATATGTACTTACTCTCACCTGGTTTTGAATTCTTTATAGCACTCTTCCAACTCATTTTATCTACCCAAGAAGGAATAGGAGTACCTTGTGGATGTGAATGCCAATTGCCTTTAAAGTACAGGCATCTTTCATTAGCTTCAGAGAGATATGTTAGATGCTTTTTATCTTTCCTCCTAAAAATCATCCGTTCCCGTATATCATTATCCATAGGTTCAGTAATTTCATAAATTCTAGTATTACCATTAATATCAGTTCTACCGATTAAAAGCCCTCCACTTTCTGGGGTATTGCTATATTGTCGATGCGTAATCAGTTTCTGAAACACATTATCATTAATAATTAATATTACGTTACTCATTTTGTAAGCATGTTCCACAAACTTCACACCTCTCATCAATATAAAAATCCTTAGATGTCTCAAAATTTCTTCTAGATAAAATATAGGTATTGCCTTGATAAGGGCTTATAGTTTTAATTGAATATAACAAATTCTTGTCGCTTTTTAACTGCCCACTCAAATGCAATTGAACTAACTCAAGAATCATGGAACTACCTTTTAAAAGAGTTAGATTTCCATAAGAATTAAAAACTCCGCCACAACCAGTTCCAATAACTTTTATATCAGAATTTTGATTGCAATAATGTGCTTTATTTACTTCGGATTTAGTGTATAAACATTGATAGCAACCTTTTTTAGAATAATTTATTGGTAAGGCATGAACACCTATTCCATTTGCTTCAATCCATGAAAAAATAACTGTAGCACTTAGATTAATATCCTTGAATTGCTTGTTAAGCCTTAACATAAAGTCTGTGCCACCCGTTGTAACAATAATCAAATCAAACTCATCTATAGAGTAGTCACTTAATTTCTTTTCTAGAAATCTCTCTGACTTAAATTCAACCACTAATTCAGGATAGTTTAGCTCAAGTTCAAATTTCATTGCTAAAGCTTTGTTGTAACCATTATAATGTAAGTCTAATTGGTGCCTCATGGTATTTTCGATTGAAAAATCATCGTCATCAAAAATAGTTAGTTTATTAACACCTATTTTAGGTAACTCGCTTATAATATAGCTACCAAGACTACCTGCGCCAATCACTAACACATTCTTGTTCTTGCAGAAATTCCTCATTCCTATACGATTAAATAAATAGTCTGAATCACATCTTTGACTAGAGAGGTGTTCAGTTTTTACAGCATCTTTAATCCGTTCAAATAGGTTTCCAACTTTATTATTACTAAAACCAACTACCAATAAGAATGTAGCTGGTAAAGCTTCATGGATGTCCATCTCAAACACTATATAGATACTTTTGGTGGATATTGTAATTGATTCAAGTAATTCTAGATTTTCTTCACCTATACAGTTATTACAGATTTCCTTTAAGTATTCTTTGTCCCAATTTTTATCTTCAAATGGTGGCATAATTCTACTACTATTAATTAGCGGTATATATATTGCATCAAGTGAGTTAGGGATAAAATCTTTTTTAAAGACACTGTTTACCTCAACATTATTATCATAAATAATTAATGACTGTTTTTTCTTGTATACAAATAATTTTTTTGCCTGCTTTGAAGTATTAATATATAGATTTACCTTTTCTTTATTAACAGAAGCTTTGTTCCAAAAATACAAGAATTCTTTCCTAAATTCTCTGCGCTCTTCAGCCTCATTTAATGATAATAGTCTTACAACTCTTTTTAATGTATAGTCAATTATTTCTTTGTAATTTCGATTTTTTACACTAATATCATCTCTAACAGACAAACATAAAAGTATTAATTCGGATTTTTTTAAGTGCATTTGATGAGGCTTTTTTGCTTCACCCTCTTTGGGGTCGCACAATAAAACTATTGGCATTCTGTGTTCATCTAAACCCATCAGAAGAATAGAGTAAATATCATTGTTTATAAGCAGATTGCATTTTATGCTTCCAGTCTCAAGGACCTCTACACTACTTATATTACTACACATACTTAAATATTGACTATACTTGTTATGCGAAGCTATCTTCTTCATTTGCTTTATCCTCTTCGGGCAATGGAAATTTTTCTCCTAAAACTTTACATACCGCTTCTCCTGCTCTTTTTTCATTAGATTCATTAACGGCAATCTCAAGTTGTTTTCTCAAAAATTCAATCTTATCGTAGAACTTTTTTACATAATTATTAGATGCGCTTAGTTTAGATAGAGTATCTGAATTCGGTACAGTTGGTAGCCTGCATTCTTTTATTTTTTTAATTTTATTCCAGTTTTCATCATAACCATCATAAAATGTCTCTGATATTATATCTGATACAGTTTTATAAAATGAGCCCAAATCATTATATTTTCCGTCTTTTTTTGAAAACTCAAAATGCTTGCATATTAATAATGTTAATGATATGCTTGGTGGAACTTCGCTATCACTTTGAGGATTGGAATAATTTTCTGCTTTCCACCATTTAAGATATCGAATCAATCTTCTTTTTTGATTTCTTTGTTGTTTCTCTTCGTCTGATAGATTTAATCCATCAATCTGTAAGTTTTTAGATTTAAAATATTCATTCAAACCTTCTGGATCTGCAGGTTCCCATATGCGATTATATTCATTTGAAAATTCATATCCTCTAGCTAAATAAAGAGAACCATTATAATTCGCATATACTGGAAAATCAATGTGATATTTTTCTTCACCTTGCTTAGTATATTTAACAGTAATACAAGGCCATTTAATAATGGGGGTTCTATTTGTATTTTTTAAAGCATCTCTAGCTATTTTTTTAATTTCAACAGGATTGGAATACTTCGTAATATCAAGATTAAGAATAGTTGCAACATCAATATCGTATGCTTTACTTTCATGATTTATAGTAGTACCTATCGCGTAGCTACCTTGATCAATGAAACGTATATTCTCCGATTTGAAATCATCTCCAAAATGATCTTTGAATTTAGTAGGGAAATTGATTTTAAAATCGCTTTTTAAACTGCTTTTTTTATCTCGAATTTCCTTATTTCCATAAAACTTTACTTCATCATTGTAAAATGTTTTAAATTCTTTATCTAACTTTGCCATAATGCACCTCCAATTTATTTAATATCTAATACTTATCAATTTCTTTTGGTGAACCTATTATAAACTCGATGTCTATATTTAAAGGTAAAAGGTTAAAAATTGCGGTTAAAATCATTCCCATAACTTATTCATTGAATTTTTAATTTTTTGTTTCATCTTTATTGTTTCATCTTCATCAACAACAACAGAAATAACACTTCCTTCTACTGCTCCTTTCGGAACAATCTCCTTCGGAACATTTATCATCTTTTTTTCAAGTTCAACAACTGCATAATTTCCTTCGAATCTATCAATTATAAACTTCATGCTCAAAACCTCCTATTGTGGTGGACCACATTTAGAACAGGGCGTGTAACCCTGTAATTTTGCATTGCTTAAAGATATTGCAATTTGACTTTTTCTTAAATATTGGCATCCATCTCTATGATATTTTTCACCTGTTTTAGTTACATATACAATGACTTCTTTAGGCTCTTCAATTGCAGGAGTTTCTATAACTGGCTCTTCAACAACAGGAGAATCTTCTACAAACTTAGGTGTATTTGTAACAATGGCTGGTGCTTCCTGTTGCATGGACGGCGGAGCCTTAGTTCATATGGAGATGGTTGCTTGTTAATTAAAATCATATCTCCATCAGACTTAGCAACAATTGTTCCCTGTTCATCTGTTCTAAAGACATTGACATTAAGTTCATCCAATAATGCCAGCACATCATTAGATGGATGTCCATAGCTGTTATCATTTCCTACCGATATAACTGCATAAGTAGGTTTAACTTTATTTAAAAATTCTCTTGAAGTTGAAGTATCGCTTCCATGATGCCCGACTTTCAGCATATCTGCCTGTAAATCAGCAGTAATTTCATTTTCGGATAAGAATTCAGCATCACCCATAAACAAGAATGAGTTATCTCCATAAGTAATTTTAATAACAGAGGAATAGTTATTTAGTTCATCATATGAATCATTAACAGGAGCAAGTATTTCAACATTTAAATTATCTATATTTAAAATATTTGTACCTGATTTGGCGGTGTTAATTTTCAGTCCTTTGTTCTGTATTGCAAGCAAAGTATCTTCAAATGTAGCTGTATTGTGTTGGACCTTTGGCATATAGATGTTTTCTATATTAAATGTATCTATGACAGTATCAAGACCACCAATATGGTCTTCATGCGGATGAGTTACTATAACATAATTGATTAAAGCATAATTGAGATTTTTAATATAATTGACAACGGTTTCACTATCATCATTATTACCTGCAGCTATCAGCATTGTTTGATTGTTGGGAAGTTAAATAAAAATTGAATCTGCCTGCCCGACATCAATATAATTTACAACTAATTTTGCGTTTTCTTCAACATTAGGGATAAAATTATCAGAAGAATTTTTTTCCGGTGAATCTGTACTGACTTTCGTAACTATCGTATCGCTGTTACTGAGAGTATCATTATTAACAGAGTCATTACTTACTGGGGTAGAACTTATTGAGAAACCAAATAAAAACATACATAGTATAAATGCCACGGGTTTAAACAAATTTTTACTAAAAATACCATGAATTCTTTTTAATTTATCTGATATTTTAGGATTTACAATTAGTCCAAATAAAAATAAGAATAAAGCAGGCAATGGATCTTGTGCAATGAATCCGGTCACCCCTGCGATAATAAATAAAACGGATGAAACCACATTATAATTTTTAATATCACAATTAACACCCCTTATCTGTATTGTATAAACAGATTATAACATAATTTAACAAAACATTCAAATATATACTTTATTTTTACTAAAACATTTACAAAAATAACATAAAAACAATATTTACTAAATTAAAAAAATGATACAATAACTTTAAATAAACAAAGTTCGAGAAATGGAGGCGTTTATATGTTAGATATTATAATGCATGTAGATGTTAATTCGGCTTTTTATCACGGACGGTTCCGCAGGGGCTTGTTTGCGGTCAATGTCCGCAACAGGTCCTCCATTTTATTGTCTTTTCTACGCTCTCTTTTGAGGGCGTACATCCATAAGTAGTAAAATATCACTTACTGAAAGAGAAATAATTTATAAGATATATACCAATATAAATTTAGCATAGTAAATATTAGCAAAAAATATATATTATTGTAGAAATGTTTTTTATATTGGAGTATAATGGAAATGTTAATTAGAGGTTATTTATATTTTGAGATAGCTAAACTAAGTTAAATTTCGTGTTTGGCGAATAATGTGAAGTTTGTGTAGTAGCAACATCGGTCGAAATAATTATGTATTAGGAGGAATTTTTATGCAATTGGAACCAATTATTAAGGTGAGGTTTAAGCGGTTTGTAGAACAATACGAACTACAAAGCAATGATGAAAGTAGGAATTTTGAAATTTATGTAAATTATTTGATTTTTACATCTCACCAAACAGACGTTTTTAGTATAAAAACAGATATGTTCGAGACTATTAATGTTGGAGGAATGGGCGACCTTGGTCTTGATGGCATTGGAATAAAAATTAACGACTCTTTCATAGCTTCGAAAGATGATGTATTAGAATTTGTCAAAGCAAAGAAAAAAATTAATGTCGAATTGTTTTTCACTCAATCCAAATATCGTCCAAACTTTGTGGCGAGCGAATTTAATGTTTTTCAATCCGGTGTTGTTGATGCTGTGTCAGAAAAGCGCTACAAAGTAGCGAATGACAAAGTAAAAGCTTGGTTAGAGATTATTGATTTTATTTTATCTGAAGAAGTTATGATTTTGTGGGATAAAAAGCCGTCAATAAGGGTTTATTTTGTTGCTATGGGCAAATGGTACAATGATGCCAACATAATTGCGTATGAAAAAAAGATGCGTGATGATATAGCAAAAATCGGAAATTATGATGCCGTTAAGGTTCATTATGTAGATACTAATGGATTGTCGAAAATAATAGGCAACAATGAAAACAATTTTGAGGCAATCATATCTATTGGCGAACAAATCTCCTTTCCGGAAGTTAAAGAGGTTACCAATAGCGCATTAATTTATACGGATTCAGACGAATTAATGAAGTTATTAAATACTGACGATCAAATAATTCGGAAGTCTTTGTTTTATGATAATGTTCGTGCTTTCCAAGGCGATACCACGATAAACGCTGAGATTTTCAAAACTGTTGAAGAATCTCCTGAAATGTTTATTCTTTTCAATAACGGTATTACTATTGTTTGCGAACAATTTACTCTTGCTTCGAGGAAAGCAACAATCAAAAATCCTCAGATTGTTAACGGTTGTCAGACGTGTAATGTAATTTATAACTACTATGCGAATCATAATTTTGAATCAGTAAAAATACCATTAGCAATAAAGATTATCGCAACCGAGGATAGTAATATAGTGAATCAAGTTGTGAGAAGCACCAATAGGCAAAATATTGTTCTTGATGAAGTTTTTGAAATTACAAGAGAATTTCACAAAAATCTTGAAGAATATTTCCTGTCTATTAAGCCAATAAACGACAAGCATAAACTGTTTTACGAAAGACGTTCAAAGCAGTTTTTGGTAGATTATTCTATAAAAGTTTCGCAAAAAATAAATCTTAGGATTTTAACACAATCTTCGGTTGCTATCTTGTTAGAAAAACCATATATCGCGCATAGACACGAGTCTGTTTTATTGAGAGAGTTCCGTAATGATATTTTTCAGGATATGCACTCATATGAGCCTTACTATGTAATATCTGAAATCTACACTACTTTTGAACGGTATTTTACAAATTGTAACAATGATAAACGTAAAAGCTATAAAACCTATAAGTCACACCTAATGATGATTTTCAAATTGATAATAGCCTCAAAGATGCCAAATTTATCTGATAATAAGAAGATTGACAAATATTGCGAGGTGCTAAGGGAATGCCTTGTAGATGAGAGTGCTTGCATAAAAGCTATTGAAGATTCTATACTTATTTTTGAAAATGCAAGAAATGTTTGGATAAACGACCTCAAAAAGAGTAGATTTGCTATAAAAGATACAGAGGATTTTACCTCCGAGATATTTAAGCAAATATACTCAAACTCCAATGCCAAACATGAGAAGATTCAAATATCAAGGATGGGTTTGGTCATTTCTGTAAGAAAAGACAAAAAAGACAAATACTTTGCTTTTATAAAAGCTGACCCCGAGAATATTCCGATTTTTGAAGCTACAAATCCTGACTTGCAGTTTACATGTTTACTCGGGAATTTTGTGTCATATGACATAAAAGATAATTTTGATGGTAGACAAATGGCCGTAAATGTTCAATTGCCCAAAGCCTAAGCACGCAAAAAACTAATATGAACACTCTGAAAGTGTACTTTTACGCACACTACTGTTTTTTGCTCTTTAAAAGGACTTTGAATAATCAGACTATAAGTAGCAAGCTAATTAATTCTGACAGTTAAAGTGAGGTAAAGATTTTTTCATCACTTTAACTATCATAAAGAGAATGGAATTATTGTATATCAACTAAAAAGAAGAAATATTCTTCATATATGGGCGAAATAAGTCCAGAAGTAGAGAATATAATTCAACGAGATTTTCATGCAACAGAGCCTAATGCTAAATGGTTAACAAATATAACAGAATTTCATATTCCTGCAGGGAAAGTATATTTATCACCAATCATTGATTGTTTTGATGGTATAGTTGTAAGTTGGACTATTGGAACAGCGCCAAACGCTGCTCTAGTTAATACAATGCTTGATAATGAGATAGCAACATTAAGTCAAGATGATCATCCCATTATCCATTCAGATAGAGGGGTACATTACAGATGGCATGGATGGATAAAAACGAATTGATGATGCTAAACTGATGAGATCAATGTCTAGAAAAGGTTGTTCTCCAGATAATTCATCATGTGAAGAATTTTTTGGTAGATTGAAAAATGAGATATTATATTGTAATTCATGGTTAGATGAAACCATTGACAACTTTATTGATCAATTAGACAGATATATAAGATGGTATAATGAAAAGAGAATTAAAAAATCGTTGGCTGGAATGAGCCCGTATGAGTATAGACAAAAACTTGGACTTGTAGTATAGAAAGTCCAAATTTATGTCTGTACCCCCTAGTGGCCAATTTATATTGTAAATCATTAAGTGAGATTTGGAACGATTCAATAAAAATATTTAAGAAATTTACGAAGAAGAGATTTTCCAAAATGCATTCAATGCCCAGAAAATGAGTTTTGTACTATGTGTATGGTTAGAAACGCAAATGAAGACTCATTAGGAGATCCATTAGCAGTTAAGGAGTATTTTTGTGATATAGTAAAACTAAATAAAAAAATGGTTCTTAACTGAAAATGTAATCTCATAAATTCTCAGGACAAGTGTTAAAGTAGAGTTTGGTTATGCTGACAGTGTGAAGGGTATTTTTGTTATATATTTGGCCATAAATCATACCTTTGATGGTTTTCACAGGGCTGATAATCTACAATATAAAGATTGATATACGAACAAAACGATTGGCTTACAGTGACGGTGAGGTCTAATTAATTTAGCATAGAAGGGTAATAAAAAATTTAGCAATATTTGATATGAAGTCCTGGAAGACTACCTGTATGGCTCAATTTAGCGTTGCATTATGTTTAAATTATGATTAATTGAGATTATGCTCATGGAGTGGCATTCACGGACGCTTCGACTGGCAGTCCTCTACATGCGGTGGTAGCAATGCTTTCGTGACCAAGAATTTGCCGAAGATACCGAATATCTACATGCTCATAATTGTGCATGTGTGTAGCTGCTGTGTGGCGAAGCTTATGTATGGACACGCCCACTGGATTGATGCCAGAAGAAATAATATGCTTCCAAACGACGTTTTAAATTGAACGTGTAGTAAGTCTGCATCTATTCCCAGAGACATAGCGCTCCTGAAATAGATGTTGCATTGGTGAAATGGTTCTGAGCGAAATGAAAGGATTATTATAATGTTAATACAATCTTTAGATTCTTTAGAGCAAGACCTTTATTCTAAAAATCCAGATGATATTTTTGAAGATTATTTAAAGTATTTCTCAAATTTAAATATGTCATCTTGCAGGGTAAACACAGGGAAAGTGTATTATAGAGCACGAAAGGGATACCACAATTTTCCTGGTGCCATTGATGATTTAGACACCTATATCTCATACCCTTTTTACAATAGAGAACTTAATGCCCCTCCTGCTATAATGGCTGCAGGGGGAAGATTTAATAGAGAGGGCACATCTTTTTTATACTTAGCTTCTACAGTAAAAACATGTATTGCTGAGATACATCTTGAGGTCAATCAAATATGTAGTGTTGGAGAATTTAAGTGTATAAAAAGCGGAAAATACCTACATGTTCCATCCAGCCAAGACATAACAAGTCTCTATAAAACATTGACCCAACCCATCTACAGTGAAGTAAAGCATAAATATTTAATTACTCAATTTTTATCGGATATATTTAAAAAAATGGAGTTTAGAGGGATTATATTTAATAGTACACAAAGCTCTGGAATTAATATTGTCTGTTATTATCCATCCGACTTCGAATTTGTAGAGTATAGTGAAAAAATGTATACCGCAACTAGAATTAGTTATAGCATTAAAGAAGTCCCTGAATCATACAAACAATATACTGACTATAGGCGACTTTTAAGCCCAGGCAATATCTCTCACGATGAAGATAACGAACAACGCTTTGATCACATAGATGAGCGAATCAGACACGATGACGAAACTAAGTTTAACTTATTTAAGCAAGAGATAGATGCAATATCAGTTGTCAGTGAAAAAATCAAAGTATTAACAAAGCTTATACATGACTTTTGTGGAACGTTTAAAAGAAAGGATGCTTATTGCCTTAGGGGTGATTACTATTTACATTTGGGAAAACAAGATGAAGCGGTAAAGGATTACATTGAAGCGTTTTCTTGTTACTCGGTTCATTGTGTAGTTGATCATGTATTTGAGTATATTAAAAGATCAGAGCTTTTGCCTGGCAAGAGTGATTCCGATGTGAGAGGAATAATCCAGACAATTTACGAAAAAAAATACAACATGACAATGTAAAAAATTAGATTTTCTTTCTAGGCTAAAACAAATTTCAAATAAAGCTTTGTGATAAAATCTAGTTTATTGTGCTACTTTATCGAAATAACGCAAATTATACAAATTGAGTTGAACTGACTATTATGTTTATGAAGGTTATAGAAATATAAAGAATGAAGCAGACAAATCAGAATTTTGATAAATAAAGGTAAGGGAATAATACTGATGATAAAGCAATTAATTTGACTATGATACCAGCGTCAGTAGGGATTGGAGAACTTTATGGAAGAGTGGTTGTTAAAAATATATAGTGATTGGAAGCTATATTTAATTAAGCTAATTTGGTTATTGATTATTATATTATTTGTAATTCATTTTTTATTTAAGTGGAAAGCAGAAATATATTTATTAGAGGCAGAATGGTCACCTGGTGATTTACTTGCTTTCGCTGGTTCAATACTTTCGTTTCTAGGAACAATTGTATTAGGTTGTGTAACAGTCAAATTAAGTAAAGATAATAATGATATAAATAAAAGATTGTTAGAAGTTGAAAATAAAAGAGAAGTAATTGAGAGAGATAATAGACTTGGATATTTCGATGCTTGCAAAATTAAAATCAATTTTTATGAAATGATTTCAGAAAAAACGGAGCATGGAACATCCTTTGGTACAAAAACCACTGAAGCATGCAAAAATAATACAAGCACAATCCATTTTGAGATATCTATGGTATCTACCTCTAATAGTATAATTGATAAAATTAAAAATACGAGTATTTTTATATCTAAATACGGGTTTAATGATGATTTACCAACAATGACAAGTCAATTATGCTGGTTATGTTTTTATAAAAATACTGAAGGATACTCAAGATTAATTAAAATATCAGATAAAACATTTAAAGAAGTGATAGTATTATCGAATTCAGACAGAGATACTCAGGCATTTGAAGAGATGAAAAAATTATTGATGAGTAAAACTGATTATATGATACAATTAGAATACGAATTTGAAAACGTGCTTAATGAATCACGAAAAGAAGTTTTACGATTGGTATGCAGAGAATTAAGTATAATTAGGACGGAGTTAGTTTCAATAGAATAGTTGAGGATTCAATAATCAGTATAATAAATAGAGAGAAGAATACATAGACTTTTTTGTATTATTTTTAACCATTGGCATTAAAACAGAAGATATTTAATAGAATTTTTAATTAAGAGCTAGTGTTGCCCAGCTTTTCAATTTCGCATTATGTTATAATGGGAAGCTTGTTGAAGTATTGATTATAGCCAATAATGAATAGTTAGAAAGGTCATTACGTTATAATGACGCTAAATAAAAAATATATTTTTCACAGTATGTATAGCAACATTTTAAAGAGGACATTAAGTGAAAATCATTTGTATTACTAATAATATTCAAAAATCTCAGCAACAAATGTGCTTATAGAAATTGTAAAGATGTGGATGCAAAATCTTGAATTTTCTAGGAATTAATAAGTAGTGTTTTAGTATATATCCGGATACTAAATATTATATATAAATAATATACAAATTTTATATAAGACGGTGAAATTATGAATATAATTTTTTTTGAAATAATGCCTATTGTTTTTTTACTTTTCATAGTAATTATTATAGTGTTAGCAGAAAAAATGGATGAGGATAAAGATAAAAACAAAAACCCAATTAATAAATTGATAAGAAAGGAATTGTACATTAATTTTCCAACTAAATTTAATGTTATAGAAAGAATTCTTGCCTGGGTATTTGCAGGAGGATATATATTATTATTATTATTCTATATAGCTATGCTTCTTACAGTAAAGTATTGGAGTTTTTTTGATAAATTAATTTCAAACATAACGTATGTAAATAATATTTCTATTGGATTAACTGCAGTTGTAATTACTAGCACTGTTATTGTAGTAACCTTTAGGAAGGATTATTATTTGGTATTTAACATTAATGAAGTATTGCAAACTCAGCATTTCGAAACATGTATAATTTTTAATATATTTACTTGTCTAGCATCACAATTATTAACAGTCATAATATTAGGAATTGATGATAGTGATAACTTGTATTACTTCATAAGTGTAATATTAGAAGAATTAGTAGTTATTGTAAATTATGTCTCAGCTATATTTGTATTATTTATTATATTTAGGGTGTTGCTTAGTAAGGGATATTTTGAACTCTCAATTTTAAAACAGTTGTATAAAAAGATGTGGAATAAAGATACTCTTCTCTCTAATACATATCTAGAGTGGAAAAAATCTGCCGTAAATATAAATCTTGCCTATTTAGTTGAAAATTACAATAAAACTGTTAATAAGGTTAATATTGAAAATATAAAGGAGTTTCAATTTGCAACACTAATGAATAAATATGGATTTAAATGGTATGATAGAGCAGTTGGAAAAATATTTAATATATGTTTTGTACTTTTAGCTATAAGTAGTATAGTTTGTTTACTAAGTGAACATATGTATTTAATAATTTTAAATGTTATTATTATATTTTTTATGTTCTTTATATCTAAAAATAAAAAATTTACTAATAGATATTATATATATTTCAATAAACTAATATATGATATGTGGGGATATTATATCAAATTAAACAATAAAGAATACTTTTGTGGTATTGTGAGCATTTTTCCACCTCGAAAAATTGAAAATTATATTCATTCTATTCAGAATATTGTGAGTTTTTCCGGCATTGGTATGGAAGCTAAATTTGAAAATAGTAGCGAATCAGTAATAAAATATATATTAGAAAAATTAAAGAAAAAATTAGAAAACAAAGAATATAATTGTAATTACGTAAAATCTATTTATCTATTGCCTATATTCCTAATCGGTTATTTAAAATATCAAGACAATAAAGAAAATGAATGTATGAAGATATGTAAAAACGTTTATAAAGAGCTAAAATTAAACAATAGTCAAAAATTAAAATTTGACGAACTCCTTTTTGGATTTTCCATAGATATTAGTAGGGAAATAAGTAAAGATAAAATAAATGAAACTTATTGTAATTATTGGCGATATTTAAATGAAGAAAAATTAAGTGTATAAATGTAAAATAATATTTATATAAGTGAAATTAAGAGAGA
Source organism: uncultured Sedimentibacter sp. (assembly GCA_963675125.2). Lineage (GTDB taxonomy): Bacteria > Bacillota > Clostridia > Tissierellales > Sedimentibacteraceae > Sedimentibacter. The sequence continues at coordinate 19,837 of CAXXFT010000050.1, forward strand.
ATACAATGTACGATGGATATTTTAGTCTAAATGGATTCAAGAAAGTATTTTATGATGTTAGACTTATTGAATTTGAGATTCTAATCTTTTCATGATTAAGGGGATATGAAAATGTTTAATTATAACAATTTAAATGATGTTGAATTTGAAGAGTTATGTAAAGATATAATGGAACGTAAATTGAACGTTGGTCTTAGAGTATTTAGGAAAGGTCGTGATAGGGGGGTCGATTTGACAGATAGTCCTATAACCCATAATATTGTGATTCAAGTAAAGCATTATATTAATAGTAAATTTTCAGATTTAAGAACAACTCTAAAGAAAGAAGTTAAAAAAGTTTCTGAACTAGCTCCAAACGATTATTATATATGTTGTGGAATGGAATTAACCGATAGCAATGTACTTGAAATCTATAGCATGTTTGATCAATATATGGAATCAGATAAAAACATAATTTCCTTGAAAGAAATTGATGATTTCTTGGTAAAACCTGAAAATATAGATATTGTTAGAAAAAATTATAAACTTTGGCTGTATTCTTCAAATGTTTTATCTTTAATTTATAATAATGATGTGTTCATTGATTGCGAAGCATTATTAAATGATATCGAAGAGGATTGTAAATTTTTTGTTAGGACGTCTTCTTATGATAAGTGCCTGGAGTACTTAGAAAAAAATCGAATTGTAATGATGATTGGAGCTCCAGGAGTTGGAAAAACCGTAACATCTAAAATGCTGGTTTTACACTTTGCAAGCGAAAATTATCGTGTTAGGTATACGACTAATGGTGATATTTCAAATATAAAACGTTCTTTGTCTGCAGATAGTAGTGCCAAAGAAGTTGTTCTGTTAGATGATTGCTTGGGGCAGCATTACTTCAACATGAAATATACACAAGAAAATGAATTGTTATCACTTGTAAAGTACATTAAATTAAATAAAAATAAATTATTGATTTTAAACTCACGTATTACTATTTTTAATGAAGCAAAAGAGCGTTCAGAAGAATTTAATATGTTTATGCAAGGAAATAAAATCAACATACATACAATTAATATGGATTTAATAGGCACATTGGAAAAAGCAAAAATATTCTATAATCATTTATATTTTAGAGATATTCCTAGAGAGTATTTTCAAAATATAAAAAAAGAAAAATATTATATGAAAATTGTACATCATTGTAATTATATGCCACGTATAATAGATTATGTTACAAATTCAATACGTTATTCTACAGTATCCTCAGAAAACTATGGAGAATACATATTATCCGTATTGTCTCATCCAGACGATATATGGAAAAATGAGTTTGAGCGAAGGTTGGAAGAAAAAGATAGAGCATTTATGAGTACTCTATATTCCTTAACTGATACTGCAGTTGATGAAGCAATACTAAAAAAGTGTTATAATAATAGGCTTAAACAAATGGATGTAGATTACACTGTTGATAATTATGAATTTGTATTAAATCGGCTTAACAATTCAATTATTAGCATATTTGATAATAAAGGGGAAAAACAAATTGGTGCTATAAACCCATCTATTAACGACTATATGAAATCTTCTCTTGCCAAAAACACTCTAGAGATGGAATCTATTAAAAACGCAATACTTCATTTTATTCAATTAAAACGTTGCTATCCAGATGATGAATTTGAGAAAAAAATAAACCAGTTATTAATAGATGGAGAGATTCTGAATATTGAATTTAATAATGATTGCGAGAAACGATATTTTATTGTATCAAAGTTATGTAGTTATGGGATTACAAATGAATTATATAAGAAAACAGTTAATCAGTACTTAGTTGATGAGGATGTTAAATCTCATAACAAAAATTATTTACCCAAAGATACTATTCTCTTGTATTTGTCACAGGAACCATTATTCTCATTTTATAAAATATCAGAGTTTTTTTCTGATTCTACAAATTTAGAAAGAATGCTCGAGAATATTAACTTAGAAAAAGCAATTGATTTAATCAATATCTCATATGATATTATGCAAGAAATAAAACCAGAAAAAAAGGAATTTGATAATTTTATTTTACTATGTACCAATAAAATTAAAGAATATACAAAACGGTATATTGATTTAATTGAAATATCAGAATATTGTGAGAACTATGATATCAGGCGTTTAATTAAAGAAAATTCAAGAGAATATTATTATAACTATGAAGAATATGAGATTAGTTTTGATGATGAGAGTATAGCAAAAACTATAAAAGAATGGATAGAGGTAGATGTAATAGATGAATTAGTCGAATTAACATATGATTTACCTAATGAAATAAAAGATAAATTATCTATTGATAAAACTGATGTTAATGTTAATAATTCTGAAATTAATAGCATAATAGAATCATATTATGAGCCACCTGAATATGACTATGATGATGACTATAGTTCGAGGTCTGAAAATAATATGGATACTTTTAATGCTATCGATGTTATCTTTGATAGAGATTTTAATTAAAATATTTATTGCTATTTAACAAATAGAGTACTGCTTCAATAATATAAAATGATGAAAGGTAATTACTATGAATAATATTTTAAAAAATTCTAGACTAATAAACAAGATAGAAAATGTTGATCTTAAAAATGAGTTTGTTAACTGCTATGTTAAATATTCAAAATTTATAAATCCGTCAATGGATTTATTTAGAGAATACACAGATCATTCTACAAATCACATTAATTATCTTATAAAGTCTGCAGAAGATTTGATACCACAAACAACTTTAGATAAATTAAATGACATGGATATCTTTGTTTTATTGCTTTCTATACTGTATCACGATATGGCAATGCATTTGTCAAAAGAAGCGATAAAAATTTTAATTTCTGACGATAAAAAAAAGTTAGAAGACAGTAAGAAGACTGGATGTTGCATTAATTACAAAGAGAAAAATGAGACAAAATATAAAAGTAAATTTATTTCAGAGAAAGATAATCTTTTTACGCTTTGGAAAGACTATATAAAAGAAATAAAGAAATTCGATATAGATGAACTTAACGCAAGATTAGAGACTAAATATAAAGATGCTTTTTTTTATAAGGATTTAATTGAGTTATTAGATGATGAAAATTTATTAAGAGAATTTTTACGCAAGAAACATCATATCATTTCAAATCGTATTGCAGTAAATGGTTTTTCTCTTTTTGAAGGTAAAATTAATTTTGCTGATCAATTATACGCATTTTACCATGATTTAGCTGGATTTATTGCAAAAAGTCATGGAATTAGTATTCGTGAAACTTTTAATTCTCTAAAAGAAATTTTTTATGATGATTGGAAGACCCCTAGAGGAATACATGTAATATATCATATGATTATTCTACGGTTAGCAGATTACGTACATATTACGGCAGACAGAGTAAACCCATATAAAACCCAAATTCATAAATTTATAAGTAATCGCTCTAAACTAGAAACTAAAAAACATATATATACTTATGAAAGTCACAGAAAATATGACAGTCCAGGAACATTATTTTTTACCTCAGAGCCTATAGATGCAGAGGTTTTCTTTGAAATGGACAACTTGATAGATAATATACAGTCTGAGTTGGATACCTCTTGGGGTATTTTAGGTGAAGTGTATGGACGAAGTGATCTAGAATTGAACTTAAGAAGAATTGATTCTAATCTAAAGTACAAAAACTGGAGGGAATCTCAAAAGTATGTGACTGATTCAATTAAATTTAAACTCGATTATAGAGTTATTTCATTATTAATTGAACCTTTATATGGAAACAATCCATCATATGCATTTAGAGAATTGATACAAAATGCAACAGATGCATGCCGATTTTTGAAAAATAAAAAAGGTGAGTTGGAAGGTGATAGTAATGTCACTTATAATCCTCAAGTATATATAGAGTTTTATGAAAATAAAAAAGGACAAGCTTTTTTAAGAATTAAAGACAACGGAACTGGAATGGATTTAGATATTCTTAAAAATTATTATTTTAATATAGGTGCCACGTTTAGAAAAAGTGATTTATTTACTAAGGAGAATTCATCGAAAAAAATTATCCGTAGTGGAAAGTTTGGCATAGGAATGTTAACTTGTTTTCTACTAGGTGATGAGATTGAATTAAAAACAAAAATGAGTTCAGATTTCGATTGCCCAGAAAGTAAAAGTCAAGGATATACATTAAAAACTACATTAAATCAAGAAACAATACAAATTAACAAGGATAATAATATTGAAGACGGTACTGAGATTATAGTTAGTTTGAATGACAGAGCAACTGAAGCCTTGAAGAATGATTACTTAGTTACTTATGAATGGTTTATGGATAATGACGTTGAAATAGTATATAAGAATTTTGTATCAAATAAAATAAACGATGACAATACACAGCATAATATAGTTCATATTAGTGATTGGAAAAAAATTGAGGAATACAGTGATATCTTTGAAATATATTGGAGTCAAGATTTTAAAATAGATAAATTACAATGGAAGACTTTTAAATCTAATGGTGAGATGGATGGAACTTATACATTGGAACCAAATTTAATTTGCAATGGAATAATCATTCCTGAACCTTATGAGAAAGGTATAGATGATACAATTATAAAAGAATGGCCGACAATTTACTTAAAAGATTTAAATGGTCAGTTAGATTTAGATTTAAGTAGGTATAAGCTTAACACAGTACTCCCTTTTATTGATGATATAAGAAAGGAAATATATAAGAATTTTATATATCAACTATTAAGTATAGACGAATTAAAATTAAAAGATGTACTATTTGATTTTAGAACCGGGGGAATATATAAACCACAAAAAATAGTATTTTTAAAACATGGATATACATTGTTTCATCCTTATTTTATGCAAAATGAGAACGAAGATATAACATTATCTAGAATATATACATCAGAGCAAGTTGAAATAGATAATGAAAAAATACGGTTGAATTTTTGTGATAAAATGGGTTATATATTTGAAAAAACATCTAAACGTGAAGAAAATTACAAATATGAATTAACTAATTGCAGAAAATATAATGATATTGAATTTATAGATTATAATTTTATGGTTAGGAGCGATATTTATAATGAACATAATAATACATGGAATAATAGACTAAGATTTACAGAAAAAACTAGGAATTTTTTTAATTATTCTAAAATAAAATCCTTAGAGGGCGAATTTTTAATGAAAGGAAGTTTTAATTCTTTTGAAAAAGTTGAAAATAATATAAATATTGATTATTTGTATGATCGCGTTTTAACGTCTTTGGGATTATCAAATGAAAACTTAAACTTAATAATTTCTAATAAAAAAATAAAATCAAAGAATAAAGATGTTCATATTTTTGATGAATATTTTAAAGATAACAAAGTAATACCTTATAATGTTGATGAAAGAAAAGAAATATTTCCAAAATTTACTGAGTTGGCTGAACAATTCAATAGAACTAATGATAAAGGTTAATGTTTGGAAAACATACCATATAGAATGTAGTGGTAATCCTATAAGTCAAATAAAAAAATGCTGAATATCAATATCCTTTAAAAAATAATTTTGAGCAAATAAAGTATATAAGTAATTGAACAAAAACTGAATAAATTACTCCTTCTTTAAATAAGGAGTAATTTATTATTTAGAAAATATAATAGAACTATAAAATTGTAATTATATTATAAATATTTTTTAATTTGTTTAGCAATAGAATAAGCTAGTTCAACAGGAACAGCATTGCCTATCATTTTATACCCATCATTTAGTGAATTATAATAAAATATAAAATCATCTGGGAAGCATTGAACTCTAGCAGCCTCTCTTACAGTGAGCCTTCTATAAAGATGTTCAGATCCTTCTGCAAATTTGTTTAAATTCTTTTCTACTTTAGGCATTACTGGTGCTTGAGGGTGCAATTGACATTGTCTACCTGAAGCTTGAACAGTAAATGCTGGTTCATACCATTGCCTTACTCTGTTTCTACTCATAAATATTGTAGAATATGCTCCTGTAAAATATTCATGATTTGGTAGAATGCAATTTTCTCCATTTGTTTTGTTTTTCTCAATAGATGGAATAGCATTATCTTTTAAATCATAAATGATATCCTTAAATACAGGCTTATACTCTTGTGGGCCAGGAAAGGTAAAATTAATTCCCAAATCTTTTCTAAATCCTATATAGAATACTCTTTTTCTATCCTGAGCAACCCCATAATCATTTGCGTTTAATAATTTTATAAATATATCATATCCAGCAGTTTCAAATTGTTTAACTATTTCTTCTACTGCAGAGTTATGACGTTTAGACATCATACCTTTAACATTTTCAGCTAAGAAAAATTTAGGTTGTTTATCTTTCAATATTCTTATGTATTCATAAAATAGTTGACCTCTTGGATCATCAATACCTTTTAGTGATCCAGCTTCAGACCAACTTTGGCAAGGTGGTCCCCCTATAATTCCATCACATTCAGGAAAAGAGGAGGATGGTACTTTTCTTATATCTGACTTTATTAAATTTGCTGTGTGATTTTTCTCGTATGTTTCCCATATTGTCTTGTCATATTCATTAGCAGCAACTATTTTAAATCCTGCTTTTTCAAAACCTAAATCTAAACCTCCAGCACCTGAAAATAAACTTATTAGTTCCAACTTAAACACTCCTATATTCTGTATTTTATTAATTTTGCTTTATTTAGTTGAGCTGGATTATTGGGATTTTTAATCTCAACATCATCAATTTCTAAACCATCAATTTTACCCAATAATTGTTCTAATTCATCTGTATAATCTAATGTTACATACTTTTCAAGATTAATTAGTGCCATGAAATTGAAAGTTTTACTATAGTCACGTTTATAAATATAATTAAAAACAGTGAATGGATTTTCTATACCCCACATACCACGAACTCTAAGATATGTGATACCTAATGGATCAACTCGGTTTACACGTCCTAATTCTTTTGTTTCAGCAAATTCAACACCATGTATAGATTCAACTCCAGATTTTATGACATTCTTTATTTGTTCATATGTACAAGCATCAGCAGCATAATCAACTCCATAGACCATACAGAGCGACTTTATTGAAGTGTTATTTACGACTCCAACAGTATATATCATATCCTTAACATTCCAATTTTCACATTCTTTACATGCCTTTTTAATCATCGGACTGTTAGAAAATAGTTTTGCCTTAGGATAACTGCTATTTAATGCTAATTGAGAATCATTAGATTCTATCTTTTTTACTTCGATAGCATCTCCTCCCCATAGCATAATATCTGGAGGGTTGTTTTGATTACCCAAATAGGAAAAACATTCAGATAATTTATGTAATCTTATATTTTCGTTTTGTTCATCAACAGTGCCGGCAAATAGATCCTTTATATATTCCTCTAAAGCACCACCCATACTATTAGCTCTATTATGACTTTCGGAATACGCTCTTAGCTCAAATTTTGGATTAGTAATTAAATTTAATATGGCTCTTATAATATTGCTTTTCATTATATTATCTCCTAAATATTTTATAGACCAAGTTGATATTTTTGCATAAATTAAAACTTTTTTCAAGCGCATTAGACTCTATAAATCTAAAGATAAATTGATGAATTTAATTAATAATTTGTCTATTTAAAAATATGTCGTTAATATTACTTATTTACTCTATCCAATAAATTAATATTATGGGATATATCTGGGGCAAGCTCTTCTGAAAATTCACTGGAAGTACCTTGCCCTGTTTTTTTACAATGAATCATTTCAGAAATTTTGCCAATTATTATATTCTTTTCAAATTCATTCAATTGGTCAAAATAATTGAGAAGCCTAATTTGTTCTTCAGTCAACGAATTACTTTGCATATGAGGCTTAGCAATATATTTTTCTGGCTTTTCTTCTGAAAAAAAGTCAGAAGCAGAATTATGTACTTCTGAATAAATACTTTCATCTTTTCCTCTTAAGAGATAATCCGTAGAAATATTAAAAAACTCGCAAATAGGTACTATCATATCAGAAGATGGATTTCTGTTAGACTGCTTCCAACCATTAATAGTACTTGTTTTTGTATTTAAAAAATCAGCTAATTCTTTTTGAGAACGACCATGTTTTTTTAATAAAAGATGTACACGTTCACCTAAACGCAAAGAAAACACCACACTAAAATAAATTTACCTAAATAGGCATATTTTTCTTGACATATACGCAAGTAGGTATTAAAATAATAATAAAGCATCAACAATAGAAAGGTAGTTATATAAACTATAAAAAATCTGGACAATTATATAATGCTTATAAATATGTATAATAAAATCTACATATCCACAGAAACATTAAAAATAAGACTGTCCAATGAAGTTCATTTTAAAGTAAAAGACTTAACCTTTCTAATAGAGATCTGCTGCAACAGATCTCTTATAAAAAATATTTACTCATTTAATTCAAGATAATTATATATTATAAGCAATTAAAAGTAAACTAAAAATCTGCTCCAATAGAACAGAAACAAGTTATTTATTGACATTAGGATTAACCGGCTCATTAGTGCGTCCAGTAAGGTAATCAAGGGAAATGTTGAAATAATCGGCTAATTTTAAAGCTTTAGACAGTGGTAAATCGACTTTTCCGTATTCAATATCCTGATAATGACGAGAAGTAATGTCTAAAAAATTAGCCATATATAATTGTGTCAGTTTATTATTTTTACGTAATATTTTTAATCTGTTGCCTAATTCTAACATAGTAAACTCCTTAAAAAATAGCTTGACACGAGATTATAATTCGTATATACTAAAATAAATACGAGATTTAAGTTCGTATGAATAAAGGGAAAGTAATATGAGAAAAAATCTAATAAATGCATGCAAAAATGCTAAATCAACTCAATTTCGAGTGTCATAAATAATTGAGGTCACAGAAAGACACATCAAAAACTAGAAGCTGGAACTTCTAACGGTAGCATAGAAATATGGCGCAAATTAAAAGATTTATTCAATCAACTATCGATTGTCTGCTGGAACAGGCAATCGATATAAAACAAATGTGACATTAAAATAATAACAATTAATACACCATATGTCAATCTAACGTTTTAACTTATATTATACAATTTTATTGAGATGAATAGTATTATAAGCCATCTTTATTCTTTCAAAAAAAGAATATTAACTTAGTTGCAATAAAGGACAAGCTATATCCCCCTTTTTAAATAGAAGAAATTTATTGCAGCTAATTTAAACCCTTTTGAATTATAAGAGGGTATAATCCACCTTGAAAGTTGAATAGGTATTTCTGCTACGTTCCATATGCAGCCTGAAAAGGGAAGCGACCGCATCTGCTGCGCCATGATAATATATATTTAGATATATTGAGCGACTAACTGCAGCTGCAAGATTAAAACAGCAATTTTAATCCGCGATAACCCTGCATTTATGGAATAATGATACTTCCGTCTAGCCACAGCTGGTAGCAATGGGGACGGCTCGCCATCAGAATGGAGAGGACTAAAACGTTATATGATGAATAACGAAAGGTCATGGAGTCTGCAAGACCTTCAGGAATACTAGTAATTTAACCATAGAACTAATTAATAAATTAAATTTAGTAATTAGTTGTGTAGTTAAAGCCTTCTCAATTGTTGCTGAAATCAGCATGTAAAAAATTACAACTCATAAAGAGGAAAAAACAATCTAAGAAGAGAAGGAGAAAGATAATGAATAAAGTATACGAAATAGTTCAAAACAAATTTATAAAAATGATTGAAGATGCAATACAAGGAGATAAAAAATTACCATGGCAAAAACCATGGGCAGGAAGACCAAAATTAAACTACGTTACAAGAAGACCATATGGTGGAATTAATCTTTTTTTACTACCTGATAATGATAGCGAATTTATAACATTCAAACAATTAACTAAATTAAGAGAAAAAAATCCAGAAATTAAGTTAAAAAAGGGATGTAAAAAACATTTAGTGATTTATTGGGACATTGTAGAAAAGGAAAATGAAGAAGTAGATGAAGTAAAAACTATTCCAATTTTAAAGTATTATACAGTATATTCTATAAGCGATGTTGAAAATTTAGAAAGTAAATTTCCTAAATATGAACATAAAGATAATTACATAGAAGCAGATACATTAATAGAAAAATATACTAGACAAAATGGAATAATCTTTCAAGAAGTTAAAAGTAATGAAGCTTTTTTTGTTTCAAGTAAAACTTCACTTCCTTCAAGTAAAGATTATATTCAAGTACCAGAAAGAGGACAATTTAAAGTTTTGGAAGAATTCTACTCTACAGCTTTTCACGAGTTAGGTCATTCAACTGGAACTAGATTAGGAAGATTTGACAAAGATAATCATAATCCTTTTGGAAGTGAAAAATACAGCAAAGAAGAACTCGTAGCTGAATTAACTTCATCAATGGTATTAGGATCATTAGAAATAGAAAATAAGAAGGTAGAAGAAAATAGTGTAGCCTACCTACTAGGGTGGATGAATGTCATTAGAAAAGATATCAATCTTATTATTTCGGCAAGTGCAAAAGCGAGAGAAGCAAGTGATTTTATTTTAGACAGTATAAATATTTAATAAAACATTACGTAAAAGGTCATATTAGGGTACGAAATAATTACTTACAGATGGCGGCATGTAAAAAAATACAACTCAAAACGAGGAAAAAACAATCTAAGAAGAGAAGGAGAAAAGAAAATGAATAGCGTACAATTATCAGGAAGATTAACAAGAGATCTAGAACTAAGAAGATTAGACAATAATAATAAAACAGCGGTTATAAATTTTACACTAGCTGTAGATAAGGAGCTTTCTAAAGAAAAGAAAGATGAAGCGATTAGTAAGGGAAAACAAACAGCAGATTTTATACCTGTAACAGTGTTTGGAAAACCTGCAGAAAATTGTGTAAATTATCTGGAAAAAGGAAGCAAAATAATAGTAACAGGAAAAATAACTACGGGAAGTTATACTAATCAGTCTGGAGAGACAAAATATACAATGCAGGTAACTGCAGACAGAGTGGAATTCGTCGGTGTCAAAAAGAGTAACGGTAATCAGTCACCAATAAATTTTTATGATGACAACTGTTTTCTAGATGACTACGATAATTATGACGAAACTCCATTACATTAAGCAAAAAACCTTACAGAAATAAAAAACTGTAAGGTTTTTATTTACCTTCTCAGCTGAAGTATTTCAGCAAAGGCATGTAAGAAATTACAACTCAAAAAATGAGGAAAAAACAATCTTAATGAGAAGGAGAAAAGAAATGAAAAAAGAATTTATAAGAGAGCAAAAAGAAATATTGGATATTCTTGCGGCAGAAAGTTGTAAGGCCTGGATCGAAGATATGGAAACAGGAGCATACTTAAAAAACACTTTTGCTGGGGAAGGGGAGTATGCAATATGAAACAAATGATTACAAAATTTAAACTCCAGGTTATAAAAGAGAAAGAATACGAATATAGCTTTATCAGTATACAAAAAATAAGCTGTCCGGATGACCTAATGCAAATATGTTCGAAAACATTGGAATTATCGAAAGAACCAGAAGAAGTCTTTGGAATGGTAACATTAGACACAAAGAATAATATAACCGGTTACTTTGAAATCAGCAGAGGAAATATTAATTCCAGTATAGTACATCCCAGGGAAGTATTCAAAAGAGCAATATTGCAAAATGCATCATCAATAGTACTTACGCACAATCATCCAAGTGGTGAGTCTGAGCCCAGTCATGAAGATATCGTTTTAACAAACAGGCTTGATGAATGTGGAAAATTATTAGGCATAAGAGTTTTGGACCATATAATAATCGGGACTGAATATCAAGAAGATTGCTACAGCTTTAAAGAGAACGAGTTATTATAACGAGGAGACATTATTATAAAAATAACAGTAAACAATGAGAAGTTAATACGATAATAAAGAATTACATATCCAAAGGATTGTAAAATTATGAGGTAGAAAGATGAAAGGCGATCAATATAAGAAAATAACTGGTACTTTTAAGGAGTGAATATCATGAGCGATATTAATAAGAGTATAGTTGAAAAGTTTGAAAAGAAACATAAAAAATATAAATTGATAAACGAAGGTAATAAATTTTACGTAGAAATTGATTTTAACAAGGTTAAAGGATTTGATGAATTGTCAGATATAGCAAAAGAACTGTTCAGAACACTTTATAAAGAACACAATTCGGCACAGGGTCTAGATTACAAAATCAAATTTATACCTAAAAGCGTAAAAGAGCATAAGGAATATCTTGAAGTACATTTTAACAAAAGTAATTGGCTTCATTGGTTACCTAATGGTCAATGGTATTAACAAAAAAATAATATAGACGGAGTGGTTTGCATATAGCAGCACTCCGTTTATTATTTTCACAGATTAGCAGAGTTGGAAATAACATAAACCAAATTGCTAGAAGATTAAATCAAGGTGGAACACTTCAAAAAAAAACGAAAGTGAAATGATGGTTAACTTTTAGAAAATTTAAATGTAATACTTTTAGATATATAAAAAAGAGATTTCAAAAAAAATTTAGAAAATATATATATGAAAAATTTAATATTTTACATAGAAAAAAACATTATGATTTTGTAAGTGAAGTTTTAAATTAGTATTAAACTTTAGTTGCTGAATAACAAATTATGGTAGTAATTATAATGTAAATGGCGTATAATGGTGTTAAATCATATTCATGATCAGAGTTGAGTGTTCTTCTATATGTTGAAGCCACTCGTTCTAACAGGATGTTGTATTTCATCATTATTATAATGCTAAAACATAATTTGGATGATCGAAAATCTTTAAAGTATTTAAAAATATTTCATTATCTATATGATGAAATACTGTAAAAGTAGTTATTTAATTGTTAATAATTATACTTGTTTCGAATCTGAAGAACTTAATATACTAAATGGATTAGTTGAAACTGTAAGTACTAATACAGCTTTTGAATTGATCGTATGCACGTAACATAGCGACTAAACTTTCCGCTACACTCGGTTTTTCCACGATAATAAGTTGCATTGCTTACCTTTTTTTGATTATTTTGGTTTGAGTTATTTGGTGAATTTTGAACAACAATTTAAGGAGGAATGATTTTTGGATAGTAATGATAAACTTAGTCAGTTAATGAACAATATAATTGCGGATTATTTTGCTACATTTAACTATGAGCCTTTTAACTTATCATTAACCTTTGCAGAAGATATATGGAAAGCATATTTTGATTTACGTCCAGACCATAGAGCACAAAGGCGAAATCAATTACCAGCTTTTAATGGAACAGTTGTAGCACCCAAAACTCTTGACGATACATTTACGGTCATTATTGATAAACAGTATTTTATTGATGACGTAAACGCGAGAAGAGCCTCATGGATTGGAACTGTTGTTCATGAAACAACCCATGCTAGAGATTATAAAGAGTATGCACATTTAGTTGGGGCTTCTGATTACGATGAAGTGTTAGATACTAATAAGCACCGCATGTTTCAACTTTGGACGGAGTTCAACTCTAAACGACACGGATACTATTTTGTGAGAAAATATTCATTTGATAATCTAAGTGATGTTGCACAAGTACCAGATATTATGAATATTGAATTACCAGGACAAATTGCAAACATGACAGTAAATTATAATTCAACAACCGATGGTTGGGAACAAATTTACGCAGTTAGTCAGTTTTTAGGACGATTGGCTGTGTGGGAAGATTTGTTTCCAAAGCAATTCAATTCTGGTTTTATAGAAACTTTGTTGAGTGCCAATGACTGGATGGCTGATATGTATAGGTTTTTGAACACACACCGAGAATTGAGTAAAGCTATAAATAACTTTGCAAAATTACGGAAAATTGTACGCTGTAACTTTCAAGGTGCTTAATATAAAGCAACAAAGCATAAAACTACTCAAGACTGTTAAAAATCAAGATAAAATCGGTTATGCAGTAATCATAGTGTGCATTTTAAGTATAATGATTAAGAAAAATGTACAATTAGAGTTAGTCCGCTTTCTTATTATAGCAAATTATAATAGTTCAATATTAAGGCAGATATTTGATTAAGTGTTCAAATTTAATATTAATTACAATGCAAAACACAAGGTTTATAGTGAAACTTGTGTTTTTGTATATTATGAAAAAATAATATTGGAAATAATTCACTTTGTTTTTAAGTGAAAATATCTATGTTAATATATATGGTATTTTTATACCTTTTACTTCAAAACAGAACCCGTTAATTTAAAATTATAGGTGCTTTTTTTAGTTTAACCACATATTTATATAATGATATGAAAAGAGGTGATTATATGTCAAATAAGACGCAAGTAGCCTGTACTAATGTCTTTAAAAATGGTAATGAAATACTATTGAAAAAAGAGTTTAACCAAAGATTAATAGAACTTATAAACCAAGTAGAAAAAAATAAAACAAGTATCACATATAAAAGTGATTTACAGGTCAACCCTCATAAGATATAATATTATTATGTAGTGATGATTTGTTTTATCTCTTTTGTTAAAGGAGATAGAATACATGAATAAAGTTGCAATTTATTGTCGTTTGTCTGAAGAGGATAGAAACAAACAAATTAAAACAGATGATAGTGAAAGTATTCAAAATCAAAAGTCAATGCTTATTCAATATGCCCTTGAACAAGATTGGGAGATTTACAACATTTATAGCGATGATGATTATGCTGGTGCAGACAGAAATAGACCTGAATTTAGCAAGCTTCTTGCTGATGCAGAAGAGCATAAGTTTAATATTATATTATGTAAAACTCAATCAAGATTCACAAGAGAAATGGAGCTTGTAGAAAAATATATACATGGATTATTTCCAATTTGGAATATAAGATTTGTAAGTGTTGTTGATAATGCTGATACTGCAAATAAAGGTAATAAAAAATCTAGACAGATAAATGGACTTGTTAATGAATGGTATCTGGAAGATATGTCTGAAAATATTAAGAGTGTATTGACAAGTAAGAGACAAAATGGATATCATATAGGCTCATTCGCACTATATGGTTATAAAAAGGACCCTGATAAAAAAGGTCATTTGATTATTGATGAAGAAGCAGCCGAAGTAGTTAGAGACGTGTTTAAACTATTTATTCAAGGCCATGGAAAAACTAATATTGCCAGAATACTGAATGATAGAGGAATACCTAATCCGACTGAATATAAAAGACTAAAAGGGTTGCGATATAAACAACCTAAAAATAGTACCTTGTGGAAATATTCCGCAATAGCTGATATGCTAATAAATGAAACATATATTGGAAATATGGTTCAAGGTAAATATGGAAGTATCTCATATAAAAGCAAGATAAACAAACCAAGACCTAAAGATGAATGGTACATTGTAGAAGGAACTCATGAACCGATTATTGAACGTGATCTTTGGGATAGAGTACAAACCTTAATTAAGCAAAGAGCTAAACCTTTTAAGGTTGGTAAGATTGGTTTGTTTGCAAAAAAAGCTCGTTGCATGAATTGTGGTTACACATTACGCTCAGTTAAAAAATCATGGTTATTACTATTTACAATGTGCTAACAAATATGTTTCTAATGATTCATGTGTAGGTTCCTTTATAGCAGTAAAAAAACTTGAAAAAACAGTTATAACAGAACTGAATAAACTAATACAGGAATATCTTGATAAAGATGAAGTTGAAAGAAAAATAGAATTAAACAATAATTTACACAGCAAAATTGCGAAACTGGAAAAAGATATTGCTGCGTATGAAAAAAAAATAAGTGAATACTCCCAAAGGAATACAGCAAACTATATTTGGATAAAGTAAAAAGATATAATAACTGAAAATCAATTTATTGAATTTTCGAAAAAATTTTACAAATGAAAAAAGAAACGATTCGAGATATTGATAATTGAAAATAAAAATCAGATCTCAGATATTGAAAAGATAATACAAATAGGTGATAATCACCGACAATTAATAGAACAATACACAAATATAAATGCATTAGATAGAGAAAACCGTCGAAAAAATTAATTGATTATGTTTTTAGTCGGGAAAAACGTGATGAACAAAACAAAAAGAAGTACCAGTTGAAAATACATTGGAATTTTTTAAGGTTCTTTGTCGTTTTTCAGTTTGGCGAAGAACCTCTGTTTTTAAAAGTTTCATATAAGTATGTAATGTTTGTATTTATGAAACCGCAGCAATCTGCTGCTAAGTCGTTGTAATAAATCTGCTATAGGTTCTCCTTTCGCTTGGGTGTATGTTGCTGTCCATGGTGATCCGCTTCCATCTAGATAAAAAGGACAAGTTTCATGGTTAGCATAGTAGCCTCCAAAACCTGCTGCCACAAGTTCATCTCTGGTAGCTCCTTCTAAGAGTTTTTTAAATAATGTTGCAACCATTTCCATATGCCCAAGTTCTTCTGTTCCTATATCTGTTAAAAGACCCCTTGTTTCATTAAGTGGCATACTGAATCTTTGAGTTAAATAATTCATGCTCGCACTCATTTCACCATCAGGTCCACCGTATTGGTTCAGTATAGCCATGGCCATTCTAACGTCTTTATTTGAAACCCTAACGGGGTATTGTAAAGTTTTTTCATACATAAACATAATTCATTATCATTCCTTTCTTTATTAAATTTATATTTGTATTAAGAGTATTACATAGATTGCCATGGCCATGGGCTATTAATATAACGCCATGTTTCGCCTGATTCTGGATTATAGTTATTTAATAATCCATACATCATCTCGTATTCATCACGAAGCTGTTTTAATTGAGTACTATAGGCGTTGTGCCTATAAAGAGCTACTGGGTCATTTGGATGTGTGTCTAAATAAAGAGCAGCATCTAACGTAGCAACTTGAAATTGCATAATGTTATGCAATAGCATCTTCTGTCTATTGTTTTGGTTATTCATTCCCATAATTTATTACACCTCACTGTCTATATATTCTAAATACGGAGTTACCAAGTCTGGAAATAATGTCCCACTAATAAATGCTTCATTAATATTATCAAAATACCTAGGATTTACTTGATAAGGCACATATCCGTATCCAACCCTAGGATCTGCTGGCATATATGGAACTAATGGTACATAATTGTTGTAGTAATCATCTTTGTTCATCAATAAATTCAGTCCTTTCTAAATAATTTTTACTTAATAAACTAACTAAACTGTAATATTTGTATAGTTAATTTTATCTATATTAGATAATCGCATAAATTATTGTTTTATTATATATCTAATATATAATGTTTATATATATTATTCTTTTAGAAAAAATAGGTTACTTAATTTTCTATTTTGTAGAAAACTGTAAAATATGAGTTGATTATCAATAATAATGCTAGATATAAAGATTTATAATTTAGGTTTTAATTAATGTTTAATATATAACATAAAATTTTATAAATTTGACTAAATAATTTATAATTACAAATAATAATAAAGACATTAAATTTGAACAGGAGGTAGTTATGAATAATAGTCATAATACAAATGATTTTTTAGCTGAAATATACCGTGGAGCCAATATGGGAGTGCAAACAATTAATAATCTTTTAATGAAAGTTACAGATAATGCAATTTATAATGAGCTTAAATATCAACTTAGAAGTTATGAGGAAATTGCAAATGAAGCTTATGTTGAAATAATGAAGAGGAATAGTAAACCAAAGGATATTTCTATGTTTGATAAAATGAGTGCTAAGATGAGTATTGGATTAAATACATTTATTAATAATAACTCATCGCATATAGCTGATATGTTAATAAAAGGTAACACTATGGGTGTAACTGGTATTACAAAAAGCCTAAATTCTCATTCTGAAGCAGATGAAGGCATAAAAAACTTAGCAGATAGGTTTATTAAGCTTGAACAAGATAATATTGATAGATTAAAAAAGTTTTTATAATAGATTTATTTATTTTACTTTTGAGAAAAGTATAGGGTAATTGTAAAGATAAGACATAAGGAGATATGACTTGATAAATCATATCTCCTTTATTTATAATTATTATTATATATAAATATAATTTACTTTTGCTAATTATGAACTTGCAAATATAATAAAAGATGATAGAATAATTGTATATTTTGCTACAAAATTATTTTGTTAACGGAATGGAGATGATTTAAGATTGAAAAATAATAAAATAGAATTGAAGGATATTTTAGAAAAAAGTGAGTTTTTTACTTTGCCAGGGGTTTATGATTGTTTAGGGGCAAAAATTGCTGAAAAGGTTGGATTTGAAGCAATTTATTTGTCAGGAGGTGCGTTGTCATTAGCAGCTTTAGGGAAACCTGATAGTGGGTATTTGAATTTCACAGATTTAAAAATTTCTATAGAAAGAATAATATCTACAGTGGATATTCCAATTATTACAGATACGGATAATTGTTTTGGTAATGCAATGCATGCTGCAACTACTGCTATGACATTGGAAAGAATGGGAGTAAGTGGCATGCAGATAGATGATAATGTATTACCACAGCTAAAACCAAATGGTAGCAAAGATTTAATATCGTGGGATTATTTAGCCCCAAAGCTAGAAGCAGTAAGGAAAAGTACTTCTGATAATTTTGTAATAATTTTGAGAACCATTATTGGTAAAACGGAGGGAATGCAAAAAGCAGTCGAAAGGGCTAATAATGCTCATGATTTAGGGATTGACTATGTTTTTGTAGATGGGTTAAATTCTGTTGAAGATATGGAATTTGTGTCAAAAGAATCAAGAGCAAAACTTATGTTGAATTTAAATGAGAATTCATTTCCAGCTACTGTAGATATGAAAAAGGTAAAATCTATGAATTATAGAATAGGATTATATCCAATTTCAACTTTGCAGGTTGCTGCTAAATCTATGTTTGAAGCCTTGAATCTAATTAAAGAAAAAGGTACTGCTTTTGAGATGAAAAATAAGATGACCACATATTCAGAAATACTGGAATTATTAAACTATTATGAAGATATTGAGAAATATTCAAATTTATATAAATAATCTTTACACAATATAATTTAGTAGGTGATTAGGTATGGATTTATTAGACATGAAGGTTTTTTTAGATAATTTGGTTGCTACATTTTCAATAGTACTTGATTTGGAATGTACAATAATTAATGCAAATCCAATTAGAAGAGTTAGTGGAACAGGTATTTATAAGGAAAACCCAGATGATAGTAATTGGCAAAATTCATATGCAATAAAAGTTATAGAAGAAAAAAAACCTTATTTAGTAATTGATACGACTAGTCATTCTTGGGCAAAAGTAGGTAAAAATTCAAGTTATTACTCAGTAGTTTTATACCCTATTGCAGTAGATAATATTGTCAAAGGTGTTATTGTTTTAGCATCTTTAAATAAAAAACAGCAAGATATGATAAAAGAAAAATCAAATGAGCTTTTGGATTATCTAGAAAAAATATCTCAATTAATATCTGCAAAATTTGAACAAGAAATATTGTTAAGCAGATTTACCCTTGTAAACAACCAATTATCCACAGTATTCGAATCTGTAACTGATGGTATTGTTTTGTATTCAAAAGAAGGTAAGATACTTCAAATTAATGATAGGGCTAAAGCTATACTTCAGTATAACAATACAATAGTCTACGAAAAGTTAATTAATAGTATATTTGAAATTGGTAATTTCGTTATAGAAAACAAGGAAAACGTTGAAAAACAAGTTTATCTTAATTCGTTAGGTCAAAATTATTCTATAATGGTAAAGGCAATACTCAGTTATAATGATGATTTACATAGCGCGATAATTATACTAAATGACTTTAAAGAAATTCAAGGTATTATTACTCAAAATGATAATGAAATTAATAACTATGCTTTAAATAATATAATTGGAAATAATATTGCTATAAAAAAACTCATTGAAAAGATAAATATGATAGCTAATAATGTTTCTAATATTTTATTACTTGGAGAAAGTGGTACAGGCAAAGAATTGTTTGCTAGAGCAATTCATGCTACAAGTAATAGAAAAGATAATCCATTTATTGCGGTTAATTGTGCAGCTATTCCAGAAATGCTGTTAGAAAGTGAATTGTTTGGTTATGAAGATGGTTCATTTACTGGAGCAAAAAAAGGTGGTAAAATTGGTAAGTTTCTACTTGCTGACGGAGGAACATTGTTTTTAGATGAGATTGGAGATATGCCACTCTATTTGCAAGCTAAGTTATTAAGAGTTTTAGATGATAAAAAAGTAGATAGGGTGGGAAGTGCAAAATTAGTTGATGTAGATGTACATATAATTGCCGCTACTAATAAAAATTTAGAAGAAATGGTAGATAAAAAAGAATTTCGGCAAGATTTATTTTACAGATTAAATGTAATTCCTTTATTTATACCACCTCTTAGAGAAAGAAAAGATGATATTTTATTACTTGCGGATTACTTTATTAATAAATATAACAAAAGGTTAGGTAAAAATATATTAGGATTAAATCAAGATGTTAAAGAAGTATTATTAAAATATGAATGGCCTGGAAATGTTAGGGAATTAGAGAATTATTTAGAGTACATGGTTAGTTTTGAGACAAATAAATATATTCAAATAAATAATATGCACTATAAACTTAAGAGTTTTTACTTAGGACAAGATGAATTAGAACCTAATTTTGTTGAGGATAAGGTTAGTGATTCGTCATTATCTTTAAAAGAACAAATAGCAATAAAAGAAAGAGAAATTATAAACAATATGGCTTCTCAATATGAAAAGCCATTAAAACTCAATTGTGTTAAAGAGATATGTAAAAAACTAGATATAAGTGTAGCATCATTTTATAGAAAGTACAAATAGAAGGTTCTCAAATTTGATCACATTATCAAATTTGAGAACCTTATTTATATCACTGTTATCATTTTTGATAATAGATTTAATTATTTGCTTATTTTTTACATAGCACTATTGGCATAAGTTTTGCTTGTATATTAATAAGGAGGTGATTAAGAATGAATTATAAAATAAAGGAAATGAGTTGGGTAGAATTTGATAATAGACGAAAAGAAACATCAACTGTTATTATTCCTACTGGAAGTATAGAGGTATATGGACCTCATTTGCCGTTGGGTACAGATTGTATTGTAGCTGAAGAGCTTGCAAGTATGGTTGCTGAAAAATTTAATGCTTTAATAAGCCCAGCTGTTGAGTTGAACGATGCATCTACATTAATTGCTTTCCCGGGTACGTTTAATTTAGAGAGGAAAAATTTTATTGGGTATTTAGAAAATATTATAACTACCTTAATAGGTTATGGCTTTAAGAATTTCCTTTTTATAAGTGGTCATGGCGGTAGCGTAGATATGATATCTTCATTATGTAAGAAATATCAGAGAATGAATGATATTAAATGTGCTCAAATTGATTGGTGGAGATTCGTAGCAGCCAATAGTGAAGGGATACTTGAAAATAAAGGACCCATGGCACACGGTCATGCAAGTGAATGTGGCACGTCGGTTATGTTATACTTAAGGCCTGAATTAGTAAATATGGAAAAGGCAGAAAAGGTTTATCCTAAATCAGATAGTTTCGATATTTTTACAGACATTATAAGATATGTTCCTTTTGATGAAAAGACCCATAATGGAATTATTGGAGATGCAACTGTAGCAAGCTCTGAAAAGGGGAAATTATTATTAGAAAAATGTGTAAATAGAATAGTTAGTTTTATGGAGTATGAATTTGTTAAATGATGAAACTTTTATTGTTTGAAATCAAACAATTTTAAGTATATATAAAATGAAGGGAGAAGTATTATGAATAAGTTAACAAAAATAATTGCGTTAATACTAGTTGTTTCTATGACTATAGTTGGATGTTCATCAGGGAAAAAATCGGGTGAAACAGACCAACCAGAAGTTACCAAACCAGAAGGTGAAGTTGAACAAACTGCCAAAAGAACTATAAAGGATACTATAAAAGTTGCCCACTGGGAGGAACCAGCAACTTTAGATCCTCAATCTTCAAATAAAGCATCATATTTTTTAGTTGAAGAGCAAATTTTTAATTATTTAGTTCATGAAGACAACAATGGTAATTATACACCTGAACTGGCAACAAGTTGGGAATATATTGATGATACAACTTTAAGATTTCACTTAAGAGATGATGTTACGTTTCATAATGGTGAAAAATTTGTTGCAGATGATGTAAAATTTACAATTGAAAGAGGATGTACTAATCCTATAAGTGCATCAATATATAAATATTTTGATGCAGAAGGAACTGCTGTAGTAGATGAATATACTTTAGATGTTAAGTTTAAAACCCCTTATGCAGGTGCATTAAATGTTTTAGCTTCTTGGAGAGGTGGAATAGTTAACAAGAAAACTGTTGAAGAAATGGGAGAAGCTGAGTTCGGTCGAGCACCTATAGGAACAGGTCCATATAAGTTTGTTGAATGGCAAAGTGGTACATCAATAAATCTTACTAGAAATGATGAATATTATGGAGACAAAGCTATAATCAAAAATGTAGAATTTAAAATAATTCCTGAAGCTACAAACAGAGTTATAGAATTAGAGACAGGTGGAGTTGATGTAGTATACAATGTTTCTTCAAACGATGTTTCTAGAATAATTGAAAATGATGATTTAAATCTTTTGATGGGACCATCATATAGATATACTTTGTTAACTTTTAGTATGAAAAATGAAAAGTTACAAAATCAAAAACTAAGGGATGCACTTGCTTATGCAATCGATAAGGAATCTTTGGTTGATGCTATATACGGTGAAACTGCAGAAGTAGCAACAGGTGTAATACCAAGAAATGTATTTGGCTACAAAGGATTTGAAGCAGTTCCATATGATGTTGAAAAGGCGAAAGCGTTAATGGTTGAAGCTGGATATCCAGATGGTATAGAACTTAAATTTTTATGTGAGCCAATAGAAGAATATACCAGAACAGCTGAAGCAATACAAAATATGTGGAAACAAATTGGTGTAACGCTTGATATTCACACTGTAGAAAAGGCTGCATATATAGCACAAGGCAATGAATTTGAAGTTGGTCTTAGAGCAGGTAATTCTAATGAGCCGTCAAATATATTAGTCATATATGACTCAACGTTTAAAGATAAAATTCAACCAAATGACCAATATATAGATGAACAATTAGCAAAGGTTGCACGCCTTATAGTTCCAGAAGAAAGAAAAGAAGCATTAGCAGAACTTCAAGATTATATATGGAATAAACGTTGGACAGTTCCAATAGCATATACAAATGTAATTTACGCAGCTAATAAGAATGTAGAAAATTGGGAGGTTCATCCTTTAAATTTAACAAATATTTCTGAAGTAACAGTATATGAAGATTAGTTAAGAAAATCTATGTTTAAATTATATAGTTCAGATGAATAAGATTTGTCTGAACTATAATTTAATTAAGATGAGTTGAAAAAATTCTTATTTTTAAAAAATAAAAAATAAGGAGGAGGTTAAGTTGGCTAAATATATTTTGAAGCGTTTACTCATGATGATACCTGTATTAATAGGTGTATCTTTGGTGATTTTTACAATGGTGTACTTTACACCTGGTGATGCTCCAGAGATGATACTAGGTGATTTAGGAACGCCAGAAGATAAAGCTTTAATGCGTGAAGAATTAAAATTAGATGAACCATTTTTAATTAGATACTTAGATTATTTAAAGGGTCTAGTATTTGAGGGAGATTTAGGTACATCTTATACTACAAAAAGGCCTGTAATAGATGAAATATTAGAAAGGTTTCCTGCAACTGTAATTTTAGCAGGAATGAGCGCAATATTAGCATCAATAATTGGTATAATTGCAGGTATTATATCAGCTACAAAGCAATATTCCTTATTTGATAATATTGCAACTGGATTATCATTGGTTGGTGTATCTATGCCTAACTTTTGGCAAGGGTTAATGCTTATCCTTTTGTTTTCGGTTTGGCTAAGGTGGTTACCAGCATCAGGTTTTAGTGGTCCAAAGTATTGGATTTTGCCAGTTATAACTATAGGTACAAGTAATGCAGCTACTATAATGAGAATGACAAGGTCTAGTATGCTAGAGGTTATTAGACAGGATTATATACGTACAGCGAGGGCAAAAGGACAGGTTGAACGGGTAGTAATATGGAAGCATGCATTGAGAAATGCTTTAATACCAATTGTTACAACAATAGGTCTGACTTTTGGGAAGATGTTAGGTGGGGCAGTTTTAACGGAATCTATATTTTCCATAGCCGGTATAGGCAAATTGATGGTTGATGCTATTAAACTTAGAAATACACCAGTTGTACAAGGGGGAGTGATTTTTATTGCTTTTTCTTTATCTATTGTAAATTTACTAGTTGATATTTTATATGCATATATAGACCCTAGAATTAAATCTCAATATATGAAAGCTAAAAAAAATAAAAAGAAAGGGGTTATTGTAAATGGATCATAATATTGAACTAGATATCACATTAAAGAAGAAGAGTTTAAGTAAAGATATTTTAAAAAGATTGTTAAAAAGTAAAAGCGCAATTTTTGGATTAGCAGTTATTTTGATATTAATTGTATTTGCTATTTTTGCAGAACATATAGCCCCTTATGGATTCGATGACCAAGTTTTATCAAGAAGATTTACACCACCTTGCAAAGAATATATATTTGGTACAGATGATTATGGAAGGGATATTTTTAGCAGAATCGTTTATGGTAGTAGGACTTCTCTACTTATAGCATTATTATCTGTAACATTTTCAAGTGTTATTGGTGTTATACTTGGTTGCATATCTGGATTTTATGGAGGACGCGTAGACAATGGTATAATGAGGTTTATTGATATATTATTAGCTATACCGAGTATATTGCTAGCAATTTCTATTTCATCGGCCCTAGATCCAGGAATAATAAACTTGATGGTAGCTGTAGGGATAGGAGCTGTTCCTGGTTATGCTAGAATAGTGAGAGCTTCAGTTATGTCAGAAAGAGACCAAGAGTATATCGAGGCTGCACGTTCGATAGGAGCAAATGACTTTAGGATTATATTGAAGCATATATTGCCAAATGTTACAGCACCAATAATTATACAGGCAACTATGAGTATTTCTATTGCAATTTTGACTGCGGCATCGTTAAGCTTTTTAGGTCTAGGGATAGCGCCTCCTACTCCTGAATGGGGTTCTATGTTGTCCGCAGGAAGGGCATATATAAGGGATTCATGGTATGTAGTTACATTCCCGGGACTTGCAATTATGGCTGCTGTTTTTGGGTTTAACCTTTTAGGAGATGGATTAAGAGATGCATTGGATCCAAGGTTAAAAAATTAGGAGGTTTAATATGAGTGATAAACTATTGGAAATAAAAAATTTAACAGTGCATTATGAAACTTCAGAGTCTGTAGTTAAGGCAGTGAACAATATATCTTTAAACATAAATAAAGGTGAATCGTTAGGACTAGTAGGAGAAACAGGTGCCGGTAAAACTACTACAGCACTTAGTATTATGCAACTTATACCTGATCCTCCTGGAAGAATTATAAATGGAGAAATAATTTTAGAAGATAGAGATTTAAATAAATTAAGTAAAAAGGAACTTACAAAAGTAAGAGGAAATAAAATTTCTATGATATTTCAGGATCCAATGACTTCTTTGAATCCAGTTATCACAGTAGGGGAACAAATTGCGGAAGTTATTAGGCTTCACAATAAATTATCAAAAGCCGATGCAAATATTAAAGCATTAGAAATGTTAGAACTAGTTGGAATATCTTCTGAGCGGTTTAGTGATTTTCCTCATCAGTTATCAGGTGGAATGAAACAGAGAGTAGTAATAGCAATAGCATTAGCATGTAAACCAGAACTAATTATAGCTGATGAACCTACTTCAGCACTTGATGTAACAATTCAAGCACAGGTGCTTGAGTTGATGGATAATTTAAAGAGAGATTTAAACACATCTTTATTACTTATAACCCATGATCTAGGAGTAGTTGCAGAAGTTTGTGATAAAGCGGCTATTATGTATGCTGGTGAGATTGTAGAATATGGAACATTGGAGAACATATATAATAATACTAAACATCCTTATACTATTGGTTTGTTTAATTCTATTCCAAAATTTTCTGAAAATGTAAAAAGGCTAAAGCCAATTAAAGGTCTAATGCCTGATCCATCTAAACTAATTGAAGGCTGTAATTTTGCTCCAAGGTGCCCATATAAAATGGATGAGTGCACAAAACAAGGGATACCAATAATTGAAGTTGAAGATGGTCACTATGTAAAGTGCATCAAATACACTGTTTAAGGAGGGACGATGAGCACATTATTAGAAGTAAAAAATTTAAGAAAACATTTTAAAACAGCAAAAGGAATGTTGCATGCTGTAGATGATGTAAGCTTTACTATAAATAGTGGAAAAACCCTTGGTGTTGTTGGTGAGTCAGGTTGTGGGAAATCTACACTAGGGAGGTCTATAATTCAACTACATGAACCAACTTCTGGTCAGGTTATATTTGATGGTAAAGAAATAACAAAACTTTCTAAAAGAGAGTTTAATAAAGTAAGACCTGAAATGCAGATGATATTTCAAGATCCATATGCCTCTATTAACCCGCGTATGTCAGTCGCTCAAATAATATCTGAGCCATTAATTATTTATAAAAGATTTAATAATAATGTGGATATGATAAAAGAAGTTGCTAAGTTAATGGATACTGTTGGGTTAGCAAGAAGATTAGCGAATTCTTATCCCCATGAATTAGATGGAGGAAGAAGACAAAGAATTGGAGTAGCTAGATCATTATCTTTAAATCCGAAATTTATAGTATGCGATGAACCTGTTTCTGCTCTTGATGTGTCAATACAAGCACAAATATTAAATCTTATGCAAGATTTACAAGAAGAAAGAAATCTAACATATCTCTTTATTACACATGATTTGTCGGTAGTAAAGCATATTTCTAATAATATATTAGTTATGTATTTAGGAAATATGGTTGAATATGCTAGTTCTGAGGATATTTTTGAAAATAGATTGCACCCATATACAAAAGCTCTTTTAGCAGCTGTTCCTATAGCGGAAATAAGTAAAAAGAAAGAGAGAAAAATACTTAAAGGTGAAATTGCTTCACCTATTAATCCAAGACCAGGATGCAGATTTGCGGCAAGGTGTGATTATGCAAAACAACTTTGCTTTGAAAAAACCCCTGAATTTAATGAAGTTAAAAAAGGACATTTTGTTTCATGCCACTATGTTAGAGAAATAAACAACATTATTTGAAAAGGAGTGTTTGCAAGATTGAGAAAATATAAAATAGCTGTAATCCAAATTGATTCACAAAGTAATTTAGAGGAAAATTTAAAAAAAGTTACTAATATGATTGATAAAGCTGTAATGGAAGGTGCCGATTTCGTATCACTGCCAGAAAACATGAATCAGATGACTAATGATGTGGAGAAAATGATCATCGAGGATATTCCAGGAGATACCATTAACTTAATGTCCAAGATTGCAATGAAACATAAAATATGGATACATTGTGGAAGCATAAAGGAATTTAATTCAATTGGCAAGCCTTTTAACACAACTATCATTTTGAATCCAAATGGTGAAATAGTAGGCAGGTATAGAAAGTTACATCTTTTTGATGTTGATTTAAAAGAAATTGGTAGTTTTAAAGAATCGGATAATAACTCAAAAGGTAATGATATAGTAAATGTGCAAACAATAATGGGGAATTTAGGGTTAACCATTTGTTATGATATAAGATTCCCGGAATTATATAGATTTCTTACATTAAATGGTGCGGAAATAATTTTTGTACCAGCTAATTTTACTAGTACAACTGGTGAAGCTCATTGGGAAACTTTGCTTAGAGCGAGAGCTATTGAAAATGGGGTTTATATAATAGCATCAGCACAGATAGGGAAAAAACATAATATGTTAGCCTATGGACATAGCATGATCATTGATCCGTGGGGTCAAATAATCTCACAGGCACAAAATGATGAAACAATAATATATGGGGAAATTGATTTAGATTATGTGTATAAAGTAAGGGAAAAAGTGCCAGGTTTGCAAAATAGAAGGACAGATGTATATAATTTATCTTTAAAATAATGAATTATAAAATTAAAATAAATTAGGAGGGTTTAATCCCTCCTATAAAAATACTATGTACAAATTTGAAAGTTTTTATAACACTAGCTTATAAATATTTAGTTCTGATTTTTTACGTAACTCCACCAATAATGGTACAATTCTTTTAAAATGTTCTGTATTTTTATGAAGTTCGAGTACGTCTTCCCCTTCCCATTCCTCAATTACTGTAAGAATTGTTTCGTCTTCTTTATCTTGAAATAAATTATATGATATACAACCTTTTTCATTTCTTGATTTTTGAACAAGCTCATTATATAACTCTATTGCCTCATTAACTTTTCCTTCGTAGAAAAAACCTTTTGCTACTATTTTAATCATAATTTCCTCCTTGAAATATTGTACTTTTATATAATAAATTTACAATATTTTTTATATTTGCTTGATAAATTTATATTCAAGATTTGTAAAGTACTGATAATATAATTATACCATTTTAAAAGCGAATATAAAGTATTTTTTTATACTTTCATTAAGATAATATCTAAAGTTTGTAAAAAAATTAAATCGTTATATATTACGAAAAACTATTGCAACTTTAAGTCATTATTTTATTGTTTTAACATATCTCTATAATATGGCATTTGCCATGGAGGAGGTAAATATGTTAACGGTTACAATATTATTTGTATTTGGTTTACTATGCTTAATTAAAGGAGGGGACTGGTTTGTAGATGCATCTATAGATATCGCTAAAATATCAGGGTTACCTAAAGTTTTAATAGGTGCTACTATAGTAAGTATTGCTACTACACTTCCAGAGTTAATAGTTTCTTCTACAGCAGCATTTCATGGAGAGACAACTATGTCAGTGGGTAATGCTGTAGGCTCTATGATTTGCAATATTGGGTTTGTTTTGTCTATATCTGCGATATTTGGGAACATAAATATAAGAGATAAGCACTTTAAAATAAAATCAATTACACTAGTACTATATACACTTGTTTTAATAATATTTTCTTTGGATAGAATAATAGCTACTTATGAAGCAACATTTTTAATTGTATTGCTAATTATTTATCTATATACTAATGTTAAAATACTTAGCAAAGATAAAAAAACAATTAAATGTGCAGCATCAGATTTAAATAGTGATATAAGTATAAATAAAGTAATATTTAAATTTATTTTTGGATTGTGCTTTATATTCATCGGTTCTAATATAATTGTTGAAAATGGTATTATTATAGCAAAATTTATCAAAGTACCTACTGCTGTTATAAGTTTAACTATTATAGCTTTAGGGACTTCCCTCCCAGAACTTGTTATAGCTATTTCTTCTATTGTAAAAGGGAACGAAGATATCAGTGTAGGAAATATTATTGGTGCAAATATATTTAATGTTTCACTTGTTATAGGGTCATCTGGATTAATTTCTGAATTAAAGATAATACAACAAAATTTAATGCTGGATATTCCTATAGCTCTATTACTTTCACTAGTTCTTATAATTCCATCATTAATAACGAAACGTATTTTAAAAATTCAAGGACTATTTATGCTTTCTATTTATTTCTCGTATATTATATATATGATTCAAAGCATATAATTTACATACGTAATATAGTATAATAATACAAAACATTGTGATAAAAAGTTTATGGCTATTTAACAATGAATAATAGGATTTTTAAACAATCAAATTTTTAAAAAATGTACCTCAACGGTATATATGGACACTTTTTAAGATGTTTTATTTGCCGACT
Organism: uncultured Sedimentibacter sp.; assembly: GCA_963675125.2. Taxonomy (GTDB): domain Bacteria; phylum Bacillota; class Clostridia; order Tissierellales; family Sedimentibacteraceae; genus Sedimentibacter. The sequence goes on from CAXXFT010000050.1 coordinate 49,692, forward strand.
ATCTATAATTATACATCTAGTCATAAAATGGGCTAGTTATGAGTATATTTATTTTATTCATAAATTGGAGTTGTGTGATTTATTATTAGTCAAGACAACATATTTACGCAATCAATAAAACTCTGGTAATATATACAATAAATTTTCATATAACCTATATAATAAATATTGACTTTTAATTATGTTTGTGATAAAGTAATTCTTGTGAGTTCTATATACATATTAGACTTGATTGATGGGAGCATAGCTCAGTTGGGAGAGCATCTGCCTTACAAGCAGGGGGTCATAGGTTCGAGCCCTATTGTTCCCACCATTGAAATAAAGTTAATAATAAATTATCTTTGAGTAAGCATTAGCTTGCTTTTTTTATATTCACTAGAAAGGAAAGTTCTCCACCTAGTATATATAAAACGAGGATTAAAGAACGAGTAGTTCTTGCTGTGAAGAGGGGTATAGGCCTGCCATAGTGTAAGTTGCGTAGCAACTTTTTTTATTATAAATATAATTAAAAGAGATGTGTTGAAATATAAAATAAGATTTCGAATAGGATTTATTAAAAAATATATAATTATTTTTAAAAAAACTATTGACAAAGATCAGATTAACGATTATAATCGTATAAAAATAATAATTATTGAATAATTTTATGATTGGAACAGTAAATTAAATTTAGCTTTCAGCGAGTCAAAATAGAGTGTGAGTTTGGCAGTGAACTTAATTGAAAAGAATCCATGAAAAGATTCTCAGAAGTAGTAGTATGAGAATACGGTTAAATACCGTTATAATGACAAAGTATAAGCAACTGCTTTAAAAAAGAGTGGTACCGCGGTGTAAAAACTGCCTCTTTATAAAGTGGTTTTTTTGTGCAAAAAAACAATTTAACTTAATTCGTAAATTGTATAAAAATGCACAAATGCACAACTTGTATTTATAGCTATAAAGATATAGATAAAAGTATCATTAGCTGAAAGTTAGTAATATAAAAATTTAATTATATTTCATTGGAGGAAAATTAAAATGGTAAAAAAAGAAAAGGTAGTATTAGCATATTCAGGAGGATTGGATACATCCATAATTATACCTTGGTTGAAGGATAACTATGACGATTTAGATATTATTGCATGCTGTGTAAATGTAGGACAGGAAGATGACATGAACCAAGTTAAGGAAAAAGCTATATCATCAGGTGCAAGTAAGGTATACGTAGAGAATGTGGTGAATGAGTTTGTTGAGGATTATGTTTACAAAGGATTGAAAGCAAATGCTTCATATGAAAGCAAATACCTTTTAGGAACAGCATATGCAAGACCGTTGATAGCTAAAAAATTAGTTGAAGTTGCGCACAAAGAAGGAGCTAAGTACATCGCCCATGGTTGTACCGGCAAAGGTAATGATCAGGTTCGTTTAGAAACAGCAATAGCTTCTATTGATCCTACTATTGAAATAATTGCACCATGGAGAATTTGGGATATATCATCAAGGGAAGAGGCTATAGACTATGCAATGTCTAAAAACATAAATCTTAATGGAATATCAAAAGAAAAAATATATTCTCGTGATCAAAATATTCTTCATATAAGTCATGAGGGAGGAATGCTTGAAAATCCAGCAAATGAAGCTGATTTTGACGAAATATTAGTTATGTCGAATACAGTGGAAAAAGCACCTGACATAGGTGAATATATAGAAATAGAATTTAAAGAGGGAATACCGGTTAAATTAAACGGTAAAAAATTAAATGGTGAAAAAATGCTCTCAGCTTTAAATAAAATAGGTGGGACTCATGGAATTGGTGTAATCGACCTTTTGGAAAACAGACTAGTAGGTATGAAATCAAGAGGAATATATGAAACACCAGGAGGAACGATTTTAATAGAAGCACATAAGTATTTAGAAAGCTTTGTATTAGAAAAAGAAACGGCACATTTTAAAGATATTATAAGTCAAAAATATGCTGAGTTAGTTTATAACGCAATGTGGTTTAGTGGATTAAAAGATGCGTTCGATGCATTTGTAGATTCAACACAAAAAAATGTAACGGGTACTGTAAAATTAAAATTATACAAGGGCAATGTTAAGTTTGCTGGTATGGTTTCACAGAATGCATTATATAATGAAGAAATATCATCATTTAGTACAGGAGACCTCTATGACCAAAAGGATGCATCAGGATTTATTAATTTATATAGTTTACCATATAAAATTCAAGCATTTAATAAGATGGATAATACAGGAGAAAAAACAATAGAAGTTAATTATAGTTTTAAAGAATAAAGTAACTAAACTGAGAGAGGGAAACCTCTCTTTTTTGTATAAAATGACCTGTAAAATATTAAAATTTATAGAAAATTATGTTTAATAACATAAGACACTATGTTATAATTAGCTGTGATTGTAGGAAGTGAGGGGTTTTTGAGATGAAAAGTAAAGAAACCAATAATTCTATTAAGAATATGACAGAAGGAAGTCCAATAAAACTAATTTTTGCCTTTGCTGTTCCAATGTTAATAGGTAATATTTTTCAACAGCTATATAATATGGTTGATAGTATAGTTGTAGGAAATTATGTAGGAAAAATTGCGCTAGCTGCGGTTGGTACTGGTTTTCCTATAATTTTTATGATGAGTTCAATGTTTATTGGTATTGCTCTTGGATCGACTATATTAATATCGCAGTTTTATGGTGCTGGAGATATTAAAAATGTAAAAAAAACAGCACAAACAATATATACTGCAATGATTATCGGTTCTGTCCCATTATCAATAATTGGAATATTACTTAGTGGTACTATTTTACATCTTACTAATGTTCCCGGTGATGCATTTCCAATGGCTAAACTATATATGATTATAGTTTTTGCTGGATTAATAGGTTCTCTTGGTTTCAATGTAAATACTGGAATACTTCAAGGTTTAGGAGACAGTAAATCGTCTTTATTATTTTTAGCAATAGCATGCTTAATAAATATAGCGTTAGACTTATTGTTTGTTCTTACATTTCATATGGGTGTAGCAGGTGTAGCTTATGCAACTATTGTTTCACAAATCTTTTCATGGATTTTTGGAATTATTTATATGCGAAGAAAATATGACTTTCTAGATATTTCAATATTAAAATTTAACTTTGACAAGGTGATTTTTAAAAAAATATTAAAGTTGGGAATACCATCTGGATTTCAACAAGCCTTGTTTTCAATAGGTATAATGAGTATTCAGTCATTAGTAAATAGTTATGGATCTGACTATATGGCTGGATTTAATGCTGCTAATAAAATAGATACATTCGCCTTTATGCCAATTCAAAGCTTTGCAAATGCAGTAACTACTTACGTAGGACAGAATATTGGTGCAGGTAGAATGGATCGTGTTCACAAAGGTATGGTTTCAACTGTTATAGTTTCTATGATATCTTGTATTGTAATAGGAGCGTTGACAATTCCATTAGGCCCTACAATGTTAAAAATGTTTAATCCAGATCCAGTAGTTGTGGAATCAGGAATGTATTATTTAAAATCTGTAGTACCATTTTTTGCTTTTCTTGCTCTAGATTTTACATTGAGTTCTGTAGTTAGAGGTGCAGGCGAAACTGTAGTACCAATGGTTGCTACAATTGTATCACTTTGGGTTGGAAGAATTCCTGCAGCATATATCATTGCACATTATCTAGGGAAAGAATATATATTTTATAGTTACTTAATTGGATGGTTTTTTTGGTTTATAATAATAATGCCATATTATTTATCAGGAAAGTGGAAATTAAAGTCTAATAAACTTATGGGTGAATAATTGAATAAAAACAGTAAACCCCCTCACTAACAAAGGGGGTTTAACTATATTTATTTTATTCTAATCTATCTAATACATTTTTTATTATTTCAGGTGCTTTTTTGCATTTTTCTTCAGAAACAGCACAAACTGCAAATCTTAACCCTTTTTTTAAAGATACAACAAACATATTATCTTTGATCAATTCTTCAGATGCTTTTTTTGCATCTTTGCATGGAATACTTACAAAGAATCCATCTCTATAAGGCAATATTTCTAATCCAACTTCTTTTGATGCATCAACGAAAGCTTTAGCACGATTTCTAAGCATTGTTTTATATTTTTCTTTTTCAGCTTCATATGCTTTTTTCTTAGCTGGATCATTTGCTATATGAGTCATTACAGACATAGCTCCTCTAGTACCATTAGACCAATTTGCTCTACCTGAATGCATACATGAATAATAAAACTCATTTACTATATTTTCGTTAGAGGAAATACCTATTGCAGCACCTGAACGCAAGCCATACATTGTGTATGCTTTAGACATGCTATAACCAATTATTATAAAAAGATTATCTGGTAAATCAGTGAATTGAGTAAAGAATTTTTTTCTTTCTAAACCTACACCTGCAAATTCCATGTAAGCAGCATCAACGAATATAACTATTCTGTTTTCGGGATTTTTAGCGTTTTCTCTTGCAATATTAAGTACTTTGGTCCATTCTTCATCAGATAAGCTATATCCAGTAGGATTGTTTGCTGGAGTATTTAATATTGTAACCAATCTCTTTTGCTTATTGAGTAAATTTTCAAAATTTTCTTTAAATGATTCAATATTGAATTCATTTTCATCATTAAACAAAGTAAAATTCTCTACTTTTCTACCTACCTCTTCAGATATTGTTACATATGGAGACCAAAACCAATCAGCTACTAAAATAGAATCACCAGGGTTTGTATAATTATATACAGCATGTTTTACAGAACCAGTTCCACCAGGTGTTGCAACAGCCTTTATGTGAGCATTTGGTCGGTAACCACTAAAACATTCTTCTTGAACAGCTTTTAAATAGTCAGGTTGACCTGCAACTTGAGCATATCCAGCTATTTCTGCATTAGGTAGAGATTTTAATTCAGAATAAACTGTTTCCATACAAATTAGATTTCCATCATCATCCACTAATGCACCTAATGTTGAATCTATTACATTGTCTTTTCCAAGTTTACTTATAGCTTCTTTTGCTTTTGCCGCAAGTCCGAAAATAGGATCATTTGCTTCTGGCCACTTTGCATGGTCAGCTACCATATTTATTGTCATGAAATCACCTCGAGTTTTTTATGACATTCTATCACGCAAGCGTTATTAAGTCAATGTCTATATGATATTTTGAATTTAAATAAGTTTATAAAACTATTAGATAAATAAAATAATTTTATTAATAATTTTTCTAAATATGTAAATAATGAATAAATAGATATATACAAAATAAAAATAAAAAAATATAAAAAAAATATTGACAATAATCGACATATAAGTTATTATTGTAAAGTCGTAAAAAACAAGATCCATTAGCTCAGCAGGCAGAGCACTTGACTTTTAATCAAGGTGTCCGGCGTTCGAATCGCCGATGGATCACCACTAATAAAACAACATTTGATGATCTTAATAGACGTTGAGTGTTGCTTTTTTTTTCTAAATATTTTTTTTATTTAAACAAAATTCTACAAATTTTTTAAAAAAATGAGTTTATACTGTTGTACGGTGATTAAAAAAGAATAATTTGGGAGGAAAAATGGTTACAAAAGGTGGTAAGTTTGTTGATGTCAATAGTATTTCAATTTCAGGTAGCAAAAGCGAAATTGATAATATGATGATAAGTAAACAAATAATTAATGCAGAGAAGCAAAGAGAAAAGATGGCAGCTCTAGGACAACTTGCTGGAGGAATTGCTCACGACTTTAATAATCAATTGATGAGCATAATAGGGAATGCCACGTTGATACAAAAAACAGATGACATCAATAAAATTAAGGAATATGCAGATCGTATAATACATATTTCTCAGAGCACAGCTAATTTGACAAAGAAGATACTTTTGTTTTCTAAAAATGAGAGTACTGTAAATGAACCAATAAATTTAAAGGGTGTTTTAGATAATACTTATACAATGGTTAATTCAATATTTGATAAATCTATAGATGTTAAGTATGATTATAATGCTACTAATAAAATGATTATTGGAAATGAAACTCAAATTGAAAATCTTTTGATTAATTTATTGATAAATTCAAGAGATGCATTAGGCACTGGTGGTATAATTACAATTGGTACCGAAGATGTTAAAGTAATAAATGAAGAGGTTTTAAGCCATGGTGAGATTATAAAAAAAGGTGAATACATAAAAATTATTGTACAAGATAATGGGACAGGTATGAAAGAGGAAACATTTGATAAAATGTTTGAACCGTACTTTTCTACTAAAAATAAGTCAAAAGGGACAGGCTTGGGGCTTTCGGTTGTATTTGGTACAGTTAAATCTCATTCTGGTTTCATAAATGTGATAAGTCAACTATATAACGGTACAATAATTGAAATCTATTTACCTGTATATAAGCCAAAAAATGATTTAAAGAAAATTAATTCAAATCAAATGCATATAAAAGGTAATTTAATTATGTTAGTTGACGATGATTATAACGTTCTTGACATTGAAGCAGAGTTGTTAGAAGACTTAGGATATGAAGTTAGAAAATTTGATAATCCTGTTAAAGCTTTAGCTTTTTATGAGAAAGAGTATAAAAAAATAAATTTTGTCGTGCTTGATTTAATAATGCCTAATATGGGCGGAAAGGAATTACATAAAAATTGAAAGAAATAAATAAGGATATTATTTCAATTTTTATCACAGGGTATAGTGGACAAGCAGAATGTGAAGAGATAATAAATAATGGTTATACTATTATTGAAAAGCCATTTACATTCGATGAATTGTCTACTCAAATAGCTAGAATATACAAATAAACTATGATTTCATCAATGATATTGTTTTATTAAATTTCATTGATGATTTTTTTGTTAAGATAACTTAATATTTTTTTTTCACAGTTGTTTTGACAAATTATAAATATTTGATAGAATGTAAGGGAAAAATGGTGATAGTTAAAATTATATATATTTGCTTTGCCATTAACGGGAGGAATAAAAAATGGATACAAATGAATTATACTGTAACTCTGAATTTAAGCCAATAGGAGATTTATCTATTATAGGAATGAAGGGTTGCGAAGAAATTGCATCAAAAATAGACTATTACCTAAAAGAGTGGAGACAAAGTGAAGATGGTGTCATTTATTCAGATGGTAACGGTCCTGTAAAAACATTTTTGTTAAATGCTAAGTGCCCTAGATTTGGTTCAGGAGAAGCAAAAGGTGTACTTAATGAAACTGTTAGGGGACATGATATATACATTATTTCTGATGTATTTAACTATGGAGTAACATTTAATATGTATGGAATGGACGTTCCAATGAGCCCAGATGATCATTATCAGGATTTAAAAAGAATTATAGCTGCAATAAACGGTAAAGCAAGGCGTATTACAGTAATAATGCCTATGTTATATGAAGGCAGACAGCATAAAAGAGCTATGAGAGAATCTCTAGATTGTGCTTTAGCATTGCAAGAACTTACAAATATGGGAGTAGAAAATATTATTTCCTTTGACATACATGACCCCAGAGTTCAAAATGCGATACCTTTACATGGATTTGAAGATTTTCATCCACATTATCAAATGATAAAATCATTTGTCAGAACAGTCCCAGATGCGATTATTGATAGAAAACATATGATGATTATTTCACCAGATGAAGGTGGTATGTCAAGATGTATGTATTATTCTTCTGTTATGGAACTTGAGCTTGGAATGTTTTACAAGAGAAGAGATTACACAGTTGTAGTAAATGGTAAAAATCCTGTAGTAAGCCATGAATTTTTAGGGGATAATGTTGAAGGTAAGGATGTTATTGTTGTTGATGATATGATAGCTTCAGGTGACTCTATGATTGATGTTGCTAGGAAGCTAAAAGAAAGAAAAGCAAGAGATGTTTATATTTTTTCTGCTTTTGGATTGTTTACAGAAGGATTTGATAAATTTGATAAGGCGCATGAAGATGGTATTATTACAAGAATCTTTACTACGAATTTAATATATCGAAGACCAGAATTGTTAGAAAAAGAGTGGTATACAGAAGTTGATATGTCTAAGTATATTGCTAATATAATTGATACTTTAAACTATGATGGATCACTAAGTGAACTTTTAGACCCAGTTCAAAAAATAAAGAAAATTTTAGAGAATAAATAATAGTATCAAAATATAATGTTTATATAAAAAATAAGATATATTTATAAAATTACAAAAATCCCGTAAAATTTTTAATTTTGCGGGATTTTTTATAAACAAAAATATGAAATGAAAAATAAAAAAATTGAAATCATTGATGAACTGTGATATAATTTTATGAAATTATGGATTAAGATAAATTTATTGTAAAAGAATTGATTATGATTAATTAAATATATAAAACACATAAAGATAAATTCAGGAGGAGAAAATAAAATGGGTTTCAGAATGGATATTGGAATCGACCTTGGTACGGCAAGTGTGTTAGTTTACATAAAAGGAAAAGGAATAGTAATAAAGGAACCATCTGTGGTTGCAATAGATACAAATACTAACAAAATACTTGAGGTAGGAGAGGAAGCAAGAAAAATGCTGGGTCGTACTCCTGGTAATATTGTTGCAATTAGACCACTAAGAGATGGTGTAATATCTGATTTTGATATAACAGAAAAAATGTTAAAATATTTTATAAAAAAAGCTGTTGGAAATTCAATGGTAAAACCCAGGGTAATCATATGTGTTCCTAGTGGAGTTACAGAGGTAGAAAAAAGAGCAGTTCTTGAAGCCAGTAACAATGCAGGAGCTAAAAAAACGTATCTTATCGAAGAACCAGTAGCAGCTGCCATTGGTGCAGGTCTTGATATAACAAAACCATCTGGTCATATGATTATTGATATGGGTGGTGGAACAACGGATATAGCTGTAATTTCTTTAGGTGGAATTGTTGTAAGTCGTTCCATAAAGGTTGCAGGGGACAAGTGTGACGAAGCAATTGTTAGATATGTTCGAAAAAAATATAATGTTATGATTGGTCTTAGAAGTGCAGAAGATTTAAAAATAAGTATTGGTACAGCTTTTCCAGTAGAGGAAGAAAAATATATGGAAGTAAGAGGAAGAAATTTAGTTACAGGTCTACCAGTAAATTTAACAATTTCTTCATCTGATTTGTTAGAAGCCATGGAAGAAACTATAACTTCTATTGCAGATGCAGTTCATTCTGTACTCGAGAAAACTCCACCTGAACTAGCTGCAGATATTAGTGAAAAAGGGATTGTTATGACAGGCGGTGGATGTCTAGTGCATGGTTTAGATAAATTAATATCGAAAAGAACAGGCTTAGATGTAGTAATAGCAGAAGACGCAGTATCATGTGTAGCAAAAGGAACTGGTCAATCATTAGAACATATGGATTCTTTAAAAGATTCGTTGCTTACAGAAGATATAAAAACTAATTACAGTAGAGTGTAAATTATGGGGGAGAGTTTCGGTAATTCCGTACCCTCCCCATATAAATTAATATATAGGGGTTGGAAATATGAAAATAAAAAAGGCAATTATTCCTGCGGCGGGGCTTGGAACTAGATTTTTACCAGCAACAAAAGCAATACCTAAAGAGATGTTACCAATAGTAGATAAACCTACAATACAATATATAGTTGAAGAGGTTATATCTTCAGGAATAGAAGATTTATTGATTATAACGGGTAGAAATAAAGGTTCAATAGAAGAACATTTTGATAGGGCGATTGAGTTAGAATACAACTTAGAAAAAAATAAAAAAGAAGATCTTTTAGAACAAGTTAGAAAAATATCAAAAATGGTTAATATACATACAGTAAGGCAAAAGGATCCAAAAGGGTTAGGTCATGCAGTTTATTGTGCAAAATCATTTGTCAATAATGAGCCTTTTGCAGTATTATTAGGTGATGATATTGTAGATTCAGGGGTTCCGTGTCTAAAACAAATGATAGACATGTATGAAGAGTATAATGCTACAATTTTAGGAGTACAGGAAGTATCGTGGGAAAATGTTAACAAATATGGAATAGTATCAGGAGATAAAGTAAACGAAAGAATTTACACAGTAAATGATTTAGTTGAAAAACCAGATATAAACAAAGCACCAACAAATATTGCTATACTAGGTAGGTATATTATAACACCTGAAATTTTTAAAATACTTGAAAATACGAAAACAGGTGTAGGCGGAGAAATACAACTAACTGATGGGTTAAGAGAACTTGCAAAAATTCAAAAAATGTATGCCTATATATTTGAAGGAAAAAGATATGACGTTGGAAGTAAAATAGGCTTTCTTGAGGCAACAGTTGACTTTGCGCTTAAAAGAGATGAGTTAAAAGATAGTTTTAAATCTTATTTAAATAAATTAAAATTAAAGTAAAAGGTGATGATTATGTTCAGGGAAAAGTTTAAAATATGGCTAGAAAGCCCGTACATTGATGAAAAAATTAAAGACGAATTAAAAACTATAGAAAAAATTGATAGTGAGATAGAGGATAGATTTTATAAAGATTTAGAGTTTGGTACAGGAGGTATGCGTGGTAAAATTGGTGCAGGTACAAATCGTATTAATATACAAACAGTATCTAAAGCAACTCAAGGTATTTCTAACTATATAAATGAAAAATATCCTAATGAAGATAAAAGAGTAGCTATAGCATATGACTCAAGACATATGTCTGCTGAATTCGCACAAGCGACTGCCTGTGTATTTTCTGCAAACGGTATTGAGGTTTACTTGTTTGAAAGCTTAAGGCCAACACCTGAACTTTCTTATGCAGTTAGGTACTTTAAATGCAAAGCTGGTGTTGTTATTACTGCAAGTCATAACCCACCAGAATATAATGGTTATAAAGTGTATGATGAACATGGTGGACAGGTAACTAAAGATGCTGAGTATATTATAAATAAAATAAATAGTGTAAAATTAGAAGATATAAAAAGTTCACAATATCAACACAATAAAAGTATAAAATTAATAGGTAGTGAAATTGATAGTTTATATATTGAGGAAATTAAAAAGTTAAGTTTAAGGCCAAATGTAGATAAGAGTTTAAAAATCGTTTACACTCCACTACATGGTACAGGTAATAAACTGGTTAGAAAAATTCTTGAACAGATGGGGTATAGTAGCGTTACAATAGTAAAAGAGCAAGAAAATCCAGACCCAGATTTTTCAACAGTAAAATCTCCAAATCCTGAAGAGATAAGTTCATTCGAAATGGCAATAGGATTAGCTAAAGAAGTAAAGGGTGAAATAATAATTGGAACTGATCCAGATTGTGATAGAGTGGGTTTAGTAGTAAAAAGCAAAGATGAGTACATAGCGTTAAATGGTAACCAGACAGGAGCTTTGTTATTAAATTATGTTTTATCTACACTTGAAGAGCAAAAAAGAATTCCTAATAATGGGGCAGTAATTAAAACAATTGTTACTAGTGAAATAGGAAGAATAATTGCTTCTAATTATGATGTGTCTACTATAGATACTTTAACAGGTTTTAAATATATTGCAGAATTAATACAATCATTTGAAGAAAGTCATGAATACGAGTTTTTATTTGGATATGAGGAAAGCTATGGGTATTTATCAGGGACATTTGTACGAGATAAAGATGCAGTTATTGCATCAATGCTCATATGTGAAATGGCGGCATATTATAAAACAAAGAATAAAACTTTATTAGAAATACTTGATTCAATATATGAAAAATATGGTTATTTTAAAGAGGAAACACTTTCATTAAACTTTAATGGTATATCAGGTCAAAATAAAATGAAAATGATTATGGAGCATTTTAGAGAGAATAAAATTAACTCATTAGCAGGTAAGAAGATTCCTCGTATATATGACTATAAGATGAGTATTGCATCAGATCTCATTAATGGACAAATTGAAAAACTAAACTATCCAAAATCAGATGTTTTGAAGTTTAGTTTTGAGGATGGTTCTTGGGTAGTTCTTAGACCTTCAGGTACTGAACCAAAGTTAAAGGTGTATTTTTCTATAAAAGGCGAAAACGAAGAAAATGCTTTAGTTACGTTACAAATGGCAAAAGAGGAAATTCAAAACATTATTGGACGCATACAATATAATAACTAGTTCAATTAAAAATCTAAAATTAAGGGAGGCTGTAAATATGAAAGTATTTAAAACCCAAACCCGTAAAATTATTTGTTTAATTATAATAATTACATTTGCGTTAAACACTATTGTGTTTGCAAATAGTTATAATCCGAGTCGTCAGGAAATAGAATCTATGATAGATGAGGTATCAATAAAAAGAGCTATACCTTCGGTTTTAATGAAGGCAATTGCAAGAGTTGAGTCAACATATGAGCAATATAATGAAAATGGATCACCAAAAACCACAGGAAATTGCATTGGGCTTATGATGATAAATAACAGAAATGGGGGATATGACTCCCAAAGACTAAAATATGATATTATGTATAACATTGAAGCGGGTGCAGATGTTTTACTCAATAAGTGGAGTATGAGTGCGTATAAAAATGTGTCAAGTGTAGGCGATATGAATCCAGATATTTTAGAAAACTGGTATTTTGCTTTATGGGCATACAATGGGTGGGCACAGTCTAATAATCCAAATACGTTACCTTCACATGTCAAAAAATATACGTATCAACAACTTGTTTACGATATTTGCAAGGACGAATATGATCAGAATATAAGCAATATTGATTTCTCATATCTGCCGCAAAGTGGAAAACCGAGCAGGTCGCTAGTAGTACCAACACCTTCAAATATTAATTCAGGAGGTATTGTTCTTTACGAAGTTGGAGATTTTGTAAGAACAGATGGTATAAGAAAATCTTATCAACTTAGAGATGTTCCAGGAGGAAAATATATTTTCGATCTTGAACATAATCAATTAGGAACTATAACAGAGGGACCAATACTAAAGAATGGCTATTATTGGTATAAGATGTATATTAATGATTACAAGCAAGGTTGGATTGAAAGAAATTGGCTTTTACGTACTGGTGATGTAGTAAGTGGTAGATATATTTTTGATGATATCAGTTTTCACTGGGCAAGAAAAGATATAATGAAACTTTATAAAGAAGGCATTATAAGTGAAGCTTTAAAGTTTAATCCAGATGAATATATTACAAATGAACTATTTAGTGTATTTTTAAGTAAAGCATTGGATAAAGACAAAATATCCCAAAGTGAAATACAACTAAAAGATGAAACAGAGACAGAGAATTTAATAGAAGAAACAACGAAATTACCATTTATGGATACGGATATGATTAGTCCATGGGCATTGAATTATGTTAAAAATATATATAATTTAGAATTATATAAAAATAATTCAGAGTATTTTAAACCACAGGACAAAATGACAAGAAAAGAAGCAGCGTTAATATTATCAAATATTCTTAAAAAGGATAACAAATATGAATCCTTAGATATAAGTAGCATATTTTCAGATATAAGTGAGCTAGACTTAACTGAAGTTGAAGCAATTAAAATGGTTTATACAAATCAAATTATGTCTGGAAAAAATTCAGGACAATTTCACCCAAATGATTATTTAACAAAAGCAGAAACAGCAGCAATAATGGTGAAGTTATTTGATAAATTAGAAAATTAATAAAATGATATATATGGGACTCACTTTGTGAGTCCTTTTGTAAATTATTGTTTACTGTTTGAAATTATATAAGCATATAGTTAGGAGTAGTATATGTCAGAAATTTTAGGGTTACCATTTAATACGTGGATAATTGTTGGAGGATTATTTATTTCATCAGCTTTGTCTCCTTTAATACTAGCTATCATTATTATTAAAAGTATGAAAAGGAGGGGTCATAACAATGAATAAAAGTATTATTTATCTTTTGTTTTTTACAGTTTACACGATTGTATTGTTGTTTTTTGGAAAAAGTGGATTTAAAAAAACTAATAATTCTAGGGATTTTTTTGTTGCAGGGAATTCGTTGGGATTGTATGCAAGTGTTTTTACATTTAGCGCAACTTGGTTTAGTGCAGCATCTATGCAAGGCGTTACGGGATCAATGTACGCAATTGGTTACAATACTGTACTTTATTCTATTGTGCCATGGTTTTTAGGAGCTACAATGCTAGTTTTGCTAGCATCGAGATTAAAAAAATATGATATACTAACAGTACCTGAATTTTTCTACTTAAGGTATAATAGTAAAAGTTTACAAGCTATGACAGGTATTATTATTGTAATTACATATACTTTTTATATTATTATACAAATTAGAGGTTTTGGAATTGTCATTTCAGAATTGTTGGACATTAACTATATGGTTGCCATCTCTTTAGTGTATTTATTTGTAATATATACAACATTTGGAGGATTGTTTTCTGTAGCTAAAACGGATAGTTTAAATATCGTTTTAACTGTAGTTGGTATAACTCTAGCCGCAGCAATTGTATTAAGTGACGTGGGGGGTATAAGTATAATTCATGAGAAAGCAGCACAGATTAACACTAGGCCATTTCCTTATTATAAAAATATAACTGAGAAAGGCGGGCTACTTGACCCATTTGCAAAAGGGCTTATGCCACCTATGATAACATTAACCTCTTTTTTTGGTTGGGGATTAGGCTTAGCTGCTAATCCTCAATATGCAATTCGTATATCATCTGCTAAAAATACAACAACAGCTATAAAAATGGTTTGCTATTCTGTAATTTTGCTAGCATTTATGTATGTGGGTCTTATGATTATAGGTTTGGGGGGAAGAGTTTTAGAACCAACCATACAATCAGTTAGATATGAAGATGAAGTGTTTCCATATATGATAAATAATATAATTTATTCTCCCTTTAGTAGTTTAATATTAATTAGCATAACAGCAGCTGCTATTTCAACTGCAAATTCTCAACTTCTTGTAGCAGCAAGTGGATTTACATATGATTTGTATAAAAATTTAATAAATCCATCGGTAAATGAAGAAAAACTATTGAACTTAAGCAGAATTTTTATTTTTATTATAGGGACGGTATCTTTGATATTAGCTATATACCCACCAGTTAGTCTATTAGTTTTTGGTGGGTATATATGGGGGTTTTTCTCAGCTACTTTTTTAATACCATTATATGGTGGGGTATTTTGGAAAAAGGCAACAAAAGAAGGAGCAATTTCATCATTTATAGTAGGTCTTGTTACAATAATTGTTTTTATGATTAAAAATTTATATTCTACGATACATCCAGCATTTCCAAGTGTAGTAGCATCCGCTATAACATTTTATGTTGTTAGTAAATATACAAGTAGCAAAGGAAGGAAAAATAGTGAGAATTGACATTGAAAATAAAATTCTAATACCTTTTATGATTTTATTAATAATATCTATATTGATGCTTGGTGTTGTATCATATATAAATGGATATAACTTGCTATTAGAAAATGAAATAGAAAATGCATCAAATAATTTAAAAGAAATGATACTTTTCTTTGAAAATGAAAGTAGCAATATAAATAATGAGGATGAGGCAAAGAAATTTGTTATTGAATATTACAATGATATAGGTAAAGATAATTTAATTATATATAGTGATCAAAAAATCCTTTTAAATAATTATAGTAATGATAATGGTTGGATATTAAGCTTAATGAATGAGAATTTAAACTATAGTAATAAATATATTGCTACAAAAGACTATATATTTACATATAGGATATATAGTGAGTGGAATTGGATAATAGGATACCGTTTAAACAAGG